>JBIIYP010000002.1:0-160209 GCA_044346705.1 Flavobacteriales bacterium
GCAGGTGCAGGGCACCGACCACTTCTACACCATCCAAGGCTGGCTCAAGGGCGTGAACAGCGTGCGCCTTACCGCCGCGGCCGATGCCGGGCAGGACGCCAAGACCACAGGCCTCAACAAGCCCTTCACGCTCGATGCCATGGGCTATGTGCTGCGCTACCACGGCAACGACTACAGCCCCGTGGGCGGCTCGGGCGCCAACACCATGCTGCCCCCTATGAGCACGGGTACCTATGCCACCGCCTTCGCACCGCGCCAGTTATACAACGGCAACATCCCCAGCATGCTCACGGCACTGCAGGACCTCACCGGCACCAACTTGAACCTGCACGCCAACGTGTACCGCTACGACCTGCTGAACCGCATCAAGGCGCAGACCGTGTACAAAGGCGCCAACAGCGGCACGGACCTCAGCACCCTGGCCAGCAACAACGAGTACAACACGTCGTACGGCTTCGACCCCAATGGCAATTTCGACAGGCACCAGCGCCGGGGTAATTTGGGCGGCACGCAGATCATGGACGACCTTCGGTATTGGTACCTCACGGAGACGAACGCGCTCTACACCCCCTCACAGCCCAATTTGCCCAGCGACCGAACGAACAAGCTGGCCTATGTGCATGAGGCTGCTCCCGTAACGACCATGGGCGAAGACTTGGAGGACCAAGAGAACATCAGCCCCTACCCCTACCCGAACGACAATAACTACGCCTACGACGAACAAGGCCGCCTTACGCAGGACATCCTTGCCGGTATTGGTCCCGATGGCATCTCGTGGAACCTACAGGACAAGGTGCGCTCGGTAACGCGCGACCCCCTCCTTCCGAACAACGGGAGCACCCCCGACCTGGAATTCCGCTACGGCGCCACCGGCCACCGCACCGTGAAGGTGATGAAGCCGCGCTCAGCAGGGGTGCAGCAACCCGCCAGCAATTGGGAGCGCACGTATTACATTCACGACGCGCAGGGCAACCCCATGGCCATCTACCGCCGCACCTATGGTCCCAATGTTGGTACGTACAACTACATGGACATTATCCAGCAGGAGGATGCGCTGCTTTACGGCAGCAAGCGCTTGGGTAACTGGCATGGGGGGCGTCTGAAACAGCGGGAGTTGAACAGCACCACCACGGCCATGACCGGCGTTACTTACAGCGCAGTACCAAGCGATTTTTGGACCAACGGGCAGGGAGGCTACCCCACCACCGCCCTCTCGGTTACACGTGAACTGGGCCTGCGCCATTACGAGCTGAGCAACCACCTGGGCAATGTGCTCAGCACCGTGAGCGACCGCCGCCTGGCCATGGGCAGTGGCAGCTTAGTGGCATATTACCGCGCCGAGGAGAAGAGCTATGCGGATTACGACCCCTATGGCATGCTGTTGCCTGGGCGTTTGGGTGGCGGCTTTGCGGACCAGAATTTCGGGTTCCAGGGACAGTTGAAGGATGATGAACTTAACCTCCACCCTGGCACAAGCTATGCCTTTGAGTACAGGGTGCATGATCCCCGGGTGGGTCGGTTCATGAGTATTGATCCGTTGGCTCAAAAATATCCTTTCTATAGCACCTATGCCTTTAGCGGGAATCGGGTACTCGACATGGTGGAGCTTGAAGGTTTGGAGCCCGGCTTCATTCCATTGAGTAAATCAGATTATACTCAGGAGGCTCGAAAAATTGATTCTGAGGATAAAAACAATTATCTATGGGACTACGACGAAGAATACATGATATGGAGACAAGGAGGGAAAATCCTTGATCGGGAGCTTGTCGTTTGTTATTTTTGCCCGCCCAATAGTGGTTCATATGCGCTTGGAGTCCTTAAACAACATTCAAGTGGCTTGGGTTTTTCAATTTTCGGTGTAGAGTGGGGAGGCAAGGAGATCCTCTTTGATAAAAACGCACCTACTGCCACGTGGGGCTGGGGCATCAGCACAAATCCAGCTTTCAGTTCTAATATTGAAGTAGGTCAATCGAGTGAAATTAAATTAACTAAATCATTTGGTTTATCCGTTAATTTATATAAAGCTAGTAATGGAAAGATAGAATTGTATAGTCGTAATGTCGAATCCAAATCTCTGGCACAAGAATTCAATAGTGCTACTAACGTTCATCTCGAAGCATATTCTTTAATTGGCGGTTCATTTGACGGATATAGCCGCTGGAACCAAAGACGACTGGCAAGTTCGACATCAACTGTTGGAGGGTTTGGCTTTAGTGCAGGGATAACAAGTAATCAAGACGAGTGGTACGACACTCATGTGCCAAAGAACTACGGCGATTCATTAATTCGCAGCTATGTCAACCACCAGTTCGGTGGCGATTATACTAAGTTTTACAATGAAGCTGAACTTGACTCTCTAAAGAAGTATATTAAACCACGATAAGTTTACCATTGACAATGCTAATCAATAGAATCATCTACCTATTAATAGTTTCAGCCTTTGCGGCAATCTGTATGACAGAAGCACGGCATGACAATAAATCAAAATTGATCGATGCAAGCATTTTTAAGGAGATTCGTTCAGTCAAAGAGGATAATGGTTCAATTATATTGGAACTTGATACGGGCAATCATATAGATACTAGTTACTTCGTATTAATATCTTCATTTGTTGCGAGTGAATTGAAGATTGACTTAATTGAAACAAGCGTAATTATAGTATCACCATCTGACCCCGGATATTTGTTGTCAACGAAGATGTGCTTAAATTTAGTTACTAAAACAAGGCAAAAGTTAGAATCAAACTCAGAATACAAAAAGAATGTCGAGTACTTTCTCAGAAATTTTAGCTCGAAGGATTGTCTCAATCTTCACGCTATTCTAATTATAATGAGGAGGGACGTTTACATTGGGAATTACACTTCATTACTCAATATTATTGATGGATTATCCAATAAGGAAGAGGAGAAAGTTGCTTGTTCCGTGATTACGGTGGCTTCTGGCTTGTCAAGATTTCCAAATTTCGGAGTGGATTCATTACTCTTTCTGAGAATGCGAGATGATCTTTGCAGATGATTATCCAACCGGCGCTCGGCTGTGCCGAGTGCCAATGCTCCCAACCGGCGCTCGGCTGTGCCGAGTGCCAACGCCCCCTTCCGGCGCTCGGGTGTCCATTCGAGGCCCTAGATGAATCCGACGCGCGCTTTTAGCGAGTGCCTGCTTCGCTTCACCCCCCTCCATCACGGGCAGTTCCTTGGGGCAGCACGGCCTGCTGCAGATCAGCCCCGACGGGCGCGAACTGGCCATGGTGTCGGGTTCGAAGGTGATGAAGCCGCGCGTAAGCTCCGTGCAGCAACCCGCCAGCAATTGGGAACGCACGTATTACATTCACGACGCGCAGGGAAACCCTATGGCCATCTACCACCGCACCTACCAAGCCAACGGGGGCACCAGCTACACCGATCGGTTCAAGCAGGAGGATGCGCTCATTTACGGAAGCAAGCGCCTGGGCAACTGGCACGGGGCGCGCCTGAAGACCCGCGGCCTCACCAGCGCCACCACGGCCATGACCAGCGTAGCCTACGGAACGGCACCGGACTGGACCAACGGCCAGGGAGGCTACCCCACCACCGCGCTCTCTGTGTCGCGTGAACTGGGCCTGCGCCATTACGAACTGAGCAACCACCTGGGCAATGTGCTCAGCACCGTGAGCGACCGCCGCCTAGCCATGGCCAGTGGTGGCTTAGTGGCCTATTACCGCGCCGACGAGAAGAGCTATGCGGATTACGACCCCTATGGCATGCTGCTGCCCGGCCGCTTTGGTGGTGGCTTTGCGGACCAGAACTTTGGGTTCCAAGGTCAATTGAAGGATGATGAACTGAATGCCAGCGTGGGTACTAGCTATGCGTTTGAGTACCGCGTGCATGATCCGAGGGTGGGGAGGTTCTTAAGCGTAGATCCGTTGGCGGCGAAGTACCCGTGGAACTCGTCCTATGCATTCAGTGAGAACCGCGTGATTGATGGATTTGAACTTGAGGGATTGGAACATCTTAATAACAAATATTATGTTTGGCAGAATGCTGAAGGAAAGGCCGTTATTTCGCTCTTTGATAGTCATGAAGCTGCTGACCCTGGACCCAAAGGATGGGGTGTGAGTATGCGATTCTATGATGGCATAACTAAGAAAGAAATCGAGGGTTTTACAGCTTTCGCAACAACAGAAGCACCGATTTTTTGGATGAAACCTTGGGGTAGCCTCTACATTGGGGGTAGAAACTTTGGCGGCCGAGCTGGATCTCTCGAAGGTGAGCGCGGATATGAAAATGGTGGGAAGCAGGCGATGTTTGGAACCTTTAGTTTTGTTGCTGGAGGATTTGGGGTTGTTGCCGCTGGTCGGATCACTCTCCTTCAAGCATGGGCACTACTCAATGATGCGGACGACATGTCGGGTGCATCTGGTGCCGGAACTCTGATGGATAAAGCTTTTGGTGAGGAGTTCAATCAGAATCAGAAGTTACTTGAAGGTGCTTTATCTCTATTCAGCAGTTCAAACACAACACTAAAAGGCATTGTAAAGGAAATGGATACCGGAAAAGAGTACGAGAACTTTTTCATTGATTTAATTGGAACAATTGACGACGAAATGAACGAATTGATGAACGTCAAGGATAAATTGACTGATGACTGAATTGATTAATTTATCGATTCGAGGAACCTGGTTTCTTCTCAAGGATTTGCTTATGGTCGCAAGCTTTTCCATGTTAGCACTTTGGCATGAAAAATTTGTACTAGGGATACTACCTATTTTACTATGGCTATTTTATTGCCTATTTATCCACAAGAGACTTGACTTTCTAAAGAGATATGTTCGAATATCATCGTTCACAAAATGGCCTGTACTGGAGATTTTGGTCGAATACAAACAAATACAATGCTTGCGATGGGAAAGTGGGGTGCAAGCTATAGCTAGTAGAGTAGTCATTACATATACAACAATTAATGGAAACAATCGTAAAACCACATTCCGTTGCAGTCGGTCTGAATGGAAGAAAATGGTGAGTATTTTAACCGCCAATGAGAATTCTGTTCAAATAATTGACCGCTGATTCCCCTAATTGCCGCAAGTGTTCCGGCCCCACCCTTGATGCCAGAGTTTAGGCCCCAACTGTCGCAAGTGTTCCGCCGTCGTGAGATAGCAGATCGCTGGGCGGGTCACTTGTGACCTCAGCTGCTTCTTGAAAGCCCTGAATTCTGTCGGCCGTATGCCTTCGCCAAGGCTACCGTGCAGAAACGGTGACCGGCCGAACTTCCAGGAAGCTTACATTCACGACGCGCAGGGAAACCCCATGGCCATTTACCACCGCACCTACCAAGCCAACGGGGGCACCAGCTACACCGATCGGTTCAAGCAGGATGATGCGCTCATCTACGGCAGCGCGCGCCTGGGTAACTGGCACGGGGGGCGCCTGAAGCAACGCGGCCTTACCAGCGCCACCACGGCCATGACCGGCGTTACTTACAGCGCAGTACCAAGCGATTTTTGGACCAACGGCCAGGGAGGCTACCCCACCACCGCCCTCTCTGTGTCGCGTGAGTTGGGCCTGCGCCAGTACGAATTGAGCAACCACCTGGGCAATGTGCTCAGCACCGTGAGCGACCGCCGCCTGGCAGTGGCCAGTGGCAGCTTAGTGTCTTATTACCGTGCCGACGAGAAGAGCTATGCGGACTACGACCCCTATGGTATGCTGTTGCCCGGCCGCTTTGGTGGCGGCTTTGCGGACCAGAATTTCGGGTTCCAAGGGCAGTTGAAGGATGACCAGTTGCACGTCATGGCGGGAACGAGTTATGCCTTCGAGTACCGGGTGCATGATTCAAGGGTGGGAAGGTTCTTGAGCGTTGATCCGTTGGCGGCGAAGTATTCTTGGAATAGCCCATATGCCTTTGCCGAGAACAGAGTAATAAAGTTCATTGAATTGGAGGGTCTTGAGACGACCTTGAATCACGGTGACGTGCAAAGTGGGATGGCAACTGAGTATAGCAGTAAACCAGAACTGTCACTTGTCGGAGGCCCAGGAGGAAGTGCTCGCCTTTACAGTGATTTAACTACCTTGAATGATATTAGGAATGAAGAATTGGAATTAGGACGCAGGATTATGCTTGGATTTTTTTGGGCATTTGGTATAGTCGGTAGGCAATCAAATGATGCCTGGACTGGAGGACAAGCGCCTGACGATGCAATTCATCCAGATAATCTCATCTCTGGCACTCATGAAGTATTCGGAACTATTTTGTTCGTAGATGAGTTTTCGAATTCTGGCAGGGCGTATGATGGGCCCAGTGGCAACACCGTGACTAAGGATGATATGCTTCCGGATCAAGTGCTACCAACGATTGACCCCAGCAGGGTGCTCTTCAGTCAAAGTAGTATTGCGTATGCCTTCAAGAATGGAAAATCGCTGGATGAAGTTGTTGGATTACTTGCCAAGCCAGGTGGACTCGAATTCGGATATACTTTCCCCCCGATACGGCTCTATTATGATCGCGACTACTTACGGACACTCGACAATCGTAGATTAGCCGCATTCAGCACTGCCGGAAGACGGCCGACATACAGGATGGCTACATTTGATGAAATTTATAAAGAAGTAACAAGGGGCAACAAAGGGAATACGAATGACTTATTCAATAATGGACAGTTTTTAATAATCCGTAAACCAAGACTGTGATGGACATGACTCCAATTAGAACCCCAAAGGATGCTCTAGAATCAATAGATAAGCTCATTCTAGACCTAACTCAAAATCCTGATAAATGGGAAAATAATAACCTCAAGAGTTACCTAGAATCAATTCATGCTATGATTCAAGATTTATTTCTTGACAAAGATCGAAAAATGAATTGGGATGAATTCATTAAGATTCTTGAGTCCGCGCAGTTCTATGAATAATTCCCCAATCCGGCGCTCGGGTGTCCACGCGAGGCTCTAGATGAATCCGGCGCTCGCTTGCAGCGAGTGCCTCATGGTCCATCCGCCCCTGCCTTTCGGCAGGCAGGTCTGGCGGGCATGAAGGATCCTAGGCTCAGCGCCGAGCATTCCGCCAGGGATGGTAGCGGCAGCTTGCCGATGGCCGGGCCCTGCGGACGCGTGGAGCACGCCGACGCCTTCGGCTAAGGCGTGCAATGTGAGGAGGCCGACGTAAGGAGGACCCCGCAGCCCCGCGACCGCAGGACCGGACGAGGCAACTACAGTCCCGGCTCATGGCCGGGATGAACTCCCAGCCCGATCAGGCGGCCAAAGCACGACCAAGCCACCCACACCCGCGGAGCCTGGCCTGAGCGAAGCCGAAGGCACATCCATGGCAACGTGGACGTCCTTTTGCAGGACATCCGCGAGCTCGAAGGGCTGGGCCAGCGACTGAAGCGCATGGACTACGAATACGACCTGCTGAGCGGCAACGTACACCAGGTAAGCTACCAGGCCGGGCAGTGGGACGAGTTCCACCACCGCTACCGCTACGATGCCGACAACCGCCTGCTGGACGTGCGCACCAGCCGCGATGGGCGCATCTGGGAACGCGACGCGCGCTACTTCTACTATGCACACGGCCCCCTGGCCCGCACCGAGTTGGGCGACAAGCAGGTGCAGGGCACCGACCACTACTACACCATACAAGGCTGGCTGAAGGGCGTGAACGGCTTGCGACTGGATGATGTCAACGATGCCGGCAAGGATGGGTTGGGTGGGAACATCAACCAACCCTTCACAAGGGATGCCATGGCCTATGCCCTTACCTACCATAACGGCGACTACAGCCCCGTGGGAGGCAGTACAGCCAATACCATGGCGCCTGCGGCCGTGCCCGGAGGGGATTATTCCAACGGGTTGAACGCGGTCCAACTTTACAACGGGAACATCCCCAGCATGCTCACCGCGCTGCAGGACCTGGCGGGTAACGATCTGGACCTGCACGCGAACGTATATCGGTATGACCTGCTGAACAGGATCACGGGCAAACAGACCTTCGCTTGGGCGAACACGTGGACCTCGCTCGGAGGTGCGAATGCCAACAGCAACTACGCCACCACCTACACCTTCGACGGCAACGGCAACTTCAAGACCATGACCCGACGGGACCAGGCCGGTGCCTTGTTCGATGAGTTCGCGTACAACTACACGGCGGGCATGAACCAACTGACCCATGTGGACGACAACATCGTGAACTCGGCGTATTCCTCCGATCTGGAAGACCAGGCCACCGGCAACTACGCCTACGATGCCCAAGGCCGCCTTACGCAGGACATCCTTGCCGGTATTGGTCCCGATGGCATCTCGTGGAACCTACAGGACAAGGTGCGCAGGGTAATGCGTGATCCCAACCTGCCGAACAACGCCGCCACCCCCGACCTGGAATTCCGCTACGGCGCCAACGGCCACCGCACCGTGAAGGTGATGAAGCCGCGCTCAGCAGGGGTGCAGCAACCGGCCCGTGATTGGGAGCGCACGTATTTCATTCACGACGCGCAGGGCAACCCCATGGCCATCTACCGCCGCACCTATGCACCCAATGTTGGCACGTACAACTACGTGGACATTATCCAGCAGGACGATGCGCTCATTTACGGCAGCGCACGCCTGGGCAACTGGCACGGGGGGCGCCTGAAGCAACGCGGCCTTACCAGCGCCACCACGGCCATGACCGGCGTTACTTACAGCGCAGTACCAAGCGATTTTTGGACCAACGGCCAGGGAGGCTACCCCACCACCGCCCTCTCTGTGTCGCGTGAGTTGGGCCTGCGCCAGTACGAACTGACCGACCACCTGGGGAACGTGCGGGCTGTTGTGAGCGACCGCAAGCTCTGTGACAACAGCGCCCTGCCTGCCCCGCCGACCTTGTACCGTGCCGAGGTGCTGAACCAGACCGACTTCTATCCCTTTGGGATGATCTCGCGCACTACGACGGCTAGTGGTGGGGAGTATCGATTCGGCTTCAATGGCAAGGAGAATGACAACGAGGTTCATAGTGCGACAGGGACCAGTCAGGACTTCGGAGACCGGTTATACGATAATCGCACTGGACGTTGGTCGAGCGTTGATCCCCTCGCATTGAAGTATCCGTATTGCTCGCCCTATATTTTTGGCTTGAACAATCCGATTTACTATGTCGACGTTGATGGCCGTGATGTCTTTGTATTCATTGCAGCAACATCAAAAACGAATGCTGGCCATTCCGCCATAGCAGTGGAAGAATATCGCGAAGTAGAGAAGGGAATCTATGAAAAGACTGGACGCATACTTGTTGCGGAACTTTATCCAGAACGACGTCCAGTGGGAATTGAAAGTGTACCTGGATTGCTTAAATATAGGACATTCAATAGTTTGAATGAATATTTAGCATCAGCGGCAGCAGATATGAATGACTTCCAGTATATTCAGATAAACACTGATAATCGACCAGCTAATGAAGAAGGCAATGACAATACCTATTCAGATTATGAAATACGGGTTGACTTAAAGTTAAAGCAATTTATGGAAGCTCGCGAATCTCACGTAAACACAGCAAGAACCTTACAGTATAATCCGGAGACGTACAATTGTACCACGTTTGCTAGTGATGGCCTGAACTTCGCAGGCGTGGTTGACGACAAAAATATTGGAATTCAAAAAATTGATATGAATATCAAAATCGGTGACTGGGTGAAAACGTTGTACAGCCGTCCAGCCTCTAGTCCAAACAAGCTTTGGAATGATTTGCTGAAGACAAAGAATATTGAATCTAAATCTTCGGACGTAAAGATGGACCCTAATGGCCTTCAAAAGTACGTCGATAACGCAAATAAATATTACAAACGATGACAACGATGTACATATCAGCTTCATTCGGTACTGGCCTGATTTTGTCTTGCCTACTAGCATGTGCGCAAGTACCCGCGCACCAGCTCTCGCCCGAAGAAATATGTGTGGCGTTTTCTAACGCTCGAGCCACTGGAGATATCGAAGCTACGATGAACTATCTTCTTCTAGATTCAGTATTGATCATCAAGAATGGCGTGCCAGAAGAGGCTATCTTGAAAATGAGTAATCAGGAAAAGAGGGAATTGTTTAAAAAACTAATCAGAATAGGTGAGAATATTGCACAGGATAAAGGTATTACCTCAAGTAACGATTATTTAAATATGAATCAGAAACCAACAGTAAGAATAGTAGAACATTCTGAAACCCAATTAACATTGTTCATAAATGAGACAATTAAGTTCAGTATGGTGAGGCTGGATGAATCTGGGTGGCTGATATTTGATTATACTCCTTAGTTGGAATTCTACCATCCGTTAGCTCCGGCGGTTCAACTTAATCTTAAGCATATTCTTAAGCATTCGTGCCGCAGTGTTATCTGGCACGAGCAAGCTTCTCTAACCACGCTCGGCTGCCCCACAAGTGAGGTACTGTAAGCACCCCCTGAAACAGGTGCAGGTGAAAGCAGAATCACCTAAACTTGATCAGGATGAAGAAGAGCAGATTTTCGGAAGCGCAGATCATGGACGACCTGCAGTACTGGTACCTCACGGAGACGAACGGGCTCTACACTCCCTCACAGCCGACCTTGCCCAGCGACCGAACGAACAAGCTGGCCTATGTGCATGAGGCTGCTCCCGTAACGACCACGGGTGAAGACTTGGAGGACCAGGAGAACATCAGCCCCTACCCCTACCCGAACGACAATAACTACGCCTACGACGAACAAGGCCACCTTACGCAGGACATCCTTGCCGGTATTGGTCCCGATGGCATCTCGTGGAACCTGCAGGATAAGGTGCGCTCGGTAACGCGCGACCCCATCCTTCCGAACAACGCCGCCACGCCCGACCTGGAATTCCGCTACGGCGCCACTGGCCACCGCACCGTGAAGGTGGTGAAGCCCCGCGTAAGCGCCGTGCAGCAACCCGCCAGCCAATGGGAGCGCACGTATTACATTCACGACGCGCAAGGCAACCCCATGGCCATCTACCGCCGCACCTATGGTCCCAATGTTGGTACGTACAACTACGTGGACATTATCCAGCAGGAGGATGCGCTCATTTACGGAAGCAAGCGCCTGGGCAACTGGCATGGGGGGCGTCTGAAACAGCGGGAGCTGAACAGCACCACCACGGCCATGACCGGCGTGACATACGCAACGGCACCGGACTGGACCAACGGCCAGGGAGGCTACCCCGCCACCGCGCTCTCCGTTACGCGTGAGTTGGGCCTACGCCATTACGAACTGAGCAACCACCTGGGCAACGTGCTCAGCACCGTGAGCGACCGCCGCCTGGCCATGGGCAGTGGCAGCTTAGTGTCTTATTACCGTGCCGACGAGAAGAGCTATGCGGACTACGACCCCTATGGTATGCTGCTGCCCGGCCGCTTCGGTGGCGGCTTTGCGGACCAGAATTTCGGCTTCCAAGGGCAGCTGAAGGATGACCAGTTGCACGTCATGGAGGGAACGAGCTATGCGTTTGAGTATAGGGTTCATGATCCACGGGTGGGGAGGTTCTTGAGCATTGATCCGTTGGCACAGAAATATCCTTATTACAGCTGCTATTCTTTCAGCGGGAATCGCACAATAGACGCTTCTGAATTTGAAGGCCTCGAGCCCAATAATATTCACAATGAAAATGGCATATATGGTGTTGGCGTATTTGACCAACTAGATATAGGCCGATTGAATACTACGGACCAGAGATATACAATTGGGAAAGGCGATAAAAAATTTCAAATATGTCCCCTTATAACTGGTGAAGGTTCAATGGTGGGATATTTAGCTACAAGAATAATTCCAGCGGAATTGTATAAAGGATGGTATAATGGATCTGCTCGAGAAGGCCAATACGATGGGCCTGGGCTTCAGGATGCATATGTAGTAGCACCCGACAAACTTGCGGCATTTATTCAATTCTCAGACAAATACTACGATACAAGTAATGACTATGAGATGTATGATATGTGCTGGGGAGAACTCGACCGAAATCCTAATCTAATAACACATTTTTTGGATCCGCGCTATTGGCTTGCTGGTCGAGCAGCGGGCGTCACGGGAATGCTATCTGTAGATATGATGCGTGCGATTTACATTTCGGAACGAGTGCCAGGTCTTGCTCGTCTAGTGGCGCGACGTGGCTGGACTGCTAATCCTGAAAACGGGACAACTTGGCCAAGAAATTTGCGAGAAATCCTTGCCGTAAGAGAAGCTGCATCGAACCCAGGAGCTGGAAAGCCATTGATTCGAATAGTAATGACAGATAGTAGATGGCCTGCATCCGAGGGCTGGGTAAAAATGCAAATGACATTTGGGTCTGGAGAGGACATGATTAATGTGCACTATGTTCGGAACACTGTTACTGGGGCAATTGATGACTTCAAAATAAAACTTCCCTAGAACGCAATGATTGTAAAACTCGTGCCAGGAGTTCTATCCAACGCCCCATTAGATGCGTTGGAGCTAGGATACACTAATGTTTCCGAACTGAACCTTGAATATTATAAAGAATATCATGTCATAGCTATATTCATGATAAATGACATTGTTCATTTGGTATTGAATAATGACAAATGTTTTCAAACATCCATACCTGCTTCGTATTTCACGATTGTTGATAGCACTATTGATTCTGGATGGAATGTAATCATTGGAGGGGTGGGCAATAAAATTAAACTATCTATTTGCGACAATATTTTCGCTAGCAATATGGATATATTTGAGTCCCTAGTTGAGGACACCTAAAGAATCCCAATCCGGCGCTCGGGTGTCCACGCGAGGCCCTAGATAGAAACCGGCGCTCGCTTACAGCGAGTGCCCCAATCCGGCGCTCGGCTGTGCCGAGTGCCAATTCCAGCCTTCGCCTACTGCGAAAAGCCGGACCACTTGCTCCCGCAAGGTCTCTCCACCCGCATGTATTGGCTGGGGATGATGATGAAGGAGGACCCTGAGGCCCGCAGCGTTCAAAGGGCGCAGGGTCACAAAGACAATGGAGGGATAACTTCTTTGTAGAGCTTGCTCCAGAGGAAAGAGTTTCACCGCCAAGAAACTGTTGATATTGATCGTCAATGAGCCAGGCGAGAGCATTCGTGAATGGGTGATGCGACTTTTGCGCAAAGCGGCCGTTCACAGAAATGTTCGCGAAAAATCCAGCAGTCGCCGCTGTGTGAACACCTACTTGCCTAATTTCAAGCGCTTTAGTTCCCCGTGCATGCGCCTCCTCCCTTCCCTCGCCCTGCTGATCCTACCCGGCCTCGCCAGCGCGCTGCCCACCGAGCCCACCAAGCCCATGCCCCGCGTGTCCAAGGGCTTTCTGGAGAACAAGGGCCAGGTGGTGGATCAGGAGCACCGGCCCAACGCGGCCGTGCGCTACCTGTGGGAAGGTTCCGGCTACAAAGTACAGCTGCGCCACACCGGCTTCAGCTACGACCATTACCAACTGGAGGGCAAGCCCAGGGAGGAAGACACCGATGCACCGCGCATGCACCCCGACACCGCCGCGCCTGCACCGGTGGTCATGCACCTGCACCGCGTGGATATGGAGCTGCTGGGCATGAACATGGGCTACGGCGTGGAAACGCTGGACCAGCTGCCTGGCCACTTCAACTTCTACACCGCCGGCACGCCCTACGGTGGCGCCACCCATGTGCAGCACTACGGGCGCGTGCGCTACACGGAGGTCTATCCCGGCATCGACATCGAGTTCGTGCTGGACCGCGAGCACGGCTTCAAGTACAACGTGATCGCCCGCCCCGGCGCGGACTTGGGCGCGGTGCGCATGCGTATCACCGGTCCACTGGAACAGCACGTAGAGCACGGCGAGGTGGTGATGCAGACCCGCTTCGGCGAAGTGCGCGAGGCCGTGCCGCACAGCTACTGGCGCACCCCGGCTGGCGAAGTGCCCGTGGAGGTAGGCTTCGTGGATCTGGGCGATGATACCTACGGGCTGAAAGCCGCGAGCGCCGCGCCCACCTCGGCCACGCTGGTGGTGGACCCGCAGCCGGAGGTGTTGTGGGCGACGTGGTTCGGGGATAGCGGCGCGGATGAGCAGACAGCGATGGCTGTGCTTCCCAACGGAGGAATTGTGTTAGCAGGCTACACTTGGTCCGTGGGACTGGGAAGTGCTGGCACTATGCAGCCGGATTTAAGTGGCTCGGGTGTCCAAGAAGATGGCCTCATGGTATGTTTTGATGCGAATGGCGGCTTTGAATGGGCGACCTATGTTGGAGGAACGGAATTCGACGGGATATATGACGCCGCCGCAGTAGGCAACGATGAGATCATTGCAATGGGCATGAGCCAAAGTCCTGACCTGCAACATCTGGATTCAGCGATGGTGAATCCGGATAATTCGACACAAGGATTGAAGATCCATGCGTACCATATTGACGGAACATTGGCCAATGGAAGTACCATGTTTGGAGGCTATGGACAAGATACCTATCAACGCATTCTGAACACTACCGCCGGTTATTACGTGATAGGAACCACGGCGATCACCAATCTCGGCACACCAGGAACGGTCAACCCTCTCGGTCCGGGCTATTTCATTCGACTCTATGACCTGAACAGTATCGCACAATGGACGACTTACGTGCCCTACATGCCCCTCCTTCAGGCCTCCGTCAATAGCAGTGGTGAGGTGTGGATGGCCTTGGACTATTCGTTCGGGATCCTAAAGAACAATGGGACCGTTCTCACGACGCACCCTTTCCCCCTTGGAACAACTCAGGCTTCTGAGCTCTTGGCCCTTGACAATGGTAAAGCAGTATTCGCTGCTGGCGCCTCGCTCTCCATTGCCGTCACGCCAAATGCACTCCAAGGAATTCCTCATCCTCAGCAACCCCAGAACTATTGTCTGTGGGTGGTGGATAGCTTGAATAACCTAGAGTACTTCAGCTTTTGGGGAAAGTGGGTTAGGGGAATGGCAAAAGCGGAACAGAACAACTTCATCACGAACACGTTCAACCCCTTAATACCTACCCTTGCAACGCCCTTCTGTGATACCATTGGTCAAACGCTGTTGACCAAGTTCAACGAGAACTACTTGCGCGAGTGGTCTGCCTATATCGGTAATGCTGGTACGGATGAGAGCTTGGTCATGGACGCCAACGGTGTGATCTGGGCGAGTTTTAATCTCTCGGAATGGACGGATTCCACTTCCTTCCAGCCCGAACCGGATTCCCTTGGATTTGAGGAGTTCTCCGTAGCCAAGATCCAACCCTGCACATCCGGCCCCTTGCCCGCATTGGGTCCGGTCACTGGCGCCATCTCAGCCTGCTCCAATACGCCGGTCACCTATTCCCTTGCGCCCGTGCCTGGCGTCAACTACTACTTCTGGCAGCCTCCACCGGCTGGCTCCGTGGTATCCGGCCAAGGCACCACCACTGCACAGATCCGTTTGGGCACCATACCGGGCTTTGTTCGGGTCATGGCAATGGACAGCTGTGGCATCGGCCCAGTGAGCAGCATTGCCGTTGGTCCTTACCCGGTCGCTCAGGTCAGCATTGCCCCAGCAGCCAGCCCCGCGTACCTATGCCCCAACGATTCCCTTCATTTCACGGCCACGGCCAACGGTACGGTGTTATGGAGCAATGGCGCTACGGGGAATAGTATGTGGACGCAAACGCCTGGCAACTTTTCGGCCACTGTGACAACTATGAATGGCTGCACAGCCACCTCATCCATTACCAATGTTCAGGTGCCTAACGTTCCCCAGATCCAGGTCAATGGACCCGCTGTGGCGAATGATGATGACACGCTCACCTATACCGTGGGCGCAGGTTTCAATGACATCTCCACTACATGGTTCATCAGCGGCGGGGTGTTCGCCTTCCAAGGCACCTTGATAGTCAACGCCCATTGGACCACTCCCGGCCTTGGCTATGTGGCTGTACACCGCGTCAACCAGCACAACTGCGATGTCTACGACACCCTCTTCGTGCAAGTGAACAGCACCATCGGCATCCAAGAACAAGCCTTGGTCCCGCTTCAGGTCTATCCCAACCCGGCCAGCACGCAGGTCACCGTGGTACCCGGCGGGCAGTGGCGCCCCGGCATGCGCTATGCGGTGCTGAACGCCTTGGGGCAGGAGGTGCTTTCCGGTGCCTTCCCTGCTTCCGGTGTTCAACCCGTGGAGCTGTCCACCCGCTGCCTCAGCGCGGGCGTGTACACCCTGCGGACCACCTTGGACGGGAGGACCGATGCGGTGGTGCGGTTGGTGGTGGAGCGGTAGGCAAGGCGTTGGGGTGAGGCGGGGCCGGCAGGCGCTTACGTTGATCTCAAACCCACCATCGCACTGCCCAAGCTGATCAGCATTCCTTCCTTGCTGAGCAGCACAGCGATCCTGTCGAACTACTCAAGGGCCCTGTCAATGATCAGGCTGCTATAGTCGTTCAGCAAAGCGATCAAGCCCTTGAACGCTGATGGCCTGTCCATGAACTTGGCCGCCGTGTTCAAGAACATCGCCTCGGTGTCGTTGAGCATAGCCGTCGTGTTCAAGAACGTAGCTCGATCGCCGTTCGACTTTAAGGCCTTGACGAACTGCACCGCTTCCGTGTTCAACAACCTGGCAACCGTGTCGGTGGACCTGGCGGCGGGGAAAGGGCTGGATGCATCAGAACGGTAAAGTGATCCGGGGAGGCGCAGGACCACCCGAAGGTCTTGAAAAAGGCTTTATAAGTAAGGGCGTTCAGGGTTCACGCATCACGCTCGGCCAGCCCGTTCGCTAGTCGTTACTTGCATAATGTTTAGTATCTTGGTCGCACCATGGCTACCCCTGATACCATTCCCCTCCACGCTGATCCGGAGCGCATCCGGTCCTTCACGCTCACCGAACTCCTCATCGCCTTGGTGATCGTGGGCATCCTGGTGTACCTGGCCCTGCCGGACTACAGCCAGGTGGTATCCAACGCCAAGGCCACGGAAGCCAAGTTGCAATTGGAACATGTGTACAGCTTGGAGACGACCCATTTCTACGAACGGAGCCGGTACAGCGCGGACCTGGCGGAGATCGGCTTCCAGCAACAGCGGCTGATGAGCGAAGGTGGCAACGCCAACTACCGCGTGGTGGTCGTCAGCGCGGGTGCGAAGGAGTTTCTGGCCCGGGCCACAGCGGTGGCGGACTTCGACCAGGACGGCGTGTTCAACGTGTGGGAGATCGATCAGGAAAAGGGCCTGAAAGAGGTGGTGAAGGACTGAGCCATGCTGGGGGTCAAGCTCTGTACCATCCTGTTCCTGCTCATCGTGTTCGTGGAGGACCTCAAGCTCCGCGCCGTGCACTGGTCCATGTTCCCAGCGCTGTTCATGCTGATGGGGGTGCCGGCTTTCCTGGGCCAGCCCAAACACGACTGGTATGGCAGCATCGCCTTCAACCTGGGATTCCTGTTGCTCCAAGGGGGCGCGGCCTTGGCGCTGGTCATGCTGCGCCGCCAACGCTGGAGCAACCCGTTCAACACACTGATCGGCATGGGCGACGTGTACTTCCTGATCATCGCGGCCATAGGGCTGAGCACCGAACACTTCCTCCCCTTTTACCTGAGCGGGCTGGCCTTGTGCCTGGTGGGCTATGGCCTGCTGGTGTGGTTCGTGCCCGGCACCGAGCGCACGGTGCCCACCGCCGGCTTCCTGGCCCTGTACTTGGCCTGTTTGGTGGCACTGGAACAAGTGGGCGTGCTGCCTACCCTGCACACGGGATCCTTCGCGCACGACCTGCTGGCCCATGGCTGAGCCCCTTGCCACCGAGCTCACCGCAGCGCTGCGCAACCTGGTGACCACCGACCAGGCCTGGCACTACCGCGTGGTTCCCTTGGAACACGATGCCGAGGGCATGGTGCTGGGCACCGACCGCACGAGCGAAGCGCTGCGCACGGAGCTGGAAGTGATCTTAGGCCGGGCGGTCCGCCTGCAGACCTTGGAGCCCGCCTCAGTGGACCGCGCCCTGAGCACGCATTACCGCCGCACCGGGCAACGCAACCGCCGCATCGACCTGAGCGCTCGAACGGCCGAGCACGTGCTGCACGACCTGGTGCACGAAGCGCGCGAACTGGGCAGCAGCGACATCCACATCGAGGTCTACGACGGCACCGCCCGTGTGCGCATCCGCATCGACGGCCTGCTGGTGGAACGCTACCAGTACGCCAAAGCGGACCACCCCGGGCTCGTGAACCGCGTGAAGGTGCAGGCCGGACTGGACATCAGCGAGAAGCGCCTGCCACAGGACGGACGCATGGTGCTGGACCGCGAGGGGCGGCGCACGGACATCCGCGTTTCGGTGCTGCCTACGCTGCACGGCGAGAAGGTGGTGCTGCGCCTGCTGGGTCAGGATGCGGGCCACCTGCGCGTGGAAGGCCTCGGCATGGACGAGCGGCAGCTGGCGGACTACCAGGACGGAATCCGTCGCCCGCACGGCATCGTGCTGATCAGCGGGCCCACCGGCAGCGGCAAGACCACCACGCTTTACGCCACCCTGAAGCAGCTGAACGAGGTGCGCCGCAACATCGTGACCGTGGAGGATCCGATCGAATACACCTTGGAAGGCATCAACCAGGTGCAGTTGCGCGAGTCCATCGGCCTCGGTTTCGCGCAGGCCCTGCGCACCTTCCTGCGGCAGGACCCGGACGTGATCATGCTGGGCGAGATCCGCGATGGTGAAACGGCGCAGATGGCCATTCGTGCCGCGCTCACCGGCCACCTGGTGCTCAGCACCATCCACACCAACAGCGCGTGGGGCACGGTGAGCCGATTGGTGGACATGGGCGTGCCGCCCTTCCTGCTCGCCGGCACCTTGAACACGAGCGTGGCGCAGCGGTTGGTGCGCCTGTTGTGTCCGCATTGCAAACGCACCGAGGCCTGGGTTCCTGCGCTGGCGGGTCGCTTGAAGCTGGCCGGTGCCCTGACGGAACACGCGGTGGCCGTGGGCTGCAGCGAGTGCCACTTCACCGGCTACAAGGGCCGTCGGGCAGTGTACGAAGTGGTGCAGCTGGATGCCGAGCTCGCCGACCTGTTGCGCAGCGGTGTGCACGATGCCACGGATGCCTTGCAGGCGCGCGGTATCCGCACGCTGGCGAGCAGCGCCACCGAACTGTTGCGTGCCCAACTCACCAGCTTGGACGAGGTCCACTCCCTGCTCAGCGCCTTTTGAACCATGCGCATCTGCTTTCTCCTGTTCGTGCTGGTGCTGGCCTTAACCGGGGTGCAAGCCCAGGACCGCTTCGCGGAGATCAGGACCCAACTGGAGGCCAGTATGGCCGACCAGCCGGGGCTGGACGAGCGCGTGGAGATGAGCGTGAGCGGCACCCCCGTCAGTGAGTTCGTCCGCGCGCTAGGCCTGGCGCACAAGCTGAACATCTCCGTGGACCCTGCGGTGAAAGGTGAGGTGGTGAACACCTTCAGCAACGCGCAGGTCACCGATGTGCTGCTCTACCTCTGCAAGACCTTCGACCTGGAGCTGGAACGCACCGGCTCCATCCTGGACCTGCGGCCCTACCGCGCGCCAGAGGTCCAGAAGGAGGCGGCCAAGCCCACGCCGGTGCCCATGGTGACCTACCGGAGCGACAGCGCCTGGATCGACCTGGACCTGCACCGCGACACCCTGGAAGCCGTGGCCCGCGCCATCAACCTGGCCAGCGGTTCCAATGTGGTGCTGGCCCCCGGCTTGGAGGACCGGGCGGTGTCGGTGTTCCTGCGCAACAGCACACTGACCAACGCACTGGACAAGCTGGCCTATGCGAACGGGCTGCTGGTGGACCGTTCCCGCGATGGCACCTTTCTGCTGAAGGCGAACGATGCGTTCCTCCCAAAGGCCGGGGACAAGGGCAAACGACCGGCCGGCACTGAAGGGCTGTCCAACGGCCCGCTCAGCGTGGATGTGAGCGATGGCAAATGGTTGAAGCTCGATGCGCAAGGCGTGGAGCGCGCGGAAGTGCTGGCCGCCATCTCCCTCGCGCTCGGCAAGAACTACTTCCTCTACGACCCGCTGGAAGGCACCACCAGCTTGAGCGTGGAACAGGCCACCTTCGACGAGGTGCTGGACCACATGTTCAACGGCAGCGCCTTCACCTACAAAGTGATCGAAGGGGTCTACCTGATCGGCAAACGCGAGCAGGAGGGGCTGCGGCGCACGGAGCTGGTGCGGCTCCACAACCGCCCCGTGAAGGACATGGCCGCGGTGATCCCCGAGGGAATCCGGAAGAACGTAACCATCAGCGAGTTCGTGGAGCTGAATGGCTTTGTGATCAGTGGTGACGACCAGCGCATCACTGAGATCAAGGACTTCCTGCGCAGCATCGACCAGACCGTGCCGGTGGTGATGATCGAAGTGATGATCGTGGACGTGAACCGCTCGCGCACGCTCACCACCGGCCTGAAGGCGGGTCTGGGCAACGGACCCACCGAAAGCGGCGGTACCATCAGCCCCGGCATCAATTACAACCTGAACGCGAACAGCATCAACAGCCTGCTGAACAGCTTCAACGGCGCGGGGGTGTTCAACCTCGGCAATGTGGCACCCAGCTTCTATGTCAGCATCCAGGCGCTGGAGACCGATGGCGTGCTGAAGCTGCGCAGTACCCCACAGCTCTCTACCCTGAATGGGCACGAAGCAACCCTGAGCATCGGCGAAACAGAGTACTATCTGGAGGTGCGCAATGACCTGATCGGTACGCAAAATCCGACCGTGACCACCTCGCAGATCTACAAGCCGATCAACGCCGATCTAAGCCTGAAGATCCTGCCGATCGTGAGCAGCGAGGACATGGTGACGCTGGACATCGAGGTGAGCCAGAGCACCTTCACCGACCGCATCAGCGAAACGGCGCCGCCGGGCAGCGTGCAGCGCAAGTTCAGCTCCAGCATCCGCATGAAGGACCGCGAGATGATCGTTCTGGGCGGACTGGAGGAGAAGGAGACGAGCCAGAGCGGCAGCGGCCTCCCCTTCCTCTCGCGCATCCCCGTGCTCAAGTGGATCTTCGGTTCGCGCACCAAGAAGAACAGCCAGAGCAAGCTCACCATCTTCATCCGCCCCACCATCATCTACTGAGCCATGGACAAGGGCGGTTTGTACATCGGTGCGGGTCATGTGGTCGGCGTGGCCGTGCAGGCGACCGCAGCCGGTGCCGTGGTGTACACCTATGCCTACCTGCAGCGAAAGGGTGAACAGATCCTGTTGCGCGGTACCGGTGAAGCCAGCAGCATCGACGCCTTGTTGAAAGCCATCGGCACACGCGTGCCTATCGCCTTGTGCCTGGACACGCCGCGTTGTGTGCATCGCGTGCTCCACAGTTCAGGAACGCCCGAGGACCTGGTGGCTCAGGCCTTCCCGAACGCTCCGCTCACGGACCTGCGCGTGGGGCAATGGCGCATGGGTCAAGGCACGGGCCTCAGCATGGTGCGGGCCTCCGAAGTGCAACAGGTGCTGGAGGAACTGGTGGGCAAGGGTGCACGGGCGGTGTGCCTGCACATCGGTCCATGGGCGTTACTGGGGATGCTGCCCCTGCTCGGTGACCTGCCTGCGGAACGCACCTTCGGGCAGCACCGCTTCCTGTTCGAAGAAAGCTCCCTCACGGCCTTGGAGCGGACCACGGAACCGGGTCCATCCGAACTGCGCATCGGCGAGGACCGCATCCCCGGTGCGCATGCGCTCGCCTTCGCCACCGCGTGGGCCCATCTCGTTCCTTCTGCGGACCAGCATGGCACCACGGATGAACTGGTCACCGACGGGCAGCGGCAGGAAAGGGCGCGGCGCTGGTACGAGGGATGGATGCTCGGGGCGCTGGCCACCTTGCTGATCCTGCTCACCGGCGAACAACTCCTTTCGCACAGCCTTAGTGACCGCCGCCACTTGCTGGAAGGCTCCGGGGCGGACCGTGCCGCATTGGCCCGGCAGATCGCCGAGGAACAGGCCGTGCTTTCGGAACGCACGGCCCTGGCACAGCGCCTCGGGCTGGATACCGCAGGGCGATCGGCGGTTCTCGCTGCGGAGTTGGCGGCCACCGTGCCGGAAGGCATCCGCTTGGAACGCCTGGCCGTGGATCCCTTGAGCGGAACGCTGAAGGAGCGCGAACCTGCCGCCTTCGAGCACGGCAAGGTGTTGTTGCGCGGCACGTGCAGCACCACCGCTGTGTTGAACACCTGGATGGATACGCTGCGGCGCCACGCACCGGGCCGCACGGTGCGCTTGCTGGGGTATAGCACCGACGTGCAGCATCCCGAACCGGTCTTCGAGATCAGCCTGGAACCATGAAGCAACGCGCGATCCATCGAGGCACCGATCACCGCCGCAAGCTGGGCCTGCTGGTGGCCGTCACCGCGCTGGTCGGCTTCGCCCTGTTGCAGCGGAAGGTGCTGCCCACGGTACAGCTGTGGCGCGCGTGTGAGGCGCTGGCCGACGAGCAGCGCAACGGCACCGACCTACAGGCCGAACACCTGCGCGTGCAGGCCGCCATCGCCAGGCTCGATGCGCAGTTCAGCCCGGGAGGCCCCACGGAGGACCGCTGGCAGCAACTGCTGGCACTGGCCGCAGCCGCCACTTCGGAGCAAGGCACACAGCTTCAACGCATCGCTCCAGCGCACGTGGAGGAACAGGAAGGCCTCCACATCCACACGCTGCCGGTGGTGATCGAGGGCCGCGCCGATGCCCTGCTCAACACCGTGGACCGCCTGGAGCGCGAGTTGACCCACGTACACATCGCCTCGCTCGACCTGAACGTAGCACCCGCCGTATTCGGAACACCACGTTCCCTCACCGCCACGCTCTACATCCGATCCGTAAGCCCATGAAGACCTTGATCCCCCTAGTTGCCGTGATCCTGTTGACCGGCTGCACCGACCTGATCGAAGAAGACCTGGACGGCGTCGGCGTGGTGCTGCTGACCCCGCAGGATGGCGACACCATCACCAGTAACGTGGTCTCCTTCAAGTGGGAGACCGTTCCCTATGCCACGGAATACCTGTTCCAAGTGGCCAAGCCCAACTTCATCGCGCCCCAACTCTACCTCGCGGATTCCGTGATCGAGAGTTCCAGCCTCACCTTCCCCCTGCCCCCCGGCTCCTATGCCTGGCGGGTGCGTGGGCAGAACGGCAGCAGCCACACGAACTTCTACGAGCGCAGGGTGGTCGTGGAAGCCGCTTCAACGCTCGCGGACCTCTTTCCCATCCTGATCGCACCAGCGTCGAACGCGGCCTTGCGATCGCAGGATATCGTGGTCTCGTGGCAGGCCTTGGGCGGTGCGGAGGACTACCGGGTAGAACTACGTCAAGGCGACCAGAGCGGTCCCTTGGTGCAGGCGCAACTGGTGAGCACATCGCCGTACACCTTCATCGCACTGACCGAAGGCGTGTACACCTGGGGTGTGCAGGGGCAGAACAGCACCTCGGTCTCCAACTTCAGCTACCGGGGCTTCACGGTGGATCGCACGGCACCGAGCACGCCCCTGCTCACAGCCCCTACAGCGAGCGCCACCGTGCCCAACAGCGACATCCAGTTCCAATGGCAGAGCGGCACGGACGCGGCCACGGCCACCACGGACAGCCTCTTCGTCACCGATGCCAATCTGGTGCTCGTGCGGCAACTGCCCATCGCGGGCACCAGCTACACCGACTCCCTCGGCACCGGCGTGTACCAATGGTCCGTGCGGACCACCGATGCGGCGGGCAACGGAACCACCTCGGCCAGCCGAACACTAACGGTGCAATGAACGCGCGCGGGGTCCGCATCGGTCTGTTCCTGCTCGTCGCCACCGTGTGGGGTGCCGTGCTGGTGAAGGCCTTCTTCCGGAAGCCTCCGGTGGTTGAGAACAACACGCCCTTGCCTCAGCGCGCGATCCCGACCGAGGTCGCACACGAAGCCCCTCCGCTGAACCTGCACTGGGCGCGGGATCCCTTCCTGAACGAGGCCGCGCCGGCGCAGCGCGTGGTTGAGCGGAGCACTGTGGCCCCTGTTGCTGCGCGCAGCGTTGCGGCTGCACCCAAGGTTGAAGTGGCGATGGCTTGGCCGCAGGTGGTGTATAAGGGGGCCTTGAACGCCTCCGGCCCCTCTGGCAAGCGTGTGGCCATGCTGTCTGTTGATGGCCGCGATGTGATCCTGAGAACCGGACAGGAACAGGATGGCATCAAGCTCGTGGCCGTCGGCGCCGATAGCGTCGCGCTCCGCCTTGGCGACAACGATCGTGTGTTCACAAGGAGTACTACTCCATCATCCGCTCATCAACGCTTGCGACAATGAAGACCAGGCATCAACAGCTCGAATTCGGAAGAAGCTCCCATGGATGCTCACTGAAGCCATGCAGAAGGAGAGCCCGAAGCATGGCGGAACTTGTTGACCACCCTTACCTTCAAGCCGCATTTCGAATGAAAACACGCCTCTTACTTCTCGTCGGCCTCGCCCTCTGCGCCTTGTCCGTTCTCGGGCAAAGCACCTCTGAGCCTTTGCCAGTAGAGCTCACGCTCAGCACTGGGCGCTACCCGGAAGCTATTGCCAGCGACACGCTGCACCGGATCGGCCAGTTCGGGTACAGCACAGTGACGGGGAAGGCGTATCGGTTCGCCGTACAAGGGCAAGATGAGGACGATGAGATTTACGGTGCAAGAGGAACGCACTACTGCTTCGAGCATCGAATGCATGACCCGAGAGTGGGGAGGTTCCTGAGCCTGGATCCGCTGGCGGCGAAGTATGCCTACAATTCGCCGTATGCGTTTAGTGAGAACAGAGTATTGGATGGCATTGAATTCGAAGGACTTGAGGTTGTGCTCAACAAAGACCGACGTGTAGATGGGGTTACTGTGGCGATGAACGTCGCAAAACAGAATGACCCCGAGAACAATCCTACCCCCCAAGATCTAACACAACAATTTGACCACAGAGTCAACGCTGTTGGACAAATCACGAATCCTCAAACCCCGCCAACTCCCAATCCTAGTCCCACGCAAAGGCAGCTAACTCCAAGTCTTCGACAAGCACGGCTTGTTATTTCCGCTCTTGATAGGCCATCGGCTGCAGGATTACAGCAAGCAACTACCGGTAATACCGCATCCGAGGGGTACGACCCTACATTCAATCGGTCGCTACCAAATCAGTTCAACGGAGCGGCAATTTATTCAACCGCTGCTGGGGGCGTCATGCCTGGCGGCGCGCTTGCTGGCAACATCGGTGGCGGAATTAATAATCCAAATAATCCCGCAAATTTTGTTGCTGGCGCGCCTCTGACTCATATGGCTGGAAATGTGTCAAGGGTGACGATATACACGAACGGAACCCCAGCAGCTTTTGCACAAGCCCAAGTCGCAGCGGGTGCACTTCCTGGCCGAATTCAGATTCAGATAGTGACCGCCCCGGGTGTAATAGCCGCGCAAGCGGCAGCTGGTCGTGGGAATGCGAACTCATTCATTGTTGTATACAATGAAACCCAAAGCAACAGAGCTGCTGGATGGGCAGCTGCCGGAGGAGGAGTAGGAGTTCTTTGGAGTAGCCCGAATTGGGGAGCTATGATTTTAACGCCACCAGCACTTCCTCTGCGAGACACAGATGGATTTCGTGTTGATTTTGTGACGCCTACAGGGCCTGCAAACGTCAGTCCATGATGAAACAGTACGTTCTATATACCGCTATATCTCTATCCATTAACGGATTTTCCCAACATGGTCAACCAGCCATAAGTGTAGATTCCATTACGATGGTAAGGGGTAATGTGAATGAAGAGCTGCGAATTTCCAACAGCGATATCGTCTTGATTAACAAGGACAGCGTTGGCCATGTGTTATCGACCTGTGTGATTTCGCTGGTTTTCGATACATTAACGACGATGTATGAAAGAAACTCAATTGATGATCTTGTTGTTGAGATGAATATTGTCCCTGCTATCCAAAAACATGGTGAATACGTGGAGTACTGGTCGGATGGTAGAGTTCGAGTTCGAGGTTTCTATGTTCATGGATTTAGGCGAGGGACTTGGGTCTATTTCGGTCCAAATGGCGATGTGATTGAATACAAGGATTTCTGATTTTGAGGCTTCCATCCGGCGCTCGGCTGTGCCGAGTGCCCTTTCAGGTATCCGGACCCATCGGTTCATAGCCATCGAAAGCCATGAGCCCGCTCGATTCCAGTTGTTGAAGGCGATACCTAGCGGGTCCGGCACTTTGCTTGGTTACTTAGGCCATCCATAGCAATCAGCCTTCTTGCCTATCACTGGTGCAAGGGATGGTAAGGAGCGGCCGGATCAATACTTAGCATATATTTAGCATCTGATCCATGCGACCACCCATCCCTTGGTTCATTCCGTCGCTCCTCTTCTGGTGCTTTGCTGCGCCGGTCTTGGGGCAAAGTACAGTGGGGCGCCCTGTACCGCCACCTGCCTTCTCCGGCTTCACGCCGGTGGTGCCCGGGACTTCCGCACCAATGGGCGGCATGCCCCAGTTGACCACTCCGCTCGGCAGGCCCAATGCTCCGACCGCAGTGCTGAGCGGGAGCCCAACGGATGAGGCCCAACGAGCGATCGAGGAGATTCGCATGGCCGGCCGTTCCTCCGGCACCTCCAGGACCTACCCCCATTCGATCGCTCATCAACGCTCCCGACCATGAAGACACGGCACCTACAGTTCGCCTTCGGAAGAAGCTCCCCCGTATGCTCGCTGAAGCCATGCAGAAGGAGAGCCCGAAGCATGGCGATTCTTCTTCACCACCCTTACCTTCAAGCCGCTTTTTCGATGAAACCACGCCTCTTACTTCTCGTCGGCCTCACCCTCTGCGCCTTGTCCGTTCTCGGGCAAAGCACCGTTGAGCCTTTGCAAATGGAGCTCACGCTCAGCAATGGGCGCTACCCGGAGGCTATTGCCAGCGATACGCTGCACCGGCTCGGCCAGTTCGGGTACAGCACGGTGACGGGGAAGGCGTATCGGTTCGGGTTCCAAGGGCAAGAAAAGGACGACGAGGTCTTCGGAAGCACAGGAACCGCATTCAGCTTCGAACACAGTGTGCATGATCCTCGGGTGGGCCGCTTCTTGTCGATCGATCCACTGGCAGCGAAGTACCCGTTCTATAGCCCTTATGCCTTCAGCGGGAACCGCGTGATCGATGCGGTGGAACTTGAAGGCTTGGAACCGGACGTTCAGAATGTTCCCGGGCGGCCAGGGGCTGTAACTGCCAATCCGGTATCGGTCTACTCGGACCCAGGGTTGGCAGAAGGGGATTTCGGCGCAGTGGACGGAGCCCTATGCAACTACCACTGCGGAATCGTTGATGCCGATGGCAGCATCACTGGCGACGGATGGTACCGCACTGATGACTACGTGAACTTTGCATTCTCTCCCAATCTGATTGGACCCTGGCGGGGAGGATTCGCGCCCACTTATGGTGTTGCTGATCACAAGGGATTTAGAGAACTCCCATTTGACCCTTACAGCGGAATTGATCCAAACTCCGGCCGCAATCAGGAGCTTTTTGACCACGTTCTGGGCCAACAAGTCTTTTTCCCAGGCCAGCCACAAGGAATTACACCGGTATACCCTGAGCGTGATATCTTGATGATTGGTCGGCTACTTCTCTCTGCGCCGACAGCGGCAGAAGTAGATGCTATCGGAGCCAAAGCTCCCGTAGGTCGATCAGGAAATCCAATGGATGTTGCGCCCTATAATACTCCCACCGTGATTAATGGCCGTGCATATTCCGGCCACGCGTTGGATCAAATGCAAGGAAGAGGATTGGTTCCCTCCGTTGTGGAGAACACCATCAGAGTAGGTGTGCCATACGCAACTCGTGCGGGGACATCGGGCTTCTATGACGCCGTGAATAGTTTGCGCGTCATCATCAACACAAGTACGGGCAGGGTTGTAACGACAATACCGGGGGCACCATGAGTCCAGGGAGAGAAATGGTTAGGGATTTCCTTCTCAAAGAGTGGGATCCAATTGGCGTTGGCGATTCACCTGGAGCAGAGAACGAATACAATGGGTATGTCGATCCTATCCTCACTCTTTTAAGGCAAGGCAAGTCACAAGATGACTTGTTCAACTACATGTGGTGGATGGAGACAGATCACATGGGGCTTGATGGAGATCATGCTACAACCGTCGAAAAAGCCCATTCGTTGTATACGCGGTTCCATCATCACCAATAGCCACCACCGGTAGCGCGAATGTTCCCCGCTGCTCTGTTGGCGCGGATCTATGATCCCCCAACCGGCGCTAGGCTGTGCCGAGTGCCTTGCGAGCTATCCGGATCCATCGGTTCGTAGCCATCGAAATCCATGAGCCCGATCGATTCCAGTTGTTGAAGGCGATACCGAGCCGGTCCGGCGCTTCGCTGGGTTACCCAGGCCTCCTTTCCTCCCGCAGGGTCTCTCCCCACGGATGCATTGTCCTTGTGGAATGGCTTAGAAGGACCCTGCGGCGCATCGCTATCCGCGGGCTTGCGCTAATTTCCGCTCATGGGTGTCCGAACACTTCAGCGTACCGATGGCGCGGTGTTCTTCTGCACGTTCACCTGCTGGAAATGGCTTGCCCTGATCGAGCGGACCAAGGCCTACGATCGCATCTACAATTGGATGCACATTGCCACAGGCAAGGGTTTCAGCATTCTGGGTTACGTGATCATGCCCAACCACGTACACCTGTTGATCCACGCACCGGAGGGGGCTTCGATCAATGCACTGCTGGCCAACGCGAAGCGCTTTCTGGCCTATGACATCCTGGAAAGACTGCGGACCAGTGGCGATCACGACACGCTCGTTCAACTGCGGCAAGGCCTGCGGCCGGGGGATGTCCAACGCGGGCAGCAGCATCGGGTGTTCGCCACTTCTTCCGATATTCGGTAAGTGCTCGATGAGCCCATGCTGATCCAGAAACTCGACTACATGCATGCCAACCCTGTAACGGGTGTGTGGAACCTGGTGGAGCATGCACACCATTACCCACACTCCAGCATGGCCTTCTACGTCAATGGACCAGGCCTACCCGGTCCCGCGCCGATCGTTCACTACCACATGGTCGTCCAAGGCTGATGGCGTGCAACTTGCCTTCGATGGCATCCAGCAAGCCTCAGGGTCCCCTTCGGGAGACCCTGCGGGAGAGAAAGCACCTCCTACAGGACTATCATCGGGGATAAGGCAAAAATCATCGGCGTTAAGTGAGTCAACTAACTCCAAACGAGCTGTACGATTGGTTCCTTGCAACCATTGAAGAGTCTTCCACGCTGGCTCTACTTCAGTCAGATGAGGATGTGGAGCGTCGTCTGCTTGAGGACTTTGACATAGACTCTCGCACATTCTTCCACGACGAAAATCTCCAAGTTCTGTTGACCAACAACCTCATCAACGAGGAAGTGGCTTCCCTTGCAAGACAGCTTCGTAAGGAAGCCGCATCCCTTCGCGAAACGAGTGCATGGTCAATATCGGCAGTTCGTTCAGGCACTGATGAATGGCGGTCACTGCTAGCGCTGTCTGATCAGATACTAGCATTAGTCAGCTCACCCCCGACCCACGCTCGGCGTTAGCGAGCCACCCCAGCCGGCGCTCGGTTGTACCGAGTGCCACCCATCCGGCGCTCGGCTGTGCCGAGTGCCCTTTCTGGCATCCGGATCCGGCGGTTGCAGGCCATGGAAAGCCATGAGCCCGATCGATTCCAGTTGTTGAAGGCGATACCGACCCGGTCCGGCGCTTCGCTGGGTTACCTAGGCCAGCCATTGCAGTGAGCCGCCCACCCCCTATCCTGGGCGTGGGTGGTGGCAAGGAGCGGCCGGACCAATACTTAGCATATATTTAGCATCCGATCCATGCGAACCATCACTTCCTGGCTCGTTCAGGCGTTCCTCTGCTGCTATGTTGCAGCGCCAGCCTTTGGGCAAGGCACGGTGGGTCGCCCTGTGCCTACACCGAGCTTCTCAGGCTTCACGCCGGTGGCGCCGGGCGCTTCTGCACCAATGGGCGGCCTGCCCCAGTTGACCGGGCCGCTGGGCAGGCCCAATGCTCCGACTGCAGTGCTGAGCGGACGCCCAACGGATGAGGCCCAACGAGCGATCGAGGAGAGTCGTATGGCCGGTCGTTCCTCCGGCACCTCCCGGCCCTACCCGGGTCCGTTTCGTTTTGCCCAGTATTCAGCGCCGACCACGGCAAGGGCCACCCAGGCATTCGAGGAAGCCCGCCTGCGCTTGGAAGCGATGCTCAGCGGCAAGGAGCCTCTGGAGCTGAACAAGGCTGTCGAGGTGATGGAGCGCCCGCTCTTGGACAGTACCGTACAGATCGGCTCAACGACCGCCATGGTGGACCGCTTGGCGGCCATGGTGCGCGCCCGGCTCGTGGAACAAGGGCTGGACCCGCACGACCCGGAGGCCGTTCACCTCGGCATCCAGCAACTGTACCGGGACACCTTTCTGGATCCACTTTCCGGCAAGGAATGGCGACCCTTGCGCTACGACTTCGAGGACCCGAACGGGGAGAACGAGCTCGCACAGGTCACGGTGGCCAAGTTGCTCTGGAGCGGTGAAGGGCAATGCCGCTCCATGCCCCTGCTCTACCTGATGGTGGCGGAGCGCATGCAGGTGGAGGCCTACCTCGCCTTCGCCCCGAACCACAGCTACGTGAAGTTCCGCGATCGCTCCGGCACCTACCTCAATTTCGAGACCACCAACGGGCGCCTGGCGTCCGATGCCTGGATCGCCGGTTCAGGGTACGTGAAGACCGAGGGCATCAAGAGCCGCGTTTACCTGGACACGGTGGGCACGCGACGCATGGTGGCGCACCTGCTGGTGGACCTGGCCACCTACTACGAACAGCGATTCGGCTACAACGCACCCTTCATGGAGCGTTGCCTTGAACGTGCCCTTCAGGAATATCCGCAGGACATCCACGGGTGGTTGGAACTCTCCAACCTGCGCACCGCCACCTTCGACCGGGCGGCTTGGGCTGAAGGCTATCCCCAGCTTGCGAGCCTTCCCACCACGCACCCTGATCTTGCCCAGCGCTATGCAGCGCTGAAGGCGCTCTATGGAAAGGTGGACCGCATGGGCTATGCTCCAATGCCCCCTGAAGCCTATGCCCGTTGGCGCAGCTCCGTGGACATCGAACGGGAGGCCCGTGCCCGGAAGGAACTGGCGCAACCATTGCAACAACCTGCCCTTTCGAAATGACCCGCGCGCTCTTCCTCTGCTGTTCGCTGGCCGCGGCCTGGCCCTTGTGCGCGCAAACGCAGGTCGACTCCGCCTATGAAAAGGCCTATGAGCGGATCACCGACATGCTGGAGGGCCGGGCAACACCAAGCTTCAAGCAGGCCGTGTTCGAGGTGGAGAACGCCTACTTCCTCGGAGCTCTTGATCCCATGGCTTTCAATGCGGAGATCCACCGCCTTGCCAGCATCGCCGAAGCCTGGGCCCGATCGAACCGCTTGACCGACTACCACGCGAAAGACTCGGCTTCGTTCCTGCGCAATGGTGCCGTGTTCCACCTGATCACGGACACCGTCCTCATCGCGCCCGGCATCCCGATCAACCTTCCCTACCGCTACGACACGGTCGACTTCTTCGCATGGCACGACTGGACCAAGATGTTCGTGAGCAAATTGCTGGTGACGCACACCGGCAACTGCCACTCCATGCCCATGCTCTACAAGATCCTGTGCGAGGAGCTGGGCAGCCCGGCGTACCTGGCCATGGCACCGGGCCACATGTACCTGAAGCAGTACAGCGAGAAGATCGGTTGGTACAACACCGAGCTCACCAGCGCCTGCTTCCCCAGCGATGCCTGGATCATGGCCTCGGGCTACGTAAGTCCCGATGCCATCCGTTCGGGCCTGTACATGGACACCTTGGGCGTGCGTGAATCCTTGGCCCTATGCCTGGTCGATCTCGCGCAAGGCTACCAAGTCCGCGCTTTGCCCATGCACGATGGCTTCGTGCTGCGTTGCTGCAGCACGGCATTGACCCATTACCCCGCATGCGCCCAAGCCCACTTGCTGAAAGCGGCTCTACTGGGGGAGCGTGAACCGGTGCAGGCAAGCAGCGCCATGCAACCCGTCACGAACCCTGAACTGGAGAACGCCCTGGCCACCTTGGTACACCTTGGCTACCACGAGATACCTTTGGAAGTGTACCTCCAATGGATGAGTGAGCTGGCCCGGGATCCCCTGAAGTATGCGAACCCCTTGATCACACCGACCAACCGGCCCACCACCCCATGAAAGCCCTTCTCCTCTTCGCCATCGGTCTGCTCTCGCTTGCGCAACCGACTTTCAGCCAATCCGCGCCACAAAGCCTTTGGCCTTCGCTTACGATTTCAAATGGGCAGTACGCGGAGGTGATCCCCGCCGACACCTTGCGTAGGATCGGGCGACACGCATACAGCACGGTTACGGGGAGGGCTTATCGGTTCTCTTCACAAGGGCAGGAGAAGGAGAATGAGATCAATGGTGCTAAGAGAGCGAGCTATGCGTTCAAGAATCGAAAGCATGATGCGAGGATCGGGCGATTCTTGAGCATCGATCCGCTAGCGTTAAAATATCCCTACTACAGCCCATATTCTTTTAGCGGCAATCGGGTCATTGATAGAGTAGAACTCGAAGGTTTAGAGCCTGCCACGCCCCCGTCCATGTGGGTGCATCATCAAGAAGATCGGACCGGCTACTACGGCGATCCGAGTGGGACGGTCATGCAAGTTTCGGATGCGAACAGCGTTCAGAAATATTGGGTATACCAAGTCTCCAATCAGAATGGTTCGACTTCTTGGATGTGGTTCGATCCGAATATGGGTACTGAAGGCACTTGGAGAAAGAATTGGATGCCAGAGAGCTATGTCGCTTCTGGCGAAGACGGCGCGCCGGTTATTGGCACCAACTCCACTGGCAATTGGTGGAATGAGTTCCGGTCTAACGTAGGGGTGTACCAACCGTGGTTCACAGGAGTGACCATATACGGCCAAGTGTCTTCCAATTTCGCAGTGTGTGGGCTGGGAGGTATTGCGGCCGCTGGGCCAACCGCCATTGCACTTCCGACGATTGAAGGCACTACTGGTGCATTCACGTTTACTGAGTTGGGTATAATCGGTCAAGCCGAAGGGGTTTTACAATCCTCTGCCATGAACACACTACGATCAGCTTTCCAAAATGGTGTATCTGCTGAAGTGAACATCGGTGGTCGAACTATTTTGTACGAACCAGGTTGGACCTATTCGAACGCGATGACGCTTAGTGGCGAGGGTGGGTTCATGCTTGGCCCGGGTGCGTTCGCTTCTGAGGGGGAACTCTGTAGGAGTGTTCTCCAAGAACTTTATCGGCTTACTACAAGTGTTGGGCTGAGACAAGGGTTATCCGCACCTGCTGCGGCAAGCGAAACAGGTGCCGCTGCCGGCTTTGCAGAGGCAGCCGCTAAATTCTTGGGGTTCTAACATGAGTAACGTTCGACAGCGTTGGATGGATGCGGGACGAATACTCTCCGCTGGGCCACAGGAAAAAGTGTTGTGCCCCAATTGTTCGAATGCTTACCTCGTCGTGAAAGACATAGCAGTGGGCAACTGGGTCAATCATTTTGAGCGATTTATGACCTGTCCCAGTTGCGGGGCTCACAACGTCTTGCTTATGCAAGGAACTCCTACGTCGCCGCCTGCTTGTCCGGATCTGTAACCCCCCAACCGGCGTTCGGGGCCCCGAGTGCCGATCCCTTATCACACCGCCCAACCGGCCCACCCCATGAAAGCCCTTCTCCTCTTCGCCATCGCTCTGCTCGCTCTTGGGCAACCGACTTTCTGCCAATCCGCGCCACCAAGCTTTGGCCCTTCGCTTACGATTTCAAATGGGCAGTACGCGGAGGTTATACCAGCCGACACTTTGCGACGGATCGGGCGCCATGCGTATAGCACGGTTACGGGGCGGGCATATCGGTTTTCCTTCCAGGGTCAGGCGAATGATGGTGGGATAAACGGCAACACGGGAACGAGCTTTGCGTTCGAGCACAGAATGTACTATCCGAGAGTCGGCAGGTTCCTGAGTATCGATCCTCTGGCCCCGAAGTATCCCTATTGGTCACCATATGTATTCAGCGGGAACCACGTTATCGACAATGTGGAACTTGAAGGACTCGAGCCGGTTGATCCACCTTCCTTCTGGAACCGACATCAAGATGATCGCCCGGGCTACTATGGGAACCCTAGAGGGAATCTCATGCGAGTCTCTGATGCTAATTCAGTGAAACAATATTGGGTTTACCGAACAATCAACGCTTCTGGGACCATAAGTTGGCAATGGTTTAATGAGGGGAAGCAGGAGTGGGAGAACAACTGGATTCCCAATAGTCTGGTGGAGGCAGGAGAAGGTGGCGTTCCTTTCGCAGGTGACCAATCATCCGAACGATGGTGGGATGAATTTAGAGCCAATGTGGGTATGTACCAACCTTGGTACACAACCTGCGAATATGCTCTCAAGGGAACAGCTGTCTTTAGCATTTTCGGCATTGGCGGTATCGCATCGGCTGGTCCTGCCACAATTCTCACAGAGGGTGCTACCACCGCAACAGTCTCCGAAATCGCTGCAACGCTAGCCCCTAGAGCAGGTCAAACGACCACTACGCTCTACAGGGCGCTTAGTGGAACTGAGGCAGGGGCTGATGCAATATTCCTCACCGAATCAGAATCTTATGCAGCAGCCTATGCAGCTGAGTATGGCGGAACCGTTACGAGCTTCACAGTTGATCAAGTTGGTTTGAGGATGCTCCAATTCGCCGGTCAAGCGGAATTACGAGTAGGGCAATATATCAATGGAGCACAAGGAAGTGAAATAGTTATGTGGGGAAAAGAAGCCGTAAAATACATGTTGAGCATAGGTCAAAAGGTTGTACCATAACGACCATGGAAAAGAAACATTGCTGCAATCGTTTTAAATTTTACCTAATGGCTCATCATGAGAGCATTTTTTCCATCCGTATCATTGACCTTAGAGAGTCAATGAAGGAATTTCAAAGGCCCGCTTCTTCAGATTCATTAGCCTTCATCTTGACTAGCTCGTATGAACCACCTATGAAGCTGAGTTCAAAAGTCATGAATATTCGTTTTTGTCCTTTTTGCGGAACAGATCTTCATATATTTTATTCAGGAAATGAATATATTAATGAAATATTATTGCCTTGAATGCTTTTTATCTCTAAGATCCGGACTTAGGGGTCAAGACAATGGGTTAGTTTCATAACCGGAGTGTATCACAGCCTGTAAGCACCCCCTCTTTAGGCGCAGTGGTTTGTAAAGTTACTTGTGGTTGTGTTGTTGTTGTGGATGTCCTGTTGAACTGTGGGGAAGTCCGCGCGTGAGCCTGTGTAGTGTGCAGGGAGTTGTCCACATTTCAACAGGAACGCACGGGGCGCTAAGCGAAGCAACGAGCCGTGCGGGCGCACATGGTTGTAGCGCCACATCCACTCCTGGGTGATCTCACGCACTTGCTCCATAGACTCAAAGATCCATGCGTCGAGCACTTCTATGCGATAGGTCTTGTTGAAGCGCTCGATCAGCCCGTTTTGCATGGGCCTTCCCGGTTGGATGTACGTAAAGGAGATGCCCTTGCCAGCGGCCCAGTCCCTCATGGTCTGGGCGATGAACTCTGGGCCGTTGTCCATGCGTAGGCGTTCAGGCTTGCCGCGCCACTCGATGAGCTGCTCCAACTCCCGGATCACGCGGGAAGCGGGGAGGGATGTGTCTACCGCGATGCAAAGTGCTTCGCGGTTGAAGTCGTCCATCACGTTGAAGGTCCTGTACTTGCGACCTGTGCAGAGCGCGTCGTGCATGAAGTCCATGCTCCAAGTGATGTTCGGCCCGATGGGCAGTACGATCGGCTCCTTCACCCGAGCGGGCACACGCCGCTTGGTGCGCTTGCGCTGCGGCAGTTTGCACTCCTTGTAGATCCGGTGCCGACGCTTCTTGTTGGCCTTGCAGCCCTCGTTGCGCATGCGGTTGTTGATCAAGGAGAAGCCCCACTGCGGCTCGCTTTGCGCCACGCGCATCAAGTGCTCGATCACCTCCACGTCGTTCTTCTCCTTGGGCACGTAGCGGTAAACGCTCGCGCTCAAGTCCAACAGCTTGCAGGCCCGGCGTTTCCGCCGTACGGCGGACTGTTCGACCAGTCGGCGGACGATTTCTCGCTTGTCGTCCGGGCCTACAACTTTCCCTCAATGATCTCCTTGAGCACCTGGCGGTCCATCTGCGCCTCGGTATACATCTTCTCAAGGCGCGCGTACTTGGCCTTCAGCTCCTTGAACTCCTTTAGCTGGTTGGCGTCCAGGCCGCTGTACTTGGCCTTCCACTGGTAGAATGTGGGCTGGCTTACCCCGTGCTCACGGCATAGGTCCGCGACCTTCTTGCCCGCTTCATGCTCTCGCAGCATCCCGATGATCTGCGCTTCCGAAAATCTGCTCTTCTTCATCCTGATCAAGTTTAGGTGGTTCTGCTTTCACCTGCACCTGTTTCAGGGGGTGCTTACAAATTCCTTTCGTGCTGCTGGTCTCAGAACGCCGTGCTCAGCTTGAACATGGGCAGGTACATGGCCACGAGCACCGTGCCTACCAATACCGCGATCACCAGGATAGTGGCAGGTTCCAGCACACTGCCCAACAACGTGGTGCGGTGTTGCACATCCTCCGTGTAGGTCGTAGCGAGGCGGGCGAACATGCGGTCGAGCTGCTTCACTTCCTCGGCCACGCCGATCATGGCCACCATGCTGGCGTCGAACTCGGGGTGTTCGGCGAGGCTTTCTCGCAGGCTTCGGCCCCGAACCACGCGGTCGCGGATCGCGAGCAATGCAGCGGCGATGCGCGGGGAACCACACATGTGGGCGGTGAGGTCCAGTGCCTTGTCCAACGGCGTGCCGGCCTGCAACAAGAAGGCCATGGAACCACAGACGCGCGCCATGACGGTGAGCCGCGCCATGGGACCCAAGACCGGAAAGCGCCAACGTAGGCGCTCCGCGATCGCCGCGACCTGGGGCCGGTTGCGGATGCGCATCCAGAGCACGATCAGCAGCGCGACGGCGCCGAGCAGGTAGGGCCAGATCCACTGCAGGAGCTCGGCCACTTGCAGCACGGCTTGCGTCAAGGCAGGTAGTTCGGTGCCGGTGCGGGAGAAGACCTGTGCGAACATCGGCACGATCACGCTCATCATGAAGGCCACCACGCCGAGGGTGACCACGAGCACGAACAGGGGGTAGGCGAAGGCCTGTCGCACCAAGCGCTTCAACTTGAGCCGTTCGGCATAATGGAGGGCGAGCTGGTCGAACACTTCGGCCATGCGCCCGCTCTCCTCCCCGATCCGCACGGAATAGCGCTCGTGCTCGTCGAAGGCCGGTGAACTGCCCATGGCCTCGCTCAAGGTGCGGCCGAGCATCACTTCCGCGCGGAGGTGACCGATGAGGTGCTGAAGCTGCGGGTCGGTCTGCGCTTTGTGCAGCAGGTCGAGCACCGCCCTGGGATCCACACCGGCCTGCAGCAACACGGCCAGTTCCTTGTAGAGCCGCTCCTTCCGCGTGTCGTTCGGCGTGCGCTCGTTGCGTGCGGCCCAGCGCTGTTGAAGCTGCGCCAGCACACCACCTGCGGTCGGCAGCACGGAGGCGGAAGCACGCGCGGTGCGCTGTTCAGTGTGGATCCGTATGGCCATGGAGGTCGTTGATGAGCGTGGAGCGGTCCTGTTCGACGGCGAAGACCAGCGTACGCGAAGGCCCGTCATCACCGACCGTCCATTCGATGCATCGGATCGTTGCCGATCCCGGGCGCGTTGTGTGGACATCGGCATGCGCGATGATGACGGGAAAGTGGCCTGCCGCCTCACCGTTCAGGTCCCGTTCAACGTGATCAAGGAGAACGCGATAGTCCACGGTACGTCCTGGGGCGCGAAGCTCGATGGTCCCCCACGGCCCTACTTTGACCGTAGCGGCTTGCAGCAGATCGGCGCGCAGGGCCTGTTCCAACCAGCGCTCATCGGTGCGGCCGGCGGTGTTGCGCGCGAAAGAGAGGCTGCCTTGCTGCATGGTGCGCAGCACCACGAACACGAAGGAGGCCAACACCGCGAGCAGCAGCATGGAGGCCAGGCCTTCGATCAGGGTGAACGCGGGGATGCGCTTCATGGGGCCGGAACAAGCAGTTCGCGCACCAGCAGGACCCGCGTGCCCTTGGTGCAGGTGATGGTCCACTGTTCCAGTGCAGCACTGTTGGCACGATGGGCCACATCGATCCGCCACCCTTCCTTGGCACTTGGCGTTCCGCTGAAGGCGCCAGTTCGAAGCACCTCTTCAGCGACCCGTTCGCTCATGGACCAGGCTTCGCATCGGTCGCCCGAGCGTGCTGATGACATGACGCGAAAGTGCATGTACACCCCGAAGGACAAGGCACCGGCGAGCAAGGCCAGCGCGAGCACGCTCTCCAGAAGCGTGGCGGCCTTTACTCGGCCGCGTAGGGGTCCGCGAGGGTGTTCCATTTCACGATGCTCCAATTGGAACGTGGATCCGGGGCGACGGACAAGGCGCCGCCGAGGGTATCGGGCCGAAGCACGCCGTCGAGCAGGTAGCCTTGGTAGGTGGAGGAAGAGGTCCGCACCACCAGATGATCCGCCGTGACGCGACCATCCACTTCGCCACGAAGTTCAACGCCGCCTTCGCAATGGACCGTACCGAGCACCAAGGCGTTGGGGCCAATGGCGATCTGCGGAGCAGCTCCGGTGGTCGTGGTGGAACGGATCGCCAGCACGCCACCCAGCACGACGGCATTGCTGTCCAGCGTAATGCCGACATGCCCTTCATCACCCCGGCCCGGCATCACGCAGAGCAGCGAAGGATGGGCCAGGTGCACAGCGGTCGCCACATGGATGCCTCGCGTTGCGAAGCACTGAACGGTGATCCCCGCCTTCGATCGGATGTCGATGTACGGTGCCTGGAGCATCACCATGTCCAGTTCCGCATCGGGATCGATCACCAGCGTGTCCTCCGAGCGGATGATCAAGGGACCCTGGAAGCTGCGCGCGGAGAGGTGGCGCGCGGTCCAGATCAACACGGGCATCGTCGGCGGGAAGACCTCATCCGATCGCTGCGCAAGGGTTTCCGCATCCACGATCACCTGTCCTTCCAGCAGGCCTCGTTCACAGGCAGCCTGCACGCGCGATCGCCAAGCTGCTTCAAGTCCAGGATTCGGTCGTTCCGATGCGCTCACCGTCCCATCGATGAGCTGCTCACCGGTGTAAGGCCGCCCGTCGATGTAGCCCCGGCGCAGATCGGCCTGATGCACGATCGCATCGCCGTGGATCCGCGCATCCCCGCAGAGGTGCAACGGCCCCGATCCCTTTGGAAGGCTGAGCACGGGGCCCTTGCGCTCCAGAATGGCCGCATAAGCGCTTCGCGATACGGTCCTGTTCCCTTCGCTGTCGCGCACCGTGATCAGGTCGAATAGTCCGTAGGGCATCCGAGACCATTCCACGGTACTGGTATCGCCTGCGAAGAGCGGATCGCGTCGCTTGGGACCGGGTTGCTGGGTGAGCGCCCACGTGATACCGGACCGAGCGTTGGAAGCGGCCCGCTGCAAGGCCAGCCATCGCTCCACCTCCACCATGCGGTAGTGCGCCAACAGGACCGAGGAACCGGTGACCATGGCGATGACCAAGGCCACGGTGACCGCGTAGAACAAGGCCGAAGCCCGCAGCCGCCCCCGCTGGTTCATGGTGCTGGAGCTGCGTCCGGGAGCGGCTTCTCGGTCCCCTCACCCCCCTTCTTCGGTCGTTTCGAAGGCTTTGGTTTGCGGGTCTTGGCGGGCTTCTCCTTCTTGGGGGCCTCTTTCGGCTCGGCCTGTTCCTTGTCGGCCTTGCGGACCTTGGCGGGCTTTGGCTCCACGGGAACTTTCGCGGGTCGAGGCACTCGCTGCTTCCTGAATTTGCCATTGCGGTAGACCACTTCACGGACCACCGCGCCACGGACAAAACCGATCGAGTCGCCATGCAAGCGCCCTGCCTTCCATTCCACGATCGAGGTCAGCTCCCCGGCACCGGACCAGGTGCGCCACTCCCCTTGCCGGGTGCCTTTCTCAAAGGAACCGGCCTCCCGCAACTGCCCATTCGGGTAATAGGCTTGATAGGACCCGTCGAGCAGTCGGCCGCTTGCTCCCCCGTGCGTTACATGCAGCTGCTGTGCCCTGTACCAATGGTAGTTCAAAGTCGGATCGAAACGCTCGCCACCAGCCTGTTCATCGAGCACCGAAGCCTCGACATACCCCGCCTGATCGGCCAAGCGGACCCCATGGCGGGTCTGGCACCAACTACTTGATGCAAGCAATGCCGCCATACCCACCAACCACGTTCTCATGTCCTGCATTCTTGCGGTCCACGAACTTACGTACTTTGCATATATTAAGCAACGGAACAACATCCGGGGCCTTGCGGCCCGCTGGAACGCGACGGCGGCCCTACTTTCGTAAGGCCGCCGCGCATGTGGTGGTTACATCATCAGGTCGGGTGCAGGCCGGGGGTGCCGTTGCAAGGAAGCCCCCGGCTGCGCACGCCTAACGGACCAGTGTATGGGCCACTTCGCTCAGCGGTCCGACACCTGCGGTGCCGATGGCCGCAACGCGGAACCAGAACGTTTGACCGGAAGTGAGCCCGACCACCTTCGTGGCGGCCCTGGTGCTCACCGCCACTTGCTCCCAGGTGGCTGAGGCGCTGGGTTCAGTGCGGCACAGGTAGAGGTGGTAGGCCACCGCACCACGCACCGGCTTCCAGCGCAGGTCCACACGGCCTGCGAAAGAGCTGATGTCAGCTTGGAGGTCAGCGGGCGCGAGCAGGTCCCCTACCGGGCTGCCTTGCCGCTTCACACCGAAACCCATGCTCAGGATGGCCAGCGCGTTCCCTTCGGCCACGGAGCTTACATACCCCGCCAATTGGTCCAACAGGAGCTTCAGCTCCTTCTGCCGTTCACGGCGGATGGCCACGGCGGTCCGCCCTCCATCGAGCGCTCCGGTGATCGCGGTCTCCAGCGCCTCGCGCGCCGCCACGATCTCGGACAACTTCGGTGTGGGGTCAGGGAACGCGGGGTTTCCGTCCATCCGCGCTTCGATGAATTTGCACTTTTCCACCAACTGTGTGGCGTTCAGACGTGCCGTCTGCGTGATAAGTGTGGTCATCCTACTTCTCGGGTCCTAACCCGGTTTTTTCGTTAATACGATCGAGCTTGTACTTACTCCCGGCACCTGGCGCTCGACGAGCAGGTGCTGGGGTTGAGCGATGGAGGAAGCAGGAGGTGGCCGAGGCTTTACGAACCATGGCAGGATGCGGTAGCGTCGAATGATCGCGATCGGTCCTGTCGACCACCGGATGATCCTCCATTCGTGGAACTGTGCGTTCCACCAGATGGCCGCGATGGAACGACGCCAAAACAACGTGTTGAGGATGATGGCAAGGAACACGAGGTGTTGAATGGGCAGTACTATCACGCTCGAAAGCAGCAGCCGGCGGAGATGAACGACGGCTGGAACTTCGTGGAGCGTGGTGCTCATGGCATTGCGGGCATTCGGCGGTGCGATGGTCCCGGTCTGCGTTGGGCAGGACAAGGACCGGTCCTGCGCGATCCACGGAGCGCTCTGGGTGAGCGTTCTTGGATCCCCGTTCGTTCCGCACGCGGATACCGCGTAAGGCCTGTCGGCGCGATCAGGGCAAGGGATCAGTTCAAGGCTCCTGGTGAGGTCACCACCGGGTGCATTCAGAGCGGGTACAAGCTGGTCGGTCATGGCGGAGTTCGTTCGCGACACGAAGGACCGGCCGCACCCTACCGAGTTCATGTTATGGCCCACACCGCCGCAACCGATTGTATATCAATCATTTACGGTATTGTATCCGGTCTGTACTAGCTCGGAATGCGCGGTTTCGTGAAGTCACCCATATCCTCTGAACAGCCCGGCTTTATTGAGATTGCTGCCTAAACCCAACCTGCGCACAGCCCTCATTTGTCCGGTTCTGGCCGAATATCTTGAACCCGGCATGTTGGCGGGTGATCGGACCTTGAGCTTCCTTACGCCCTCACTCCATCAGCTCAGCGGCCATTGGTGCCGATCCGTCGCAACGTTCAGGGCGAACGGGTTGCCGACCAGGCTTGTGCCTCCAGTCTTCCGGTGGCCGATCACATCCCGGCACGCGAGCCCCTCCAGGTGGTAATGCCGACCGGTAGTAGGTCATCAGGCTGGACAACGGTGCATCCGAACCGGATCAGACAGCTATCGTGCACATTACGACCGATCCGTTCAAGGTTTGGGACGGCACCTCGGGCGGCACACTCGTAGCCAGCGGCGTGTTCGCTTCCCACTTCAAGGCACCCGACACCTGAAGCCAGAGGACCAGCGGGAACAGAGAGGACATGTGGTGTTGGTGCGGTGATCCTGAACTTCCGCAGGCTCTTCCCACCCGTATGCGTTCGGCTTGGGAGTATGGCGAAGAAGGGCTCTGAAGGCCGCAGCGTTCAAAGACGCAGGGTCCCCAAGCCAATGGTGGGATCACTGGTATGAATAGCCCTTCAGCGGCCGTGATCGACCCATCCTTATTATTGAGCCCGTATGCTTCTACACGAAGTATTGGACGGACTTCCAGCGACCGGTCCGATGTACATACCGGTCAGCGAGGATGGCAAGCCTTTCTATCACGAGGGCTTCGTGGTGCGCTTGCTGCCTGAGCGGCATGAACCTTGGGTGGCTAATTTCCGGTCGGGCTTAGGCAGCTACTACGGCACTTTCGAATTCGCGGACCAGCGTCGTGTGCTTGTGATCGCCGGTGGCAAAGCCTATTTGATGGATCCGGAACGAACCGCTCCGTTATTCGTGTTCGGGGGACAGATCGAAGGTGTTCATCACGGAGAGAGTGGTGTGCTCGTGTTCGATGACCAGATCAGAATTCTGCTGTTGTATCCAAGATCCGGTTTGCTATGGGCAAGCAGTAGGATCTCTTGGGATGGCTTCCGTAACATGCGGATATCAGGCCATTCCGTGGTCGGTGAAAGCTGGAGACCCTTCCCAACCGAGAACGATTCCGATGAATGGTCCTCGTTCGAATTGGACCTATTGAACAAGACGTTGGTAGGAGGCAGCTATCCGGCAGCGCAGCGTGCTTCACCCGGTCTAGCGGAGTTCCCTGCGCAGGTGCTCTGCGATGATCTCTGGAGCTTGTAGCATACTGCCGCACGATATCTGGGCCGCTTGCGACCTCTAGAACAAGTGTTGCGCGGATCTCCTGTCCTCTTGGATCCCGTCGCCTTCGCGTAGCCGCTACGGCGGAGCTAGGCCCTACGCCCCCCACATCGTTCATCCTGCGTCGATCGAGGGGCATGAGTTGAAGCGAACCACGCCTACCGCCCCTTCAGCAACTCCCGCGCATTGTCCAACGCCGCCTTGGTGGTCTTTTTGCCGCTGAGCATCTGGGCGAGGGCCTGCACGCGTTCCTCGGAAAGCAAGGGCCGGATGTCCGTGGTGACGACCTCGGCCGTGTGATCCTTGCTCACGAGCAGGTGCACATCGGCCTTGCTGGCGATCTGGGGCAGGTGGGTGATGGCGATGACCTGGCGCTTCCGGGCCATGCGGGCCATCACTTCCCCCACGCGGTCCGCCACTTCGCCGCTCACGCCGGTGTCGATCTCGTCGAAGATGACGGTGGGCAGGCCGAGGCTTTCGGCGCTCAGGCTGATGAGCGCGAGCATCACACGGCTCAGTTCCCCTCCGCTGGCCACCTTGTCCAGGGGCTCCGGTGCGCGGTCCTTGTTGGCGCTGAAGAGCGCCCGCACCGCATCGATGCCCTGTGGTCCGGGAAGCGTGAGCTGGTGTTCGAACACGAAACGGGCATGGGGCATGCCGAGCTTCCTGAGGAGCATGACCACTTCGACCTCCAGCGTGGGCAGGGCCTTTCGGCGTGCGGTGCTGATGCGCTCCGCCTCCGCCACCACGTGCTGCTGCATGGTCCGCTCCTGTCCTTCCAACGCAGCGATGCGCTCGGACAAGGAGCCCATGCGCTGGGTGCGACCGCGAAGGTCCTCTTGAACGGCGAGGAGCGCAGCACTGTCCTTCACGCGATGTTTCTGCTGCAGGCGGAGCATCACATCCAGCCGTTCCTGCATGCGTGCGGCCTCGCGCGGGTCAAGGGAAACGCCCAGCGCGAGCTGTTCGGCTTCGCTGCCGATGTCCTTCAGTTCGATGGCCACGCTGTTGAGGCGCGTGAGCAGTTCGTTCACGGCCGCATCGTGCCGTGCGCTTTTCATCAGTTGCTGCCTGAGGGTCGCGAGGGTGCCGAGCACACCGTCTTCACTCGCGATCGCCGTATCCGTGGCCTGCAGGGCCTGTTGGATCTCGCCGGCGTGTTCCGCGCGTTCAAGGTCCTGTACCAGCTGCTCCTGTTCGCCGTCCTTCAGCTGTGCCTGATCCAGTTCATCCAGCTGGAACTGGAGGAAGTCGAGTTCCGCACGGGAACGGGCCTCTTCCTCCCGCACCCGGGCCAGTTCATCTGCCACGGCTCGCCAGGCGCGGAAATCGGCCCGGTAGGCGGTGACGCCCTTGGCCTGCCCAGCGGCATGGTCCACCAGCCCCAGCTGGAAACGGGTATCGTTGAGCAGCAACGTGTGGTGCTGGCTGTGCACGTGCACGAGGCGTTCGCCCAGCTCGCGCAGTTGCTCCAACCGCACGGGCGTATCGTTCACGAAGGCGCGGCTGCGGCCGCCAGGCCCGCCTGCCGTGGCAGGGTCCAGTTGCCGACGGATGATCGTTGTTTCCTCGTAGGGCACTTCGGCGGTTTCGCACCACGCCTCGAGGCCCAGCCCCTTCACGTTCACCTCCAGTTCGATGATGCAGCGCTGCTTCGGGTCGCGTGCAAGGCCGGTATCCGCACGCCCACCCATGGCCAGGCCGAGGGCCCCGATGAGGATGCTCTTGCCACTGCCCGTTTCACCGGTGATGATGGTGAGTCCGCCCGAAAGGTCGAGCTCCAGGGCTTCGATCAGCAGGTAGTTGGTGATGGATAGGCGCTTCAACATGTGGTTGTTGCCGCTCTGCGCGGGGACGGAAAATGCAGCAATGCGAACGTGGCCAAGATAACAGTGCTTTCAACTGCCCATACGGCCAAGTGAGCATGTGTCCATGCCGGTTGCACGTGAACGATCGAAGGCCGTGTGGCACGAGCGCAGCCCACCCGGGCACGTGGCTCAGGACCCCTTCATCATGTTCTGGTACCGGCTGATGTTGCCGGGGTCGATGACCTGCAAGGTGTTCATCAGTTTCACCTTGTCCGCGGGATCCGCCGGCTTGAACACTTCCACGATCTCGTTGCCCTTGGCGTTGAAAAGTACCTGCAGGTTATAGCTGGCCGGCTTGGCCTGGTGCACGGTCTTGAGCTTCTCGATCGCCGTGGACATGCCCTTGCGTGCGTTGACCGGATCGGTGGCGAGCTTGTCCATGCCGTTCATGTGGTAGTTGTACAGGAACTCGCGGACAGGGCGGAACACGGCCTGCTGCTGGTTCTCCAGGAGCCAATAGCGATTGCGCTGTTCCTCGAACGCCCTCCATCCGGGCTCTGCGGTGTTCTGGGCATTGTTCACGATCTGCTGGGCCACGGCGTAGAACTCGGAACCGCCCATGCTGGTAAAGGTGTCCGCGTCCGCACCCAGGATGAAATAGGCATAGAACCCGATGATGCTGGCCATGTTGTTGGTGAAGCGGTCCGGGCTGAACTCGATCTGGGTGTTCTCCAGGAACTGGAACTGCACATTGTTGTCCAGAATGTCATACACGGGGCTCAGGTAGTCGGTGCCGAAGACCGGGCGTGAATAGGTGACCTGCAAGGTGCCTTTGAAGCGGTCCGGCGCCGGCTGTTCGTTGATGGTGATGAGCAGGTTGAGGTCGATCCGCTCCGCCTGGGTGTAGGTATGGTTGGTCCAGCGCCGGGTGTTCATGAGCTGGGTGATGGCCGTTTCCATGCTCTGCCAGATGCGCTTGGGCGTGCTCTGGATCTGGGGTGCGATCACCTGCACCTTGCAGTTGAACTCCTGCGCCGGCGTGCTCAGAGGCAGGAACAGGACCAGGGGCAGGAACAGGACCAGGGGCGGGAAAATGCGTGGGAGGCCAGTGATGCGTCGCATGTCAGAGCAGTCGTTCAAGTCGGTCCAAGATAGCACGGGCCACGGCGGCCTTCGTCATCAACGGCAGCGCTTCGGGATCGTTGTGGCGGGTGAGCAGGGTGACCCGATTGGTGTCGTGCCCGAAACCGGCACCCGCATCGCGCAAGGAGTTCAGCACCACCATGTCCAGGTTCTTGCGAAGGAGCTTGCCTTGGGCGTGCTCCAGTTCGTTGTCGGTCTCCAGTGCGAAGCCGACCAAGCGCTGGTCCATGGTCTTCGCGCTGCCCATCCAGGCCAGGATATCCTCGGTCGCTTCCAAGGCCAGGGGGGCAAGCGTTGTCCCCTTCTTCAGTTTTGATCCTGCCGATCGGATCGGGCGCCAATCGGCCACAGCAGCACTGGCGATGGCGATGTCGCTGGCGGCGAATCGTTCCTTGCAGGCCGCGGCCATGTCGGCGGCGCTGACCACATCGGTCCGGTGAATGCCCACCCTGTCGGTGGTGAGGGGAACGGGACCGGTCACGAGTTCAACGGTCGCACCGCGCCAGGCCGCCTCCTCGGCCAGCGCAAAGCCCATTTTACCGGTGCTTCGATTGCCGATGTAGCGCACAGGGTCGATGGCCTCCTGCGTGGGACCTGCGGTGATGAGGATGCGTTTGCCGGCCAGTTGCGAAGCACCGGCCAGGGCCTGATGGAGCGCCTCCACGAGGGCCTCCGGCTCCGTCATCCGCCCTTCCCCCACCAGCCCGCTGGCCAGTTCACCGTGCTCGGGACCGATGAGCCGCACACCTCGCTCTTTCAGCGTATCCAGGTTCGCCTGCACGCCGGGGTCGCGGAACATCTCCAGGTCCATGGCGGGCGCCACGAAGACCGGGCATTCTGCGCTCAGGTAAGCGGCCAGTAGAAGGTTGTCGCAAAGGCCTTGGGCCATCTTGCCCAGCGTGTTGGCGCTCGCCGGTGCGATCAGCATCACATCGGCCCATCGGGCCAGGTGCACATGGTCGTTCCAGCGGCCACTGCCGTCGCGCACGAACAACTCGCTCAGCACCGGCCTGCGGCTCACGGTGGCCAGTGCCAATGGCGTAACGAAATCGTGGGCGGAGGGGGTCATCACCACCTGCACCTCTGCACCGGCCTTGACCAAGGCACGCACCAACAAGGGGGTCTTGTACGCGGCAATGCCACCGGAGACACCCAGCAGCACACGACGATGCAGTGTTCGGCCCATGCTCAGCGGGAACGAGCGGCCCGTGGAACGATCACTTCGCCTCGGGCAGGGCCGGGGCTTGATCCTCTTCCGGACGGCGAACATAGATGCGTCCTTCCTCGAGCTCCTGGATCGCCAAGGCCCCGGGCTTCGGCATCTTCTCGTAGTGGCGGCTCATCTCGATCTGCTCCCGGTTCTCATAGACCTCTTCAAGGTTCTCGCCGCTCACGGCGAACTCCTCCAGCTTCGCGCTGAGCTCGGTCTTGATCTCCACGGCGATCTGGTTGGCACGCTTGCCAAGCACGCTCACCGTCTCATACACGTTCCCGAGTTCCTTGTCCAGTTCATTCACGTTACGGGTCACTGTGGTCTTCGCTGCGGTCATGCTTGGGGGGGTGTTCTATGGCGTGGTCGCTTTCACTGTCCGGTCCCTGATCTGGAGGAGGTCATCACGCAAACGTTCTGCGTCCTTCAACCAAGGGCTCCCCGGAAAAGCGTCCGCGAAATTATTGAACGATCGGATCCCTTCCTCCACTCGGGACAACTTCTTTGCATCCACGCTCTTGTAGGCCAGGTCGTGGTCGGAGAGCAGCACGGTGTAAAGCGCCTCCTCCCTGAACCTCGAATTCGGCCATTTCCGGGCGAAGTTCTTCAAGGCCGTGCTGGCGCTCTCGTAGTTCCGCAGGCGGAAATACTGCTTGGCGTTCTCAAAATCCTTACGCTCCAACTTGAAACGGAGCTCATCTATGATCGTGTTGCAACTGTCCTTCAGCTCCGTACTTGGAAAATAGGCCAGGAACAACTGGAATTGATCGATGGCGGCCTCGGTGTCCGTCTGATCCAGCTCCCACTCAGGGCTGTTGCGGTAATAGCACATGGCGCTCAGGAAGGTGCATTCCTCGGCCCATTCGCTGGTCGGAAAGGTCTTGGAGAAGTTATCCAGGTAATACCCCCCCAGGATATAGTCCTTCATGCCATACATCGTCTTGGCATGCAGGTAGTTGACCCGTTCGCTCCGGTTCGTGCCACGGGTCAGGGCGATGAGCTCCTCCAGCAACGGCAGGGCACGGTCGTAGTCCCCCTTGGCATAGTACTTCTCGGCCGTTTCCACCTTCAACTCCAAGCTGTCGCTCTTCAGTGCCCGGTTGAAATCGCTACAGCCGGTGAACACGGATCCAGCGCCTAACCCGCCGATGAGCCATGCGAGCACGGCAACGAACGGCAGGGTGCGGCTCAAGCGCAGGTCGATGGGAGGACGTTCGGACTTGACCGGCATATCGGAAGGGCGGCAAAGCTATCAACTATCGCCCGGGGTGTGGAACGGCGTGTTCGGGGGGGCTGGTATGGACGGTTGGTTACCTTTGCCGCCACGTGCCAGGAACGCCTATCGCTCCCCCACTGAACCAACGACCATGAACGACATTTTCGACAAGATCCGGAAGGACATGGGGCCCATCGGCCGCCACGCCAAGCAAAGCCACGGCTACTTCAGCTTCCCCAAGTTGGAAGGGGAGCTCGGATCGCACATGACCTTCCGGGGCAAGCCGGTGCTGGTCTGGAGCCTGAACAACTACCTGGGCCTGGCCAACCACCCTGAGGTGCGCGCCGTGGATGCCCAGGCCGCCAAGGACTGGGGCATGGCCTACCCCATGGGTGCCCGCATGATGAGCGGACAGACCAAGTACCACGAACAGCTCGAGAACGAGCTCAGCGCGTTCATGGGCAAGGAGGACAGCTTCCTGCTGAACTATGGTTACCAGGGCTGCATGAGCGCCATTGAGGCCCTCTTGAGCCGCCATGACGTGCTGGTCTACGACAGCGAGTGCCACGCCTGCATGATCGACGGCGCCCGCCTGCACATGGGCAAGCGCTTCGTGTTCCAGCACAACGACATGGACAGCTTCGACAAGCAGCTGGAGAGCGCCCGCAAGTTCGTTGAGGGTACCGGAGGCGGCATCCTGGTGATGACCGAGGGTGTTTTCGGCATGGCCGGGGACCAGGGCAAGCTGAAGGAGATCGTGGAGCGCAAGGCCAAGTACAACTTCCGCCTCTTCATCGACGATGCGCACGGTTTCGGCATGATGGGCCGGGATGGTCGTGGCACGGCGGACGCCCAAGGCGTGCAGGACCAGGTGGACGTCTACTTCGGGACCTTTGCCAAGGCCATGGCCAGCATCGGTGCCTTCATCAGCGGTCCCGAGGACATCATGATGTACATGCGCTACAACATGCGCAGCCAGACCTACGCGAAGAGCCTGCCCATGCCCATTGTGATCGGTGCGTTGAAGCGCCTGGACATGATCCGCACGCAGCCCGAACTGAGCCGGAAGCTCTGGACCATCACCAAGGCCCTGCAAAGCGGCCTGAAGAACGCCGGCCTGGACATTGGCAAGACCAACAGCTGCGTAACCCCTGTGTACATGAAGGGCGGCGTGCCCGAGGCCACCAACGTGGTGGTGGACCTGCGCGAGAACTACGGCATCTTCTGCAGCATCGTGGTGTACCCGGTGATCCCCAAGGGCGAGATCCTGCTGCGCCTGATCCCCACCGCAGTGCACACCATGGAGGATGTGCAGCGCACCATAGACGCGTTCCAGGAGGTGCAGGCGAAACTCAACTCCGGCGCCTACAAGAGCGAGACCATCGCGGCGTTCTGACCGAACGAGCGCACATTCAAGAAGCCCCGGCACTGTGCCGGGGCGTGGTTGTTCCTGCGCAGCTTCGCCCTCGCCTGAACGCGGCGTTGAACGCATCACGCACTGCGTTCACAAGACCTCCATCGAACGAAGTGGACCGTGTTCCTCCCTCACCGGCTTTGCTCATCTTCGTGGCCATCACACATGCTCATGGTTCCTGAAGCCACCCGGCGGGCGCTGCTCCTTGGCCTGTGCTGCTTGCTGCTGTCCGATGCGAAATCCCAACCGCCCTCGTGCAAGCTCTTCGTGCACGGCACGTTCCTGCTTCCCGGAGATCACCCTGGCGAGGACACGAAGATCATCCGCCATGGAAATACCCAGAAGGAGGTCCGCAAGGACGGGCATCGCTCGCATTACAAGGTGCAGTGGGTGGGCGAGTGCACCTACCTGCTGTACGACCGCAAAGTGACCAAGGGCACCGATGAGCGGCCCGGCTCCCCGACCGATACGCTCACGGTGAACATCCTCGATACCTGGCAATTCGGTTACGCCTACAGGGCCACCGGCAACTTCAGCATCACCGAGGTCCAGGGCACCTTGGAGATGGTGGTCCCGAAAGGCTACGGGGGTATTTCCATCGGTTTTTGACCAGCGCACATGGCCGTCTCCATTCCCCCCTTCGAACTGCGCCCCTGGCGTCCGGACGACCTTCCCGACCTGGTGCTCCATGCCAACGATCGCAGCATTGCGGACAACCTCACGAACTCCTTTCCGCACCCTTATACGGAAGAGGACGGCCTCGCTTTCCTGAACAGGTTCCGCAACGATGATCCGGCCAGGGTCTTTGCCATCGTGGTGGATGACCATGCCGTTGGCTCGATCGGCGTTTTTCCGCAGGACGACATCTTCCACCTGAACGCCGAACTGGGTTACTGGCTGGCAGGGCCCTTCAGGGGGCGAGGGATCATGCAGGCCGCCATCGAACAGCTCTTGGAATACGCGTTCAGTGCGTTTCACCTTCGGCGTGTCTTCGCGCGGCCCTTCGGCAGCAACATCGCTTCGCAGCGCGTATTGGAGAAGGCCGGCTTCACCCTGGAAGCCCGACTGACAGGCACCATTGATAAGAACGGCCGCACGGAGGACGAGCTGATCTACGCTGTTCGCCGTTGAGCATACGCGAGCCCGGGCGGAACGCGTTGTCCGTAACATGAGACGAGCAGTGAATCGCATTTCGTTGGTGCTGGCGCTGGTCCTCCTCAACGGAATGATCCTGCCGCAGCGATACCGGATGCCTGTGCACGGTGCTGATCTACGCAGCTACGATGCGCGAAGCTTCTGGTACCATCCCTGGGGAAAGAGCGTCACGCACAAGGGCGTGGACATTTTCGCAAAGGCGGGAACCCCGGTGAACAGCGCCACGGATGGGCTGGTGGTGTTCACTGGAGCTTGGGGCCGCGGTGGCCAGGTGGTGCTCGTGCTGGGTCCGAAATGGCGCCTGCACTATTACGCGCACCTCAGTGCGATCCTGACGGGGACGGGCGAACGGTTGGCGGCCGGTGAGCCATTGGGCACCGTGGGCAACACCGGCAACGCGGCCGGGAAACCGGCCCACCTCCACTACACCATCATGACGCTGGTGCCCCTGCCATGGCAGATGCGCAGTGGGCCGCACGGCTGGCGCCGCATGTGGTACGTGGACCCTACACCGCTCTTGAACGCCGCAGCTCAGGGTTGAACAGGCTCCCCTTTTCCCGCGATCCAGCCTGTGGTCCACGCCGCCTGGAAATTGAAGCCCCCCGTGATGCCGTCCACGTCCAGCACCTCACCCGCGAAATAGAGGCCCGGTGCCACCCTGCTCTGCATGGTGCGAGGGTCCACATCCTCCAGCGAAACGCCGCCGGCCGTTACGAACTCCTCCTTGAAGGTGGTCTTGCCACTGGCCCCGTAGGCGTCGTTCGTAAGGGTGTTCACCAGGCGGTTGAGGTCCTTGCGACCCAGTGTCTCACAGGTCCGTTCCGGATCGATCTCCACGCGATGCAACAGGTAATCCCACAACCGACCTGGGAGGGGATAAGGGACCACGTTGCGGAGCTTTCTCCTGGGCTGGTCGGTCCGAAGCTCCTGGAGCGTGTTGCGCACGGCATCCTCTCCATGCGGACCGCACCAGTTCACGTTCACGGTGAAGTGGTACTGGCGTTCGTGCAGCTCCCGTGCACCCCAAGCGCTCAGTCGCAGCACGGCAGGTCCACTGAAGCCCCAATGCGTGATCAGGAGCGGTCCTGTGCTCTCCAACCTGGTGCCTGCGATGCGCACGAGCACGGGATCGGCCACCACGCCCATCAACTCGCGGATGCGTTCATTCGGCAGGTTGAAGGTGAAGAGCGACGGAACGGGTGCGACCACCCGGTGACCGAGGTCCACCAGCCATTGCAGGCCCTCCGGCTTGGGACTCCCGCCCGTGGCCACGATCACGTGATCGGCTTGCAGCACCTCACGTTCAGTCGTCACCTTCCACGTCGACCCGCTCCGTTCCGACCGGCTCACAGGTGATCGCAAGCGGACCTGCACTCCCAGGCGCTCCGCCTCGTTCAGCAGGGCATCGATGATGGTCTGCGAGGAATCGGTGGTGGGGAACATGCGGCCATCGGGCTCCGTCTTCAATCCGACACCCCGATCGGTGAACCAGGCAACGGTATCCTTCACGCTCCAGAGGTCGAAGGCCTTGCGGAGGAAGCGCTCACCGCGCGGGTAGTGGCGCGAAAGCTCCTTGTTGGTGAAGCAGGCGTGGGTCACGTTGCATCGCCCGCCGCCGCTCACGCGCACCTTGGCGAGCAGCTTGTCGCTTTTCTCCAGCAGCAGCACCGTGGCCCTGGGATGGTGGTGCTGCGCACTGATGGCCGCGAAGAAACCGGCCGCTCCCCCCCCGATGACCACGATGCGCATGCCACAAAGGTGCACGGTCTACATTTGGTGTCATGTTCCGTCCCCTGCCCTTGGTGTTGTTCGTGCTCTGTCTTGCTTCCGCCAAGGGCCAGCCACCGCCGGGCTACTATGATGCCGCCCTGGGATTGTCCGGTGCACCCTTGAAGGCCGCCTTGTACGGCATCATCGATGGGCATACCGTGGTGCAGTACAGCTCGCTCTGGTCGTATTTCCCCGGCACCGACCAACGCGCGGATGGTTACGTGTGGGACATCTACAGCGATGAACCCGGAGGAACCGCACCCTACCTCTATACGTTCGGCACCGACCAATGCGGCACATACAATGGCGAGGGCGACTGCTACAACCGCGAGCACAGCTTCCCCCAGAGCTGGTTCAACGGGGCCTCCCCCATGTACTCGGACCTGTTCCACCTGTATCCAACGGATGGTTACGTGAACCAGCGGCGCGGCGACCTGCCTTACGGCCGTGTGGGCAGCGTGGATTGGATCTCGCTCAACGGCACGAAGACCGGCCCCAGCAACTGGCCCGGTTACTCGAACACCGTCTGTGAGCCGATCAACGACTATAAAGGCGACGTGGCCCGGAGCTACTTCTACCTCATGACACGGTACATGCCTCAGGTATCCACCTGGTCCAGCGATATGCTGGCGGGAGGAGACCTGAACATCTGGGCAACGAACCTGCTGATGCAATGGCACGCACAGGACCCCGTGAGCGCCAAGGAGACCGATCGGAACAATGCGATCTACGCCATTCAGCAGAACCGCAACCCGTACATCGACCACCCGGAATGGGTGGAGTACATCTGGGGTCCGACGGCAGGCCTTGGAGACGCTCAGCGCGCAGCGCTCCGTATCTGGACCACCGCAGGCGCACTCCATGTTGAAGGCGCTGTTCCGGACGGAACGCCGGTGCTGGTGATGGACGTGCTGGGGCGTAAGGTCTGGCAGGTTCCCTGGACCTCTTCAACGCTTCCGCTGCCACCGCTGCCACCCGGCACCTACCTGGTGCAGGTCGGAACGAGGTTGGTCCGCTTCATCCATTGATCACGAACAGGTGGTCCGGCTGGTCTTGGTATGGGTGTTTGGCTGCTTGGCCTCCTTGACCCAGGCGCAGCTTGTGGACCGATTGGAGAAGCTCCTCTTCGAGGACAGCCTGAGGCCGCCGAAGTACGACAGCACCTATGTGATGCGCTTCCGGAATTCCTTGGTGGTGAGCGGTGTGATCGCGAACCAAGGCTTCGGTGTGGACATCGAGGACAAGCAGGGCAACGCGCTCTCCTACGTCACCAATACCGCCGTGCAGTACGGTCTGGCGGTGGACCTGAACTGGCTCTCGGCGGAAGCGACGTTCAGCATTCCATCGCTCACCCCTGCGGATCCCGCCAAAGGCACCAGCGACTCCCGGACATTCGGACTCGGTGTCACCACACGCCACCTGTGGATCCGAAGCATCTGGAACACGAGCAGGGGATTCTATGCGGAGGACCCGCTGAAGCTTGACAGCACATGGGTCGCAGGCGACCCCTACCCTGTGCGCAGCGACCTGGAAAGCCTGACCTACATGGCCTCCGCGAACTACGGGTTCAACAAGCGTCATCGCTTCTCACAAACAGCGGCGCTCAACCAGATGGAGCAGCAGCGCAAGAGCTCCGGCACCGGGATCGTCGGGGGGTCGTTCTGGTACTCGCGGATCACCTCGGATGGGAGCTTGGTGCCGACGTTCGATGCTGCCACCTACGACAACGAAGCGCAATTCGACCGGGTGCGGCGCTACATCCTCGCGGTGAAAGGTGGCTACACCCACACGTTCACGTTCTGGGGCCGTGGCTACGTGAACCTGCTGTTCTTACCCGGTTTCGGGGTGCAGCAACTGGCGATCCGACCGGTTGGAAGCACCGAGCTGTCCACCAGCTGGGAGGCCATCGGCGTCAACGAGTTCCGTTTCGGCATGGGCTACAATGGCAGCAAGTGGTATTCAGGCCTCACCTTTTCATCGTTCGTGAATTCCGGCGAGGTGAGCGATGCCATCACCTTGGGGACCACCTACACCACCTTCCGGTTCGCGGCAGGCATCCGCTTGCGACCGCCGAACAGCGGGTTCATGAGGCGGATCGGGCTCTGATCCTCCCTGGTACAGGGTCCTGCTGCGGCTTGCGGCGCGTGATGCCGTTCCACGATACGGACCGCCGTTGCTTCGCGGAAGGATCAGACAAGACCACAACGCCCCGGATACGATCAGGCGGACGCTTCGGTGCGCGCGATCGGAAGAGGCATCCTCTGTATGAACTTTCCGGGAGTAGTTCGGTCCAACGCACCCGTGCAGCGGAATGGCGGTGGAACGCAGAGCGCCCTACCGATCAAGCAATGCGGCTACGGCCTGGGCCCTTTCACCACCCTCGCCACGGAGAAAGGCTCACCATCGGTCCGAATCATGTAGAGGCCGTCCGGCAGGGACCCAAGATCAAGCGCCGTGCGGCCGGCCTGGAGACGGCCGGAAAGCACCGGACGCCCGTCCAGTGAGAACAGGGTGAAAGAGACCGGTCGGTCCATGTCCACGAACAAAGGACCATCCGTTGGATTGGGTGAGATCACCAGCGAACCTGCAGTGCCTCGTTCCGGTACGGCGGCGAAGAGGGTTCCACAGGAAGGGTCCAAGCCACAGGACACGCGGGCACAGAACTGGGCCACCAGGTCCACGCTCACGATAGGGTCATTGGTCAGATAGCCCACGTGGCCAGTGCCCGGATAACTGAGAAAGCAGTTCGGTATGCCCAGGTCGTCGAAGCGGGGATGGATATCCCCGGAACCCGACGCCGTAAGGCCGGTAGGGATGCCGATCACACTGACCTCCATGGTCCCGTAGGGTACCACTGCATCACCCACTTCGTGCACACTGCACAACGGTTGATCACCGGCCTGGATCCAACTCGTATCCCCGATGGCCCCACTGAAGCTGTAACATGCGAGCACGTCGCTGCTGTATCCCGGAGCACCGCTCAGCCCTTCCAAACCGCCGGTCGTGGCCGTATCACCATAAAGGATGGGCGGGATCTCGCTGGATTGATCGAGGTAGGTGGCATGCAGTCCACCGATGGCACCCGCACTTACACCGCCCATGATGATGCGGTCGGGGTCGATGCCATAAGGGTCGTTATCCTCGGCGACGGTCTTTCGAAGGAATCGTGCACAGGCCTTCAGGTCGTGCATGCTGCGTACAACAGCACGGGTCGTATTGGCCTCGGTCGGAAAGAAGAACCCGATGCGATAATCCGGGGCCACGGCCACGAATCCACGGTGTGCGAAGGCCAGGCAGAGGTCCGCCACGTCCTGGCGTGTGCCGGCAATGAAGGACCCACCAAAGGCCACGATCACCACCGGGCGATCCGTGAAGGCATCACCTTGGGGCTGGTAAACATCCAGGAACAAGGTCTGCATGGACCCGTTCACGCCGAAATTCTCGCCGTACGGCACGCCGGAAACCACTGTGACACTGTCGAAATACAGCGGATCGGTATAACGCCCATTGCCGCATTCCGATTGGCCAAGAACACCGGACGTGAGGGCGGGGACGGATAGCAGGAGCGTGGTCGAGCGTAGCATCGGTTCAAGTTAGGGCGTTAAACTACCACCAGCAGCCCATGCGACAAACCCGATCCGCCGAAAGGCACGATGCCAGCGTTGGGCGACCGATCGGACCGCATGAAATACACGGTCCGATGCTCAGCGGGCAAGGACGATCGGCACGGGGATTGAATGGTCGAGGCCCTGATCAACACGATCCTCAAGCATGAAAAAGCAATTGTTCGCCCTCTTCGTCAGTGGCCTCTGCGGAACCGCCGGCATGGCCCAGTTCCAAGTGAACCCCCAGGCCGGTCTCACGTTCCAGAACCTGACCAATGCGAGCCCCGGTGTTGAATTCCGTGCTGCGGCCGGTTGGCAGCTCGGCGCCGACCTCCGGTTCGGGGACAGGTTCTACTTCCAGCCGGGTGGTTTCTTCGGCCGGTATGCCACGTATGTGACAAGTTCAGGAGGTGATACCATCTCCGCCGAGGACAACCTGGTGCGCTCGAACCTGAAGCTGAAGGCCATGGTGGGTTACCGCATCATCGACTCCTACCAGTTCGACATGCGTTTCGCGCTCGGCCCCTCCTATGACGTGTTATTGAACGTGAAGGACAAGAACGGCACATTCGTTTCCAACGAGGGCTATTTCAACAAGGGCCTTTGGAACATCGATGCCGCCTTGGGCTTCGATATGGGGCTGCTGACCCTTGAGCCCAGTGTCAGCTTCGGACTGAGCCGTGTGTTCGACCAGGACGAGATCGTGGTGGCGGACATCGACAGCCGCTACATCACCTATGGGCTCACCGTGGGCATCAACCTGGGCAACGACGACTGACCGGACCTCCGGCACGGACAGGCACAAGGATGCAGAAGCCCTCGCCGACCGGCGGGGGCTTCCGCTTTAGATGGGGTGCCGTTCATGCCATCCCCTGGTCCGTTCCTCCCTTTCGGAACATTCCGGGCTGGAGATCCGCCATCTTTCGGTCATGAAACACCACCTGTCCACGCTCAGCGTGCTCCACTATGTGTACGGCACCTTGGTCTGCCTCCTGGGCCTTGGCATCCTATCGATCGTACTGCTCGGGGGCTTTCTGCAGAGCGATTGGTTGTCACAGCAAGCGGACGAGCCTGTACCGGCCTGGCTTGGGGGCTTCCTTCAGACGCTGGGGTGGGTGCTCTTCCTGTTCACGCAGACCTGGGGCCTCCTCAACCTGGTGAGCGGCTACCTGATCTCCATGCGCAAAGGGCGCACACTGAGCTTCGTCACGGCTGCCTTGAATTGCCTGAACGTGCCGTTCGGTATCGCCTTGGGCATTTACACCTTCATCACGTTGAGCGATGCACAGGTGCGGCAGGAGTATGGCTTGCCGGTGTGAACCGACGCTCGCCATATTTGCACCCTGTACCGGGGCGGTAGCTCAGTTGGCTAGAGCGCGTCGTTCGCAATGACGAGGTCGAGGGTTCGACTCCCTTTCGCTCCACTGCCTGAAGGCCCTCCGCACCGCGGGGGGCCTTTGCGTTCAGCGCTGCCCACCTTGGGTGGGCGGGATCCTCATCTTGATCCGCACGCCCTTTGCGGAAAGCCGTTCAAGCGCACGTGCCGCTTCGGTGAAACCCGGTTCAATGGTCAGGACCACCTGGTAATTGGCCGCCGCGCTGTCCAGTTGTGAAGTTCGCTCCATGGCCACACCACGATTGTACCAAGCCTGGTAGTAATTCGGCTCCAACCGGATGGCCTCCGAGAAGTCCTTCTTGGCACGCTCCAGATCACGGAGGTACTCCATGCGCACGAAGCCACTGTTGTAGTGAGCGAGCGAATTGGTGCTGTCGAGTTCAAGGATGCGCGCATAGCATTCCAGCGCCAGGCTGTCCATACCGGCTTCCTGGGCGTACATCGCCTTGCCGTACAAGGCCTCCACGCTATTGGAGCGCAACTCCAGCGCGGTGTTGAAATACTGCAGGGCAAGGGGGTCGCGTTGCGCGGAGCTGAGCAGCCCGAGCTGCATGAAACAGCGGTAGTTCGCCGGGTCCTGTTCCACGGCTGTTCTGAAACTGCTGATGGCCGTCGTGGTGTCACCCTTCTCCATGTACACCCAGCCCTTCAGGTAGTACCCTTGAGCCAGGCTGGGGTCCTGTCGCAGGGCCTTGTTCACCAGATCGATGCTGGCCGAATAGTCGCGCAACACCAGCTTGATCTCGGCCAACTTGAGCAGGGCGTCCGTGTTGAAGGGCTCCAGCGCGATCGCCTTCTCGAACTGTGCCGTGGCCTTGTCCACTTGAACACTGGTGTAATACAGCTCACCCAACGTGGTGTTGTAGGCGGTGTTCATGCTGTCCAAGGCCACTGCACGCTGCATGTCATTGATCGCTGCACGCAGGCTGTCCACACTGCGGTAAAGCATGGCCCGTTCCGCATACAACGCAGGATCCGTTGGCGAGGCCTTCATGCGTTGTTCCACCTGCTTGAGCCTCAGCGAGAAGCTGTCCACTGGGCTGCCAGCGACCGGTTCGGTCGACGGTACGGCCGGACCGGAGCATGCCGCGAAGAGGAGGCCCGTGATGAACGGGAGGAAACGGAGGGGGATGTGCATGTCGGCCATGAAATAGCGGGGTCCCGATGCTCCAGACACCGGGACCCCAAAGTAAACCCTGGCAAAGAAGCTGGGAGTACCGTTACTCGGTCGGAACCGCCGCACCTTGCGCGACGGCTTCCTTGATCTTGTTCTCAAGCTCCTCGCAGAGCTCCACGTTGTCATCGAGCAGTTGGCGCACCATGTCGCGCCCCTGGCCGAGCTTGTTGTCCTGGTAGGAGAACCAGCTGCCGCTCTTCTTGATCAGGCCCATCTCCACGCCCATGTCGATGATCTCGCCGGTCTTGCTGATCCCCTTGCCGTAAAGAATGTCGAACTCGGCCTTGCGGAAGGGCGGGGCCACCTTGTTCTTCACGACCTTCACTTTGACGCGGTTACCGACCGCCACCTCACCATCCTTCAGTTGGGTGGAGCGGCGGATGTCAAGGCGGATGCTGGAGTAGAACTTCAACGCATTACCACCGGTGGTGGTCTCGGGATTGCCGAACATCACGCCGATCTTCTCGCGCAACTGGTTGATGAAAATGCAGCAGCAGCCGGTCTTGCTGATGGTGCCGGTGAGCTTGCGCAAGGCCTTGCTCATGAGGCGGGCCTGCATGCCCACGGAACTGTCGCCCATCTCCCCCTCGATCTCCGCGCGGGGCGTGAGTGCCGCCACGCTGTCCACCACCAACAGGTCAATGGCGCCCGAACGGATCAGGTTGTCCGCGATCTCCAAGCCCTGCTCCCCGTTGTCAGGCTGGCTGATCAGCAGGTTCTGGGTGTCCACGCCGAGCGACTCGGCATAGAAGCGGTCAAAGGCGTGTTCCGCATCGATGATGGCCGCAATGCCCCCCATCTTCTGCACCTCCGCGATGGCATGGATGGCCAGGGTGGTCTTACCGCTGCTCTCCGGCCCGAAGATCTCCACGACCCGGCCTTTCGGATAGCCCCCCACGCCAAGCGCAAGGTCCAGTCCGATCGAACCGGAGGGGATCACCTCCACCTGTTCAATGGCATCGTCACCCATCCGCATGATGGCGCCCTTGCCGAACGTCTTCTCCATCTTGTCCATCGTCAGCTGAAGGGCCTTCAGCTTCTCCTTGTTCACCTCGTTGGCCATGGTATCTGGTTTTGTTGCGTTGCGTTGTTGTTGTGATACTGATCCCGGGCGTCAAGCACGGACCTTGCGTGCGCTCTGCCCAGGCTTGGTCTTTCCGATCGAAGGTCCGGCGACGGTCTTTTTACTGGAAGGGGCTGTGGGCTTCTTGGCCTTGGCCGCACCCGTTGCAGCGACTTTCTTGCTTTCGCGTTGCGCCGCCTTGGCCGCTGGTCTGCCTGACCTGGATCCGAGGGCAACGACCTGCTTCACCGGTGGTGGGTCGCCGGACATGACCTGCTGGGCATGATCCGCTGTCCGCACCGCGCTGATGATCCGTTCGATGACACCCTTCTCGTTGATGATGAACGTGGTGCGAATGATCCCGTCGAACTCGCGCCCCATGAACTTCTTCCGTCCCCACACACCATACGCCTCGATCGTGGTGCGCTCCGGATCAGCGAGCAAGCGGAACGGGAGGTCGTACTTCGTTGCGAACTTCTTGTGCTTCTTCACCTCGTCCGCACTGACCCCCACCACCTCGTAACCCAACTTGCGCAGAACAGCGTGCTCGTCCCGCAGGCTGCAGGCTTCCGCGGTGCATCCGGGAGTGTCATCCTTCGGATAGAAATAGAGCACCAGCTTCCTGCCGGCATAGTCCTTCAGTCCGAAGGTGCGACCATCCTGGTCCAGACCCCGGAAGTCCGGTGCCTTGATGCCTGTCTTGAGGAGAGTGATGGGGCTTGACATTATTTCTGTCAGAGTAGCGACGGACAATTAAGCAACACATCAGGCAGATCGCCAAATTTTTCAGCAGGAAGTTTTGAACAAGCATCCCAGAAGGCCTCGGGGTGCCTCGCTCCAGCGTCATCCACACTTCGTGTCGATCGCACGGGCGCAGGGACCTTCGTGATCCCCGCTTCGTTGTTCCTCAGTCGGAGACTTCGTTCCAGTTCTCCCTTCGTCACGCCTCGTGTGGATCAAGAATACCCCCGCGTGCCATCCGCCTGCCTGCCGGTAGGCAGGTTCGAGGCACCCCTCATCCGCAAACGGGCAACCTGCTGGCACGCGCACACACCTCCTGCGCGAGCGCGCGGACGGGTATCCTGAAGGCCAGGCGCCCCCAAAGCACAGTGGTCCGACCTGCTCGCTGATATCGATGGATCGACGCAAACTGTCGACCAATCTTGACAAAGACACGACAAGACCCCTTCCTTTGCAGGCGTTCCTCTTCCACTGACCGGCTGCTTGGACACAGAAGCCTGAAGCCATGAAGAACTGGAACCTCGTGCAGCAGCTGGATCGTCAACTTCGGTCGCTCGCCGTCCCGCTCCGAAGGGAGATCGCCGATCCAGAGCTTTGGTGCTTGATCCTCATTGCCCTGCTCCTCTTGGTGTTCGGCGCCCCAATGGCTTGATCGCACGCAGCACGGCCGGCCAGGATCACGCGTTATCCATCCTCGGCCGATGAGCGCCACTGCTCTGCCCACAGGTACCTTCGCGTCGTGGAACACGCCCCGCTCGCTGAACGCATGCGCCCCCGTGACCTGGACCAGGTGGTGGGCCAGGAGCACTTGGTAGGGCCGGATGGCATCCTGCGGAAAGCCCTGGCCAGCGGTATGCTGCCCAGCATGGTCCTTTGGGGTCCGCCCGGCGTGGGCAAGACCACACTTGCCCGGCTGATCGCGGAACGCCTCAACCGCCCCTTTTTCACCCTCAGCGCCATCAGCAGCGGCGTGAAGGACATCCGGGAGGTCATAGAGCAGGCGGACGGCAAGGGGCTCTTCGCTCGCAGCGCCGTGCTCTTCATCGATGAGATCCACCGTTTCAGCAAGGCCCAGCAGGACAGCCTGCTGGGTGCCGTGGAGAAGGGCACCATCACGCTCATCGGGGCCACCACCGAGAACCCCAGCTTCGAGGTGATCGGCGCGCTCCTCTCCCGCTCCCAGGTGTACACCCTGAAGCCGCTGGTGCAGGAACAACTGATGGACCTCCTCCACCGTGCCATGGCCGAGGACGCGGAATTGAAGGACCACCGGATCGACCTGAAGGAGACGGAGGCGCTCATGCGTGCCAGCGGTGGCGATGCGAGGCGGCTGCTCAACACGTTCGAGCTCTGTGTCAAGGCCGGAGCGGATGCGAACAGCAGTGTCGTGATCACCGATGCCCTGGTGAAGGAGGTGGTACAGAACAACGCGGCCCGGTATGACAAGCAAGGCGAGCAGCACTACGACATCGTCAGCGCGTTCATCAAGAGCATCCGTGGCAGCGACCCGAACGCCGCGGTCTACTGGCTGGCGCGGATGGTGGAAGGCGGCGAGGACGCCCTGTTCATCGCCAGGCGCATGGTGATCCTGGCCAGTGAGGACATCGGCAATGCGGACCCCAATGCGTTGCTTATGGCAACCACGAGCATGCAGGCAGCGCAGCTCATCGGGTGGCCTGAAAGCCGGATCATCCTGAGCCAGTGCGCCATTTTCCTGGCCTGTTCGCCGAAAAGCAATGCCAGCTACAAGGCCATCGGAGCGGCCCAGGCCAAGGTGCAGGCCACAGGTGACCTGCCCGTTCCGGTGCACCTGCGCAATGCGCCGACCAAACTCATGAAGGACATGAGCTATGGCAAGGACTACAAGTACAGCCATGAAGGCGAAGGCAACTTCCAGGAGCAGGAATTCCTGCCCGAAGCGCTCAGCAACACCGTGTTCTATGCTCCCGGCAACAACATCCGGGAGCAAGCGCATGCGGCACTGATCGACCGGCTCTGGAAAGGCAAGTACACCGGGGCTTGAGCCTCAGTTCGCGCGCTCCGACTCCAGGAAGCTGCGGTGCATATCGTAGATCAGGCCGAGGCTCACGATGAGACCCCCCAGCCCCTGTTCCACCATCTGCCATAGGATATCCACCACCACATGAACGAAGCCCTTGCTGGCGAAGGACATGCCCAGGATGAAGACCACGAGGTAGACCACGAAGCCGATGGCCGCACCAAGCAACATGCTCATCATCGGGAAGGCTTTGCGCAGACTGATCCATTCGTGGGCCACGCATTGGTGCACCGCCACCGTGATGCCCAATCCGATCAACAGGTACACCACCCCGCTCAAGGTCAGGTAAAGCGCCAGGGGGATCCGCAGATCCTGCAGGTCGGTGAGCGCCAACCCGTGCCATACGTACGAAGATCCGTACATCACCGCGGCCGAAAGCAGCCAAGGCAACAGGATCCGACGTCTCCACAGCATGCTGCAACTGGTTTCTGAGCGTTCACCGGTGGTGAAGTTGACCACGTGGCGCACGAACGATGTGGCTAAATTACCGCCGCGAATGAAGAACGCAGTAGCCTGGGGTACGGTTGCCTCCATTTTTCTCGTTTTCGGTTCATCAGGCTGCCGCAGGGACCCTTCCGGTCCGCGCTGGGACATTGACGTGGTGGGTCCGCTGGTCACCACGTCGTTCACCATCTCCGACCTGGTCGCGGACAGCCTGCTGGAGGTCGATGGCGCTGGGAACATCACCCTGGTCTATCGCACCGAGCTTTTCGCCTTGCGGCTGGACACCGTGCTGCAGGCCCCGGACACCAGCTTCACCTATCCGTCCGTGATGCCGATCACGGGGAACCTTCCCGCCGGATTCACCTTCCCGGCCACCAGCGATCTGACCCGGTTCGACCTGGACGACCTGGAGCTGCGTGACCTGAGGATCCGTTCAGGCATCCTCAAAGTGGTCGTTCACAATGAGCTCCCGGGGGTGGTGATCGGCAACTTCGGCCTGCCCGGTGGCTTTGATGCCAATGGCATTCCGTTCAGCCTGCAGGCCACTGTGCCGGACGGTACCAACCTGGTGCCGGGGGTCTTCTCCCGGACCACCGACCTGTCGAGCTTCACCTTCGACCTGCGCGGGCCGGACTACAACGACGTGAACACCCTGGCCACCGTGCTAAGCTATCAATTGGACCCGAACGGTCCGGCCAACGTACCCGTGGTGCTTGGGGACAGCTTGAACACCGAACTGAGCTACGAGGACATCGTGCCCGCCTATGCACGCGGATACTTCGGGAACCGAACGATCGACATCGGTCCTGAACGCACGGAGCTGGGGATCTTCGACAATGTGATCTCCGGTACGCTGGACCTTGACGAGGTGTTGGCGTTAGTGGTGATCCGGAACGGTATCGGGGTGGACGTGCAGGTGCATCTGGACCACCTCCGGGCCCGGAACGGTCGCACGAACAGCACGATCGATCTCGTGCACCCGATCACCTCCGGTCCGATCAACCTGAACCGTGCGACCGATCTGGGTAATGCACCCCAGGCCTCCACCTATACCACGGTGCTCGACCCAGGCAATTCCAACCTGGACGCCATGCTGGAATCCCTCCCGGACAGCATCGAATACGCGGGCCAACTGATCGTGAACCCCTTGGGCGATATCAGCAACGGGAACGACTTTCTTTACTACGAGAGCCTGTTGCAGGCCGATCTGGAAGTGCACGTACCGTTGCGGCTGATCGCTACGGACCTGGTGCTTCAGCAGACCACCGCCGTTGACCTTCCCGGCAGCGATGAGGGCCATGCGCTGCAAAGCGGGCTGCTCCACCTCTTCGCCACCAACGGGTTCCCGTTCTCCGCTGGGATCGTCCTCGAGATCATCAACGATGCCGACCAGGTGGTGGGCCAGATCCCCGTGCAGGGCGTAATGGCTAGCGGTATCCTGGGGGCTGATGGCCTGGTGACCGCCAGCGTCGATTCGCAGCTTGATGCAGCGGTATCCGAAGAGCTCATGGACCTGCTCTATTCCGCCGGACGCCTACGGATCTCGACCCTCTTCAACACCGCTGACCAAAGCCAGCACGTGCAACTGCTCGATGGCTACCGCATGGACCTGCAGGTGACCGTCGAAGCCAATTACCTGGTGAACGGGGATGAGTAGCCGTCCACTGCTCACGTACCCGGTGTTGCTGTTCCTGGGCCAGGCCGTGTGGGCCCAGGTGCCGGATAGCACACAGCGACAGGCGATCCCGAGATCGGCCATCGAAGCGATAACACCAGTGGGATCGCCGGAAGAGCTCCGGCAGTACGAGGATCCGTCCACTGGGCCCTTCTTGGTGGAACCAGCCCGGCAGCGGGCCATCCTGACCCTCGATGCCTCCGGCATGTACGACAGCAATGCGCTGCGGAACGAACTGGTGGTGGGGCTCTTCCGCGGAGAGACCCTGGATCGGGAGCTGCGCACGCGCACACAGGATGAGCTGAAGGGCAGGAACCGTTTCGGCTCGGAGGTCAACGTGCGGCTCTCGTATTGTTGGGGTGGCTCGTTCCTCGGTCGCACCCACTGGCGCCCACTCATCAGCATGGCCTATCACGATGTCACAGGCATGCGGTTCACCGATGCCGTATACCAGCTCACCTTCTTCGGGAACGCGCGTTTCGAAGGAGATGCCGCCATCCTCGCCCCTTCCGCTGTGGAACAACAACGGTATCAGACCTTGGGCTTCGGTATCAAGCATGCCACGCGCGAGACCTTTCTCCGGTTGGACCTGGTGAACGGACAGTACCTGAACGCGGTGCGACTGGACCGCGGCTACCTGTATACGGCACAGGACGGCACCTCTCTGGAGGCGGATGTGGATGGCAGCTGGTACACCAGCGACACGGCCGGGCAGCAATTCGGCAAGAGCAACGGGTTGGGGCTTTCCATCAGCGGAGCGCTGGAGCTTCGATCCAACACCATGCGCTATTCGCTGCGGGTGGAGGACCTTGGTTTCATCGCCTGGAACAGCAACGCCCAGCAGCTCCTCCAGAATGACGTGATCAGCTACGATGGGCTCCATGTGGAGGACATCCTCGATCTGAGCGGATCGGTCCTTGGGGACAATTGGATCAGTGACACGCTGGGCCTGAACACCACCTCGGGCGGTTTTCTACGCCCGTTGCCTGCACGGTTCCAGATCGGGGTATCGCCTCATCGACGCAACGGGAATGTGGTGCCTCGCCGCCGCCCGGACCTTTTCCAATTGGAACAACTGGCCATCCCGGGCTACGTGCCACACCTCACCTGGACCCCTTCACTGCCGTTGTCCCGCAACTGGCTTGTCTTCGGCAAGGCGGGATATGGGGGCTTCGGAGGGTTCCGCGCCGGCATCGGGTTCTGGGGCACCACGGACTGGGGCCTTGTGAAGCTGGAAGTGCCCAACGTGGTGGGCACCTTATCCGGTTCAGCGAAAGGCAAGGCCGCTACGATCGGCCTTGAGCTCGCGTTCTGAACACCTACTTGTGATCGGCGAGGGCCTCGCTCTCGTAAAGGAGCTGGCTGCAAGGCAGTCCGTTCTTGAAGTAGAACGTGCCGCCGTATTTGCGGACGACCTTGCGGTACTCGTTCTTCTGGGCGTCGGTCGCCAGCTTGATCAGGGTGATCACCTGGTTGGGTTCCACGATCAGCTCCTCTTCACGCACCGACTCCACGATCACGGGCCGCGCTTCCGGCCGTTCCTCCTCCTTGAGGACAGGTGCCGCAGGCCGAATGGGGCTCTCTTCATTCCCCTCGTTCGCCTTCAATGAACGTCGACCGTCCGATCCTTCAGTGGGTCTCGCGTCAGTGCTCGTGACCTCTACCACGCGGGGTGCGGGCCTTGGCTTGGGAACTTCGGCCTTCACCACTGGCGGGGGCTTCGGCTTCGTGGCTTCCTTTACCGGGGGTGCCGGTGGAACGGGCTTGGGTTTGGGCTTCGCCGCTTCAGCCTGTTTCGCTGCAAGCTCGGCCTTGCGTCCCTCCGCCTCGGCCTTCTTCTCCGCCTCCTCCCGGTCCTTCTGTTGCTTCGCTTCAAGTTTCACCCGGTCCGCGGCCTTCCTGCGCTCCTCCTCCTCCAGCCGACCCTTCTCCTTCTCCTCCTCCTTCTTGCGCGCTGCATCGGCATCGGCGTTGGCGGCTTCCTCCTGCTGCTTCCTCGCCACCTCCTCCATGGTCTTCTGCAGCTGTGATTGAATGGACTTGGTATAGTCGGTGTCGTAGTCGAAATCGTCCATGCCCGGGTCGAAGCGGATCATACCGACAGGTTGATTGAACACCACCGTGTTCACATCGTCATACTGTTTGAAGATGGACACCGCGAACTCGAACGGGGTGAATCCATTGGCAGCGGCCGCTGCCGGAGCGTGGGTATCAAAGCTCAGCTTCTTCGTCACGAAGCCATCCTTCTCGAAGTTGATCACATAGGTCTGGTTCAGGTCCAGGTCGAGCGTGAACTTGCTCAGGTTATTGGTGAACACCCGGTCCTCTTGGCCGTTGCGGAACACCACCATGCGTGCGCCTTCCAGCCCGCCGCCTTCCACCTTCAACCGTCCTTGAATGGTGAAGCGTCCCTGTTGGGCAAACGTCGGCGCCGCCATCGTGAGGAGCACGATGGCGGCACTGAACGGTCGACGCAGCTTCATGTGCGTTAGGGCATGCTGATGGGATCGATGGATGCGGCCTTGGCGACCACGGCCATCATGATCATTGCGATCAACACACCTGCCATGAGCAGCGTACGCTTGGCGACGGAATTATTGTTCTCCATGGGATAACTCGTTGACCGCTCCTACGTAGACAGGTCAACACGGGTTACACATGGAACACCTCCTTTCGATCCTTCTGGTGCTTTCCACCACAGTGGGACAGGCCCAGGACCTGCGATCCGACCTGGCCGGGGCGAATGCCTTGTTCGATGGGGTCATCCGTTTCAAGTTGGACAAGGACGACCGCTTGATCGCGGACTTCTTCGACGGCAGCACCCACTACAGGCAGGACGTGGTGTTCGTGGAGTACCTGGCCCCCGAGACCTTCGCCTACAACGCGGAGGAGCAGGTGGTGATGCTGCGCTGCAAGGATGAACAGGCGCAATGCATCGATAAGGAACTGTTCAAGTTGAACACGATCCGGCATACAGGACGCATGAACCTTCCGGTCCCTAACGGAGACCCGCAAGGCGAGCGATCCATCGCGATCCTGGCCGACCTGGTGCGTCATGCACAGGCCGCAATGGCCGCGATGCATGAAACCAAGTCCGGGACCGAACGTAGGAAGTGACCGAAATGACCATGCGCATCCTCCTATCCTTGTCCTTCATCATGGTGGGCACCATGCCCCTCGCCGCGCAGGGACCGGCCGAGGCGAAGTCGCCGGAAGCCGGGACCGAACAGCTGTTCCGTGAAGGCGAGCAAGCCTACAACATCGGGAGCTATGCCAAGGCCATCGGTTACTACGACCAGGTACTGGCGCTGGACCCCGACCACCTGAACGCCTATCTGCAGCGCGGATTCTGCTACAGCCTGCAGCGCGATTATGTGAAGGCTGTGGCGGACTTCACGGAAGTGATCGCCCGAAAGAACGACCACCAGTGGGCGTACACGAGCCGGGGCAGCGCGTACCACAAGCTGGGCGAATACGACCTGGCCATGCGCGATTTCGAGACCGTGATCGCGATGGACGCGAAGAACCAGGAGGCTTACAACAATCGTGGCTGGACCCGAAAAGCCACAGGTGACATGGTCGGCGCCTGTGCGGACTGGAAGACCAGCCAGAAACTGGGCAACAGCGAAGCCAAGATCATCCGCGAGAACAACCGATGCAAATGATGCGCACCCATTCCCTTTCCCTGCTGCTCCTGTCCTCCATCGCGCTCCACGCCCAGGACCGGAACTACGACGATTGCGTGGTGAAGGCCTCCAGTGAGTGGGGCCGCCCCTGCGAGAAATGCGAGCATTATAGCGAAGGCTATAAGCGCGACTTCAGCGGCACCTATCAGGTGACCCTCCGGAACAACTGCAACGAGACCGTTGAACTGAAGGTGGCCATGCAGGAACAGAACGGCACCTGGCGCACCTTCCCGGTCAAGGCCATCGCCGCCAACGGATCCATGACCGCCTTCGCATGCCAGGGTACGGGCAAGTACCTGTACTGGGTGCGACGCCTGAACGATGTGGAGACCATCCTGCCGAGCGACCGGGAGATCCTTGCCGAGTTCAGGACGCGATAGTCCGGACCGAGCTCAACGAACCAGGGTCGGCTTCGCCGGCTTCCGTCATCAACGGTGGATCGTGCATAGCGGGGCGTACGCGCCTACCCTGCCCCCTTGGGACGCGGCTAGCTTCGGCGTCGGAAGCACTTCCGCACCATGGCCACCAAGCACCTGCACATCGACCGCACGGAGACCTCACCCCAGATCGACATCGACCTTGAGCATGGCGTGATCGATTTCACCGGACGCAGTCTGCCGGCCAATAGCGAAGAGTTCTACAGCCGGGTGTACCGCTGGCTCGACGAGTACATCCGCCGGCCCCAGCCGCAGACCACGGTGAACATGAAGCTGGATTACCTGGACACCAGTTCCAGCAAGCACTTCTTCAACATCTTCGACAAGCTGAACGCCGTGAGCGAACGCGGCCAGAAGGTGTGCGTGAAGTGGCATTTCGAGACCGGCGATGAGGAGATGGCCGAGACCGGCAAGGACTACCAGAGCTTCTTCGCCATCGACTTCGACTTCATCGAGGTGAAGGAGTTGTTCTGAACACGTACGGTGATCGAAAGGGCCCGTCCATGGTGGGCTTTTTCATTGGACCGCACCGGTAACGAAGAACGCGACCCGAAGGGGGTCGCGTTCCGCGGAATGAAGTGATCGGTGGACTAGAGCAGTTCGTTGGCCAGGTTCGCCAACGGGCTTCGCTCGCCCTTCTCCAGGGTGATGTGCGCGAACAAGGGGTCACCCTTGGCCTTGTCGATCAGGTAGCTGAGCCCGTTGCTCTCCGAATCGAGATAGGGCGTGTCGATCTGGTGGACATCACCCGTGAAGACGATCTTGGTGCCTTCGCCAGCGCGGCTGATCACGGTCTTCACCTCCAGTGGTGTGAGGTTCTGCGCCTCGTCCACGATGAAGAAGATGTTGCTCAGGCTGCGGCCACGGATGTAAGCCAGGGGAGCGATGGAGATCTTCTCGTTCTCCAGCATCTCGTCGATGCGCTTGGGTGTGCTGTCGTGCTTCTCGAACTGGCCCTTGATCAGCTTCAGGTTGTCCCACAGCGGCTGCATGTAAGGGTCCATCTTGCTCTGGATGTCACCCGGCAGGTAACCGATGTCCTTGTTGCTCAGGGGCACCACCGGGCGCGTGACGTAGATCTGCCGGTACAGGCGGCGTTGCTCCAGGGCACAGGCCAGGGCGAGCAGGGTCTTGCCCGTTCCCGCAGCCCCTTGCAGCGTCACCAGCTTTATCTCCGGGTCCAGCAGGGCGCTCATGGCCAGCGCCTGTTCGGCGTTCTTCGGGCCGATGCCGAACACGTTGTGCTTCTCCACGCGGTCCACCTGTTCCGTGCGGGGATCGAACTTGGCAAGGATGCTCTTCTTCTTGTGCTTGAGGATGAAGAAGTGATTCCCTTTCTGCGGTTTGATGCCAAGGTCCTTCAAGGGCATGGAACCTTTCTCGAAGAGCTCGTCGATCAGCGTTTCGCTGAACTCCTCCTGCACCGTGCGGCCGGTATACAGCTTGTCCTGTACATCCTTCACCTTGCCGGTGAGGTAATCCTCGGCAATGATGTTGAGGCTCTTGGCCTTCAGGCGCAGCGCAACGTCCTTGGTCACAAGCACCACTTTGCGGTCCTTGTTCTGGCGCTGCAGGGTGAGCGCAGCGTTGAGGATCTGGTGATCGTTCTTGCCGTCCTGGAAGACCTTGGTGGCGTCCACCCCGTTCAGGTCATGCTTGGCCACCACCTTGAACTTGCCCTTCGTAGGCCCGTTCAGCGGTGCCCAATCCGTGATCACATCACGTGCGGCGATCCCATCCAGGTGTCGGATGAACTCACGGGCTTCATAGTTGATCGTGTCGTTGCCTTTCTTGAAGGTGTCAAGTTCTTCGAGGACTTGTATCGGGATGGCCACGTCATGCTCTTCAAAGCAGTCAATGGCCGAGTGGTCGTACAGGATCACTGAGGTATCGAGTACGAAGATCTTGCGGTCTTTTTTTCTCATCCGATCAATGAACGGTGTTGACCAAATGTATCGGCGACTGATCGCGGCATCCGGAGTTGAACAGTCGCACTTATGCACGATCGATCGTGCGCCAATGCCCAACGCGCGTTAAGGTGATCGGTGGCACTGAACGGATGTTGCGCGGACATGAAGATCCTGTGAAAAAATGAAGCGGGGAACAGCGTTTGCTGCTCCCCGCCCCCATCGAGCTCCGGCCTTGACCTCGGCTCAAGAACAGACCTTCACTTCGGTGCGGCCGTTGATCCATGGATCCCCGACCACCTGCTTCCGCCTTCGCCACCGGTCGTCTGGCAACCTGTGTGGAGCGCTCGCCAACCTCTTACCAGGCGTTGTTCCCATCCGAGGATGTTCCCAAACGGCGTGCTCCGTGTTTCAGCGGCCTTGTATCCGGACTGCGGAACGAAACTAGAAGGTGTGCTCTTCACCCTCCAATTTTCACGGCCTCGCCTTATTCACAAATTGTACACAGCGCGCTGCAGCCCTACTGCGCCAAATGGTCCAGGCGCCACGCGGGTCGGCCTTCCGCTGTGCACCCAATAAGTACGGCGGTATGAGGAGCTCCGCGAAGCCGCTGAAGGGTTCACTCATCTTCGGCAACAACGTGATCGACCTGACCGCCCGGCAACAGACGTGCATTCGCCATTCATGGTCAGCTTCTGCGCCTGAACGAAGAAGCCCCCGCCTGGCATGGCGAGGGCTTGACGGTTCGGGTATCGACGTTCAATGCACGACGACGATCGCTTCGCGGTGGCGAAGCACGCCGGCTTCATCCTGAAGCAACACACTGTACGTTCCAGTGGCCAACTCACCGGTGGAGAGGATGAGCTGCAGTGATCCTGAAGCCCAGCGCACCATGCTCACCTCACGCCCTGTCGCATCGATCACATGCACTTGAAGGGTCCCTTCCAGTGCGACCGAACGCTGCATGATCACCTGCTGATCGGCCGGTTGTGGAAAGAGGACCACACCGGATCCGGAGATGTCATCAATACCTGTGACGATGAAGCTCACCGTATCGCTGATCAGTGAGCATCCTCCGGGGAACGTTCCGATCACGTAATAACTACCGCTGACCTGGGGCAGCAAGGTCTGCTGTGTGGCGCCACCGATCACACCGCCATTGAGGTACCACTGATAACCATTCGCCGCGGTGCTGCTGAGCTCGTAGCCATCGTTGGTGATGGAGGGCGGGGCCATGGGGCACTTGTCCACGATCTTTCTGATCTGCCCGTTCGTTTGGTTGCAGACATAGAGCGAACCATCCGCTCCTTCACAGATGGCCGCATACCCTTGCGCACCGGAGCTCAGGAGGTTCTCATCGACCCAGCCGCCGAGACCATCCGGGGTCAATGACCAGAACTCACCAGCACAATAGTCCGTGTAGATGTAACGGCCCTGAAGGCGTGGGAACTCGGCACCCCGATAGACACGCCCTCCGATGCTGGAGCACCAGGTCCCCCCCGTGGCCACGTTCTCATGAACAGAGACCGGCGACGTATAGAACGATTGCGGCTGGCAGTTGCTGGTGTTGTAGGTTGCATCACCCTCGTAACAACGCCAGCCGAAATTGGCCGCGTCGAAATTGCCGGCCGGCCAGAAGTCGATCTCCTCCCAAGCGTTCTGACCCACATCACCGATCCAAATGTCGCCGGTCAGTCGATCGAATCCGAAACGGAACGGGTTCCGCAGTCCGCTCGCCCAGATCTCCGGCAACGTATCGCCTCCGGCATTCACCCAAGGATTGTCCAAAGGAATGGAATAGGTGCTGTCCGGCTCGGGATGTATGCGCAGGATGTCGCCCAATGGGTCGGTCAGGTCTTGGGCGTTCCCAAGTGGATCGCCACCGCTGCCCCCATCGCCCAGGGCGATGTACAGGTTCCCGTCAGGTCCGAAATCCAGGTCGCCCCCATTGTGGTTGCTGAACGGCTGAGGCCAGGTGTAAAGGACCACTTCGCTGCCGGCATCGGCAATGTTGCTGTCCGCGCTCACGGTGAACCGTGAAACGACCGAGTTCCCATTGCCGGATCCGCCGGTGTAGTGCACGTAGAAGAAGCCGTTGTTGGCATAGTCCGGATCGAAGGCCAGGCCCAACAATCCCTGTTCGTTGTTCACATCGTTCACCACGTTCTGGATATTCAGGAAAGGCGTGGGAAGAACGGTGTTGCTGTCCGTGACGATGCGTATCACGCCTGCCTGTCGCACCACGAACAAGCGGCTGTCGCCGCAATGGGCGATGTCGACCGGCTTGGTGAGGCCGGTGGCCCAGGTATTGAGCTTCAGCTGAACAGGGTTCTGGGCGTGGAGCGCGATCACGGGCAGCAGGGCGGCCAGAGCGAAAAGTTGTTTCATGGAGATGGATCCGTGTTGTTGCGGAGGCCGCAAAGTAATTCCGGTCCGCCATGGTCGATACTCCCAAGCGCCGGAACGGGCGGAACGCACGACGGTGCCGCCACACGGACCGACGAGGTGCTGCGGGGGCTCCACGTACATTTGCCGCCCCGATACAGGTACGGGCAGCCGCAGCATCCGCATGGGACTTAAAGAAGAGATCAACCGACGCCACACCTTCGCCATCATCAGCCACCCCGACGCTGGCAAGACCACGCTGACGGAGAAGTTCCTGTTGTATGGCGGAGCGATCCAGACCGCCGGTGCGGTGAAGAGCAACAAGATCCGCAAGGGCGCCACCAGCGACTTCATGGAGATCGAGCGGCAGCGGGGCATCTCGGTGAGCACCAGCGTGATGACCTTCGAATACGCCGGCAAGCTCATCAACCTGCTGGACACCCCGGGCCACAAGGACTTCGCCGAGGACACCTACCGCACCCTCACGGCCGTGGACAGCGTTGTGCTGGTGATCGACTGCGTGAAGGGTGTGGAGGAGCAGACACGCCGACTGATGGAGGTGTGCCGCATGCGCAACACCCCGGTGATGGTGTTCATCAACAAGCTCGACCTCGAAGGACAGGACCCCTTCGACCTGCTGGACGAGGTGGAGAAGGAGCTCAGCATCAAGGTGACCCCGCTGAGCTGGCCCATCGGCATCGGGGCCACTTTCCAAGGGGTGTATGATCTGTACGACAAGGACCTGCGGTTGTTCGAGGAGCTGAAGACGAAGGTGGAGGCCGGAGCCGTGCACATCGACGACCTGGCGGACCCGCGGCTGGACCAACAATTGGGCGCGGATGCAGCTGCCTTGCTGCGCCATGACGTGGAACTCATTGAAGGGGTTTACGGCAGGCTGGACATGGCGCGTTACCTGGCGGGTCATACCGCACCGGTGTTCTTCGGCAGCGCCTTCAACAACTTCGGTGTGAAGGAGGTCCTGGACACCTTCGTCCGGCTGGCCCCTGCTCCGGGTCCGCGACCAACGGACCAAGGCGAAGTGGCCCCGGACGACCCGAAATTCAGCGGCTTCGTGTTCAAGATCCACGCGAACCTCGACCCCAACCACCGGGACCGCATCGCCTTCCTGCGTGTCTGCAGCGGGCGCTTTGCGCGCAACACGTACTACCACCATGTACGGCTCGACAAGGACGTGCGGTTCAGCACACCGACCACCTTCCTGGCCGCCGCCAAGACCATTGTGGACGAAGCCTGGCCAGGTGACGTGATCGGTCTCTTCGACACCGGACAGTTCAAGATCGGCGACACCATGACCGAAGGAGCGGACTTCAATTTCCGCGGCATTCCGGCGTTCTCACCCGAGCTGTTCCGCGAGCTGGTGAACAATGACCCCATGCGCAGCAAGCAGTTGGAGAAAGGGATCCGCCAGCTCACCGATGAGGGTGTGGCGCAGCTCTTCACCCAGCAACCCGGCAACAAAAAGATCGTGGGTTGCGTGGGCGACCTTCAGTTCGATGTGATCCGCTATCGCCTCGAGCACGAATACGGTGCCTCCTGTACCTTCCAGACCATGCCGGCCCACAAGGCCTGCTGGCTCACCAGCACGGACGATGGCGCCTTGCAGCAGTTCATCCGCACCAAGGCCCTGCAGATCGTTCAGGACAAGGACGACAATCCCGTTTTCATCGCGCCTTCCGCCTACATGTTGGAACTGGAACGGCGAAACAATCCGGAGATCACCTTCCACACCACCAGCGAGTTCAAGACGCTGACCACCGATCGGGCCTGAAATGAACGAAGGCCGCTTGGAGCGGCCTTCGAAGGGGTTGTGGTGATCAGCCTACTTGCTGTCCGTATGCCAGCGGTTGAGCTGATCCGGGGTGAGGATCCTGTGAAGCTCCCGGTCAACGTACGTGTCCATGATCTCATACTGACCACGCATGTCCGCCTCCACATCTGCTTTGGGCTGGCCCTGCATGCGGTATTCCAAAGCCTTCACCTGGCGCTCCAGCTGCAAGTAAACGGCCTGAACCTGAGGCTTCTGCTCGGCGGTGAGCTTCACCGAACGGTCCACCAGCTGCGTGTGCTTGGTCGCGTTCGCGATCATCTCCGGGGTATCGACGGACTCAAAGTCAGGACGCTGCGCACTGGCTGCGAAAGCGACGGTGACGAACAGGGCGGTGAGGAACGTACGTGCCATGGCATGTGTGTAAGGGTCGTTCAAAGGTAAGTGAACCATTGACGGACGCGCCAGTGAAAAGTTGCCTCCCGGGACAGCTTTGGTCCACGGCAAGGTGTTGATGACCAGTGGCCCAACCTTTGTTAAAGGCCATCCCCCTTTCTCCGGCCAAACTAATTTCGCCTGCCATGCTTACCCTCCGCACCTGCCTGCTCTCCAGTGCCTTGGCACTGGCAGGCTTCTCCTCGGCCCAAGACCCTCGACGCCGTTTGGAATTCATCGTTACCGGTGTAGCGGCCAAGGATACCGTGTTCCTGGCCAACTACTATGGCAACAAGCTGTACTATAGCGATACCGCCGTGTCGGACGCCAAAGGCCGGATCGTCTTCGATAGGGTGAAAGGCTACAAGGCCGGTGTTTATGCCGTGGTGGTACCGGGGCCCAAGTACTTCGAGTTCCTGGTGAACGAGAGCGAAGTGGTGATGACCACCGATACAGAGGATCTGCTGGGCCACCTGAAGGTCGTCCGTTCCCTGGAGAACCAGATCTTCCTGGATTATGTGCGGTTCCTGAACGCGAAAAAGAAAGAAGGCGAAGACCTGAGGCAGCGCATGGAGGCCACGCAGGACCCCATCATGAAAGGGCGCGACAAGGAGCAATTGTCCAGGTTGGACAAAGAGGTGAAGGCCTACATGAGGGCCGCCGTGGACAAGGACCCCAAGACCTTCGCGGCCGCCATCATCCGCATGAGCACGGATCCTGAACAGGTGGAGGTGAAGAGGCCGGACGGCAGCGTGGACAGCACGGCCACCTATTACCGCTACCGCCAGCACTATTGGGACAACACGGACCTCACCGATGAGCGGATCCTTCGCACACCCGTGTTCCAGAACAAGTTCGATGAGTACGTGGGCACCGTGATCCCCCAGAACCCCGACACCATCAACAAGCTGGCCGATGACCTGGTGCAACGCATGAGCACCACGCCCGAGCTGTGGAAGTTCGCCGTGCACAACATCACCTACAAGTACGAGACCAGCGAGATCATGGGCATGGACGCGGTTTTCGTGCACATGGCCCAGACCTATTACTGCCCCAAACCCGGAGAAACGAGCAAGGCCACCTGGATGAGCAAGGAGAAGCTCGACAAACTATGTGAACGGGCCCGCAAGCAGGCCCCCCTGGTGATCGGTGCCAAGGCCCGCAACATCATCCTCACGGACACCACCGAGCAGCGTTGGATCGACATGTACAAGGTGCCCAGCGAATACGTGCTCATCGTGTTCTGGGACCCCCACTGCGGCCACTGCAAGAAGTCGCTGCCGGACCTCTATAAGCAGTACAAGGAGAAGCTGAAGCCCATCGGCGTGGAGGTCTACACGGTGGCCAAGGCTACCGACAGCACGCTCTTCGCGGACTGGAAGACGTTCATCCGGGAGCAACAGTTGGACTGGATCAACGTGGGTCTGACCTGGCACGTTTACGCTGACGCCAAGAAGAACAGCGGCAAGTACATCCCCCAGTACACCACCATCGAAAGCCTGAACTACTCCGATGCCTGGGACGTCTTCACCACGCCACGGTTCTTCCTGGTGGATGCGGACCGCAAGATCGTGGGCAAGCAGATCGACCCCGACCAGATCGTGAAGCTGGTGGACCAGTTGCGGAAGTTGAAGGCGAAGAAAGAAACGGGCGGCACTCCCTGACCCGCGTTCCGAACATTGTTCAAGGGGCTCCGCAAGGGGCCCTTTGTCATGGGGGTCTCCGCCGAGGCCGCCGCAGCAAGGATCCTTCGCTTCGCACAGGGACGATCGGGGCGTGGATCCTTCGCTTTGCTAAGGATGACAATTGCGGGAAGAGGGAGACCTTCGCTTCGCTCAGGATGAGAACCGGGACGTGGGATCCTTCGCTTCGCTCAGGACGATAAGCGGGACGCCTTATTGCTCCGTATCGCGGACCCAGATCATCTCGGTGATGCTCTGGCCGTTCCGGAAGTAGAAGGTGCCCCACTTGGCGATGACCTTGCTGTAATCGTCGGCCTTGTTGCCGTTCACCACCACGCGCCGGATGATCACCTTGTTGCCTTCGGTGTAGCTTTCCTCGGTGACCCCTTCCGGGTACTCGGTGGCCAGCTTGCTGCGGTTGTGATCCGCGAAGCTCTTGGGCTGGTTCAGGGCGGTGCGGTCCAGTTGTTCCTTGCTGGCCATGCGCTGGTCCTGCGCCCGGTTGATCAGCTGTGATTCCTGCGCCGCAAGGCGTTGTTTATCGCTTGCGACCAGGTCGCTCTGTTCCTGTTGGAGCCGATCTCCGCGCTCCTTCATCCTTGCTTGATCGGTGGCCAGGGCCTCGTTGTTGGCCTTTGCCTGTGCGGTGCGGTCGTTGCCGGCCTGCGCGACCTCGGCCATCTTGTCGCGGAAGGCCACGGCCTCCTGCTGGGCACCCTCCACACTGCGCTCATGGCGGTCGTTCCAGGTGGTGTTCCGTTCGGCGATCGCGACCTCGGCATCCAACTTCCCATCGTAGGCCTGCCCTCGGGTGACATCAAAGCGTTCGCGGCGCTGGCGCTCCTGCTCGGCGAGTCGTTCCTTCTCGGCGTTGACCGCGTCCAGATTGGCCTGGCGCATGCCGTCGCGGCCCGCGTAGAGCCCCGCCCCCTCTTCGTAGGTGCGCTTCTGTTGCACACCACCACCACGACGATCGGCCGCGGCATTGCCGTGCTCCACTTCCTGTTCGTTCACATCCGCCTTCTGCTTCTTGATCCGCTCGTACTTCTCCGCCTCTTCACGGGCACGTGCCTCGCGCATGAACTCAATGGCCTCCTGCTCCTTGCTCACATCCACCGTGCTGTTGGCCCGTTTGGGCGGTGGGGGAGGCTCCTCCTGCTTCTGAGCCAGCATTTCCGCCTCCAAGCGCTTGCGCTCGATCTCGGCCAGCAACTTGTCGATCTGTTCGATCTTGGAACGCGGATAGGTGTCGTCCGGCTTCATGTCCAAAGCCTGGGTATACAGGTCGCGAGCATCGGTGTAGCGGGTCTCCCCGAAGGCCCCATCGCCATCGGCGATCACTTGCCGGTACCTGGCCTCCCGTTCCTTCTCCCCTTCCATGCGACGGCGTTCCTCATCGGCGGCTAGTCGCGCGGCTTCCGCATCCTCGGCCTCCTTCCGACGACGTTCCTCCTCCAAGCGACGCGCTTCCTCAGCCTCGCGCGCAGCATCGTCCATGGCCTTCAAGCGGAGCGCCAGTTCCGTCTCCATGCGGGTGAGCTGGTCCTTGGGGTACGTCTCCTCCGGCTTGATGGCGAGGGCGGCGGTGTACTTCTCGCGGGCCACGTCATAGCTATCCTGCCCGAACGCCAGATCACCGGCGGCCACCTGATCGCGGTAGCTGTTCTCCAACGCATCGATATCAGCCTGTTTGCGGCGCAGCTCTTCCTCCAACCGGGCCTTCTCCGCAGCTTCCGCCTCCGCCTTCAATCGGGCAGCCTCGTCGTTCGCGGCCATTTCCGCCATGATCCGGTCGATCTCCGCGAGCCGGTCGGTGGGGTGCTTCTCCCCCTCCTTAACGGTCAGGGCATCCTGGTAGCCCAGCTTCGCATTCTCGTATTGCTTTGAAGAGAACGCCGCATCCGCCTTGGTCACCAGGTCGTTGTAGCGCTTCTCCAGTTCCGCCTGTTCACGTTCCAGGCGCTCCTTCTCGGCCTTGGCACGGGCGTCCGAGTCCAGGCGCTGCTCGATGTTGGCAATGCGGTCCGCGGGATGCTGTTCGGCCGGTTTCAGCTGCAAGGCATCCTTGTAATCCTTCAGGGCTTCGGCCAGCTTCTCGCCATCGAAGTTCTTGTCCGCCTGGGCGATCAGTTCATTGTACTTGTCATCAAGCTCGCGGCGCTTGCGTTCCTCCTCCTCAAGAAGAGCCATCTCCGCGATCTTCACATCGCATTCGGCCATCTTGTCCTTGGGGGATCGCTCGTCCGGCTTCACCGCACTGGCCTCCTGGTACTTGCCTTTGGCGGCTGTGTAGTTGGCGTTCTGGAACAGCTCGTTGGCGTTCTCGATGAGCTTCTGGTAGCGCGCCTCCTGCTCCTGCCGCGCCTTTTCCTCGTCCTCCGTTCGCTTGGCATCGGCGATGGCCTTGTCGATGGCCACGAGCTGGTCCTTGGGGTACTTCTCCGCGGCTTTCAATGCGATGGCCTCGTTGTAGCCCGCCTTCGCCTCGTCCCAATTCGTATCGCGGAAGGCCGCATCACCCTTCGCCAATGCGGCCGCGTAGGCTTCATCCAGCTCTTTCTTCTTGCGCTCCGCATCGGCCTGCTTGTCAGCATCAGCGATGGTCTTGTCAATGGCCACGAGCTGGTCCTTGGGGTACTTCTCTGCGGCCTTCAGGGCAAGGGCTTCGTTGTAACCGGCCTTCGCCTCCTCCCACTTCTTGTCGCGGAAGGCGGCATCACCCTTATCCAACGCGGCCTTGTAGTTCGCTTCCAGCTCCTTGGCGAGCCGATCGGCCTCTTCCTGCTCAGCCTTTTCGGAGAGCGTCTTGTCGATCGCTGAGAGTTGGTCCTGGGGGTATTTCTCCTCGGCTTTGATGCCCAGCGCCTCGTTGTACTTGGTCTTCGCCTGCTCCCAGTTCTTGGCCTTGAACGCCGCGTCGGCGGCAACAATGGCCGCCTGGTACCTGGCCTCGATCTCCTTGGCCTTCTTCTCCTCCTCGGCCTTGTTGGCCAGCTCCTCCAGCTTTTTGGTGATGGCGGCAAGCTGGTCCTTGGGATACTGTTCCGCGGGCTTCAGGGCCGCCGCCTCCGTGTACTTCGTGCGGGCCTCTTCGTATTTCGCTCCTTTGAACGAAGCATCCGCAGCCGTGATGGACGCCTTGTACTTCTCCTCCAACTCCTTGGCCTTCTTCTCCTCCTCTGCCTTTTTCTCCAATTCGGCCAGGAACGCCTCACACTCCTTGATCTTGCCCTTGGGATAAGGCTCCTCCTGCTTGACGCCACTGGCCGCCAGATACTTGCCCTTGGCACCCTCGTAGTCCTTCTTTCCGTAAAGCCCATCGGCCTCCTTGATGAGCGCGGCGTATTCCTCGTTCTTCTTCTTGTCCCCCTCCAGCTCGTCGAGCTTCATCTTGGCATCGCTCAACCGGGCCGTGGCCTTTGGTTCAGCGGGTTTCAGGACCAGCGCGGCATTGAATGATTCCACCGCTTTCTTGTAGTCCGCAGCGGCCATGGCGGACTCCCCGTTGGCCATGGCCTTCTTGAAGTCCTCCTCCGCGTTGGCCTCCCGCTTTTTCTTTGAATCGTACTCGTTCATCAACCGGGCGATCTCGCTGCGGATCTGCTCGGTGTATTGCAGGTCCCAGGTCACCTCGCTGGTCGCGGCGTCGAACTTGGCCTTGCCGATGGGCTGCTGAAGCACGCTGAAGTCCATGCCGGGAAGCTCATTGAACAGGGTCATCTCCACGTTCATGCCGTGGCCGCCCACGCGCTCCTCTTCCGGAATGTTCCGGGTGTCGATGGTGATGTTCTTCGCCACCACGCCCGTTTTACCGTAGACGATCTTGTAGTCGCTGCCGTAATCGAGGTTGAACTCGTACTTGCCGCTGGCATTGGTGGTGGTCTCTGCCAGCTTCGCCCCGTTCTTGAACACGCTCACGGTGACCCCATCCAGCTTCTTGGAGCTGGTGTAGTCCTTCACCGTGCCGTACACGTAGACGATGTCCACGCCCTGCCCAAGCAGCAGGGTGGAAAGGCAGACGGCAAAGACCGTCCAGATCAGTCGCGCTCGCAGCATGTTCTTCCTTCGCTGGTCACCTTTCGGAACGCCTGACGCACAAGCGGTTCCGGTCCGCCAATTTACGACAACTTTGATGCTCGTGGGGCACTTCGCCCCGAACCGCACATGATCAGCATCTGGGAACAGCGCTCTTTCCTTGGCGAACCGCACCTGGCCGTGGTGGGCGCGGGCATCGTGGGCCTCTTCACGGCACTGCATTACCAACGGCTGCATCCAGCCCAGCGGGTGTGGGTGTTGGAGCGCGGTCCGCACCCCAGCGGGGCCAGCGTGAAGAACGCCGGGTTCGCCTGCTTCGGAAGCCCCAGCGAGCTTCTGGCGGACATCGCTGCGGAAGGCGAAGCCGCCACCCTGGCACGCGTGGAGGAACGCTGGCGGGGACTGCGGGAACTGCGTGCCGAGCTGGGCGACGACAACATCGGGTACGAGGCCACGGGTGGTCATGAGCTGTTCGGGAACGACCCGCTGTACACGCGCGTGGCCGAAGGGTTCGACGAGCTGAACGGTTCCCTCCACGGCATTTTCGGCCGTTCCGTGTTTGAATGGGCCGATGCCCGGAAAGGTGACCTCGGCCTGCGTACCGAACACCTTGCCTTCACCGACCTGGAAGGGCCCGTGGATAGCGGGAAGCTCATGCGGACGCTGTTGGCCAAGGTGCAAGCGGAAGGTGTGCAGGTCCACTTCAACGCCGGAGTGAACGCGATCGAGGAAGGACCGGAAGGCGCTATCCTCCTGCTTGGTTCGGGTGAGCGCATCCGCGCTGTAAATGCGGTGGTGGCCACCAATGGCTATGCCCGCGAACTGCTGCCCCAACTGGACGTACAGCCCGCCCGGGGCCAGGTGCTGCTTACCGCTCCCATTCCCGGTCTACGCTTGAAGGGCACCTACCACGCCGACGAGGGCTACCTCTACTTCCGCGACTTTGCCGGTGGCGTTCTGCTGGGCGGCGGCCGCAACCTGGACAAGGCCGGCGAAGCGACGACGGAAGATGCCGTGACACCTCGGATCCAGGAGCATCTTGAAGAGCTGCTGCGTACCGTGATCCTACCCGACCAGCCCTTTACCATAGCGCAGCGTTGGAGCGGTGTGATGGGGTTCGGGAGCGAAGGGAAAGCGCCCTTGGTGGAACGTGTCTCGCCGCATGTAGTGGCCGCAGTGCGTCTCAGTGGTATGGGCGTGGCCATCGGGATCCGGGTGGCGAGGAGGGCGGCGGGGGTGTTGGGGGAATAGGCTATGAGCTCTCCAACACATGAGAAGTACCGCACTGTCAACTCAATAGTTCAATGGACGCCATAAACACTGCTGTTGAACATGTGGTAAATCTCCTCGCAGAGCGGCGTTACTCAGATCTCGAAGAGCTTACACGCTCTAGGCGACTTACCGCAACGCAGATCGAGCACGCTATCAAGGAGTACGGCCGCGAGGTTATATCACCACCTCATGTAGAGTTGCTCGACGCAGACATTGTCCAAGTAGAAGGAGTTTCACCCCCCCGGTATTCTGTTCGGTATGATCTCTGGACGAAAGAGGAAGGGAGATCAGACCTCTCCATTGAACTCACCATCCAGTTCGAACATTATGGACTTCAGGTGGAGTTGGACAACATTCACGTCCTCTGATCTCTCCCCAAAAAACGAAAAAGGGACCACCCTGCGGCGATCCCTTCTAGAGCCTCCTTTCGGATTTGAACCGAAGACCTGCTCATTACGAATGAGCTGCTCTACCGCTGAGCTAAGGAGGCTTTTCGACCTGAGCGGCTAGCCGTTCAGGGGCGGCAAATGTAGGAAGCTCCGCCGTACGATCGTCAACCCACCTACTGCTTGGTAAAGCGGGCGACGAGAGATCCGTTCTGCAATACGCTGTAGAGGCCGGTGGACAGGCTTTCCACGTTCACGCTGGCGGTGCTGAGCCCAGTGGCGGCGCGGTCGGCGCGAACGGCGCGGCCCGTGGCATCCACGATGATGAAGGCGCCCTTCTGTGGCAGGCGGATGCTGATGATCTCGATGGCGGGATTCGGGAACACGGAGCCCTTCACTTCGTTGGCTTCGCCGATGCCGCTGGTGCTGCGCAGGTCAAGCGCCAGGCGACCGGGAGCAACGCCTACGGCCACCGTGTTCAGGACAACACCATCGTAACCCATCACGTGCAGGTCACCGGTGGTGAGGAAGTCCGTTGTGGTGGCGTACATCAGGCCGTTGATCGGGTCATCGAGAAGGCCGTACACGAAGGGCGAACCGGCGAGGGTGTCCAACACGGCATCGTTTCCGAGGCTGAAGCGGGCCAACTGGCTCTGGGCGTACTCGAGGAAGTAGATGTTGCCGTCGGCGAGGGCGCTGGCTGCGCAACCGCTGTTCACGGCCACGTTGTTCGTGTAGGTAAGTGTGCCGCTGGTGCGACCGATCTTGCTGATGCTGCTTCCGCTGAAGTCCTTGTTGTTGAAGGCGTAGATGGCATCGGCGGTGACCATGAGGTTCTCGGGGTTGATGCCGTCCGGCCCAAGGTCGATGGTGCCGGCCCAGCTATCGGTGGAAAGATCGAGCACACCCACCTGCCCGACCGCATTGCCCCAATCGAAGCCGTTGTTCACCGCGATGTACGCCTTGCCGTCCGCGATCTCCACGTCCTGGCAGCTATAGGGCAGCGTGGTGTTATCGATGCTGTAGAGCAGGTCGAGCGTGGCCTTGTCGAGCACCTCCACATAATGCGGCAGTCCGCCCACTTCGCCTTGCGTGCACACAATGCGATCGTCCGCAATGGCGAAATGCCGGATGCCGCGCACAATGGCCTGGTCCAGCAACTGGAAGTTATCGGCGTCGTACTTCAGCAGGAAGGAATCGGCGGCCACATAGATGCGACCGTCGTCCACGGCCACGTGGTTGCCGAAGCGGGCATCTGCGACCGAGGCCACGGTCTGGTAGATGCCACTGGCGGGATCATAGCTACCGAGCGAAACGGGCACCACCTGGGTCTGGGTGCTCATGTCGTAGTAGCCTTCGTTCAGCACCAGGACCTGGTGCACGGTGGTCTGTGCGTTGAGCGTCAACGCGGCGGCCAGCAAGCTGGCAGTGGTCAGTGAACGGTACATTGAAAAGGGATTTGCGCTGCTTTCTCCGAGCAGCAGGGTGAATGAAATACCCCGGGTAGGAATGGATGCCGACCGCAAGCACCCGGCCCTTACCCGGGACCGTGACCGAAAGGACCCTTGCGGATCCTGCGTATTGGCAGGTCTTCTGGCTCACCCCTCTACCCGCCGCGCCTTCCCGTTGGTCGTATGACCGACAGTGGCATGATGCAACGGGCGTCAGGGGTTCACAGCTGCGGGAACAGCTCCCGGTTCACACGGGATTCCCTTTTCATCCTCCCAGGCACCGCCTGTTCAGAACCACTACGCGGAGCGAAAGTAGGGTGCTTCTATCTTTCCACCCCATGAGCGCGTACGACCTTCGACCGCTGGACCTCGATGCGAAGGGCATCCGCGCCGTGGCGGCATTGCTGCAACGTGTGTTCCCGGAGGCCAAGCACCTGACCGAAGCGGTGCTTTCGTGGGAGTATGTCGCCAACCCGGATGGGCATGCGATCGGCTTCAATGCGTGGATGGGCGATGAACTGGCCGGGCACTACGCCACCATTCCGCTGTTGGCGCGGGTGAACGGCCAGGAGGAGCGCGGGCTGCTCTCGTTGAACACGGCCACCGCACCCGAGCACCAAGGCAAGGGCCTGTTCACCAAGCTCGCCGACAGCACCTACCGATCTGCCCAAAAGCAGGGCTTTGGTTTCGTGGTCGGGGTGGCGAACGCGAACAGCACGCACGGCTTCATCAACAAGCTGGGCTTCCAACTGGTGGGTCCGCTGCGCGCCATGGCCGGCGTTGGCTCATTCGAACGAACCGAGGGCGCGGCCCTGCAATACGAGCGCGTGTGGCACAGCGCTGCCTTGACGTGGCGGCTCGCCCACCCCTTGTACACCTACAGCCTGAAGACTGAAGGGGGCCTTGAAGTGCTGATGAGCGAGCGCACACAGCTGGGCGGAAGGCTCCTGCTGGCCGCAATGGACCATGGTGCCATTCACGGCGTTGAGCTACCTGCGTTCAAAGGTCTTGCGCCTTTCCGGATCTGGGTGGGACTGGACCCCGCATTCAGCTGGGGCTTGCGCCCGTATGTGAACATTCCGGTGCAGCTTCGACCCAGCCCGCTCAACCTCATTTTCAAGGACCTCACCGGCCAGGGGCGCTCCCTGAACGCGAAGGAGGTCCGCTTTCAGGCGATCGATTTCGACACCCTTTAGAACCGCAAGGCCAGCGAAGCCTGCAGGGCGAACCCGGTGGTGTTGAGCTCCGCCTCGAAGTTCGACAGGTCCACGGACGTTCCGTTCTGCTCGAATTCCTTCAAAGTGAACGCGGTGCTCATGTACCTGGCATGAAGCTGAAGTCCGAAGTGCTCACCGAAGTAGAAGCCTACGCCACTGCTCAGGCCGAAGAACGGCCCTTTGTACGTGGCCAGCTCGGAAACACCCTGGTCGTTGTCGTCGATCTTCAGCGATGCACTGCCGATCTGCAGGGAACCCATCCAGGTGAACCGGTCGTGGTTGATGATGTAGGCCCGCGGTTGGAACCCATAGATCACCAATGAATTGCTCCTGGTGGCACTGGAGTCCAGGTAGGAACCGGGTTCCACGAACAGGCCGAGGCTCACTGGCTTCGCAAGGCCGTATTGCACATCGATCGGGACCAGAAACGTTGCCGCGCCGTCGTTCGCCTCGGTGCGGATCGGCAGCGAGATGCCCGGAATGGTCAGGGTCTGGATGTACTGGGTACCATGACCACCGCCTGAAATTCCAAGGGCCATATGAAAGGTGCCTTTGTCGTTCACCTGTGCCGACACGACCAGGGGCAATGCGAGTGTGGCGAGGGCAAGGAAGTGTTTCATGGAGGGGGGATCATTGTTGCGAAGGTGCATGGTATGCCAGCAGGGCAAGGACCGTACCGGCGGTCAGTTCTCCACACCGTGCTTTGGCCCAGGCGATCCTCACGTGGCCCGATCCTTGGGAACCCAACGCCTCCCCTGGCGGACATATGATCGCCAGCCCTTGCTGGGCGGGGACTTTCGATCTCCAATGAAAATGGGATCCTGTGCACAATGACCACCTCATAAGCCCTCTGGCGCTGGGAGGCCGAAGGTCATACATTTGGCCTCCCACAAAACGCCGGCGCACGATCACGGCGTGCATGGGGTTCATTAGGAAACCGACGGAAGAGCGACCTGCAACGTTCCCCGTACTTGAAGATGGAGGACCAGAAGAACAAGACGACAGCGACCAGTTCTGCTGCTGAGCAGACCCCGGAGGAGCAGCGCTCCTACGCGGGTTACTTCAGCGGCAGCGACCTGACGTTCGACCCGATGAAGGACCTGAACCTGCCCGCCAACTACGATGAGGTGGTGGCGCGGTTCGAGAAGCTTCAAGGCGATCGTGCCGTGGAGGTGATGAACTGATCCGGCTTTACCGACCTTTTGCGAAGCCCCGCCCCGAGCTGGGCTTTCGCTGTGCTCCCTGCCCTTTCACCGACCCGTGAAGGAATGAACGGTCAAGTCGGCCGTGCCCTGTTCCATTGACGACCGTCCTGGAATTGTGCCGAACGAGGACCTACCTTCAAGGCTCCTCCGCGCGCCGACCTTGCGTTACCGAGGTTTCGGGATGCATGCGGCCTCCACGGTGGCACGAACCTAACGTCCCACCGATCCTGTAACTGCCATGAACGTTTTCGATGCGAAGCACATCAAGAACATCGTCCTGCTCGGCTCCCACGGAAGCGGCAAGACCACGCTGGCCGAAACCATGCTCTTCGAAGCGGGTCTGATCAAGCGCCGCGGCCGGGTCGAGGACAAGAACACCGTGAGCGACTTCCACGACATCGAGCACGAGCGGGGAAGCAGCGTGTACGCCACCTGCCTGCACACAGAGTGGCGCAACTTCAAGATCAACAACATCGATACCCCCGGGGCTCGACGACCTGGTGGGCGAACCGATCCATGACCTTCCGCGTGGCGTTCACCAACGCGGACCCACAGCTCATGGAACCCATCCAGGAGATCCAGGTGCGCGTTCCGGAGGACCTCATGGGCGAGGTGATGACCGACCTGCAGGGCAGGCGCAGCGTGGTGATGGGCGTGGATGGCCAGGGGCGCTTCAGCATCATCACGGCGCACACCCCGCTCGCCGAGCTCGACCGCTACAGCACCACCCTGCGCAGCCTCACCCAAGGTCGCGGCACCTACACGGAGAAGTTCCTCACCTACCAGGCCGTGCCCGCCGACCTGCAGCACAAGCTCATGTCCGGGCACAAGGAAGAGGAAGTGCCCGCATAGCCTCAAGAGCGTTGTACGCCGGTCCGTGGTGGGGCCGGCGTTCGCGTTCCCGGCAACGTCAGATGGTCACTCCTCCCAGGCCCGAATGACCGTTGTCACGCTCGGCTTGTCCCCTGTATCTAACTTTGCGTTTGTTCCATGCGCTTCACCGCACCATTCCTCGTCGCACTCTGGTTTCTGGCCTATGCGGAGCCGTCGTGGGTGGTGGTGCGCTTCGGATTGGACAGGGACCGGATCATCAAGGAGGAATGCGTGCAGCGGGGTGTTCCCTTGGCGGAGCGCACCTGCTTCGGGCAGTGCCACTTGGTGAAGCAGTTGAACGACCTCGAAGAGAAGGAGCAACAGGGCGCTCCCACCGGAACCACCTTGAAATGGGAACCGGAGGCCGATCAACGGAACGCGGTGTCCCTTGGTGAACCTGCACCCAATGACCTGAACGGTCCGTATCGCCATCCCTCCAGCATGCTGCTCACCGGCGTGGACCGGAGCCTGGAAGGGGTCCCCCGAAGCTGAGGATCGATAGGGCCCCACGTGGGCCTGCACGTTCATCCTCACTTCACTTCCATACCATGAAACGACCCCTCCTGCTGGGAGCGTTGGCATTGACCACGCTCTCCGGCTTTGGGTGCGATGTGTGCGGCATGTTCATGAACCTGCAGCCATATGACCGCACCAGCACGATCGGCCTATCGTGGCGCATGCGCTACCGTGAAGGGGTTTACGCCACCACCGGCTTCGGCCAGGCCAAGCATGGTGGCGCGAACGCCCCGGTGAACGCCTTGTACCGCGAGATCTACCAGGTGGCGGACCTGCGAGCGGACCTCTGGCTGGGCCAGCGCTTCGCGGTGTTCGGTTCGCTGCCCGTGGTGAACAACTACCAGAGCGTGGATGCGGCCACCACGGCCGACCTGTTCGGCATGGGCGATGCCATGGTCATCGGGCGCTACCTGGTGGCGGGCACCATGTGCGGGCCGGAGGAACAACGCGCCCGTCACCGGTTCATGCTCGGCGCGGGTGCCAAGCTGCCCACGGGACCGTACGACCGCACCTACAATGGAGAACCGGTCGGACCGGACCTTCAACCCGGAACCGGCACCGTGGACGTGCTGGGAAGCCTGGAATACCTGTACCGCAAGGGCGCCTGGGGTGCCGGGCTCAATGCCATCGGTCGTTTCAACGGCGAGCAGGACGGCTACCGGTTCGGGCACGGGTTGAACATCACCGCGGAAGCGTTCCGCCTGTTCGAGGGTGGTGCGTTCCGCTTCATGCCGTCCGCCGGCGGCTACCTGGAGCTCGCTGCCCAGGACGAGGAACTCGGGGAGCCCGTTGCGGGCACCGGCGGCCCCACCCTCTTCACCCACCTTTCCTCCCGGGTGTGGTGGCGTTCCTTCTCGCTCGGCCTCACCTGGCAGCATGCCGTGGTGGACCAGCAGGGCGCGCTCATGGTGCCCAATCGCGAACGGGTCATCATCGGGATCAACTACAACATCTGAAACTTGAACCAACAACGAACCATGAAGTACCATTTCCTGACCATACTGGCGCTTGCCGCCTTGATCACCGGTTGTAAAAAGGACGACGATGTCGCCGAAGACCCGCATGTCCACCAGCACGGTACGATCCGCCTCGACCACACCTTCATGAACGGCGCACAGGCCTTCACACTGGACAGCACCGTCACCGACAGCCTGGGCCGCAAGGTGCGCTTCACCGTGGCGCGTTTCCTCACCTCGGGCTACAAGCTCCAGGACGATGCGCACGTGACCGTGGCCGACTTTCCGGGAACCTACATCCTGGCCGACGCCGCTCTGGCCTCGAACAGCTTCGAACTGGGCGAGATGGAGGCCGGGCACATGCACAGCCTGATGTTCGACCTCGGGCTGGACAGCGCCACCAACCACAGCGACCCCACGCTCTACACGGAGGCTCCCCTCAACGACCCCACCATGCACTGGAGCTGGAACCCCGCAGCGGGCTACAAGTTCCTGGCCTTGGAAGGTCGTGTGGACGCCAACGGCGACGGAACGGTGGACGCCTCGGACCCCGAGTTCGTGTACCACTGCGCCATGGACATGCTCCGCACCACTGTGGAAGTGCACGCGCACCACGACCTTGTGGTGGATGAGACCTACACCATCAATGTGAACGTGGACATGGGGGAGATCCTGTCCGGGATCGATGTGGCAGGGAACCTGAACGCCATGGGGGCCACGCCGCTGAACCAGCGGCTCATGCAGAACCTGGCCCTGGCGCTCGATACCGAATAGCCCACGTTCACGAATGAAGAAGGGGGCCTCATCAGCCCCCTTTTTTCATGTTCGGTGCCCGAGCTCACGGCCTCAGGATTCCCTGCGCACCGTCCGGCAGCACGAGCTCATCGTTCTCCCGGTCCATATCGGCCACCCGCGTGGTGGGGTCCAAGCGGATCGAAGCGATGCGGGCCAGGGGAAGCGGTACCGCGAAGGTGTATTCCGGATGGGTCCACAGCCACGGGGCCAGGACCGTGAACGAATAGGGCTCCGAACCGGACGGCTTCGCACCGAGCGAAAGCGACAGCGGGATGTGGTAGGTGGTGGCCTGGCCACTGCGGGGCGTTACGCGCACATCCACCGGCATCAGCATGAGGTCCTTGTTGGAGAGCGTGACGAAGGTGCTGTCGTTGCGGCCCATGACGCCGGTGATCGCATAGTCCGTGCGGCGTGTGGTGTTGATCCACTCATCGAAATACCAATCGAGCTGCAGACCGCTCTGTTTCTCCATGGACCGTTGCACATCGATGGGCTCCGGGTGCTTGAAGCGGCAGGCCGCGTAATAGCGAAGCAGTCCTTCGTGCACGGTGCGGTCGCCGACCACGGTGCCCAGCTGGTGCAGGAACATCTCGCCCTTGCTGTAGGACGTGGCGCCATACGCGAAGTTGGTGGTGTAGTGGTCGGCATGGGTGCTCATGGGCTCATGGGCCTCCCCTTTCGCGGCCAGCGCATAGTAGCCCTTGTAGGAATCGAGGTGGGGGTCGCCTTCCGTGCCGAACAGGAACTGCATCACCTCGCTGCCTGCGTACTCCGTGAAGCCCTCGTCCATCCAGGGGTAGCTGCCCTCGTCGCTGGCCAGCATGCCGTAGTACCAATTGTGGATGCTCTCGTGCACGCTGGTGCCCACCAGGCTGCCCAGGCGGCGCTTGCCCGTGAGCAGGGTGAGGTTCGGATACTCCATGCCACCGTCGCCGCCTTGGGCGAAGGTGAACTGGGCATAGGGATAGGCACCAAAGCGGTCCTTCATGAACTGGAAGCACTTCACCATGTAACCGGGCAGCTCCTTCCACACGGTCTCCAGCTCCTCCTTGTCCTCATAGAAGAAGTGAAGCATGGGCCCATCGGGTACCTGCACCTTCACATGCTTATAGTCCGGGTCCGCGGCCCAGGCGAAGTCGTGGACGTTCTTCGCTTCGAACACCCAGCGCAGGCGGCCGCCCATGCCCTTCTGCGATTTGGTGCGCGGTGCGTAGCCATGGCCGATCTCCGACGCGTTCACCAGGTCGCCGGTGGCCGCGATGGTGTAGGTGCTGTCCAGGGTGATGGCCACGCGATGGTCGCCCCATTCCCCATAGAACTCGCGGCCCACATAGGGATCGGCATGCCAGCCGTGGTGGTCGTACGCGGCCACCTTGGGGTACCATTGGGTCATGCTGTAGGCGATGCCCTCGGCGTTGTCGCGACCGCTGCGGCGGATCTGCACCGGGACCTGGCCATTGAATGAAAAGTTGAGCGTGGTGGTCTTTCCCGGCAGGATCGGCTTTGCGAGGGAGACCTTGAGGATGGTGCCGATGTGCTCCAGGGTCACGGGCTTGCCGTCCTGCAGCATGTCGGCGCAACGCAATTCGCCCATCTGCAAAGGCTCCAAGGCAGCGATGCGGTCGCCCACCCGCTCATCGGGATCGGCGATGGTGCGACTGCGCATGTCCATCTCGCTGCCGGGACGGAAGGCATTGAAATAAAGGTGGAAGAACATCGTCCGCAGCGTATCCGGACCGTTGTTCGTGTATACCAGCTTCTCGGAACCGACGAAGCGGTGCATCCGCACATCAAGGTCCACGGCGATGTCGCAGGTGATCCGCTGTTGCCAGCGATCACACTGGGCGTGCAGCAGGAAGGGAAAGGACAAAGCGAACAGGGAAGAGGAAGCGCGCATGCGGAAAGGAATGGGCACTGCCGATGGGGCAGGCGGGCGCAAAGATGAGCGCGGCGGGCATGTGTCCGTTCACGCAGCAGCGACGCAGGGGGCGTGGTCGGACGATCAGGAGAGCAACCGCTGGCGCAGCGCGAACTCGAGTTGGCGGTTGGATTCCACCAGCTGCTCCGTAAAGGCCAGTTGCTCGCGCTCGCGGCGCACGTCCGCAACCGCCTGGTCCACGGCACGGATCACCTCACCAGGGTCCCAAGGCTTGCTCAGGTAGTGGGTCAGTCCCCCCCGGTTCACCGCGTCGATCACGGCCTGAACATCGGCGAAGCCCGTCATGAGCATCCTGCGCACCGTGGGAAAGCGGTCCTTCACCAAGTGCAGCAGCTCGCTGCCGGAGATCCCGGGCATGCGCTGGTCGGTGATCAACACGTCCACCCCGCCCCGGCTCAGCCAGGCCCACGCCTCCTCCATTCCGGAGGCCGTGCGCACCACGAAATTCCGGCGGAACGCTGCTTGGAAGGCCTGCCGGTTCGGATCATCGTCATCCACAAAAAGCACTACCGGGATGGACGGGCTGTCGTTCGGTACGAGGTGTAGGGGGTTCATGGTGTTCGTCGTTGACACGCTCCTACGGACCGATCGAAAAGAAGGTTTTGTCGTCAGATTTTTAATAAGTTGTTCATAACTTAAAATTCCATTCCTACCTTACACCCGCTTTGGATCTTTAGGACGCACTTCAGAACTTCTTGGACATGAACGAACGGCTTGAGGCGCTTCGCGCGTCCTCGGTGGCTGGGCGCGATGTGTGGCGCCCGGAGATCTTCCGCATGACCGATGCGGAGGATCGGTCCCGCTTGGATGCATTGCTTGCCAGTGGCGAGGTGCTAGTGGTGAACGACACCCTGCACAGCCAACTGAAGGAGTTGATCCGTGCGTTGGATCCCGCCTCGAAGTTCACTCCCGCCTCCCTCGACGAGGCTGCGAAAGCCCACCTCGGCACCGTGCCTGCCGACCACTATGGCGTGTGGGTGTTCTACCCTTGGAGCCGCTGCCTGGTGCACCTGATCGAGGAGGCCGAATTCATCCTCGTCCGCACTGACCGCAACCGGAACAAGATCACCCGGGCCGAACAGGAACGCCTGATGGAATTGAAGGTCGGTGTGATCGGCCTTTCCGTGGGGCAGTCCGTTTGCCTCACCATGGCCCTGGAGCGCACCTTCGGCGAGATGCGCATCGCGGATTTCGACACGCTGGACCTGAGCAACCTGAACCGCATCCGCAGCGGGCTGCACCTGCTGGGCCAGCGCAAGGCCGTGAACGTGGCCCGCGAGATCGCCGAGATCGACCCTTTCCTCAAGGTCACCGTGTTCACCGATGGCATCACCGAAGCGAACCTGGACGCCTTCCTGCTCGAGGGGGGCAAGCTGGACGTGCTGGTGGACGAATGCGACAGCGTGGGCATCAAGATCCGCAGCCGCATCCGGGCCAAGGAACTGGGCATCCCCGTGGTGATGGACACCAGCGACCGGGGCCTGATCGACATCGAGCGCTTCGACCTGGAGCCCGACCGCCCCATCATGCACGGTCTCATCGCACACCTGGACCCCGCGAAGGCGATGGAAGCGAAGACCCAGGAGGACAAGCTCCCCTTCGTGATCCCCATGACCGGCCTGGATACGCTGAGCAAGCGGATGAAGGCCAGCATGCTGGAGATCGACAAGACCGTGACCACGTGGCCTCAGCTGGCCACCTCTGTGGTGCTGGGCGGCGCCGTGACCGGCGATGTGATCCGCCGCATGGCCCTGGGGCAGCTCACGCGCAGCGGGCGCTGGTTCGTGGACGTGGAGGAGATGATCGCGGATGAGCGGGTGGCTGTCGTATCGAGCGATGACCCCTTATTGGCTCTTATTCCCGCCCCCATTTCCTTAGGCGAAATGAACGCGGCTGCAGCTTCACTCCCGCTGCTGGAAAAAGGGGTCGTTCCGCTTAGCGAGTTCCTGGCGATCAAGCTCGCCATTGCTGGAAGTCATGCCCCCTCGGGTGGGAACAGCCAACCCTGGCGGTTTCTGTTCAGCAATGGTCGACTCCTTCTGTTCCTGGATCCGCAACGTGCGTTCAGTACGATCGACCCCGGGCTGCGGTTCGCCCAGATCGGTCTGGGAGCCTGCATTGAGAGTATCCTGCTGGAGGCCACGAAACTGGGTATCAACCTGAACCTCCGCACAGGCGCGTTCGACATCAACACGAACCTTGTTGCTGTCTTCCAGCAAACGAACGAGACCCCTGCTAACCGCTCACCAGCGTCCGAGTCCCTCGCACAGTTCATCGACAAGCGGTGCACCAACAGACGTGCTTCGGAGAGAAGTCCGCTCTCCGAAGAGGATCGTACCGCTCTTCTGCGGTCGGTCACAACGGTTTTCCCTTCACTCGACGTCAGGTTCATCCATGAACCTGTTGCACTGGAGCAACTGGGCCGTATCTGCGGGGCAGCAGAGCGCATACGCATGCTGAATCCGCTCTGCCACTACGACATGTTCAAGCGGGAGATGCGCTGGAACAAGGAGCAGGCAGAGCACACGAATGATGGTGTGGATGTTCGGACCCTCGAGCTTTCCTTGAAGGACGAGACAGGCCTTGGCATCGCTGCGGACGCCTCCGCGATCGGCCTTGTGAACGCATGGAAAGGAGGCAAAGGACTGGAGCAAATGACTTCCAAGTTGGTCAGTGGTTCAGCCGCTGTGGCGTTCCTCTGCGTGCCCGACTATGAACTCGATACGGCATTGTTGGCCGGTCGCGCGTTACAGCGTCTGTGGCTCAAATCGACGGAACTCGGGCTCGCGGCACAACCGATCTCCGCCCCTGTGTTCATGGGGGTTCACGGTCTCTGGGACCGGCATCGCTTTTTGTCCGATCCGGAGCATGCCGAGGCTGCGGGTCTCTTGCACAGGCTGACCCAGCTGCTCGAACTGAAGGATCATGCCCCGCTTTTCATGCTGCGCTTATGCCTCGCAGAGGCACCGACCGTTCGAAGCCTGCGCCGACCGATCGAGGAGGTCTTCTCGGTCCATCAACCACAACATGTCTGATCCGATGGAGAAGATCACAATAAAGGCGATTCGGGCTGTGGACTCCAAGGAGGATACCATTGGCAGCATCATTGAACATACCAGAGTGCTCGAGGACATCGGGGTCACCTCCGCGCTGAGGCTCGATTTTTCCTGGTGTCTGGACCCGGAGACCGTGTTGATCCTAGCCTTCCATGAGTCCCTCGGGATGGTAGGCGGTTGTCGCATTCAATACGGATATGACCTGAAGAACCTTCCAATTTACAAGCACCTCCTGCCATTTGAATCTGATTTGGATAAGAAGCTCGGTGAACCAGGAGATGAACGTTGCTTTGAACTCGCTGGCCTTTGGGTGGCACATCGATTCTCCGGTCATGGTTTGCCTTGGTTATTGACCGCGGCCGCTGTCTCAGTGCTGAATCAGATCAATGCAGAGCGGGTATATTGTTTCGCTGCCGAATATTCGCTTGACTACGCTACCAAGAATGGGTTCGAGGTACTTGAGAACGTTGGATCACACGGAATGGTCGACTTCCCCATTCCGGGTATCAAGTCCTACGTTCTGTTGAACAGGTCGACGGCCGCCCTGCGCTCCGCACATGATATGGAAAGGGACAGGCTGGTTGGTCTCAGGTTGAGCCCTGACCAAGTAAGGACCGAGACGATCAAAGACCGTTCGATCGAAGTGGTCTATCGTTTGAAACTGCCACAAAGGGTCATATCGCTGGTCCCCTTGGCTGGATACCAGAAGAAGCAGCGCTCGGCATAGGCAGTCATTCGTAACCCGCACAGGCGGACCAGCGTAGTAGGACCGCGATGAAAAAAGCGGCTCTTCTTCTGCTGGTCCTGTGCGTGCTTATTGCGCGAAACGCTCATGCATCAAGACCGGTCGTGACGGCCAATGACCAGAGCATCGGGCGCACGCTGCATTACCTGATCGACACCGCGAAGGGACTTACTCCGCAGAAGGCGCTGGTCGCAGATGGCTACAGGCCTTCTCTGCAGGATGTGCCGAACCTCGGAATTTCGGGTTCCGCGACGTGGTTCAAATTCACCGTACCCAACACGACCAATGAGAATCAACTGACCCTGGCGATACCATATGCTGAAATCGACCAACTCCACCTCTATCGGATCTCGAACGGAGAACCCGTCCTCCTTGGAATGAGGGGGCAGTCCACTGCGCAGAACCGTGAAAAAGGCAGTGGAGGTGAGTACGTGTTCGAATTGCGGATCCCTCCGAACGACGCACAGTCCTTCCTGTTGCGCGTAGCCGGGCACAAGCAGATGCATGTTCCGTTGATCATTGATACCCCTATCGGAATCAGTGAACACTTCCTCAGCAGGAACATTCTGATCGGTGCCTTTGCAGGGATCATGTTGGTCCTGGTGCTCTACAACCTGTTCGTGTTCATTTCGATCAGGGATAAGGCTTACCTGGTGTACGTCGCCTATATCCTTATCAACAGTTTCGGGCAGCTGACCCTGATGGGCAGTTCCCAAGCTTTTTTCTGGCCATCCTTTCCGTGGTTGATCGTGAATGCCTCGGTCATTCTCGTTCTGCTATCGATCGGCACCGGCGTCATGTTCACCCGCCGGTTCATCAGCACCAAGACCCATACCCCCAGGCTTGATCGATTGGCACCTGTGGTTTACGTGGCCATTGCCATCAATCTGTTCGTGTATCTGGGCGTTGACAAAGAGATCGGCTACAAAATGGCACAGGCGATCTCCGGTTGCTCATCCACGTATTTGTTGACGATCTCGATCCTTGCAAGCAGAACAGGCTCGAGACCAGCGCACTTTTTCCTGCTCGCCTGGGGTTTCTTCCTCATCGGCGTCATGCTTTTCGTTATGAAGGACTCAGGCGTCATACCGTATACGAATCTGTCCGTCTACGCCATGCCCATCGGCTCCGCCATCGAGGGCGTGCTGCTCTCCTTCGGTCTGGCCGATCGGATCAACATCCTGCGTCGGGAGAAGGAACGCTCCCAGGCGGAGGCCCTGAAGGCGTCGCTGGAGAACGAACGCATCATCCGCGAGCAGAACGTGATGCTGGAGGAGAAGGTGACCGAACGCACCCACGCCTTGCAGGAAAGCAACGACCACCTCAAACGTACACAGTCGCAACTGGTGAACGCCGAGAAGATGGCCTCGCTGGGTCAGCTCACGGCGGGCATTGCGCACGAGATCAACAACCCGGTGAACTTCATCACGAGCAACATCCCGCCGCTGCGCCGGAACCTGGGCGAGGTGCTGGAGGTGTTGGACGATTATCGCAAAGCAGGCACCACGGCCGATGCCCAAGCGCTGAATGCCGCGGCAGCCAAGGAGAAGAAACTGGGCCTTGATGAATCCATCGAGGAACTGGGCGAGATCCTGGGAAGCATCCAGGAAGGCGCGCACCGCACGGCCGAGATCGTGCGTGGCCTCCGCAACTTCAGCCGCCTGGACGAGGACGACCTGAAGCCTGCGGACATCAACGACTGCCTGCGGAGCACGTTGACCGTGCTCGGTCCCCAATTCCGTGACACGGTGACACTGGACCTGCAGTTCGGCACCATTCCCAAGGTGGAGTGCTTTGCCGGCAAGCTGAACCAGGTGTTCATGAACATGCTGAACAACGCGGCACAGGCCGTGAAGCAGAAGCACCCGGCCGGACTCGGGCGCGTGACCATCGGTACCGCTCTGGTGGATGGGCAGGTGGTGGTCAGCATCCGCGACAATGGCGTGGGCATGACCGACAGCGTGAAGGCCCGCATCTACGAACCCTTCTTCACCACCAAGGACGTGGGCGAAGGCACAGGCCTTGGCTTGAGCATCGCGTATAGCATCGTGGAGAAGCATCATGGCACCATCGCCATCGACTCGGTGCCTGGTGAAGGATCCGAGTTCCGCATCATGCTTCCGTTGGAACAGCCCCACACGAACGAACTGAACGCCCAACGCGCCTGATGGACGAGCATCGCATCAAGGTCCTGTACGTCGATGACGAGGAGGGCAACCTGAAGGCCTTCAAGGCCACCTTCCGCCGCGACTTCGAGGTGCATCTGGCCTCGAGCGCAGAGGAGGCGCTGACCCTGTTGGACCACCAGGTGATCCATGTGGTGGTGAGCGACCAGCGGATGCCGCGCTGCACCGGCGTGGAGTTCCTTGCGCAGGTGCGGGACCGACACCCACGTGTCATCCGGATGCTGCTCACCGGCTACGCCGATATCGAAGCGGTGATCGAAGCGGTGAACAAGGGCGGCATCTACAGCTACACCACCAAGCCCTGGGACCCCACCGATCTGAAACTACGCATCGAACAGGCCTATGAGATGCACCACCTGCGTGCCGAACGGGAGGACCTCTTCCACCGGTACCGCCAGGTGTTCGAGTCCTCGGGAGACCCCATCGCCATTATCGCTGAGGACGGACACATCATGGAGGTCAACCCGTCGGCCACAAAGCTCATCGGCCTTTCCCGTGAGAACGTGCTCAACGCCCGGATAACCGATTGGATCGAGGATGGCAGGACCTTGTTGCGGGTCATGCGCAGCCGCAGGAACGGGCTTTCCTTCCCCAACGTGGATGTGACGTTGCATACACCAAATGGTCATGTCATCGACTGCTTGATGACGGCAACCTATCTGGGGCGGACTCCGGGTGGCCTGGCCATGTTCCAGGCCATGATCAAGGACATCAGCGACCGCAAACAGGAAGAGCAAAGGCTTCGAAAACTGAACACGGACCTGGACCGGCGGGTGCAGGCGCGCACGCAGCAATTGCTGGAGGCCTTGGAGGACCTGGGCTCCTTCAGCTACACGGTGGCGCATGACCTGCGCGCTCCTTTGAAGAACATCCAATCATTGAGCGCGCACCTGAAGGAAATGGGGAACACTGACCAGGCCGACCTCAGCGACCGCATCAACAAGGGCAGCGGTCGCTTGATCGACCTGGTGGATGACCTGCTGCGCTTCGCACAGACCAGCACACACGAGCTGAGGCGGGAGGGTGTGGACCTTCGCGCCATGGCCATGGAATGCGTGAGCGATCATGTTCCGTTGGGCTCCACGGCCAAGGTGACCCTGAGCATGGCGGAACGACCGATGGTGGAGGCCGACCGCGCGATGCTGAAGGTGGTGCTGACCAACCTGCTCTCCAACGCGATCAAATTCACCCGGACAAGCGATGCACCGGTGATCGAGATCGGCCACCGTGATACGGGGGACGACCACCTGCTCTGGGTGAAGGACAATGGCGTGGGCTTCGACAGTGCCCGGGCCGACCAGGTCTTCGGTGTGTTCAAGCGCCTGCACCGCAACGACCAGTTCGAGGGTACGGGCGTGGGCCTGGCCATCGTGCAGCGCATCCTTCAAAAGCACGGTGGCACCTGCTGGGCGGAGAGCCCTCCGGACCAAGGCGCCACCTTCTACCTCAAGTTCCCGAAGGAGGCACAGCAGCTGCAACGCCTCCCCTTCGCCAGCTGAACCGCACCCCAAAAAGAAAGGGACCGGACGGTGATCCACCCGCCGGTCCCTTTCTCATTGCGGAAGATCAGGGGCGCACCATCCGCAGCGCGCTCGCACCGATGCGGACCGTGTACGCGCCTGCCTTCAGCGTGGACACATCGAGCTGCACGCGGCCACCGGCCGGGTTCACGCGGGTGCTGATCACCGTACGACCGGCCGCATCGAACACCAGCACATCCTGCCCACCCGTGGTGATGCCATCGATGAAGACCACGTCCGTGGCCGCAGGGTTCGGGCTCAGCAGCAGCTCGATGCCAACGGGTTCAACCACTCCGGTGGAGAAATACGTGCTGATGCCTTCGGACAATGCGCCATAGGCAAGGCCGGTGTGGCTCTGGTCACCCGCATCGATAGTGACCACGTAATACGCGAGCATCGGCAGCCCGGGGTGGTCCACGAGGATCCGGTAGGTCCCATTGGGCACCTGATCGAAGTGGTAATGGCCGTCCACATCGGTCATGGTGAAAGCCACCAACTCACCGCCGGGCCAGGTCTCCAGAATGATGCCCTCGGCTTCCCAAGGAACACCGGGACCATCGCTGCGCACGATGCCCAGGTCGCCCAAGTAGCCTGAGATGTAGCCCGTGCCGGAAAGGTTGCCGTAGCCCACCAGTCCGATGTCGGCCACCAGTGTGGTGTCGCAGATCGCGCCCAGCACATTGGCGTAGGTCCAGTAGTAGGTGCTTTCGTGGTAGCTCGTGGCGGTGTTCGGGTAGGCCGTGGTGTCTGGGATGGCACGCACCAAATACTGTCCGTTCGGCTGGTTGGTGAAGCTGTACTCGCCCTGAGCGTTCACCGCAGTGGACGCAACCATGACGGAACCGCTCTGATTCAATCCGTAGGCATAGAGTTCCACGTTGCCGCTGGAGACCGCATTGCCCAAGGTGTCCATTACGGTTCCGGTGAAGTCGAGGACGGCGCTGGGGCACACGCTGCTCCAGAACTGGATGTCGCGTACCGACCAACCCACGAGACTTCCATTGCGGTACTCCTCCACCTTGTAGGCCACGGCCCAAGCCCCGGTCATCGAAGGCACGGCGCAATGGTTGCCGGTCACAGGGTCGAAGGCATGCCCGCCCACCGTGGGGAAGGGATCGGCCACGCTGTATGGTACGTTGTAGGGGATCAGGGCACCACCATCATCCACCGGGTTCACCATGGAATACACCAACGAATCACCATCGGGGTCGTAGGCGCCATTGGCCACGCAGTACATGCTGTTGTTGCAGGTGAACGGCATGTCCAGTTCCTGGAACACCGGTGAAGAGTTCGAGACGACGTTCACGTTGTCCAGGTGAGCGGTGACCGAGTATCCGTAATTGCTGGCGTTCAACAAGTTGGTGATGGCACCGTTTCGGCAGCAGCTGCTCCACGTAAAGACCCAATCCGCACAGGCCGTTGGCAAGGTGACCGTATCGCGGTAAGCATACACTTCGGCCCCGGGCAGCGTTCCGCCCTGGCAGGTGGTGAGCAGGTTGCTGCAACCGGACGCCAATTGCGCCATGCCTATGGTGTCCACGGTCATGGTAACGGAAAGACCACAGGCCACTGACGAAATAGTGATGGTCTCCGGACTGTATACCGGAATTCCATAGCAGTCCCGGTAGATCACCAACGTAACCTCGTAATCCAAGCCCCCGAGGTGCTTGTACACGAGCTCGCCGCCCATGATGTGGCTGGCCTGGCCGGCCGTGGGTATCGCGACTAGTGCGGCGAAGAGAACATTCCGAGCGTATCGTAAGAGCATGGTCCGGTGGGTTTTGGTAAGGGAAAACGCACATGGATGGGATCCCGGTGCCTGACGAATGTAACCCATCGCTCCAGCCTTCCGTAACAACCACCAACGGTCCGATACCGGACGCAACGACAACGACCATGCGCACACTACTCCCCCTGCTCCTATTCACCTGCGGAACGGGCCTTATGGCCCAAAAGTCCGATCGGCCAGGTGGCTTGGTGGACAATCGCGACCAAGCTGAAGGCTGGTACTTGCCTGTGAAAGGCTTGGTTACGCTGAGCGGCGTGAAGATCAAGGAGTACCGAATAAAGCTTTTCCAGGACAACAAGGAACAAGGCGAGATCGCGCTGGACCGCAAGGGCGGGTTCAACCTGGAATTGGACATCAACAAGGTGTACTCCCTCAGGATCACCAAGGAGGGATGCCAAGGCAAACTGATCTGGATCGATACCACACTTCCTGAAGGACTGGTGAAGTACCCTGCATACCCCTGCGTGGTGAACCTCGAACCGGTGGAGAAATTCAAGACCTCAGACCCCTTCTACCTCGATTTCCCTAGCGCCATCGTCCGCTGGGACGAAGAAAAGAAGGGATTCTACCACAGTGAAAGCTACCTCAGCGAGATCCAAACGAAAGCGGGTCTCCTACAGGCACAGGCCACACCCTGATCACGAACGCACTTCCGCTCCTCCTACAAACCACACGATCCAGGAGAGCGCGAACCGAAAGCGGGCCCGTAAGCCCGCTTTCTTCGTTCAGGAGAACCGGATCAGTGCTGATCGTAGTCGATCACCACGCGCGGCGAACGCGGATGGGTCTGGCAGGTGAGCACATAGCCATCGGCCACCTCCTCATCGGTGAGGGCGTAGTTCATGGCCATCTCCACCTGCCCTTCGAGCACGCGAGCCTTGCAGGTGCAGCACACGGCGCCCTTGCAGGCATAGGGCACATCAAAGCCTGCGTCAATGGCAGCGTCCAACACGGCATCGCCCTTGGCGGGGATCTGCAGTTCGTGTTCGCGTCCGTCAAGGATGATCTTCACGCTCGCCGTGCCGGTGAACTTGGCCGTGGAACCGTGGCTGTGGTCCGCTTCCTTCTTCGCCTCGGCGGAGACCGGGCTGGTGAACAGCTCGATGTGCAGGTGCTTCCTGTCCACGCCCATGGCCTCCAGGGCCTCGCTCACGTTCACCATCATCTGTTCGGGGCCGCAGATGAAGAACTCCTTGTGCAGGGCGTCCGTCACGAATCGGCCCAACAGCTGCTTGGCCTTGTCGGTGGTGATGCGGCCGTTGAACAGGGCGTTCTCGTCCTTGCCCTGGCTCAGGATGTGGTGGACGTTCAGTCGTTCGCCATGCTGGGCCTTCAGCTCCTCCAGCTTCGCCCGGAAGATGATGCGGTCGGTGTCGGTGTTGCCGTAGAACAGCGTGAAGCGGCTCTTGGGCTCGGTGCGCAGGACGGTCTTGAGGATGCTGAGGATCGGCGTGATGCCACTGCCCGCCGCGAAGGCCACGAAATGGCGTTCCTGCGCGGGATCGAGGGCCGTGGTGAAGTTGCCCATGGGCGTCATCACGTCCAGGGTCATGCCTGGCTTCAGTTTGTCGACCAGCTGGGTGCTGGCCCGCCCACCGGATACCTTTTTCACCGCGATCCGCAGTTCCTCCCTGTCCAGCGGGCTGCTGCAGATGCTGTAGGAACGGCGGAGCTCCTCCCCGTTCACGGTGAGCTTCAGCGTGACGTACTGACCATGCACGAATTCGAATTCCGCTTGTTCAGCGCGCGGGATGCGGAAACCCACCACGATGCAATCCGGCGTTTCCTGATGAATGTGGGCAACTTCAAGGGTATGGAACCGGGCCATGCGATGGGTGGACATTGGGGCGGCGAAAATAGGGATGATGGATGGAGCAGGGACGGAGGTGAACCTATGAAGCGGTCAGATCGTTCATTCCTGAGCAGTGCCACTCCAACGGCCCGATCTAACTTAGCCACCCCTACTGCACACCATGACGAACGTGACCAACCTCGAAGCGCTTTTCCAGGCCAAGATCGACGCCGAGCAGAAGATCGAGCCGAAGGACTGGATGCCGGACGCCTACCGGAAGAACCTGGTGCGCCAGATCAGCCAGCACGCGCACAGCGAAGTGGTGGGCATGCTGCCCGAAGGCAACTGGATCGGCCGCGCCCCCAGCCTTCGCCGCAAAGCCATCCTACTGGCCAAGGTGCAGGACGAGGCCGGACACGGGCTCTACCTATACAGCGCGGTGGAAACGCTCGGCACCAGCCGCGAACAGACCAACGACGACCTGAACAGCGGCAAGGCCAAGTACAGCAGTATCTTCAACTACCCCACCCTCACGTGGGCCGACATCGGTGCGGTGGGCTGGCTGGTGGACGGTGCCGCCATCATGAACCAGGTGATGCTGTGCCGCACCAGCTACGGCCCATACGCCCGGGCCATGGTGCGCATCTGCAAAGAGGAGAGCTTCCACCAGCGCCAGGGCTACGAGATCATGGGTGTGCTGGCCAAAGGAACGCAGGAGCAGAAGGAGATGGCACAGGACGCGCTGAACCGCTGGTGGTGGCCCAGCTTGATGATGTTCGGCCCCAGCGACGCCAACAGCCCGCACAGCGAGCAGAGCATGAAGTGGAAGATCAAGCGCCAGAGCAACGACGAGCTTCGCCAGATCTTCATCGACCGCACCGTGCAGCAGGCGGAGGTGATCGGCCTTACGATACCGGACCCGGACCTGAAGTGGAACGAGGCCACCCAGCACTACGACTGGGGCACCATCGACTGGGCCGAGTTCAACAACGTGGTGGCCGGCAACGGACCCTGCAACAAGGAACGCCTGGCAGCCCGCAACAAGGCCCACAGCGAAGGCACCTGGGTGCGCGATGCCGCCCTGGCCCACGCCGCCAAGAAAGCCAAGAAGAAGCAAGCCGCCTGATCGAAGTACCTGTAGCGTCGACCCGTCCTGAGCGGAGTCGAAGGAGGTCGACCTACCCCTGTTACCCACCGGACACCAATGAGCAACACCCTGAACAACTGGCCCCTATGGGAGGTCTTCATCCAAAGCAAGCGCGGCCTTGAGCACAAGCACGTGGGCAGCCTGCACGCCGCGGACCCGCAGATGGCCATTGAGAACGCCCGCGACGTGTACACGCGCCGTCAGGAGGGGCAGAGCATCTGGGTGGTGCCTGCGGAAGCCATCAGCGCCAGCCAGCCCGACGACGCTGCCATGCTCTTCGATCCGGCAGACGACAAGACCTACCGGCACCCGACCTTCTACACCATGCCCGAGGGGGCGAAGTACATCTGAGCGCCGTTGTCCGTTGTCCGTTGTTCGTGATGCGGGAACGCCCCTGAACAACGGATCTTACGGACAACGATCAACGAGCACCGAACAACGATGAGCGCACAAGAAGCCCTCTTCACCTATACCTGCCGCCTGGCTGACGACGTGCTGATCCTGAGCCACCGCCTGGGCGAGTGGTGCGGTCACGGCCCCGTGCTGGAGGAGGACATCGCCCTCACCAACCGTGCGCTGGACCACATCGGCGAGGCCCGCAACCTGCTGACCTACGCTGGTGAACAGGAAGGCAAGGGCCGCACCGAGGACGACCTCGCCTTCCTGCGGCCCGAGCGGCAGTTCCTGAACACCAAGTTGGTGGAGCAGCCCAACGGCGACTACGCACACACCATCGCACGGAGCTTCCTCTTCGACGCGTACCACCTGCCTTTGGCCGAAGCGATGCTGAAGAGCAGCGATGCGCAGTTGGCCGCCATCGCGGGCAAGGCCGTGAAAGAGGCCCAGTACCACCTGCGCCACAGCAGCGATTGGCTGATCCGCTTCGGCGACGGCACCGAGGAAAGTCACCAGCGTGCGCAAACGGCCCTCGACAACCTCTGGACCTTCACCGGCGACCTGTTCACTCAGGACGAGGTGCACCTGACGATGGTGAAGGCTGGCGTGGCCCCGGACCTTTCGAAGATCAAAGCGGCCTTCGACGCCACCGTGGACAGGGTACTGAGCGAAGCCACCCTGAAGCGTCCGGCGGATGGCTACATGGCCAGCGGGGGCCGCCAAGGCAAGCACGGCGAACAGCTCGGATTCATCCTGGCCGAGATGCAATACTTGCAGCGGGCGTACCCAGGGGCTGCCTGGTGATTCGGTGCGTACGATCGTTCGGAGCACCTGTACCGTCGACCCAGGTCTCCGCCGTAGCTTGAGCGAAGGCGAACCGGGTCGACCAGTGAAGATGGCCCTCGAAAACCCATGATCACCAAAGCCCGCATCCTCGAGCTGCTGGACAATGTGAAGGATCCGGAGATCCCGGTGATCAACGTGCTGGAACTGGGCGTAGTGAGCGGCATGGAGCAGCGCCACCTATCTTTCGATCAGCCGGTGTTCGAACTTCTTGTCAACCGGCGCATGGCATGAGACAGTCCGCCAAAGGGACCCTTGAAGTGCAAGGCGCCACGATCACCGTGGTACCGCACGATGGCCAGGACTTCATCAGCCTCACGGACATCGCCAAGCACAAGAACCCGGAGCACCCGGATGACGTGGTGCGGAACTGGTTACGCAATCGGGGCACTGTGGAATTCCTCGGCATCTGGGAGCGTTTGAACAACCCCGGCTTCAACCCCGTCGAATTCGACGGGATTAGAATTCAGACGGGACTGAACAGCTTTGTGCTGACGCCCAAGCAATGGGTGGAAAAGACCGGTGCAACGGGCATCCGCTCCAGCGCCGGGCGTTACGGCGGCACCTACGCCCATAAGGACATCGCCTTCGAGTTCGCCGCGTGGGTATCGGTGGAATTCAGGCTTTACCTGATCAAGGAGTTCCAGCGTCTGAAGGAGGAGGAAAGCCAGCGCCTTTCGCTCTCTTGGAACCTGAACCGCACGCTATCGAAGATCAACTACCGCATTCATACCGACGCGATCAAGACGCATCTGGTCCCACCTGAAGTGACTCACGCCCAAGCCGCCATTACCTACGCAAATGAGGCCGACCTGCTGAATGTGGCGCTGTTCGGACGTACCGCGAAACAATGGCGCGAGGCCAAACCCGACCTGGATGGTAACATGCGCGACCATGCCACGATCGAACAACTGCTCGTGTTGGCAAATATGGAGAGCCTCAACGCAGAGTTCATCCATATGGGCCTTGCACAAGGCGATCGGCTGAAGAAGCTCAACGCGATCGCGATCCGACAGATCCGCACGCTGGCAGATAGCTCAGCCCGTCTGCTGGACGGCGGTAAAGACAAGCTGCCATGATCACCAATGCCCGCATCCTCGAGCTGCTGGACAACGTGAAGGATCCGGAGATCCCGGTGATCAACGTATTGGAGCTCGGTGTAGTGCGCACTGTGGAGGTGGAGCCCAACGGCAAGGCCATCATCACCATCACCCCTACCTACACTGGCTGCCCGGCCATGGACGTCATGGCAGCCGACATCAAGAAGGAACTACTTGACGCCGGCGTGCCGGAGGTGGAAGTGAAGCTCACCCTCTCCCCCGCCTGGAGCACCGACCAGATCACGGAGGAAGGCAAGCGCAAGCTGAAGGCATACGGCATCGCGCCACCGGAGAAGACCGGTGACATCCGGGCCTTGAAAGGCGAACAACCGGTGGTCGAATGTCCGCAGTGCGGCTCCACGAACACCGTTCTGCTCTCGCTCTTCGGCAGCACGGCCTGCAAGGCGCTGTGGAAGTGTACCGACTGCCTGGAGCCTTTTGATCAGTTCAAATGCTTGTGAGCCGTAGTATCTTGCACACATGTCGCAACGCACCTACCGCGTCCTACTGACACAAGAACCCGAGGGCGGGTTCACCGTTTCCGTACCGGCCCTTCCGGGCTGCATCACTTACGGCGAGTCCATCGACCACGCGTTGAGCATGGCCAAGGAAGCCATCGAACTCTATGTGGAAACACTGGAGGCCGAAGGTGACCCGGTTCCGGACGACAGCAAGACTTTCGAGTATTCCCTCGTCCTCGCCTCCTGATGGCCAAGTCGCCTTCCATGACGGCGGCCGATCTGATCCGCCTGCTGAAGCAACATGGATTCGAATTCGTTCGGGCAAAGGGCTCGCACCAGATCTTCAAGAACCGGACGAGCGGTAAAATGTCGGTCGTTCCCTTGCACCGTGGCGATCTTCCTAAGGGCACACTCCTCGCCATACTTCGTCAAAGCGGACTCGACAAGCTTGATCAATGAGCTACACCAAGATCCACTACACCGTCGCCGAGGGAGGGTGCCGAGGCCCCCTGCCCCTTTTGGGCATCGAACCAACGGTACGGGTCGAGCGTCATTTAACTTGAGCGCCTAGCCCATGCGTCCGACCTACTTACCCCTGCTATTCGCCCTGAGCCTGGCCGCTTGCGGCGATCCGGAGCACCTCACCTACCAAAGCGGCCCGGTCGCACTGGTGGCAGCGGGCCCGCTCTTCGAAGGGACCAATACGGCCCAAGGGACGTGGTCCACGGGGCTGGAGTCCTTTCTCGCGGACCAGGGCCACAACCTGCAGCAGCTGAAGGAGGTCCGGCTGGTGAGTTCCACGATCGCTGGTGCCGACAGCACTGGTCTGCGTGGTGTGCGCAGCGTAAGCGTGCAATGGGTGGGCGGTGAACAAGGCATGCATCAGGTGGCCGTGCGCAATCCCCTTCCACCCGACTCCGCCACGGTGGCCCTCACCGTGGCCACCGACCAGGGCAAGCTCGCTGAGCTCCTGCGCAACGGGACCCTTACCGTGGTGGCCGATATGGACCTGGACGCCGACAGCGACAGCGATCGGCACGTGATCGGCAGCTTCACCCTCGAACTCACCCTCGACCGATGAGAACCCTTCTCCTGCTCCTCTCCCTTACCCTGCTGTCCCATGGCCCTGCCCAGGCCCAAGCGCCCACCGATCCCGGCGACCGCCTGATCGGTGTTTGGGAGCCCAGCAACGGCAAGGCCCGCGTGAAGGTGGAGAAGATCGGCGGCAAGTACTACGGCAAGATCGTTTGGCTGCGCGAGCCCAACGACCCGGCCACCGGTACCCCCAAGGTGGACAAGAACAACCCCGACGAGGCCCTGCGTTCCGTTCCCCTTCGCGGCTACCGGCTGCTGAAGGACTTCACCTTTGCAGGGGGAGAGGAATGGACCGATGGCAGCATCTACGACCCGGAGAACGGTAGCACGTACAGCTGCGTGATCACCCTGAAGGACGCCAACACACTGGACATCCGTGGCTACATCGGTGTGAAGGCGCTGGGACGCACCGACGTTTGGAAGCGGCTGCAAGCCAAGTGATGTGCCATGAAGGGACTCTGGCTGCTGCTCATCGCCCTTCTTGCGCCGTCAGTGCTGGTCGCCCAGCCGGATACCCTTTCGACCCCGGACGAGGAGGACTATAGCCAGTACGAGGACCTCGGGTTCGCGGACGATAAGGCGAAACGATTCGCCCATCCCAAGATCCTCGACCTGAGCCCGCAGCGCTTCGTATCCGTGCTGTGGGATGCTCAAGGTGCCTACACCATGCGCAGCTCTCCCCTGGGCTCCTGGCCGGAAGAAGCCGACGCCCCGGTGGCCGAGGAAGCGCGCGCCAACTACACGGGAGGCTTGCGTGTGCAGGCCAACATCCCGGTGGTGTCGCGCAACAGCATCGTGTGGCAGGTGCAGGCCAACTACTGGGACGTGCGCTATGATCTGTCGCCCACCTTCAGCACCAACGCCTCCGCTGGACTGCTCCGCACCCTGGGCGACCGGGGACTGCGCACGGCAGGGTTGGGCACCACGCTGTTCAAGCCCCTCGGCGAGACCAGCTTCGTGATCGTGCAGGCCAGCGCCGACCTCAGCGGCGACTACTTCCTGGACGACCCGCAGAGCCTGGCGTACCTGCGCTACAGCGGTGCCGTGATCTGGGGCAGGCGCCCGCACGATCGCCTGCAATGGGGCGTGGGCCTGAGCCGAACGTACCGGGTGGGGGCCATCAACTACATCCCGGTGCTCATGTACAACTACACCGCACCGAACCGCAAGTGGGGCACCGAGATCCTCTTTCCCGCTCGGGGCAGCTACCGCCGCACCTTCAACCCGCGCAGCCTCCTGCTCGCCGGCTATGAACTGGAGGGCCAGAGCTACCGCATCCAGGAGCTCAGCACAGAAGCTTACAGCTTCGAGGTGCGCCGGGGCGAACTGCGCCTGCGGGCCGAGTACCAGCGGCAGCTCAAAGGCTTCGTATGGATGAGCGTGCAGGCCGGTTACCGTCACGACTGGAGCTTCAACGCCGACGAGCTTCCGGGGGGGAAGGAGTTCTTCCGCGGCCTGTTCGGTGATCAGCCCTTCGCCATGCTCAATGGTCTGGGCGGTGCTCCCTTCGTCCAGGTCGGCGTGCACCTGGTGAGCCCGTGAACGGCGATGCGCAAGCGGCCCCTCCAGCGCGGTCGGTCGGCCGAATGACCGTTCATCCGAACTTCGCCGCGCGCCAGCGCCAACCGAACTTCACGCAAGCCCCATGTCCTACACCAAGATCCTCTACACCGTCGCCGAGGGTGTCGCCACCATCACACTGAACCGTCCGGACAAGCTGAACAGCTTCGACCGCGCGATGGCGCTGGAGACCATCGATGCCCTGGACAAGGCCAAGGACGACGCCAACGTGCGGGCCATCCTGCTCACCGGTGAAGGGCGGGCCTTCTGTGCCGGGCAGGACCTGGCCGAGGCCATTGCGCCGGGCACGCGGATCGAGGAGATCATCAGCGTGCAATACAACCCCATCGTGCGTCGCCTGCGTGCGCTGCCGAAGCCCGTGGTGGCCGCGGTGAACGGTGTGGCGGCGGGTGCGGGGGCCAACATCGCCTACGCCTGCGACCTGACGGTGGCGGCCGAGAGCGCCAACTTCATCCAGAGCTTCATCAACATCGGCCTGATCCCGGACAGCGGCGGAACCTTCACCCTGCCGCGCCTGGTGGGCATGCAGCGCGCCTTCGGACAGATGATCCTGGCCCCGAAGGTCAGCGCAAAGGAGGCCGAGGCCCAGGGCATGATCTGGAAGGCCGTGCCCGATGCCGAGCTGATGAGCGAGGCCAAGGCACTGGCGAAAAAGCTCGCCGTGATGCCCACCAAGGCCATCGCCCTCACCAAGGACGCGCTGAACCGGAGCCAGAACAACAGCCTCGACGGCCAACTCGACGTGGAGAACGAACTGCAGAGCCTCGCCGGCCGCAGCCACGACTACAACGAGGGCGTGAACGCCTTCCTGGAGAAGCGCAAGCCCGTGTACAAGGGCGAATGATCCGTTCAACGCCGCTGTACCATCGACCCACCGGGTCGACTGTGGGCACCATGCCTTCGGATCCGATACCTTGCCTTTCACCCCATGACACGGAAGGAGAAAAGCAAGCGTCACCAAGCGCTCCGTGAAGCGGGACCTTCCTGGTGGCAGCGCCCCGCGGTGCTGATCTTCATCGCGGCCTTCCTGGTCAACGCCAACACACTCACCCACAGCTGGGCGCTCGATGACACCCTGCTGATCACGCAGAACAAGCTGACGCAGCAGGGCTTCTCGGCCATCCCGGAGATCTGGGGCAGCGACGTGTTCACGGGCTACTTCGGCAAGGGCGGCATTGAGCTGGGCGGTCGCTACCGGCCACTGTCCCAGACAGTCTTCGCGATCTGCCATGGGATCTTCGGCCCCAGCCCCTTCGTTGGCCACCTACTGAACGTGGGGCTGTATGCGCTGACCTGCGCGCTGCTGTTCGTGCTGTTGCGCCGGATCTTCCCGGAGCGATCAGGGACTTCGCTTTGGAACAACATCCCGTTCATCGCCACGCTGCTGTATGCGCTGCATCCGTTGCACGTGGAGGTGGTGGCGAACATCAAGAGCCTCGACGAGATCCTGGCGATGGGCTTCGCCCTGCTTGCGGCATGGTTTGCTGTGCGGGCCACGCAAGGACAGCGGACACGGAACGCGGTGTTGAGCGGCACCTGTTTCTTCCTGGCCCTGGCGGCGAAGGAGAACGCGATCACCTTCCTGGCAGTGGTGCCCCTGTTGCTCTGCTACACAGGTGCGCCAAGGACCGCGATCCTTCGTTCCTCGCTGTGGCTCCTCGTTCCCACGGTCCTCTACTTCCTGCTCCGCGCTTCGGCCTTGGGACCGAGCCCGGCGATCGCGCCCATCGACAACTACCTCACGAACCCCTTCTTCGGCGCTAGCGTTGCGGAGCGTATCGCCACCGTGCTGCTCACCTGGTGGAAGTACCTCGGGCTGCTCCTCTTCCCCCACCCCCTCACCACCGACCACTACCCGGGCATGATCCCCGTGATCGGCTGGAACGACCTGCGGGCCTGGGCCAGCGCGCTGATCTTCATCGGTGCGGGCGTGTTCGCGTTGCTGAACCTGCGAAAGCGGAACTTGGTGGCCTTCAGCATCCTCTACTTCCTGATCACCTTCTCGGTGGTCTCGAACCTCTTCATCAACCTTGGCACCCCGCTGAACGACCGCTTCCTCTTCATGCCCCTCGCTGGGTTCACACTGTTGCTTTCTTGGGCGCTCATCACGGGGTTCGAACGGCTACGTTCGCCACAGGCTGCCATGCTGGGCAAGGTGGTCCTGGGCCTTGTGTTGGTGGCCTATGCGGGCAAGACCTTCAGCCGCAACCGGGACTGGAGGGATGACCTGACGTTGTTCTCGCACGATGTGCAGGTGTCGGACAAGAGCGCGCGCTGCCATGTCATGACGGCCAAGCTGCTCTATGATGCATCCACGGACATCACCGATAGCTCTATTCGAAAGAGCTACCTGAGCAAGGCGAAGGACCATCTACATCGTGGGCTGGCGATCTACCCGGACTACCCCTTGGCCTGGGGACTACTGGGGCTGATGGAGATGGATGCGCAGCAGTATCGCGCAGCAGCGGACCTCTACATCAAATGCCTGAGGATCGAGCCCACGGAGGAGGTGGCGCTCATCAACCTGAACTTCGTGGGACGGCGCCTGTTCGAAGCCCAGGACCACGAAGGCGCCGAGCGTGCACTGCAAGCCTTGAAGCACTTCGATCCGGCACGTCCGGACCCGTACCTGTTGTTGGCGGACATGCGGATGCGCACGGGCCGGGCGGACTCCTCGATCGTGCTGTTGGATGCGCTGTTGGCGCTCGATCCGAAGAACGCCGATGCCTACCGGATGAAGGGCGAGATCCTCGCGGTGCACAGGAATGACCCGGCAGAGGCCGAAGCGAACTTCCTGAAGGCCTACGCGCTGGACCCCGCGAACGCATCGTTGGCGGAGAACCTGGGGGTCGCGGCGTTCCAACGGGGCAATGCGGCCCAGGCGCTGACCTACTTCCTGAAGGCTTCGGAACTGCGCCCAAGAGATCCGCGTCCGCTCATCCTCATTGCCGAAGCCTACACGGCCTTGGGGGAAACGGAGAAAGCCAAGGACCATCGCTCGCGTGCTCAGGCTTTGGCAGGCACAACAATACCCTAGGAACCGTCCTCTTCACCGCGACCTTGGCTGAGTTGATCGTAGCGAAAGCGAGGCTGTCCGGGGTGTGTGAAGCTCGATCGGTAGGCAGGCCCGAAGGGGTCGGGGCTTTCGCTGTGATCCGCCTCTTCGGCGAGTCGGCGGCGAATGGCCAGGTCGGCCTCATGCACCTCATCCCCTTCGGCCCCGTCAGCTGGTGGGGGCCCATCGGGTTCGTCCTCTTCCTCCGGGAACTCGATCGGTGCGGCAACGTGCGCGGCCGGCACCTTGCGGTACACGATGGCCATCACCACGCCCGCGAAGGCTCCGAAGAAATGGCTCTCATAGCTGATGCGGTCCACCAACGGCAACAAGCCCCACCACATGCTTCCATAGAGGAACACGATGATCATGGACACGGTCAGCAGGCCCCGTTGCCCGCGGATCAACCCACTGACGAACAGAAAGGCCGCGAGGCCATAGACCACCCCGCTGGCACCGATGTGGTAGTTCTCCCGTGCCGTGGCCCACACCCCAAGGCCACCGATCAACCAGCTCACGATCGCCACGGTACCGGCCACCCTGGGGTAGAAGTAAACGAGCATCCAACCGAGCACGAGCACCGGAGCACTGTTGTTGAACAGGTGTTCGAGGTCCGCGTGCACGAAGGGGGTGATCACGATGCCCAAGAGCCCTTGCACTGTGCGGGGCAGGATGCCGAACCGCGCCAGGTCCAATGCGAACACTTTATCGAAGGCGTACACCACCCACAAGGCGAGCACCATGAGCCCAGGGAGCACCGCTGCTGTGAACAGGCGCCGGCGCTCGACTACCTGAGGGTCCTGGGATACGGCTTCCATGAGGTGAAGATGGCGATCTTCATGCCCCCTTCCCTGGTCCGGACAACGTGGCAGGACCTTTGTTAAACGCCAGCCCCCGGGGCCTGTTAACTTGGTCCCATTCCATGGCCATGATCCTTCGACCACTGCTCTTCTCCCTTCCGTTCCTGTCGGTCCTTGCTGCCTCGGCACAAGTGCCTACCGGAGCCTCGCCTTCCGCACCATTGTTCGGTGTCAACCTGTTGATGGACCCCGGGGCCGAGGCCACCGACGAAGCCGGACAGGCGGCCTGGGGCGGATCCGCGCACTTCACCAGCAAAGGCTGTGGCATGACCGCTGAGCCTTATGGAATGACGGCTGGCGTTTTCCCGAAGGGATGGGGGGAGCAGAACGGGCATGGCCGCAACCTCTTCCGGTTCAGCTGCACCGAGCGCAAGGAGGTGCGGACCCTCCCTCAGCGTTTCGACCTGACCGCGTTAGCGGATACGCTCGACCATGGTCATGTCGTAGGCCGCATCACCGGCCAGATGGCCTCTGTGGGCAATCCCGGGCTTCGTGGCAATGTGGTGGTGGAGTACCGGAACATGGACGACAAGACCATCCAGGTCCTGAAGACCAATAACCTTCCCTGCGCCGTGAAGGGCGATGCTTGGAAATTGACGCGCTGTGCCCAGAGCGGCATGGTCCCCGCGGGAACACGCTACGCCGTGGTGTACCTCTCCATGATCCTTGACGAGGACGCGAAACCGGGCGGTTCGTTCGTGATGGACGATGTGGCCTTTGAACTGTTCCAACGTTGATCCCATGACGCTTCGCCACCTCCTCGTCCTCCTGCTGTTGGCCGGCTTGGCGCTGTCATTCGGGTTGCCGTCCGCGCCCCCGCAGGACCTGAAGCCGCCCAGCGAGCTGGCCTTGTTGATGCGCAACATGGCCACCTACATGGACACGGCCCGCGCTCGCACAGTGCAGGGGAGGGACCGTCCACCATACCCGGAGCAGTTCAAGAAGATGATGACCGCCACGCCCACGGAAGGCATGGTGGACCACGCGGTTTACGACCCTTTCGCCGAGCACTTCCTCAGCTCCCTGGACCGGTTCTACAAGGCGAAGAAGAAGGACCGTGTGCAGCAGTACAATGCCCTGGTGCAGGCCTGTGCCAACTGCCACATGCAGGTGTGCCCCGGTCCGTTGGTGCGCATCAAGAAGATGTACGTGACCTTGCCAGAGCCGATCCCCACCAAGGGAAAGTGAACCTTTTCAACCTGAACGCGTCCAACGCTCCATGGCACGCACACCCTTCCTTCTTGGCTGGCTCGCGCTACCTGCGGCGTTGAACGCCCAGTCGCTCTACTTTCCGCCGAACGGCTCCAGCAGCTGGGATACGATAAGCCCGGCTTCCTTGGGCTGGTGTCCTGACCGGATCGACAGCCTGATCGACTTCGTCGGCTCCCGGAACACCAAGGCCTTCCTGTTGCTGAAGGACGGCAAGATCGTTCTTGAGCACTACTACGGCACCTTCACCCAGGACAGCCTGTGGTACTGGGCTTCCGCTGGAAAGACCCTGACCGCCATGCTCACCGGGATCGCGCAGGAAGAGGGTTATCTGGACATCGACCTGGCCAGCCAGATCTACCTGGGCACAGGCTGGACGAGCTGCCCACCGCCGAAGGAAGCGGTGATCACGGTGAAGAACCAGCTGACCATGACGACCGGGTTGGACGACGGCGTGCCCGACGACGACTGCACGGTCCCGAGCTGCCTCCAATACCTGGCCGACGCTGGGACCCGTTGGGCCTACCACAACGCGCCCTACACCCTGCTGGACGACGTGATCGCAGGAGCCACCGGCACCACCTTCAGCAACTACTTCAACACACGGCTGCGGAACCCCATCGGCATGGACGGGTTCTGGTTCCCGGCAGGTTCACTTTACAACAACGTGTACTTCAGCAAGGCCCGCAGCATGGCGCGCTACGGGCTGCTCGCCTTGAACCGGGGCGTGTGGGCCAATGACACCATCCTGCACGACACCTCGTACTTCTCAGCGATGACCACGCCTTCGCAAGGCCTGAACGAGAGTTACGGCTACCTCTGGTGGCTCAACGGCCAACCGAGCTTCATGGTACCCACCCTGCAGTTCGTGTTCCCCGGCATGCTGATGCCCGATGCACCGGGGGACATGGTGTGCGGACTCGGGAGGAACGACCAACTGCTCAACGTCGTGCCTTCCCAAAACTTGGTCTTGGTGCGCATGGGCGATCCGGCATACACAACGCTATCGGTGCCGATCACCTTCAACAACGAGATCTGGCAGCGCATCAACCTATTGCCCTGCACCACCAGTTTGGCCGAGCGAACACTTTCGCCATTGCGGGTCCACCCCAACCCCACCGGCGACCGGCTCACGGTCACGCTGCCGAACGGATCCTTGGCGAGCGACCTGCATCTCTTCGATGCCATGGGACGCGAGCTGCCGATCTTACGCACCCGTGATGGGATCGACCTCGCTGGTCATGCTCCCGGCCTGTACACGGTGCAGCTGCGCGGTGATCGGCCGGCCTCCGTTCGCGTCCTGAAACAGTAAGACCTCAGCGCCAGGCCTCAACCGGGGTCACTTTGCCGCCCGGCGTACGGTGGCCGTTCGGGTAGAAGGCGCCCACCTTGACCTGGGCGCCCGTGAGCAGTCCGGTGATGGACTCCACGCGATGCTGATCGGCGGCACGGAGCACCAGTTCAGCGGTGGCCTCGGCATCGTTGCCGGCACGGTGGTGCTTCAGCGGGATGCCGTGGGCTGTGCATAGCGCCTTGAGGTTGTAGGTAGAACGGCCAGGCCACACGCGGCGCGCCATGCTCACGCTGCAGAAGTACTGGAAGGTGGGGTTCGGTTGTCCATGGCTGGCGAGCGTGGCCCGGATCACGCCCATGTCGAACGCGGCGTTGTGCGCCACCACCGTGTTCCCCTGCAGCAAGGCCAGGGCTTCCTCCCACACCTCCTCCCAGCGCGGCGCGTTGGCCACATCGTTCGGGGTGATGCCGTGCACGGCGACGTTCCACGGGCTGAAGTAGGGCCACTGGCGCGGCTTGATGAGCCAGTTCCGCACCTCACGGACCACACCGCCCCGCACCACCGCGATGCCCAGCTCGCAAGGGCTGTCCTGCCGTGTGGTGGCCGTTTCGAAGTCGAGCGTAACGAATTCCATTATGCGGTCGAAGATAACAGCGGCAAGAACAGCGCGGACCATCCGTGTACTAACGGAAAATCGCCACGACCTGGCGATATTTTCACCACATGATGGCGAATTTCCGGCGTAAGGCCTTTACTTTCGCGTCCATGAAGGACCGGAACATGCGGCATGCGGTGGACACCGCGCTGAAGGACACCCCGGTGGTGCTGGTGAACGGTGCGCGCCAGACCGGCAAGACCACGTTGGTAAAGGCCATCGCGCAGCGGCGCAAGGCCACTTTCGTCACGCTGGATGATCACGCGGTTCTGGATGCCGCCCTCAACGACCCTGCGGGCTTCATCGCAGGCTTGGGAGCCCGGGCGGTGATCGACGAGGTACAGAACGCCCCGAACCTCTTCCGGGCCATCAAGGCCTCCGTGGACCGTGACCGTCGGCCGGGCCGCTTCCTACTGACCGGAAGTGCCAATGTGCTGGTGCTGCCCAAGCTGGGCGATTCGCTCGCGGGGCGCATGGAGATCCTCACCCTGCATCCCCTGGCGCAGGACGAACTGGCCGGGCGCAAGGGCGGCTTCATCGACACCGTGTTCGGCGCACGCCTTCCCAGTGCCGCACCCACCGGCAGTGACCGGAGCAAGGTGGCGCGGCGCGTGTTCCTTGGCGGCTATCCGGAAGTGCTGGGCCGGGCCGATGCCGCGCGACGCGGTGCCTGGTACCGCGCCTACATCACCACGATCCTGCAGCGCGACGTGCGGGACATCAGTCACATCGCCGACCTGACGGCCTTGCCGAAACTACTGACCCAACTGGCGTTCCGCAGCGGGGGCCTGCTGAACCTGGCGGACATCGGCCGGGGCATCGACGCACCCCACAGCACCTTACGCCGCTACATCGCCTTGCTGGAAGCCACCTTCCTGTACACACCCCTGCGCGCCTGGACCGCCAACCGCACCAAGCGCCTGGTCAAAGCCCCCAAGGTGCACTTGGCCGATAGTGGCTTCGCGGCGCACCTCTGCGGGATCACCTCCCCCGCCGACATGGCGAAGAGCGACCGCTTCGGTGGCCTGCTGGAGACCTTCGCTGTGGGCGAACTGACGCGGATGTCAGGCTGGAGCCGACTCTCCGTGGTGCCCCATCACTACCGCACCGAGGCCGGCCGCGAAGTGGATGTGGTGCTGGAGGATGCGCGTGGCCGCGTGGTGGGCATTGAAGTGAAGGCCTCCGCCAGCATCGGGCATGATGACCTTGCGGGCCTGAAGCACCTGCGCGAAACGGCCGGCGACAAGTGGGTGCGTGGGCTGGTCCTTCACACGGGCGAAGGCACAACGCCCTTCGCCAAGGACCTGCATGCCGTGCCGCTCAGCGCGCTCTGGAGCTGGTAAGTGATCGGAAATTCGCCACAGCGTGGCGATATTCTCGCCACATGATGGTGGATATCCGCACGGATTCTACGATGAATAAGCCTCTACTGGGACCAAGGTTCCGATACCGACTTACACCAACGCCACGCCCGGCCTACAAGGGAACATCAGAAGAGCTCCTTGCATAAGGCGATCAACACCATCAGTGTGCCGACATACATGCCTATCGTGATGACGCGCTGGAAGATCACGGCCGCACGAGACATCTCTTCATTCTCATAGAACAACCACCAGAACACGACCACGAACAACTCAAAGACCAAGAACCGAATGGCCGTCTTGTCCCGCGTACCCCGCTGCCACATACGGACATACAGGAACGCGGTCTTCAAAAGCATACTGAGTCCTGCGATCAAGCTTCCCGTCACCAACACGGGCACCTGCCAACCTTGAAGCGGCATCGCTGAGGAACGACGATCAGAGCTTCACCACCTCCGCATCGGCCAATGCGTGGTAGAGCTTGTTGGCCGTGGCCTCGCTGATGTTCACCAAGGGCAGGCGCATGGTGTCGCCGCAGATGCCAAGGACCTTCAGCACGTTCTTGATGCCACCGGGGTTGCCTTCGGCGAAGAGCAGGTCGATCACCTCGATCAGACGAAGGTGCTCTTTGCGGGCGGTCTCCAGATCTCCCTTGAGCGCCGCGTTCACCAAGGCACTGAACTCGGCGGGCAGGGCGTTCCCCACCACGCTGATCACACCGACACCGCCTAAAACAATGATCGGCAACGTGAGCGCGTCGTCGCCGCTGATGAGCATGAAGTCCTTGGGCTTGTGCTTGAGGATCCTGCCCATCTGATCCAGGTTGGCGCTGGCCTCCTTGATGGCGATGATGTTCTTGAAGTCCTTCGCCAGACGAACGGTGGTATCGGCGGTCATGTTGCTGCCTGTGCGGCCAGGCACGTTGTAGAGGATGATAGGCCTCAGGGCCACCTGCGCGATGGCCTTGTAGTGCTGGTAGATCCCTTCCTGCGTGGGCTTGTTGTAGTAGGGGCTCACGCTGAGGAGCGCATCCACGCCGTCCATGTCGAAGCTGTTGAGCGACTCGATCACCTCGGCGGTATTGTTCCCTCCCAGCCCGAGCACCACAGGCACCCGGTTGCGCACGTAGCCGATGGTCTGTGCGAGCAGTTCCTGCTTCTCGGCCTTGGTGAGGGTGACGCTCTCACCGGTGGTGCCCATGGTCACCACGTAATCCACACCGCCTGCGATCTGGTGCTCGATGAGCTTCTCGAGGCCGGCATAGTCGATGGCACCATTGGCCCGGAAAGGGGTAACGAGGGCCACGCCGAGGCCGCGGAAACGGGGGTCCATATCAGTTCAGGGAATGTTCGTTGGTGGAGGGAGCATTGATCATGAGCAGGTAGCGGTCGATCTGCGCGATGAGCTGCGGCAGGCTGTTGGCACCGGCCATGTCGATCATCATGTCCAGGAAGTGCCTGTTGCTGTCGCCCCAGCGCCCCACCTTGAAGCGGGCCCGGCTCTTGGCCACGATGTATTGGATGGGCAGGTAGTCCGTGAGCGTGAGGTCGATCAGCACGTCATGCTCTTCGGCGATGAAGTTGTTGACCATGTTGCCGCCGGGGATCCGGTACCAGTTCAGGTCCTTCTGGTCGATGGCGTCGAAGTGGAGCTTGGCGCCCATGTAGTGGGGCATGATCTTGTCGTCCACGTAACCGATGCACTGGATGCGATGGATGCCAAGCTCCTCCTTGATCTTCTTCACGTAGTTACGCACCTGGGCGTGGGCCTGCTCATCGGGGGCCACGTACACGATGCCCACCTTCACGCAGAGGGCGAGGTTCTTGGGCACGGGGCGGCGATCGGGCATCGCCTCGCGCAGCAGGGCTCTGCGGCCCAGCCATTCCTTGATGCGGTCGAACAGTTTCATGCTCCGATCATTCGCTGGAACTCCTCCTCCTCCACGACCGGCACCCCAAGCTCATCGGCCTTGGCCCGCTTGGCGGGCCCCATGTCGGCTCCGGCGAGCACAAAGGTCGTCTTCTTGCTGATGGACCCGCTCACCTTTCCGCCATGGCGCTCAATGGTCTCCTTGATGCCATCGCGGCTGAAATTGCGGAAAACCCCTGACACCACGATGCTCTTGCCGGCGAGAAGGTCGCTTACCGGTCCTTCCTGTGCAGCGGCCTCGAACTGAAGTCCGGCCATCCTCAAGCGCTCGATCACGGCACGGTTCCCTTCCACCGCGAAGAAGTCCTCGATGCTTTCCGCGATCACCTCCCCGACCTCGTCGATGCCCGTGAGCTCCTCCCGGCTCATGGTCGCCAGCTTGTCGATATGGCCCACGGCCCGGGCGATCTTCTTGGCCACCGTCTCGCCCACATGGCGGATGCCCAGTGCGAACAGCACCTGTTCGAAAGGGATGGACCGACTGGCGGCGATGCCCTCCACCACTTGCCGCGCGCTCTTCTCCCCCCAGCCCCTGCCCAACGCCAGCAACCGATCGACCTGCAGATCGTAGAGGTCGGCGATGTTGTGGATAAGCCCTGCCCGGAAGAGCTCCTCCACGGTCTCCCCGCCAAGCCCGTCGATGTTCATGGCCTTGCGCGCCACGAAATGTTCGATGCGCCGGGTGATCTGGGGCGGGCATTGGTGTTCGTTCGGGCAGTAGTGCTGTGCCTCTCCTTCCAACCTGACCAGCGACGTGCCGCATTCCGGGCAGTGATGCGGGAAGTGCACCGGATGGGCATGGACCGGGCGATGCTCCTTCTCCACACCCACCACCTGGGGGATGATCTCACCGGCCTTTTCCACCCGTACGAGGTCGCCGACATGAAGATCGAGCCGCGCGAGCTGGTCGGCATTGAAGAGGGATGCACGCTTCACGGTGGTGCCGGCGAGGAGCACGGGCTCCAGCTCGGCCACGGGGGTCACGGCACCGGTGCGGCCCACTTGGTACGAAACGGCGTTCAGCCGGGTGACGGCCTGCTCCGCCTGGAACTTGTAGGCGATGGCCCAGCGCGGGCTCTTCGCCGTCAGGCCCAGTTCCTCCTGTACGTTCAGGTCATCGACCTTGATCACGATGCCATCGATATCCATCTCCAAGGCATGGCGATGGGTGTCCCAATGGTCGATGAAGGCCATGATGGCATCGGTGTCGGTGGCCTGTTCGATGAACCGGCGCTTCGGGTCCGGGACCTTGAAGCCCCAGGCTCCAGCGCGCATCACGTTCTGGTAATGGCTGCGCGTAGGAAGCTGCTCGCTTTGCAGGCCGTAGATGAAGTTGTCGAGGCCTCGCTTCGCCACTTCACGCGAGTCCTGAAGCTTCAACGTACCGGCGGCGGTGTTCCGGGGATTGGCATAGGGTTCCTCCCCTTCGTTGCGGCGGAGTTCGTTGAGCTTGTCAAAGTTCTTCCGCGTGAAGACCACCTCTCCTCGTACTTCCATTTCCTTTGGCCGGTCCTGGCCCTGGAGCTTGAGGGGAATGGCCCGCACGGTGCGTACGTTGGCCGTGATCTCCTCCCCTTTTTCGCCATCACCGCGGGTGACGCCACGGACAAGCTCACCGTTCACATAGGTCAGGCTGATGGCCACACCATCGTACTTCAGCTCCATCACATAGGTCACCTGCCCCACGCTCTTCTCCACGCGCGCCACGAACTCAGCGACATCCTCGCGGCTATATGAGTTGGACAGGGAGAGCATGGGGTAGCGATGCGCGACCACGGGAAAGTTCTTCGTGATGTCGCCGCCCACGCGTTGCGTCGGGCTGTTGGGATCATGCAGCTCGGGGTGCCCGGCCTCCAGAAGCTCAAGCTCCTTCATCATCGCATCGAACCGCTGGTCGCTGATCTCCGGTGAGGCCAGCACGTAATAGCGGTGGTTGTGGTGCTCCAGTTCCTGACGCAGCCTCCCGATCCGTTCCACGATCTCGCTCATGCTCATGTGTTCCGTTGGATCCTCAGCGCGTTGCCCGGACGAACCGTGGCGACCCGCTCAGGTCGTTGATGCACTGTACGCCGTGATAACCCATGTCATCGAGCAAGCTGGCGACCTGGGATGAATGAAGATGATGCCCCTCGAACCAGAGCACACCACCCGGTCCGAGGGCCTTGAGCGCCTTTTCGGCGATGGCGCGGTAGAACAGGAGCGGGTCCACATCCTCCACGAACAAGGCAAGGTGCGGTTCGTGCGCGCGCACGTGAAGCCCCAGCGAGGACTCTTCCGCACGCGGCACATAGGGCGGATTGCTCACAATGAGGTCGGCAGCGGGAAGTGCCATGTCGGCCTGAAGGATGTCCCCGCACAGCCACGTCACATCCAAAGCGTTCCGCCGCCCATTGTCCATGGCGCGCAAGAGGGCCTGATCGCTCACATCGACCCCGGTGACCTGCGCTTCGGGGAAGATCTGCTTCAGCGCCAGAGCAATGCACCCACTACCGGTGCCGATGTCCACTACTCGGGAAGGCGCGATGGCGGAGCGCCGGATGAGGTCCACCAGTTCCTCGGTCTCCGGCCGGGGGATCAGCACGCTGGGGTCCACACCGATGGTAAGCCCATGGAACCCGGTCTCCCCGAGCACGTACTGGAGCGGCTCGCCCGTGCGGAGCCGCTTCAGCGGCATGTAGACCCTGAGCAGTTCACTTTCGCTCAGTGCCGCGTCGCGGTCCATCAACACCCGGATCAGGTCCCAACCCAGCGCGTGGTGGAACACGGCAGCCGCGATGGCCCGCACCTCGGAAAGGGGATAAAGACCCTCCAGATCACGCTGGTATTGCTCCATCAAGGCGTTCACAGAGTTCGTGGCGACACGCATGGCGCGAAGATCGGCATGGATCGGCCTTCGCATCTTCGCGGTCCCGGATGATGATGGACCAAGCGTATTGGATGCACCGCTGTCTGCAACTGTCCCGCAACGGGGCCGGTTCCGTGGCACCCAACCCGTTGGTGGGGGCCGTGCTGGTGCAGGACCACCGGGTGCTTGCCGAAGGGTGGCACAAGGCGTACGGCGGTCCGCATGCCGAAGTGGAATGCCTGAACGCCTTCGGCGATGGGCCGGTTCCCGGGGATGCCATCCTGTACGTGAACCTCGAACCGTGCGCGCACCACGGGCTCACCCCCCCTTGTGCCGACCTGTTGATCGCGCGTGGTGTGAAGCACGTGGTGGTGGCGCAGGTGGACCCCTTTCCCCAGGTCAGTGGCCGAGGCGTGGCACGGCTGCGTGAGGCGGGTGTACGGGTCGACGTGGGCGTGTGCGAGGCGGAAGCCAGCTGGACCAACAGGCGATTCCTTACTTCCGTGGAAAAGCAGCGCCCCTACGTCATCCTCAAGTGGGCCCGATCGGCCGATGGTTTCCTCGACGGTCATCCGCGTTCGGAACGAGGTGTTCAACGCATCAGCTCACCTGCAACGGATGTGCTCGTGCACCGCTGGCGGAGCGAGGAACAGGCGATCCTGGTGGGAAGCCGCACCGTGGTGAACGACGACCCGCAGCTCACCGTAAGGCACGTGGCGGGACGAACACCCTTGCGTGTGGTCATCGACCGGACGAATTCCGCACCGGCGAGCTCGAAGGTCTTCGATGATGCCGCACCCACGCTGCTGTTCACCGGTACATGGCGCAACGACGTGGCGGTGGAGCAGGTGGTGCTTCCTGCCGACCTAGCACTCTTGCCGCGCGTGCTGGAGGAACTGCATGTACGCCGGATCCGTTCCTTACTGGTGGAGGGCGGTGCGCAACTGCTCGGGCATTTCATGGCCCTTGGGCTTTGGGATGAGGTCCGCGAGATCACCGCGGAGGTGAGGTTCACCCAGGGAACTCCGGCACCTGCCATGACCATCGGACCTGCCCGCCTGATGGATCCAGGCACCGACATGCTCCGCTTCTTCGTGAACGGTCAACGCCCATTGGACACATGGCCTTGGTGATCGCTGCCGCGCTGTTCGTCGCCACGCTGTTCGTGCTGTTCAAGTCCTTCGAAGCGCGACGCATCGCCCTGTTGCCTGCGATCGTGATCAACTATTTCACAGCGTTCCTCTGCGGGGTGGTGATCTCGAGGCCATGGGCCGCGGGGGACATCTCCTTGCTCTGGACGCCGTCGATCCTGCTGAGCTTCCTCTTCGTGTCCGTCTTCTACCTTACGGGTGTATCGTCGCAACGCGCCGGTGTGGCGCCGACCACCGTGGCCAGCAAGATGAGCCTGGTGCTGACCGTGCTGTTCGCGGTGATCGTGTTCAAGGAGGCTCCGGGGACCTTGGGCTGGGCGGGCATCGGTCTCGCCCTTGTGGGTGTGGTGTTGAGCACGTGGAGCGCTGACGGCCGCGCGCGTGGTAGTGCCTGGCTGTTGCCGGTGCTGCTCTTCCTGGGGAACGCCGCCATCGACATCGGCATCAATGTGGTGCAGCGCATGTACACCACAGCGCTCACCGAGGCAGTGTTCCCCACCATCGTTTTCGGCAGTGCAGGGATCATCGGCTTGGCATGGTCGCTCATGCGGCGTGAGTGTTCAGCGTACGCGGATCCGCGGACGTGGATCGCCGGTTCGCTCCTTGGTGCGGTGAACTATGGAAGCCTCTACTTCGTGGTGAAGGCGCTCGCCTCAAGCGGACTTCCTTCGAGCAGCGTGTTCCCGTTGATGAACATCGGTGTGATCCTCCTCGGGTCCGCAGCGAGCATGCTGCTTTTCCGCGAGCGACCGAAGCCTGTTCACCTGGCGGGCATCCTCGTTTCGGTCCTGGCCCTGGTCCTGATCCTGTCCGCGCGGACATGAACCCGGACCGTTATCACACGCTGGCTGGGGAAAGCGAAGCGGTGCACCGCGAGAAGGCCAGCAAGTTCCTGGCCTGGGCGTTCCCCTTAGCGAACGAAGCGGTGTTCCGTTCACACCTGGAAGGCATCGCGAGGACACACCGCTCCGCCAGCCATGCATGCTACGCGTGGATCCTCGAAGTGGACGGTTCACGCTCCCGCGCGAACGATGCAGGCGAACCCTCAGGCACGGCAGGCAGGCCCATGCTACGTCAGCTCCAGGCCTTGGGCATCACCTTTTCAGCAGTGGTGGTGGTGCGCTATTTCGGTGGCACCCTGTTGGGCAAGGCCGGTCTGGTGCATGCGTATGCGGAAGCCGCACGGTTGGCGCTCGCGAACAACGTGATCGTGGAGCGTGTGCAGTTGGGTGAGCTGGTGATCGGTTGCACGTATGCACAGCTGGAGGAAGTGCGCACCAGGGTGATGCGCTGCGGGGGTGAAGTGCGTGATGCCTCCTACGCGGATCGTTGCGCGATGCGTGTCGCGTTGCCGCCTGGCACCATCAAGGACTTCACTGAGCACTGCGAGCGCTTGGGTATTGCGGTGACCGACGATCACCGGAAGTAAGGCGAAAGCGCCTCCACGAGCTCCTTCATCGCTGCGCGTGGCCTTCCGCTGACGCGATCAACGAACACCAGCGTGATCGCGGCTTCCGTGAGCACCGCACCTTGCGCATCGAGCACCTGGTGATCGAACACGATGCGTACCGAGGGCGATGTGCGGATGGTGGTGCGGATGGTGAGCACATCATCGTAGCGCGCGGGTCGGTGGTACTTCACATGCATGTCGTGCACCGGCAACAGAACCCCCTGCTCCTCGATCTCGCGGTACGGGAAACCGAGGCTGCGCAAGGCCTCCACGCGCCCCACCTCAAAGTAGAGCGCATAGGTGCCATAGTACACGTAGCCCATGCGATCGGTCTCTCCGTAGCGAACGCGGACCTTGGTGTCGAAGGTGATCATGATGCTGGAAAGGTAGGAATGACAAGGAGCGCAGGCTCTTTTGCACGAGTGGCCCGAAGGGACGTAACTTCACGGCATGCCCCTTCCTCGATGGATCGGGACAGGTCAGGAACAACATGGCGCACATTGGATCACACGGCACAACGAATGCCTTCATCGGCATGCGTGCGCCACATGTCGCGACCACAGCGGCGCATACCACGCACTCGCGCTACAAACCAATGGGGACAATGGTTTCCGCATTTCGAGCTGTGTGTTACGGCGATGCGAAAAAATTATTACCTATCAAGTGGTCAACAACTTTTTTTTTCACTTCCTCTGGTCCATATTTGCGACCCTTATTCGCTGAAGCCCTTGTGGCCCAACGGATACAAGGGAACCCACCGACCACCGAACTTCCTCAAAGATCACCCTCTCGCCCATGAAGAAAGACCACGAGAAGATCTGGGAACGGTGCCTGGAGGTGATCAAGGACAACGTGAGCCCACAGAGCTTCAAGACCTGGTTCGAACCGATCCGGGCCGTGAAACTTGCGGACAGCGTGTTGACGATCCAGGTGCCTTCGCAGTTCTTCTACGAATGGTTGGAGGAGCATTACATCGGCCTGCTCAAGAAGATCATCAAGAAGGAACTGGGAACGGAAGGACGCCTTGAGTACTCCATCGTGATGGAGAACGGCTTCCAGAATTCCAACCCCTACACCGTGAAGGTGCCCACGAGCAATGCCCGCGAGGTGAAGAACCCCGCGGTGAGCCTGCCGATCGATGTGGCCAACAGCCCGATCAAGAATCCGTTCATCATCCCTGGTCTCCGCAAGATCAAGGTGGAATCGCACCTCAACGCGAACTACTCGTTCGACAACTTCATCGAGGGGGATTGCAACCGCCTTGCCCGGAGCGCCGGTTACGCTGTGGCCCAGAAGCCCGGTGGCACCGCCTTCAACCCGCTGCTGATCTATGGCGGCGTTGGTCTGGGCAAAACGCACCTGGTGCACTCGATCGGGATCGAGATCAAGCGGAACCATCCGGACAAGACGATCCTTTACGTCCCTGCCGAGAAGTTCACGCAGCAGTTCATCGAAGCGGTGAAGAACAACACCGTGGGCGACTTCAGCCAGTTCTACCAGATGATGGACGTGCTGATGATCGACGATGTACAATTCCTTGCGGGTAAGGAGAAAACGCAGGATGTGTTCTTCCACATCTTCAACCACCTCCACCAGACCGGCAAGCAGATCATCATCACGAGCGACAAAGCGCCTGTGGAGATGCAGGGCATGGAGCAACGCCTGCTGAGCCGCTTCAAGTGGGGCTTGAGCGCCGACCTTCAAACCCCTGGTCTCGAAACGCGTATCGCGATCCTGGAGAAGAAGATGTACGCCGAGGGCATTGAACTGCCCAAGGAAGTGGTGGAGTACCTCGCGTACAGCATCACCACGAACATCCGCGAATTGGAAGGGGCCATGATCAGCTTGATCGCCCAGAGCTCACTGAACAAACGTGCAGTGACCCTCGACCTGGCGAAGCAGATGATCGACAAGTTCGTGAAGAACACGGCCCGTGAAGTATCGATCGACTACATCCAGAAGGTGGTGTGCGATTACTTCGACCTGCCGATCGAACTGCTGAAGAGCAAGACGCGCAAGCGTGAAGTGGTGCAGGCCCGCCAGATCGCGATGTACTTCGCCAAGAAAATGACCAAGAGCTCCCTGGCGAACATCGGGGCGCACTGCGGAGGGAAGGACCACGCCACCGTGCTCCACGCCTGCCGCACCGTGAACAACCTGCAGGAGACCGACAAGCAGTTCCGCGGTTACCTGGAGGACCTGGAGAAGAAGCTCAGCATCCACTGACCTCACCGACGCACTTTCGGAAGGACCGCCCCCCAGCGGTCCTTCTTCTTTTCACACCTTCGCACAATGCCGACCGAATGAAGTCCGACACCACGCACATGAAGGTCCTCATGGTATGCCTGGGCAACATCTGTCGGAGCCCGATGGCCGAGGGGATCCTGCGCCAACGAGCGGCCGATGCGGGGGTGGCCGTGAGCACGGACTCCGCAGGCACCAGCGACAACCACGTTGGACAAGCGCCCGACCCGCGCGCCGGACGCACCATGCAAGCACACGGCATGGACATCTCCGACCTGCGCGCCCGCGCCTTCCGCGCCGACGACTTCCACCACTTCGACCTGATCCTGGCCATGGATGAGGACAACCTGAGCGATGTTCGCCAACTGGCACCCAGCAAGGAGCTCGCCGCGAAGGCCAGGCTCATCATGGACCTCGTACCGGGTCATCGGCACCGCTCCGTTCCCGATCCGTACTACGGTGGTGCCGAAGGTTTCGAGCAGGTGCACGACATGCTCGACCAGGCCTGCGCCGTGCTCCTCGACCAGCTTCGTGACCGTGGCTGAGGGCACCTTATACCTGATGCCTGTGTGGTTGGGGGATGCCGGCGGCATCGAGCAACTGGCACCTGAGAACCTCGCGATAGCCCTCCGGTGCAAGCTCTTCTTCGCCGAGCATGAGAAGACCGCCCGCCACATGCTCCGTCGCATGTCGGCCACGATCGAGCTTCCATCGCTGGAGATCCATCGCCTGGACAAGGACAGCACCGAAGCCGATGTGCAGCACCAGATCAACTTGCTGCGCATGCAGGATGGTGTGTTGATGAGCGAGGCCGGCATGCCCGCCATCGCGGACCCCGGCGCCCGCCTTGTGGAGGCTGCGCACCGCAACGGCATCCGGGTGGTACCGCTCTCCGGTCCTTCCTCCCTCCTGCTCGCGCTCTCCGCATCCGGGTTGAACGGCCAGCGGTTCACCTTCCACGGCTACCTGCCCGTGAAGCCCGAGGAACGCAGACCGGCGATCAAGCGGCTCGAACAGGAAGCCTTGCGCACCGGGGCCGCTCAGCTCTTCATCGAAACACCGTATCGCAACGACAGCCTGCTGGGCGACCTGGTGCGCACCTTGCAGGACCGCACCCTGCTCTGCATCGCCATGGACCTGATGCAGCCGTCGGCCTTCATCCGCACCCGCACCGCGAAGGACTGGCGCAATGCCCCACCGACCCTGGGCAAGCACCCGGCGGTGTTCATCATCGGCTGCTGATCTCAATCCTTCCCTGCTGCCTCGTTCTTGAGCACTTCGAGCTCATAGACCACCGTGGTGAAGGGCGGAACGATCCCGGCGGCCCCGTCATCTCCAAAGGCGAACTGGGAAGGGATGATGAAGGTGACCTTGTTCCCCGCACCGACACGCCGAAGTCCGATCTCAAGGCCACGGATCACCTGCCCGGGATCGCCCAGACGAAAGCTGAGCGGAGTGCCTCCCTTGTAGGTATCGTCGTAAACGGTACCGTCCAGGCCGTGGGCCACGTAGGCGATGGTGACCGCGTCGCCCGTTCGCAGCAAAGGTTCCTTCGGTCCACCGTGCGGCAGGATGAAAATGCCTTGGTACGCGGTCCTATTGCGATCGATGCCATGGGTGGTCAGGTACCGTTCCAGCACCAGCCGCTCCCCGATCTCACGATCCGCTCGCCAGGCATTGTAGGCCTGCTCCTCCGCACGCACTTCCTGGGCGCTCTTCAAGGAACGCAGCGCCAGGTCCACGCGCACCATGCCGGTATCAACTGGTGCATGGGCGTTGCCGAACTGCTGCCAGGGCACCTGTGCAGCGGGTAACCATGCGCTCGCACTATCCCCTTGGTGCATGCGCCGCAGCACCGGGCCCAATCCACTGCCCAGCAACGACCAGGCCTCGGTGTACTGCTCGGTGCTGAACAAGGAACCCGGTCGATCGGGCACCGCGGCCGCCCGGAACCCCAGTAGGATCAGGTCGCTGTCGTTCATCGTACGGTCCCCTTCGCCAAGGGTGATCAGCCGGAGGTAGGTGTCACCACCCACGTGCTTGTATCCCGGATACGGCGATCGTGTGCAGCCCGACCAGAGCAGTAGCACCAAAGGAAGCAGACCACGGAAGGCCTTCATGGTCGCTGGCCGGTGAGGGTTTCAAGTCCGATGGCATAGACCACGGTGCTGCGCATGGGCACCTTGGCCATATCGCCGGCAAGACCGTGTGCGCGATGACTGGGGATAACGATGATGGCGCTGTCCCCTTCGGACAGGTGTTGGATCGCCTCGTGCAGGCCGCTCTCCACTTCGTCATGCTCCACCCTGAAGGTCTCCGCACCGTTGGCCGTGCGATAGCAGGTGTCCCCGTTGAGCAACGTGACCGTATAGCGCACCCGGGCGAGCTGCTCGGGTCTCGCGGTATCGCCAGGGAGATCGCGCAGCATCCTCCAACGCACGCCCGTGCCGGATGTGACGAAGGCAACGCCCTGGCGATGCACCCAAAGATCGATGTCGCGTTCCTCCCGCTCGAGCATCCGGCGGTTGTGGTCGATGAGCTCATCGCGCTTGGCAGGAACAGGACCTGAGGCCGGTGGTCGTGCGCCCCCGTGACAGGAGGCGAGCAGGATGATCGGGAGCAACGCGCGGATCATGCCGGATGCGCTGCAATGAACGCGGGCAGGTCCGCCAGGAAGCGATCCACTGCGGCTTTCAACGGTTCCCGCGCATGCCCTCCGGCCGCATTGAGGTGCCCGCCACCTTCGAAATGCGCGGCGAGGTAGCGGTTCACCGGAAGCATGCCCTTGGAACGAAGGCTCAGCTTCACCATGTCACCGCGCTCCACGAAGAGGGCGGCCAGACGTATGCCGCGAATGGACAGGCCATAGTTCACCACCCCTTCCGTGTCCCCCGGCTTGAAGTTGAACCGGGACAGATCCTCGTTGGAAAGGGTGATCAATGCGGTGCCCAGCTCGGGGAACACACGCAACCGTTCGCTGAGCGCGAAACCAAGAAGCCTCAAGCGATCCTCGGTATTGTCGTCGAGCACAGCGCTGATGATATGGTCGGGGACCGCGCCCAACTCCATCAACCGGGCGGCCACGCGCAGGGTGTGGGGCGCGGTGCTGCTGAAGCGGAAGGAGCCGGTGTCGGTCATGATCCCGGTATACAGGCAGGTGGCGGCATCAACGGTGATCAGCTCGCCTGCACCGATGGCCGAAACGATGTCGAAGACCATCTGGCATGTACTGCAGGAGGACACATCGCTGAATGCGATGGCGGCGAAGTCGTCCGGGTCCTGGTGGTGGTCGATGAGCACACGGAATGGCGCGGCGCGCAGGCTGTCCTCGAGACCGGACACACGGTCGGGGCGGTTGAAATCGAGGCAGAACAGCAGCTCCGCACCCGTCAGGTGGTCCTTGCTCGCTTCGGGCTGCTTATCGAACGCAAGCACGTCGCCGGCGCCGGGCATCCAGTGCAGGAATGACGGTGGCGTGTTGGGGGTGACCACCTGCACCTGGTGGCCGAGACGCCGAAGCACGTGGGCCAGCCCGAGGCTGCTGCCCATGGCATCGCCATCCGGGTTGTAATGGGTGGTGATGGCGATCCGGCGAGGCCGATCAAGCGCTTGTTGGAGCGCTTTGACCTGTTCCGGAGGGGCGGAAGGTGTGGTAAGCATGAGGGAGGCCTCAAAGGTAGCCGCCCTCATGCCGTGCGCTCCGTGCGATCAGAAACCGATGTTCGGTGTGGGCATGTGCTCAATGAGGATACCCACGCAGCCGATGTCCAAGTCCTTCCTGTTCTTCCCTTCAGGGACTCCGGGGGCCATCACCTCCACCACCACCCGCTTGCTGCTGTTGGCGCTGAACTCGATCTCGCTGGCCATGTCGTGGTCGCCATTGTCCCAAAGCACCCTGCGGACATCCTCGTAAACGGTCTTCTTCTCCATCCGGACGATGTCCTTCTCCTGGCCCGTGGGCTCGCCATTGGCGTCCATCACCGCTTGTTTTTCGGTCACCTGCACCTCCACCACCTTGGGCTCACGCACCTTTTCCACCAGGCGGATGGACAGGTGCTCGCCCAGGATCCGGGTGTCATGCGCCAAGGAGATGCGGTAATCCTGCCCCTTGTACAGGATGATGTTGAGCTCGGTCGGCACGCCAACCTGAACGCTTGCGCTCTTGCTCTGGCCATTGATGGAGAACCGGGTATCGGGAGAGCGCTCGCAATTGAACTTGTGGTGATCGGTGCAATCGCTCTGCGCGGCAAGGCCAGCGGTCACCAGCAACGTGGCTGCGAACAGGTTGGTGCGGAGGAAATGGAACTGCTGCATCAAGCGTTGGGTTTTACGGAAGCCTGGTCCTCGGGGCGAACGATGTCCTCCCTGAGCTGTTCCACAGCCTTATAGAGTTCCTGATACTGTTCGGGGGTCATTTCCACCTGCAGGTCATCGCCCAGGACCATGCGACCGGAAGAGGACTTGCCCTCGTGAGGGATACGCTTTGCCTGAAAGCGATCGAAAATGTCACGGATGGCGGAAAGCCGTGCCATCCAGGGGGCCACATTGGGATCTTCCTTGTGCTGTTCCATGAGGTCCAACAAGTGCTCCAGGCTGATCTTCTGATCAGCGACCCGGCCCACTAGCGGCGAAGTGGCGTCAAAGGTCACGATCTGGTGCATCACCAGGTGCATGCTCTCCACCCAGCCACCGGCCAGCACCAAGGCCAGGGTGGGGCCCATGTCCTCTTCCTGCAACTTGGAGTACGCCTTGTAGTAAGCCTCGTTGCTGATCACTTCGAGGGAATCGCTGCTGCCCCGGGTGAGGTTGGCCTCCAAACGCACGAAATCAGTGTCGGTGAAGGCACTTTGCACCCCCACCTTCTCCCCGAGTTTCTTCACGGCGAGATAATACCGGACCACCTCGACGTTCAGCCTGAAATAGCTGGCGTACACCAGGTCGGTGGCATAGACACCGAAGTTGAGCGCCCGGGCAGGCAATGATGCATACCGGTCGGCGTTGGCCGCCGGGTTCATCATGCGTTTCTGACCCTCTCCGGCCATTTCACGCACAATGGCGAACAGCTCGTTCGGGGTCGGCATCTGGTACAGGCTGGATGCTGATGAGGCCGCGTCGTCCCCCCCGATCACGAGCTGCTGGCCACTATCGGCCACCGGTTCCTGAGGGTCCGGGCCTCCGCAGGCGTTGAGCACAGCGGCCAAGGAGGCAAGGATCACGAAATGGGATCTGGTCATGGGAATAGGAGGTAGCGAAGTCGCTCTTTTTTGCCGGTGTCACTACGTTGAACGAAGGAAACAGGTTATTCCCCCCTTCCCATTCCCCCGGAGCGGTTACTTTTGCCCGGCTTTTTCAACAACCCATGGCAGGCAACCGCACGTTCACCATGTTCAAACCCGAAGCCGTGGCCGCAGGCCAGGCCGGGCAGATCCTGGACATGATCATCAGCAAAGGCTTCCGCGTGGTGGCCCTGAAGTACACACGGCTCTCGCACAAGGAGGCCGGTGCCTTCTACGAGGTCCACAAGGAGCGCCCGTTCTATGGCGAGCTCGTGGATTACATGGCCAGTGGCCCTGTTTACGCCGCCATCCTGGAGAAGGAAAATGCGGTGGAGGACTACCGCAAGCTGATCGGCGCCACCGATCCCGGCCAGGCCGAGGAGGGCACCATCCGTAAGCGCTTCGCCGAGAGCAAGGCCAAGAACGCCGTGCACGGCAGCGACAGCGATGACAATGCGCTGATCGAGGGGCACTTCTTCTTCAGTTCCCGGGAGCAGTATTGAGGCGCTGGTCCGGGGGCTCCGGGCCGTTCCTCTAATGATGCGACCGCCACGCTGGTCAATCCAGTGCGATCGTGCGCACCACCTCGCGTCCAAGCCGCTCGTTCAGCAGCTTGGCCAGGCCCTCCTTGAGGAACCCGAGCTCATGTCGCAGGGGGGCGGAATCCACCTTCACCCGCAGCACGCCGGCACGGTAGCGCAACGCCATGGTGTGCCGCGCGATCATGGGCCCTGCCACCGTATCCCATGCACTGATCAAGGCCTGTTCGTCCAGCTTCTCGCGGAGGCCGAAGGCATCCACCAGGTCACCCATCGCTTCACCCAGCGAGCGTCCGTTCGAGCGTTTCATGGGAAATGGGTTGACCGTGGGCCATGTGGAAAAAGCGGACATCGAGCTTCAGCCCATCGAGCACCTGGTGCATGCGGCGGGCATCCGTATCGGTGATGAGGACCTGACCGAACCGGCCACCGCCTAGCAACTTCAGGAGGTGACGCATACGCTGGGGGTCGATCTTGTCGAAAATGTCATCCAACAGCAGGATCGGTTTCAGTCCCGTGCGAGCGGCCGTGAGGTCGAACTGGGCCAGTTTCAGGGCGATCAGGAAGGTCTTCTGCTGCCCTTGCGAACCGTAGCGCTTCAAGGGTTGCCCTTCCAGGGTGAAGAGCAGGTCATCGCGATGGATGCCGACCGTTGTATGTCCTGCCGCGAGGTCGTTCGTCCAAGCCTCCTCCAACAGGATGCGCAGCGGGCGCTCTCCCAGCTCACTGCGGTAGGCCAAGGCCACCTGCTCCGGCCCGCTGGTGATGCCCTGGTAATGATCCACGAGCAGGGGGACCAATTCCTTCATGAAGTCCTGCCGCACGGCGTGCACCGCCTCACCATGCACAATGAGCTGCTCATCCCAGGGTTCCACCGTGCTCCTGTCGAGGCCACCCTGCCGCCAGGCCTGCTTCAACAACAGGTTCCGGTGGGCCATTGCCCTGTTGTAGCGCAGAAGGGCATCCAGGTAGGCGCGATCGAACTGGCTGATGAGGCCGTCCAGGAACCGTCGGCGCACCTCGCTGCCCTCCAGGATCAGTTGGCCATCGTAGGGCGTGATCATCACCACCGGGTACTTCCCGATGTGCTCCGCCAGACGATCGTACTCCTTGCGGTTGCGGCTGAAGACCTTGCGGTGGCCTTTGCGCACGCTGCAGACCAGGTCATCCTCGCCCCCTTCCACCGCCATGCTGCCCTTTACCATGAAGACCTCCTCCCCCTTCAGCACATTGTGCAGGTCGGTGGGTTCGAAATAGCTCTTGCACAGGCTCAGGTAGTGCACCGCATCGAGCAAGTTGGTCTTGCCCACGCCGTTGGGACCGGTGAAGCAGTTCACCTGGGCCCCAAGGGCCAGATCGGCCTCACGGTGATTGCGGAACTGGAAGAGCTGGAGCTGGCTGAGGTGCACGGCCGCCAAAGATAGTTCCCCGCGCTGCCCAAGGGCCCGAAGCAGGCTCATCACCGGCTGTCAACCGGCGGTTGTCGATCATCCGGGCCCCACCCTGTGCCGGTATGGGGATATCCCCTACTTTTGCCGTCCGAATTCAGAAGCGTACCATGTCGACCAAGGCCCCGCAGCACACCGAACAGAAGGACCTCGATATCGGGGAGATGTACACCCGGACCGAATTGTTCTTCGAAAAGAACAAGAAGGCCGTCAGCATCGGCGTCACCGCTCTGCTGGCCCTCGTGGTGCTTGTTATCGGCTACAAGAAGTTCTACGCCGAGCCCAAAGCGAAGGAGGCCCAGGAGATGATCTGGAAGGCCCAGTACTACTTCGAGATCGATTCGCTGGACCTGGCCATGAACGGCGACGGCAACTACCTCGGCCTCCTGGACATCGCGGACCGTTATTCCAGCACCCCCAGTGGCGAACTTGCCAATTTCTACTTGGGCACCATCATGATGCAGAAGGGCGACCATGAGGCCGCCTTGTCCTATTACAAGGAAGCCGACCTTGAGGACGACGTGCTGAGCGCCATGGCGGTGGGCAACCAGGGCGATGCCTTGGTGGAACTCGGCCGCACGGACGAGGCCCTCGGCAAGTTCGAGAAGGCCGCGAACATGACGGAGAACGAGTTCACCACGCCGATGTACCTGATGAAGGCCGGCTTGATCTATCAGCAGAAGGCGGACTGGAAGAACGCCGCCAAGGTGTATCGCCGTGTGGCGAAGGAATACCCGCTGACGCCGGACGGTTCGGTGGCGAAGAAGAACGCAGCCTTCGCCGAAGAGAAGGCCGCCCAGGGCTGAACCCTGCCATAGCGCTACCATGGCCACGGCGCTAACGGACCTTTCCGCCTACGACCCCAAAGGGGTGCCTGATGGTACGGGCATGCGCATGGCGCTGGTGGTGGCCGAATGGAACGCCGAGATCACCCATGCTTTGGCCGATGCCGCTCGCTGGACGCTCCTCCATCACGGTGTGGCGCAGGCGGATCTGCGCATCGAGCGGGTGCCGGGCAGCTATGAACTGGCGCTGGCCGCCAAGCTGGTGATCGAAGGCGACCAACCGGATGCGGTGATCTGCATCGGCAGTGTGATCCGGGGCGAGACCCCACACTTCGAGTACGTGTGCCAGGCCACGGCCCAAGGCATCATGGACGTGAACCTCAGCACCGGGGTGCCGACGATCTTCTGTGTGCTCACCGATGACACCCTGCAACAGGCGCGCGACCGCAGCGGCGGCAAGCACGGTAACAAGGGCGTGGACTGCGCCATTGCGGCGCTGAAGATGGCGGCTCTCCGACGCAGGATGCGAGGCTGACCCTCGTCATCAGTCGAACGTGATCAGGCCGAACCGGTACTCCTTCTTGCGGGAGGCGTAGAGGAACATGCGTTCGTCCTCCAAGGTGATGCAGTCCTTGGGGCAGACCTTGGCATCGCGTTTCTCCGGGCTGAACAGGGCCTCCCGGTGGGTGATGCCGTCCTCATCGATGGTGGCGAGCGTTACCAAGGCGTCCTTCCCGGTCACCTCGAACTGCTGGACCTTGTCGCCATCCTTCAGGAACAGGTTCTCCCCGTTGTCGTTGAACAGCAGGTAGATCTTGCCCCCCTTGAGTGTCATTGCGTAGGAACTGTAATAGCCGCCATCGTTCGTGGAGTGCTGGCGCTTGGGCACTTTCGCGTTCCACTCGATGTCGCCTGAAGGCGCGATGCTCACGACGATGATGTCGTTGTAGACATAATGGTACACGGTGCGGGTGCTCACGGAGCCGTTGGCATTGGTGGTGCGGATGGTCTCCACCCACATGTAATACTGTTCGGCCACGACCACGGCGCCGCCATCCTCGCGTTTGATGTTGTCCCGCATCTCGTACTCGTACATCTCCAGGCTCTCCCCCTTGCGCTCCGCCTTCTTGGTGGCCTTCTGCTCCTCCTTGTCCGTCATGTAGGCGGTGATGAAGTCAGTATCGAACTCCTTGAAGCTCTGGTGAACGATCGTCTTGGTGGCGCGGTCGATGCGCAGGAAGAAGGTACCCCGGATGCCCCAGGTCCCCTTCTCGCTGTAGAATCCGACGCAATACACATCCCCGTCCTTACCGAGGCTGAGCGTGAGGTCCTGCAGGAACTTGTCCTTCACGACCAACGGCTCGTCCACGGGCTTCTCCTGGCCTTTCCAGTACACCAGGATGTGGTACTCGTAGGTCACCTGGCCATCGCGCTTCAACTGCCGCGCCTCTTGCTTGGCCGCATATTTCACCCCCACGCAGATCACGCTCCCGTCGTTGTCCACCTGCATCTCCTCCATCAGGAATTCCTGGTCGCTATAGGGCATCTCGATGTCATCCTCCCAGAGCTTCTCGAGGTCCTTGCTGAACACCTTCACCGCGAAACGATCGAACTCCTTCTTCTCGAAGGGATCCTCCACATAGATCAGGATCTTGCTTCCGTCAGGAGAGACCTTCGTTTCGAACGCACCTTGGTTCCGCTTGCTCTCCACGCCGATGCGTGCCACCTTGGTGAACATGGACACCGACTTCATATCGGCCGTGGTATAGGCCTTCATGAACAGGTTCTTCTCATCGGCCTTCTTGTCGTAGATGGAGGCGAACACGATGATCTTGTCCCCCACGATGTGGATGTCCTCCAGCGCCAACTCCACCTTGCCCATCTCCAGCTCGATGGGCTTCATGTACACCGTGTTCATCGTGAGGTCCGTGCGCTGCACATGGTAGCCGTCCTTGTTGGTGGTCATGAGCTGGTACATGGCATCCGGTGTGCGGTCGATCATGCGGACGAAATTCCCGTGGGTCTTCTCCACCAGTACATCACCCCATTGGATCTCTGCACGCTGGGTCCTGGTCTGGGCGTGAACACCTAATAACATGAGCACGGCGCAGGCAAAAAGGGTGTTTCGCAAAGTCATTCGGTAAGTATAGGGCAGGTATCCTTCTGCATGAAGACCACGGCACACAATGTCGAACAGGCCTTGGTCCTTCAACAAGACCGGACCGGCAGGAACGCAGCAACCCGCCCTTTGCCTTGCCTGGCTCCTAGCGGGCGGCCTTCAACGTGTTCAGCAACAGGCTTGTGATCGTCATCGGCCCCACACCACCGGGCACGGGCGAGATCCACGAGCACAAGGGGGCCACCTCGTTGAACTTCACATCCCCCACCAAGCGGAATCCGCTCTTCTTGGAGGCGTCCGGCATGCGGTGGATGCCCACATCGACGACCACTGCTCCGGGCTTCACCATGCTGGCGGTCACGAACTCCGGCTTGCCGAGGGCCACGATCAGGATATCGGCCTGGCGGGTGATGGCGGGCAGGTCGTTTGTACGGCTGTGGGTCAGCGTCACTGTGCAGTTGCCGGGATAACTGTTGCGGCTCATGAGGATGCTCATGGGCGTGCCCACGATGTGGCTGCGGCCGATCACCACGCAGTGCTTGCCCGCCGTTTCGATGCGATAGTGCCGGAGAAGTTCCACGATGCCGGCCGGTGTGGCGGGCAGGAAGCCGTCGAGCCCCAACACCATGCGCCCGATGTTCTCAGGATGGAACCCGTCCACGTCCTTGTGCGCCGCGATGGCCAGGGTCACGCGTTCCTCGTCGATGTGCGAAGGCAGCGGGAGTTGCACGATGAAGCCGTCCAGGTCCGGATCCGCGTTCATGAACGCGATGCGGTGCAATAGCTCTTCTTCCGTGATCGCCTCTGGGAGGCGCACCAAAGTGCTGCGGAAGCCGACCTCTTCACACGCCTTCACCTTGCTCTCCACATAGGTAGCGCTGGCCCCGTCGTTGCCCACGAGCACCGCCGCCAGGTGGGGAGGCCGACCCCGCTTCGCCTTCACTTCCGTTGCGCCCTTGGCGATGTCGGCACGCACGGCCTCACTGCAGCGCTTGCCGTCCAGCAGTTGGTAGGTGGCCACTTGGGTCATTTCACAAGGGTACGAGATCGGAGGCACTGGCCCATGTCCTTCGGCATGCCCGGGGAAACGACCCATTACCAGCCCTCACGCGCCGCCAGCCCGGTGATGTGCGCCAGGTGGTGGGCCGAATGCCACACATACAGTTCCAGGGCCTCGCTCAAGGCCATGGCCCGCTGCTGTTCCGGGTGGAAATAGGTGCGCTCCAGGTCACGCATGGACGTCCCTTTCAGCAGTGCCACCCACCGGATGTGGACACCGTCCAGGATCGTCAAGGAGGGCTCCACGGGCAGGGCCATATCGGATTGTGTGCTCCAGGGATCCTGGAGATAAGGCTTGATCGTCGGATTATCCTCGCTCAGGGCCAGCTTGAAGCGGATCAGCGCGTTCATGTGGCTATCGGCCATGTGATGGGTCACCTGCCGCACGGTCCATCCGCCCGGGCGATAAGGTGTGTCCAGTTGGCCGTCGCCGAGGTCCTCCACCGCTGCACGGAGCCTCGCCGGAAAACCCTCCAGGGCCGCCACACAGATGGCCACGCGTTCCGGTGTATCCGCACATGTCCCACGTACGAACCTGCCGATCGGGAACTTGAGAAGTTCGAGTTGTTCGGTGGTGACGCTCTCCATGGTCGGGGTGTTCTTCGATCAAAGGAAAGGCATCTACCTCCGCTTCACCGCATGCGCCAACAGGAACTCCTCCGCATCCAGCACCTCCACCTCCGCAAAATGGAAGTCCTTCCGGTCGTAGGTGACGATGCACGTACACGTCGCGGCTAACGCCGAATAGTACTGGAGCCCATCCTCGAAGTCGCTGACCTTCCTGTTGGCCAGGGCTTGCTCCACGGACCTCCCGTCCATGGACGTGAACTTCAGTTTATCCGCCAGCAGAGCGACCTTCTGCTTGGCCAGCTTCTTCCCGCCCTTCTTCTCCGCGAAGTAGCCACCAATGGCCAGGCACATCGGCGAGGTGTAGACCTCAAAGCGCTTGTCATCGCAGAGGCTCAACACCCGGGCACAGGCCGTGAAGCGCGGATACTCGTTGCACAGCACGGACACCAGCACGTTGGCGTCAAGGAAGATGCGCATCCCCGCCATGGATCACAGGAGAATACATATCACACGGAGGCACGGAGACATGGTGAAATGCGCCCGCACCCTCATTCCATTTCCCATGGAGAGGGATGCTCTCCGTGGCTCCGTGTGAGAGAGCACCCATGCTTAGGACTTCCTCCGGCTCTCGAGGTACTCCTTCTTCACGTTCCGAGCGGCGTTCTTGCGCACGTAGGTGGCTTCGCCTTCCGCCACCTGGCTGATCCAATCGGAGACCGGCAGTTCATCCAGGCTGCGGTAACGCGGATCGGTCACCTTGCTGAGCATGAACTCGACCAACCGCGAGAGGCTGATGTTGTTGGCCTCGGCGAAAGCCTTGGCCTGCGCAACGACCTGCTGATCGAAGCTGAGGGTGACCTTGGTATCCATGGCGGGGGAATGTTTACACGGCAAATGTACATCATCTATACGTATGAACATACACACAGGACCCCTGATCGCGAATTGCTGATCCCCCTCTTCCAACGTTCCGTGTTAGGGGATCAGGCCTTAGCAACTCCTGATCGGCGCATCAGCGTCGCATCCCCTGCGCCTGTTGCATCTGCTGCATCATCGCCTTCATCTTCGTCTTATCCCCCATCATCTTCATCATCTTGCGGGTCTCCTCGAACTGCTTCATCAGCTTGTTCACGGCCTCCACGTTGGTGCCGCTGCCTTTGGCGATGCGGGTGCGACGGCTGCCGTTGATGAGGGCGGGGTTGCTGCGCTCCTCGGGCGTCATGCTCTTGATGATCGCTTCGATGCCCTTGAAGGCATCGTCGGGGATGTCGATGTTCTTCAATGCCTTGCCCACGCCGGGGATCATGCCCATGAGGTCCTTCATGTTCCCCATCTTCTTGATCTGCCCGATCTGGTCCAGGAAGTCGTCGAAGCCGAACTGGTCCTTCGCGATCTTCTTGTTCAGCTCGCGGGCGGCCTTCTCGTCGAACTGCTCCTGCGCCTTTTCCACCAGGCTCACCACGTCGCCCATGCCCAGGATGCGGCCGGCCATGCGGTCCGGGTGGAACTCGTCCAGCGCCTCCATCTTCTCGCCGGTGCCGATGAACTTGATCGGCTTGTCCACCACGCTGCGGATCGTGAGCGCCGCACCGCCGCGCGCATCGCCGTCGAGTTTGGTGAGCACCACGCCGTCGATGTTCAGGCGCTCGTTGAAGGCCTTCGCGGTGTTCACCGCGTCCTGGCCGGTCATGGCGTCCACCACGAAGAGCGTCTCCTGCGGGTTGATCGCCTTCTTCACGCGGGCGATCTCGTCCATCATCTTCTCATCCACCGCCAGTCGACCGGCCGTATCGATGATCACGGCGGTGAAGCCGTGCTGCTTGGCGAAGGCGATGCCGTTCTGGGCGATCACCACCGGGTCGTTGCTGGCACGCTCGCTGTACACCGCGATGTCCAACTGCTTGCCCAACGTTTCCAGCTGATCGATAGCGGCCGGGCGATAGACGTCGCAAGCCACCAGCAAGGGGCGCCTGCCTTTCTTGCGGATGTAATTGGCCAGCTTGCCGCTGAAGGTGGTCTTGCCGGAGCCCTGCAGGCCGCTCATGAGCACCACCGTCGGGTTCCCGCTCATGTTGATGCCGGCGTTCTGTCCGCCCATCAGCTCGGCCAGCTCGTCGTGCGTGATCTTGGTGAGCAACTGGCCGGGGCTCACGCTCGTGAGCACGTTCTGACCCAGCGCCTTGGCCTTCACCCGATCGGTGAAGTCCTTCGCCGTCTTGAAGTTCACATCGGCATCCAGCAGCGCGCGGCGGATCTCCTTGGTGGTCTCCGCCACGTTGATCTCCGTGATCTGGCCCTGGCCTTTAAGGACCTTGAAGGCCCGCTCTAACTTGTCACTAAGGTTCTCGAACATCGAAAAAAATGTATTGAGGGTTTCGCCTATGCCAGGGCTACGGCGAACGAAGTGCGAAGGTAGCGGGCGGGCGGGGTCGGATTGGGTGCATACCTTTCAACTCCATCAGCTTCACCTGGTGCGCTCACGCCCCATCCCTGCCCGGGTAAGCGACCTGCTTGCGCGGATGACACCCGACGAGAAGTTCCGGCAACTCTTCATGGTCGTCGGCGAACTGTGGCCGGACAGCACGCGGTTCACCAATGGCCTCTTCGGCTTTCAGGTGAATGCCACGCAGCAGCGGGGCGGCGCCACGGACCAGCTGCTCACCCACGCCGCCGGTCCCGATGCGCAGCGCACGCTGGACAAGGTGAACGGCATGCAACGCTTCTTTCTGGAGCGGACGCGCCTTGGCATCCCCATGATCGCCTTCGATGAGGCGCTGTACGGCCTGGTGCGCAACGGGGCCACGGCCTTGCCCCCGAGCATCGCCCTGGCCACCAGCTTCGACACCACGCTGATGGACCGGGTGTGCACCGCCATCGCACTGGAGACCAAGGCCCGCGGCATCCGCATGGTGCTGAGCCCCGTGGTGAACCTCGACACCGACCTGCGCTGGGGCCGTGCAGAGGAGGTCTGCGGCGTGGACCCCTTGTTGGCCTCGTGGATGGGCGCGACCTGCGTCAAGGCCGCGGAAAGCCGGGGCATCCTCACCACGCCCAAGCACTTCGCGGTGAACCACGGCGATGGCGGCCGCGACAGCTACCCGATGTGTGGAGCGAGCGCCACCTGCACGAGCCCTTCCAAGCGTGCATTCAGCAGGGTGGAACGCGCAGCATCCTGACGGCCTGTACCTTGCTCGAAGGTCGCCCCTGCTCCGCCAACGGGCACCTCCTGAACGAAGCGATGCAGGAGGTCATGGAACGCGGCAACTTCCGCCTCATGATCGGCGGTTCCAGCAAGGACATCCGGCTGCGGACGGTGGTGGAACTTGTGGTGAAGGGGTAACAGCCTCACCGAGACAAGTCTTTACTTCACGCATGCGCTGGTCCGTCCTCCTCGGCCTTTTCACGCTTGCCACGGTAGGCACGGCACAGGATCTCACCGTCCTCACGTACAACATCCGGTACGACGATCCAGGCGACAGTCTTGACCGCTGGGACCTGCGGAAAGCGGCGCTGGCACAGGTGGTGCGCGACCAACATCCCCAGGTGATCGGGCTGCAGGAGGCCCTGGCGCACCAACTGGCCTATCTCGATATGCAATGGCCCGGCTACCAGCGCTTCGGCGTGGGACGCGAGGATGGTGCAGCGAAAGGCGAGTTCAGTCCGATCTACTACGACACCACGGTGTTCAGCCTGCTGGACGGGCGCTCCCTATGGCTTTCGGAAACGCCTGGCACCCCTGGCAAAGGCTGGGACGCCGCCTGCGAACGTATCGCGACGCTGGTGATGTTGCGCGACCAGGCCACAGGCGACAGCCTGCTCGTCGTGAACACGCACTGGGACCACATCGGTAGCGAAGCCCGAACGCACAGCGCCGAGTTGTTGTTGAAGGAGATGGAACCGGCGATGCTGGAAGGCACGAACCTGATCCTGATGGGCGACCTGAACGCCACCCCGGACCAGGCGCCGATGGTCCACTTGGGTAAGTACCTCGTGAACGCCTGCCCGCAGGATCAGGCCGCTCAAGGCACCTTCAACGGATTCAAGCTGGACCGTCCGGCCACGGGGCGCATCGACCACATCTGGCTTTCCCCATCGGACTGGAGCGTGACCAGCTACGCGGTACCTCAGCCACGCGTGAACGGCCGGCAGGTGTCGGACCACTATCCGGTGGTGGTGGGACTTCGGGTGCGCTGATCCCTGTAGCACGGCCGCTCAGGCGAGGGCCATCACGCCGTCCACCTGGGTGCTGCTGAAGGGCACAGGAGCGGTGCGGCTGCGCAGGAAGGCGATCACCTCCTCGTTGTTCCGGTACACGTTGCCCACGTTCACGAAGTGCTCGGCGAGCTTGTCGTACCGGTCGGACATCAGCATCCCGAAGATGTTGAGGTAGTTGAGGCCGGAGAACACCACCGCGCGCTGGTCGGCATAGTCCTGCAGGTGCTCCCGGAAATACCGGGGGTGGTCCGTCCAGTGCATGGTGGCATCGATGTGGTGGCTGATGTGGTAGCCATCGTTCCAGCACTTGTGGTTGAACTTCACATTGATGCAGGTCACGCTGTTCTGGAACGGGTTGCCGGGTTCATCGGCGCTGACGAACGCGTGCTGCACCCAGTTGCCGGCCATGGCCACCAGGCGGAAGATGATGAACGGCAGGATGAACACCACGAGCGTGGCCGGCCAGTTCACCATGCACAACAGCGCGCAGCCCAGGATGAACAGCAATTCACCGCGCACCACACGGTACAGCAGTCGCTTGCGCTTGCGCATGAAGAAGTAGGCGGCAAGGGTGTAGATGCCCGTAAAGAAGAACACCACGAAATACCGGACGAAGGCCCAGCCGGAGTCGCGCTGATAGGGCATGGTGCTGCTTTCATCCGGCTCCAGGTTGTTCTCCGCGTGGTGCATGCCCACATGGTGGGCGTGGTAGGTCTCCGGGCTCTGCCCGAAGAACGGGGCAAGCACCCAGGGCAGGTAATAGTTCATCCACGGTGCCTTGAAGAAGGGTCGGTGCGTGGTGCAGTGCAACATGAGGCCGAACGGGCCTTTGTAGGTGACGTTGTTGAGGAACAGGTACACGACCGCGATGGCCCACCACAGCCATCCGGTGATGAAGGGCATGAACAACAGCACCCCGAGCGGAATGAGGGTGAACGTGACCTCGAGCGTCTTATGGACAAAGGGTAGATCGCGGGGGTCTCGGATCGCGCGGAGGAAGAGGCGGTCCAATGCGGAGGTAGAGGCGGGGACCGTGTATTCCGGATCCGTGAGGGTGGTGTATGCCAACATGTGGGGCACAAGATCGGGATTGGCGGCGGGTTCCTGGCGCTGTGCCTGATGATTCTCCCGCCCCCAGTCCGGTTCCTCCAACATGAGCGACCTCCGTCGTGCATAGTGGGGGCTTGGTCGAAAAACCGGAACATGAAGCACTTGTAACGAGTAGGAACGCCTGTATTCCCGATGAACGGCAAGCACGCGGCCCGCATGAAGCGCAGACTGACCACCTCCCTCCTCCTATCGCTCGCCACGTTCTCCGCCCAGGCAACTCACTTCAGCGGTGGCGAGATCTATTACAACTGCCTGGGGAACGACCAGTACCAGGTGACCTTGATCATCTACCGGGATTGTGCGGGGATCCAGCTGGACCCCCAGTTCAATGTGAGCTTCGAGAGCCCCTGCGACAACTTCACCGTTCAGGTGAACACCCCGGCCGGCGTGGAGCAATCGCAGCTCTGCGACCTTGTTCTGCCGAACAGCTCCTGCAACGGCGGCACCCTGCCAGGTATTCAGCAGTACACCTATACCACCACCGTAACGCTCACCCCCTGCGATTCCTGGACCATCAGTTGGTCCTTGAGCAACAGGAACCTCTCCATCGCGAACCTGCAGACCCCGAACCAGGTGCAGATGTACATCGCTGCCACCCTTAACAACACGGTGGACCCCTGCGATGATTCGCCCCAGTTCAGCAACATCGCGAGCCCTTTCGTGTGCCTCAACTATCCGGTGACCTACAGCCTGGGCGCTTACGACACCGACAACGACTCGCTGACCTACACCCTGGTCAACGCCATGGGTGCGGGTGCCTCCCTGCTCAACTACGTGGCGCCCTACTCCGCAACGAACGCCATCGCGGGCCTGGCGATCGACCCGCAATCGGGCCTGTTGAGCTTCACCCCGACCCAGGCCGGCAATTGGGTGGTGGTGGTGCAGGTGAACTCCTATGATTCCCTGGGCAACCTGCTGGGCACGGTGATGCGCGACATGCAGTTCGTGGCTTACCCGTGCAGCAACGTGCCCCCCAACGCATCCTCCGGGACCATCAGCAACGTGCAGGGTGTGGCGCTGTCCATTGCGCCGAACGAGATCTCGGTGTGCGAGAACGGCACGGCCTGCTTCGACCTGGTGATCACCGATGCCAACGCGAACAACGTACTCGACGCGGTCACCAACCTCACCAGCGTTCTTCCCGGGGCCACGTTCAGCTTCACCGGCACCAATCCGATCACCTGCACCGTGTGCTTCACAGGCACCAACGGCTCGGCGGGCACCTACCCCTTCACCGTGAACGTGAACGATGGCGCCTGCCCGATCCCCGGCATCCAGACTTACGCATACACGATCCATGTGATCGATGGCGTGTTCATCACCGTACTGGCCAGCGATGCCAGTTGCGCCGGCGTGAACGACGGCACGGCGTCCGTGACCGTGCTGGACGGCACCGCACCCTTCCAATACGACTGGAGCAGCCTGCCCTTCAACACACCCACCATCACGGCGGGCGCAGGCAGCTACGCGGTGCAGGTCACGGACCTCAACGGTTGCGTATCGGCACCCGCACTGGCCGTGATCAGCACGAACCAGCCACCGACCGCAGCGGCCGGACCGGACCAGGTGGCGTGCCAGGGGACCTACCCATTGACCTTGATCGGCACACCGGGCAATGCGGCCTCCAGTGGCTGGTCCGGCGGTGCTGGTGGTCTTACCGGGAGCGGAGCCACCGCCCAATACACCCCTTCCGCCGGAGAGATCGCAGCTGGTGGTGTCGACCTCACGTTCACGGCCGTCTCCGGCACGCAGTGCCCGAACGCCACCGACGTGGTGCACATCGACCTCAGCAACAGCTTCCTGAACAGCAGCGCGGCAAGCACGAACGCCTCCTGCAGTGGTGACAGCACGGGTACGGCCACCTACAGCCCCGTACTGGCAGGTGTCACCTACCAATGGAACACCGCACCGGTACAGACCCTGCCCACGGCCACGGGCCTGGGCGCAGGCACCTACACGGTGACCGCCACGGATGCATTGGGCTGCACCACCACCTTGAGCACGGTCATCACCCAACCTGCCGCGCTGCTGATCGGCAACGTGCAGGTGATCGATGAGAGCTGCGCAGGCCAGGGCAACGGCAGCATCAGCATCACCGTGTCCGGCGGCACCTCGCCCTACGCTTACAGCTGGTCCAACGGAGCCAACACATCATCCATAACCGCGGCCGCCGGCACCTACACCGTGAACGTGACCGACGCGAACGGCTGTGCACCGGTGAGCGCCACGGCGGTGATCAATGCCGCAGGGCAGCCCAACATCGCGAACGCAGGACCGGACCTGTTGGCCTGTCAGGGCGCCTACCCGATCGGCCTTCAGGCCACGGTGGTGAACGCCACAGGCGGCCTTTGGAGCGGCGCGGGCCAGTTCTTCGGCGGCGGGTTGAACGTACAATACACACCCACCAGCAACGAGCTCGCCGCGGGCTCTGCCACCGTACTGTTCACCACTGCGGGGAACACCACCTGCCCTCCGGACACCGAAGCGGTGACCATCCTCCTGCCGAACAGTTTCCAGGGCGCGACGATCACCACGGGGCCCTCCTGCGCAGGGGTTTCCACCGGCACGGCCATGTACACACCGGCGATCCCCGGCCTCAACTACCTGTGGAACACGGTACCGGCGCAGACCACACCCCTGATCAACGGATTGGCCGCAGGCACCTACAGCCTGCTGGTGACCGACACCTACGGGTGCGACACCACCATGCTCGCCACAGTGACCGCGCCGCCCGCGCTGGTGGCCAGCAACATCAGCAGTGTGCCTCCTTCGTGCTTCGGTGGAAGCAACGGATCGGCCACTGTGAACGTGAGTGGCGGCTCCCCAGGCTACACCTACCAGTGGAGCGCGAACGCCGGCAGCCAGAATACGCCCACGGCCAACAACCTCGGGAACGGGACCTTCATCGTGGTGGTGGTGGACGCTGCGGGATGCATCGCGCAAGGAACCGTCAGTCTCACCTCACCCCCTGCGCTCACCCTCTCGGCCCAGGTACCCGATACGGCCTGCATCAATGCACCCGTGGTGCTCACCGCTCAGGCCGGTGGCGGCACGGCACCCTACCAGATCCAATGGACCGGCATCGGTTTCGGCTCGCCCATCACCTACTCCTTCCCCGCCTCACAGACCGTGCAGGTCACCGTGACCGACGCCGCCGGTTGCCAGGGTCCCACGCTCAACGCTCCGATCACCGCACTGAACCTCAGCACCGCGACCCTCGCCCCTTACGGCTCCGGTGTGTACTGTCCGGGTTCCACGGCATCCATCGGTGCGGCCGTGAACAACTATCCGGGCACGGTCACCTTCACATGGACTGAACTGGGGGTCACCGGCCCTGGCCCCTTCAACGTGGCCGTTACGGGCAACCAGACCTATACCGTGATCGCCAGCAACGGCTGTGGCCAGACCCTCACCAGCACCGTGATCATCACCCTGGAGGTGCCGCCCACCATCACCCTGCCACCGGTGATCGCCGAAGGTTGCGCCCCCCTTACGGTCACCATGCCGGACAGCCTCACCACGGAGCCGGTGACCTACCTGTGGGACTTCGGGGATGGCAGCACCGGTGGCGGCGCTGGTGCGATCCATACCTACACGGTGGACGGGACCTTCATCGTGTCGCTGACCGTGGCCACCCCGAACGGTTGCACCGCGTCAGCGGCGAACACCGGCATCGTCATCGTGCATCCGCTGCCAACGGCCGAATTCAGCGCTTCGCCCTGGAGCACCACCTTCGATGCGCCATCGATCCAGTTCACGGCAACGACCGGCGCGGGCATTACGGCCTACGACTGGACCTTCGGCGACGGTGGCACCGGTGCTGGCACGACACCTTCCTACACCTACACGGACATCGGCACCTTCCCTGTGGTGCTCACGGTGACCGATGTGGATGGCTGCACGGGCGAAGTGACCCATGACATCGAGATCCTACCGGTGTATGACATCGACATCCCGAACGCCTTCAGCCCGAACCCCAACGGTGGCGGAGGTGGCGCCTACGACCCGACCGACCTGGGCAACGACGTCTTCTTCCCCTTCGTGAAGTTCGTGAAGGACTTCAAGATGCGCATCTACAACCGCTGGGGTGAACTGGTGTTCGAGAGCCTGGACATCAACACCGGCTGGGATGGTTACTACCGCGGCCAATTGAGCCAGCAGGACGTATACATCTACCAGCTCTGGATCCGGTTTGTGGACGACAAGGAGATCGAGAAGAAGGGGGACCTGACCTTATTCCGTTGACCGATGCGAACACGCTTTCCCCTTATCGTGCTCGTGCTGATCGCCTTGGTCCCGAAGGCCCAGGCCCAAGATCCGCAGCTCTCGCAGTTCTATGCCGCACCGATGTACCTCAACCCGGCGCTCACAGGCAATACCTACCAGGACCGGATCGGCCTGAACTACCGCCTGCAATGGCCGGGCATCGCGCCGGGTTTTGAGACCTACGCGGTATCCTATGACCACAACAACGCCAAGGCGCACAGCGGATACGGGTTCATGGTGATGCACGACGAAGCGGGCACCAACGGCTTGTCCTTCACCCACATCGGCGGGAGCTACAGCTACGAGGCCCGCATCAACCACGAGAACGCGATCCGTTTCGGCATGCGACTGGGCTACACCCTGCGCCAGATCGACCTGGGCAACTACCTCTTCGCCGACCAGGTGATCCGCGACGGTGCGCCGACCACCTTGGAGCCGACGTTGCTCGCGAACACCTCCTACTTCGATGCGAGCATGGGCGCCATGTACTACGGTGAGCACCTCTGGTTCGGCGCCTCCTTCAGCCACATCAACAGGCCACAGCAAACCCTGCTGGTGAGCGGCGATACACGGTTACCGGTCCGCACCAGCATCCACACCGGCTATCGCATCGCCATGGATGAGAAGTCCATGGCCCGCAGCAAAAGCACCTTCAACATCGCCGCCCACTACAAGGCGCAACAGGATTGGGACCAGCTGGACGTGGGTGTGTATGTGGACCACAACCCCTTCCTGGCCGGGCTGTGGTACCGCGGATTACCTGGGCTGAAGGCCTACAAGCCCGGCTACCCCAACCACGACGCGGTGATCCTCATGGCCGGGTTCCAGACCCCCAAGCAGCTGCGGTTCATCTACAGCTACGACATCACCATCAGCTGGCAGGGGGTGAAGACCGGCGGGGCGCACGAGATCAGCCTGGTATACGAATGGCCCGCGCGGCACAAGAACAAGAAGTTCCACATGGTGCCGTGCCCGAAGTTCTAGTCCTCACCCCTTGCCCCCCTCCCAGGGAGAGGGGGACCGCTCACCGTTCACATCCGCTCCGGCACCTCGATGCCCAGGCACCACATGGCTTTCTTGGTGGCGTCGGCCACGGCTGAACTGAAGGCGAGGCGGAACGCGCGCTTGTCGGCGTCCTCTTCCTTCAGTACGGGCACGGTCTGGTAGAAGGTATTGTAGGCCTTCACCAGTTCGTAGGTGTGATTGGCCAATGCGGCCGGGTCCAAGCGCGATGCGGACTCCTGAAGCACGGCAGGCAGCTGGTGCAGCAACTTGATCACCGAGCGTTCTTCCGGAAGTAGAGGCCATGTGCCCATGTGCCCGTGTGCCCATGTGCGCATTTCTCCGGCCTTCCGCAGCAGCGACCGGATCCGCGCGTAGGTGTACTGGATGAAGGGTCCGGTGTGGCCCTGCAGGTCGATGCTGGCGGCGGGATCGAAGAGCATGCGTTTCTTCGGGTCCACCTTCAGGAGGTAGTACTTCACCGCGGCAAGTCCGATCTGCTCGAAAAGCCGGGCCTTCTCCTCGGCACTGAGATCATCGAGCTTGCTGAGCTGTTCGCCCATGGTGCGGGCCTCGTTCACCACCTCTTCGATAAGTTCATCAGCGTCCACCACGGTGCCTTCACGGCTCTTCATCTTGCCGCTGGGCAGGTCCACCATGCCGTAGCTCAGGTGGTGCAGTTCGCTGGCCCAAGGGAAGCCGAGCTTCTTCAGGATGATGAAGAGCACCTTGAAGTGGTAGTCCTGCTCGTTGCCCACCGTGTAAATGAGCTGCGAGAGTCCGGGGTATTCCTCAAAGCGCTTGATCGCGGTGCCGATGTCCTGCGTCATGTACACGCTGGTGCCGTCGCGGCGTAGCAGCACCTTCTCATCGAGGCCTTCCGGGGTGTTGTCCACCCAAACGGCACCGTCCTTCTCGTAGAACACGCCTTTCTTCAAGCCGTCGAGCACGTCGTTCTTGCCCAGCACGTAGGTCCGGCTCTCGTAGTAGTTCCTGTCGAACTCCGGAACGTTCATGGCCATAAAGGTCTGGCGGAAGCCCTCGTAGACCCAGCCGTTCATCATCTCCCACAGCCCGCGCACCTCGGGGTCGTTCGCCTCCCACTGGCGCAGCATCTCCTGGGCCTCCAGCAGGATCGGGGTTTCCTTCTCGGCCTGCTCCTTGGGCTTTCCTCCTGCTTCCTGCTCTTGCACCTGCCTCTTGAACTCCTTGTCGAACTCCACGTAGTACTTGCCCACGAGCTTGTCGCCTTTCAGCCCGCTGGTCGTTGGTGTTTCGCCGTTGCCGAACTTCTGCCAGGCGACCATGCTCTTGCAGATGTGGATGCCGCGGTCGTTGATCACCTGCACCCGCAGCACCTCGTTGCCGGCGCTCTCGAGGATGCGGCTGACGCTGTGACCCAGGAAGATGTTCCGCATGTGGCCCAGGTGCAGCGGCTTGTTGGTGTTGGGCGAAGCGTATTCCACCATCACCTTCTTCCCGGTGGAAGGCAGGGCGAGGATGTCGCGCGTGCCAGCCTCCTGCAGGAAGCCGAGCCAGTAGCTGTCCGCGATCACCAGGTTGAGGAAGCCCTTGATCACGTTGAAGCGGGCCACGACAGGTTCTTCGCGCAGCAGGAACTCGCCGATGGCCGTGGCCGTGGCCTCGGGGGCCTTGCCGCTCTGCTTCAGGAAGGGGAACACATTCATCGTCACATCGCCCTCGAACTCGGGGCGTGTGGGCTGGAAGCCGATCTGCTTCAGTTCCACCTCGGCGTTGAATAGCTGCTGGAAAGCGCGCTGCACGGCCAGTTGGAGCCGCGCCTGCAAAGGGTCCGTCATCATGACCGCGAATTTCCACGTTCGCATTGAACTGACCTAGCGCGAAATCCAATGAAGATCGAAGGACCTTGCTCCTACTCGAGATCTTCCAGGAGCAAGAAAGGTCGCCTACGCTCCGAATGGAGCTTCGGCGGACCGAAGAGTCGCCTACGCTCCGAATGGAGCTTCGGCGGACCGAAGAGTCGCCTACGCTCCGAATGGAGCTTCGGCGGACCGCAGGAAGTTCTCCGCGAGCATGCACCGCACGCTGCCACCGCCCACGGTCTCGATGGTCGGAATGGCGACAGGCACCAACTGTCCGTGACGTTCCAGGGCGATGCGTTGCTCGGGCATCAGGGCGTTGAAGGCGGTCTCGGAGAGGAAGATGAACGAAGCCCTCACCCCCGTCCGCTCTCCCGATGGAGAGGGGTGACCTGAGGCTCCCCGGAAGCCCCGCAACTGGAGCAGATTGCCGACGTAGCGGTGCATCTGGTCGAGCGAGATGGGGATCACCTCCTTGCCTGCGCGCTGCAGTTCCGCACGGACATCCTCCCGGTCCACCGGGTAGGGCATGGCTTCGAAGCAGACCACGGCGAAACCTTCACCGATGCTCATGACCACGTTGGTATGGTAGACAGGCTGACCAATGAGCGTACCGTCCATGGTGGCCAGGAAGGGGACCTGGTGGCCGTCCATGACACCGCACCACACGTTGAGGGCCCGCTCCGAGGTGCGGGGGGAAAGTGCGGCGTAGGCCACGTTCCGCTGGCGATCGAGGACCAGGCTTCCGGTGCCTTCGAGGTAGCGTTCGTCCTGCTCCAACGCGGCGAGGTCGGCCATACGGCGAACGTGGAAACCTTCGCGTTCCAAGGTGTCGTCGAAGGCCCTGTCCCGTTCCTTGCGGCGGCTCGGCGTGCACATGGGGTAGAGCACCACAGTTCCGTCGGCATGGGTGCTGAACCAGTTGTTGGGGAACACCGCGTTGGGCGCCTCCGGATCCATCGGGTCGAGCACCGTGGTGCCGATACCGCAGCGGTCCAAGGCATGGAGCAAGTCGTCGAACTCTTCGGCGGCCTGCCTGCGGATGTTCGGGTCGTTCAGCAGCTGCTGAAAACCATTGCTTGCCGCGGTTTCCGGGTCGAAGCCGAAGCCCGTGGGCCGGATGAGAATGACGCTATGGGCCAGTTGCGACATAAGGCCACGCCGTGTGTTGAATGTGCAAATGGACCAATGGGGAAATATGGATCAACACCCCTTCGACGTTTCAATTGCGGGATCCGCGGATCCCGTTGCTGCTGCATTTCCACACTCCCTCATTTCCACCTTTCTTCATTCCTCAACGCGCCCGCAGCACTGGGAATAGCGGCTCGAGCACGGTGAGCACCTTCTCGGCCATGGCGTTGTTGGTGTCGAGCGAGGGGTTGATCTCCACCACGTCGAGGGTCACCGTTTTGGGATCGGTGCAGAAGCCGGAGAGCAGGCCGCGGGCCTCGTCGAGAAACAGGCCATCGGGTACCGGGGTCCCTGTGCCCACCGAGATGCTGGGGTCCAGGCTGTCGACATCAAAGCTCACGTGGATCTTGTCGCACGCCGCCAAATGCTCCATGGTCTCGCGCACAATGGCCTCGGCGCCACGTTCCCGCAGGTCCTTCACGGTGAACACCTTGATGCCGTGCTCCTCGATGATGGCGGCCTCCTCCGGCTCATAGTCGCGCAGGCCGATGAAGACCAGGTCGCTGGGTTTCAACTTGGGGCCGTTCACCCCGATCTTGCGGAGGCGGTCCCAGGTGTCCATGGTGAAAACGCGGGGGCGGTTCTTCCCCTTCTTCTCGATGTTCATCAGCAGCGAGAGCGGCATGCCGTGCACGTTGCCACTGGGGGTTGTCCACGGCGTGTGGAGATCGGCATGCGCGTCGATCCACACCACGCCGAGACGCTCGTTCGGGAACGCCATCTTGGTGCCGGACACGGAGCCGATCGCGATCGAATGATCACCGCCGACCACGATCGGAAATATGTTGTTCCTCAAGAACTTATACACCTCGTACGCAAGATCCGATTCAAAGCGGATCAGGCCGTCGATGTGGTGCGCGTTCGGGGACCGGTCGTCCTCGTACAGCACGTCGTTCTCATCGCGCAGGATGCTCTCCTCGGCGTGGCCGAACAGCTCACTGCCCAGCTTCCACGCCGCCACGCGCAAAGCGGCCATGCCCATGCTGGCACCACGCATTCCCGCCCCGATCTCGGAGGCGGCTTCGATCAATCGAACTTCCATTGGTACACCCGGAAAAAGGGCTGCCCAAGGTACAGCCAACACCTCGTAGGCGCTCATGGTCGTCGGCGCCGCTCATCCACGCCCCGTTGTGGACGGTGTGGGAACCCCTGAGAGACTTCCTGCGTAGACCGATCATCCTTCCGCCCCCTCACATGAACATGCGCCCATCCCACGCTTGGCCGATGCTTACCCTGACCGTGCTTGTAGGCGCCCTGGCCAACGGCTGCGACAGCAGGCTCATGAGCAGCAAGGTCACCGAAGGCACCATCACCTACACGTTGAGCTTTCCGGATCACGATCCGAACGGCTTGATGGCCAACATGCTGCCTGAAAAGACCACGCTGGCCTTCGGGAACGGCTTCCAAGTGGCGGAGCTGAGCGCGGGCATGGGGGTGTTCAAGACCAGCATGGTCGCCAACAACGAACAGAAGGAGCTCGATTATCACCTCAGCGTGATGAGCAAGAAGATGGTGGCGAACCTGCATCCGCGGGACCTGCACCTCTTCAACTCGGATTGCGAGCCGGTCACCATCCTGTATTCCGACCAGGTCGACACGTTGCTGAGCTACCCGTGCAAAAAGGCCACCGCCATTTACTCGGGCATCGACCAACCGGAGATCGAGATCTGGTACACCGAGGCCATCGATGTGCCCGATGCCAACTGGTTCGGTCCGTTCAGTGAGGTTCCCGGCGTGCTGCTACGCTATGAACTGGTGCAGTACGGCATGCGCATGCGACTCGATGCCACCGAAGTGCTCCCCGGCCCGGTGGATGCGTCCAAGTTCGCCGCCCGCAAGGACTTCCAGCGTGTGTCGCCGGAGGTGCTCCACCAGGAGCTTTCGGAGGTGCTCGGCGCCTTCACCCTCTGATCGGACCGGGCCCGTGGCTGAACGCCATGCGAGGCGCCCGGATGCAGCCCCTTGGCGCTGTTCCCGGCAGGTATTGCGCCTTTCCACCAACGCACGTTGATAATAGGCGCTGTGTTCCGGCCGTTCCGGACAAGGCACCCGGGTACTTTTGGTCGCATCCCGCGCCCGCTCCCATTGGGGTGTCAGCGCGATCACCCCCCGACGACCTTGGCCAACGAACGCAAGAACAGGATCCGCGAGGAAGCTCCTGAACCGCAGGAGGCGCCGAAGCGCGAACGCCGAAGCCGGAAAGCCGCCCCCGAAAGCGAAGGGCGCCTGGCCCGCTTCAAGGCCTTCCTGGCGGACGAACGCACCCACAAGGTGGTCGGCTTGTTCCTTGTGCTGACCAGTGCCTACCTGCTGGTCGCCTTCACCAGTTACCTGTTCACGTGGCGTATCGATCAGGACATCACCAGCCGTCCGTGGGGTGCCATCTTCGACCGGACCGTGCACGTGGAGAACTGGCTCGGCAAACTGGGAGCCCTGACCAGCCACCAGTTCATCCATCAGTGGTTCGGCATCGCGGCATACGTGTTCGTGCTTTGGAGCTTCCTCGGCGGCCTGCGCATCCTGCTTGGCACCTGGATCCTTCCCGCGCGGCGTACGCTCGGTTGGAGCGCCATGGCCTTGTTCTGGGTGCCCACCCTGCTGGGCTTTTTCTTCGCCAAGAGCGACCACCAGTACTTGGGCGGTGGCATCGGATACACCATCACCGCGCACTTGAGCACCATGCTCGGCACCTTCGGCACGGGCGCGCTGCTGCTCTTTGCCGCTGGCGCCTTTGCCGTGTTCACCTTCAACCCCTCGTTCGCCGCGTTGGGCCGACTGTTCGAACGCAAGGCCGTGGCAGTCCCTGACGCTGTAGAAGAGACCCTGGAAGAGGAGGAGCCGGTGGTGAAGGGCAACCGCATCCGGACCGAACCTGGAATGGATTCCCCCTTCCAAGAGGAGAATGTTCCGGCCGACCTGACGATGGGCCTGGGCGAGGAAGAAGAAGAGGAGGAAGAAGACGCTTCGCTTGTGCTCAGCGTGACAGAAGAGGTTGAGGACGCTTCGCTTACGCTCAGCGTGACAGAAGAGGAGGAAGAAGACGCTTCGCCTTCGCTCAGCGTGTCAGGAATGGAGGTGGAGGGCCTGCAGCCGATCGAAACGCCTTTGCTGGACCCGCTCATGCCGTCCGTTCCCATCTCCGTGGACGGCATGAGCATAGTGGCCGCCGCTGCGGAGAAGACCCTGAGCGACGACCAGATCGAAGCAAAGCTGCAGGAGTTCGGGGAGTACGACCCGACGCTTGACCTCAGCAGCTACGAGCTGCCGCCGATCGACCTGCTGGTGGACCACGGCACCGGTGAGGTGACCGTGACCAAGGAAGAACTGGAGGCCAACAAAGACCGCATCGTTGAGACGCTCGGCCACTACAACATCGCCATCGACAAGATCAAGGCGACCATCGGGCCCACGGTCACACTGTACGAGATCATCCCGCAAGCCGGGGTGCGCATCAGCAAGATCAAGAACCTGGAGGACGACATCGCGTTGAGTCTTGCAGCCCTTGGCATCCGCATCATCGCGCCGATCCCCGGCAAAGGGACAATCGGCATCGAAGTGCCCAACAGCAAGCCGCAGGTGGTGGGCATGCGCGCGGTGGTGGCCAGCGAGAAGTTCCAGAACAGCACCGCCGACCTGCCCATCGTGCTGGGCAAGACCATCAGCAACGAGACCTTCGTCACCGACCTGGCCAAGATGCCCCACCTGCTGATGGCCGGTGCCACGGGCCAGGGCAAGTCCGTCGGCCTGAACGCGATCCTCGTCTCCCTGCTGTACAAGAAGCACCCCAGCCAGATCAAGTTCGTGCTGGTGGACCCGAAGAAGGTGGAGCTCACCCTCTTCAACAAGATCGAGCGGCACTTCCTGGCCAAGCTGCCGGGCGACAGCGACGCCATCATCACCGACACCAAGAAGGTGGTGGCCACGCTCAACAGCCTGTGCATCGAGATGGACGACCGCTACGAGCTGCTGAAGGAGGCGCAGGTCCGCAACATCAAGGAGTACAACGCCAAGTTCATCAGCCGCCGCCTGAGCCCGGAGAAGGGGCACCGCTTCCTCCCCTACATCGTGCTGGTGGTGGACGAGTTCGCCGACCTGATCATGACCGCGGGCCGCGAGGTGGAAACGCCCATCGCCCGCCTGGCCCAGCTGGCCCGCGCCATCGGCATCCACCTGATCATCGCCACGCAGCGCCCCAGCGTCAACATCATCACCGGTACCATCAAGGCCAACTTCCCGGCCCGCATCGCCTTCCGCGTCACCAGCAAGATCGACAGCCGCACCATCCTCGACACCGGTGGCGCCGACCAGCTGATCGGTCGCGGTGACATGCTGCTGAGCACCGGCAACGAGCTGATCCGCATCCAGTGCGCCTTCGTGGACACGCCGGAGGTGGACAAGATCACCGAGTTCATCGGCAACCAACGTGGCTACCCCGAAGCCCTGATCCTGCCTGAAGTACCCACCGAGGACGGTGGCGAACTGGAGGTGGACGACGGCGAACGCGACAGCATGTTCGAAGAGGCCGCCCGCCTGGTGGTTCAGACGCAACAAGGCAGCACCAGCCTCATCCAACGCAAGTTGAAGCTGGGCTACAACCGCGCAGGCCGCATCGTGGACCAGCTGGAAAGCGCCGGCATCCTGGGCGCCTTCGAAGGCAGCAAGGCCCGCCGGGTGCTGATCCCGAACGAGGCGGCCTTGGCCGCGCACTTGGGGCAGGCCATGACGGGTGCGGGGGTGGGTGGGTTCTGATCTCTTACTTTTGAATCATGATGGACTACTCCAAGATCATCACCATCGACCCGGCTATTCGCAGTGGGAAGCCTTGCATCCGGGGCATGCGCATCACCGTTGGAGATGTGCTTGAATACTTGGGCGGGGGCATGTCCATCCCAGAGATACTCGTGGACTTCCCCTACATCACGGAAGAAGACATCAGGGCCTGTTTGGCGTATGCCGGTGATCGCGAGCGACGCCTGCACATGATCCCGCCTGCGGCGTGAAGTTCTTGATCGACCACAACCTCTCCCCTACCCTCGCGCGTCATTTAGAGGAACGCTATCCGGGGTCCGTGCATACCATGGATATCGGCTTCGAACGCACAGCGGACCACGCTCTGTGGCACTATGCACGAGACAACGGATTCAGCATCCTGACCAAGGACACTGACTTTGAGCAGCTCAGCCTTCTTCGCGGGGCACCGCCTAAGGTGATCTGGTTACGCATCGGAAATTGCACCACCGGACAGGTGCTCGCTCTGCTTGACCGACATCATTCCGACATCGGGGATTTCAATCGCGATACGGAACGTTCCCTGTTAGCGCTTTGGCCGAAGTGATCCCCAACGAGGCCGCCTTGGCCGCGCACCTAGGGCAGGCGATGACGGGTGCGGGGGTGGGTGGGTTTTGAGGGCCTACCCTAGTGAAATGAAACAGGGGCTCCACAGACGGTAGCCCTTGCTTCGTTATTGCAATTTCTACACTCAGCACCCCGCTCCTAGATTTGGGCCATCGGCCATGCCGCTTAGCGAACCCTCCCTCTGGAAGCGCATTTACGATTTCGAGCTCGATGACCCCAACGCCTCGCTCAACTTCAGCGACCGGTTGGCGCGAGAGAACGGATGGGGCAAGGATTTCAGCCTGCGGGTGATCGAGCAATACAAGCGGTTCATGTACCTGTTGTGTGTTTCGCATGAACCGTTGACGCCGAGCGACCAGGTGGATCAGGCTTGGCACCTGCACCTGATCTACACGCACAGTTATTGGACGGAATTCTGCGGCACGGTGCTGCAACGCGAGATCCATCATGGCCCTACCCTGGGCGGTGGTGATGAGCACGTGAAGTTCACTGACTGGTATGCGCGCACGAAGGAGCGCTATGCGGCACAATTCGGAACACAACCACCGGTCGACATCTGGCCCGGGAACAAAGAGCGGTTCGCCGCCATCCATTTCCAACGTGTGGACAAAGCGAAGAACCTGGTGATCCCTCTTCCCTTCAGCCTGCGCCGATGAGCAACCTCACCACTTTATCACCGGCAGAGAACCTGTTGTTGCGCGATGGCAACAAGGTGAGCGTGCGGCTGATGTTGAAAGGCACCTTGATCGACCTTTTGATGCGCGGGGTGTTGGCGATCAATGTGATCGAGGCGCAACCGCACAAGAGGGAGAAGGCGCGACGATACAAGTACATCGTACGTGGTCCTTCCTGGCATGCTCATGAATATACGGCCCATGAAGAGGTGTTCCTGGCTCCCTATCGACGTGATGACCAAGTGCGCCACCAATTGAAGAACCTTGTGGCCGTTGCCTTGGAACGTGCCGGCGGGCGGACCAAGTTCTGTCGGATCATTCGCCAAACACCGGAACTGGCCCCGCTCTATAGGCCGTTCTTGTCCCAATACACGATCACGGGTCTCTTGAACAGTTCAGGCCGGGTCGCCCGTGAGGTGCTTGTGGCCGAGATCGCGAAGGTCGAGGAGGAAGTGCTCCTTGCCCTGAACGTGGATCGCCCAAATGCGGTGCGAATGATCAATGAACTGCGCGGTAACATCGTCCTGCTCAAACAGGTTTCCTCAGATATGCTCAAGGAGCTGGACGAGGAACTGAAGAGCCATCGCCTGGATCCCACTCGCGGAGATGCGGACGGTTCGGGCGGAGGTTGTGGCGGTTGGTATCACGGCTCATTGAGCGAGGGCTTCGACAGTGCTGCGGAAGCGGCCGGTTGTGGTGGCTCGGGTTGCGGTTCTGATGGTGGCAGTGGTTGCGGTGGTAGCGGCTGTTCTGGATGCGGCGGTTGTGGTGGGGATTGAATTCCTCATGACCACCGCAAGGTCTCCCCGGCACCCTTTCACACGTCACTGCTCCTCTGCCTCGTCCTTCGCCCATTCCGGTAACATGTCCGCCACCCTTTCAACCGTGCTGTCCTTGCGCCCCACGCTGGTCAGTGATCAGCCTTTCCTCTTCGTGTTCTATAAGGACCCGGAGGCCATCCACATGGCGGCCTTGACGGCTCGGTATCCATTGTACAGTGAAGGCTACATCGCCCCTCACCTGGACCTCCACCGTGGTCAGTGCGAAGCTGT
>JBIIYP010000069.1:0-14340 GCA_044346705.1 Flavobacteriales bacterium
TGGACGAGGCGGAACTGGATCGGAACCTGGCCTTCATCGCCGGCAGCCTGGCACCGGACGGGCAGGCCGTCATCACCTTTTCGCACAGCCGCGGGCTGGACACTTGGATGCGCTGGTCGCTGCGGTTGCCGCTGCGCCTGTTCGGGAGCAAGGACAAGGTCCTGAGCTCCGGCGTGCGCACCCGCACCTACAGTGTGCGCGAGGCGAAAGAGGCCCTGGCGCCGCACCTCTCCATCGACCGCCTGGAGTTCCACAACCACACCGTGTTCCCCTTCGGTCTGCTCCTTCCTGGCCTCTCGATCCGTCTGGCGAAGCGCATCGATCGCCTCACCTCAACAAGCTGGCTACACCGCTGGTTGAGCTCGGATATCATCGTTCGCTGCTCGGCGAAGAGGTACCCTTGAGGCAACCCCAGGGATGCGGAGCGTCTTTCCTTTGCACTGCGCCCACACCGATCTTCGGTGAACGCTTCGGGAACGGTACCTTCGCCTCGCTCCATGCCCCGGATCCTCCGCATCATCAACCGCTTCAACCTTGGCGGCCCCACACATAACGCGGCGTACCTTACGAAGCACCTGAGCGGCGACTTTGAGACCCTCCTTGTCGGCGGCCAGTGGGACGAGAGCGAGGAAGGCAGCAAGCACATTTTGGATGCCATTGGCGTGGCCCCCCTGATCCTGCCGGAGATGCGCCGCGACATCGCCCCCTGGCGGGACCGTACAGCCTATCGGCGGGTGAAGAAACTGATCAAGGACTTCGATCCGGACATCGTGCATACGCACGCCGCGAAGGCTGGTGCCGTGGGCCGCATGGCCGCCAGCGAGCTGGGCGTGAAAGTGATCGTGCACACCTTCCACGGTCATGTCTTCCACAGCTACTTCGGTCAGCTGCGCACCGCGATGTACAAGAACATCGAGCGCTACCTGGCACGTCGCAGCACCCGCATCGTGGCCATCAGCGAAAAGCAGAAGCACGAGCTGGTGGAGGAACACCGCATCTGCGCGGACAACAAGGTGAGCGTGATCCCCTTGGGCTTCGACCTCAGCAAGTTCCAAGATGACCTGGAAAGCAAGCGCAAGCTGTTCCGCAGGGTGTATGGCGTGGCGGATGACGAGATCGCCGTGGGCATCGTGGGCCGCCTGGTCCCGGTGAAGAACCACGACCTTTTCCTGCTAAGCCTGAAACACCTCTCCGAACGCACCGGGAAGAAGGTGCGGGCCTTCATCGTGGGCGATGGCGAGGAGCGGCAACGCCTGGAGCAGGTGACCCGCGACCTGGGGCTCACCCTGGCGTCAGGTCCTTTCTTCAATGGCCACGGATTCGGCCATGGGGTGAACGGAAAGCCTTGCGTGGAGCGGGCCCAGGTCACCTTCACCAGCTGGATCAAGGAGGTGGATGTGGTGAACGCGGGCCTGGACATCGTGGCGCTCACCAGCAACAACGAAGGCACCCCGGTGACCTTGATCGAGGCACAGGCGGCCAACAGGCCCGTGGTGAGCACCAACGTTGGTGGGATCGAGAATGTCATCCTCCCGGGCCGGACAGGCCTGTTAAGCCCCCCCGGCGATGCCATCCAACTGGGAGACAACCTGTTGCGTGTGGTGGAGGACGACCTTTTGCGACGCCAGCTCGGCCAGTGTGGCTGGGACCATGTGCGCGAACGCTACCACTATTCCCGACTGGTCGTGGACACTGAGAGGCTTTACCGGGAACTGCTCGGATAGACCCGCCGGGCAACCGTTACATTTGCGCAAAGCTGAAGGAATGGGAAGGGTATTCGGGTTATTGGTCGTGCTGATCGTGCTGGCAAGCAGTTGCACGATCAACCGGGACATCATGTTCAAGACACCGACGGACTTTGAGTTCGCCGTGCCTCCGGATACCGTTCAGCGCGCGTTCAAGATCCAGGCCAACGACTTCCTGCAGTTCCGCCTCTTCGCCAACGACGGATTCAAGATGATCGACCTGATCACCGAGGAAGGCAACCGGAACGCCAACAACCGCAACATCTTCACCTACCTCTGCGATTACGATGGCCAGGTGAAGCTGCCTCTGGTGGGACGGGTCATGCTGGCAGGGAAGACCCTGCGTGAGGCGGAGATCATGCTCGAGGGGCTCTATGCGGAGTATTACCACAGGCCGTTCATCATGCTGAACATCATCAACCGCAGGGTGGTGGTGTTCCCTGGGGGCGGCGGTGATGCCAAGGTGATCAACCTGGACAACAACAACACCACCCTCACGGAGGTGCTCGCACAGGCGGGTGGCCTGGCCAAACGGGGCGATGCCCGCAAGGTGAAGCTCTTCCGTCGCCGGCCGGAGGGCGGGCGGGATGTGTTCATGTTCGACCTGAGCGACATCGAGGGCCTGAAGCACGCGGACATGGTGATCCAAGGGGACGACATCGTCTATGTGCACCCCAACCCCGAGATCGCGCGTGAGGTGCTGTACGACATCAATCCGCTCATCGCCTTGTTGACCACCGTCGTTCTTGTGCTGGGGCTGGTCCAAGCCTTTCAGAACTAAGGCGCATGCTCAGCGAAGAGGTCAACAACCGGAATTCGAACCTGGACAGTTACCGGGAACGCATCACGAACTTCAGCAACGAGTTCGACCTCGGGCTGTTCATCTATATCGTCAAACGATCCCTGCTGTGGATCTCCTTGTGCGTGCTGCTTTCACTGGCCGCAGCCTACATCTACCTCCACTACACCGCACCGACCTACGAGAGCAAGGCCATCATCCAGATGAGCCAGAGCAACAACGCCCGCAAGGTGTTGGAGGTGAGCGACATCAGCGAGGACCACAGCCTTCAGGCCGACGTGGAACTGTTGCGATCCAAGTTCTTCATATCCAAGGCCTTGGACAGACTTCCCCTGGACGTGAGCTACTACTATAAAGGAAGGTTGCTGACGTACGAATATTACAATGAGACGGCTTTCACGGTCGAAGACCTTGTGTTGCGGGACACCACGATCCGCGACAGACCCATCATTTGCGACCCGGCCGCCAATGGCGCTGTGAAGGTGAGCTACGATCACTTGGGCGTCAGCTTTTCGGAGGTCTTCCCGCTGGATGCGCCGATCATCACGCCGCATTTCCGCTGCCGCATTGAACGGGTGCCTGGCATCGAATTCACCAAACCGGACCCGGACGGGACCATCTACTTCGTCATCAATGACAAAACGACCCTGGTGAACCGCTACTACGGCCAGCTCTTCATCCAGATGATGGACCAGAACGCGAAGACCGTCGTGATCAGCTGCAAAGACCATAATGCGGTACTCGCGCGCGACCTGCCTCAGGCCATGGCGCAGGCCTTCATCGACTATGACCTGGAGCGCAACCGTGCGAGCGCCGAGAGCATCCTGCGTTTCATCTCGACCCAGAAGGACACCGTGTTCCAGGAACTTCAGCGCAGCGAGAACCGGTTGCAGTCCTTCAAACGCGACAACCGCGTCGCGGACCTCAAGGAGCTGACGCCCATGTACATGGAGCGCAGCAATGATTACGAGGACGAGATGATGCGGCTGGAACTGGAGTCCGGCCTGCTTGCGGAGATCGAAAAGGCCACGGAAAAGGAGTTCGACAAGATCGATGTGTACCACTTGATCCCCCTGTTGGTGGGTACTTCCTTCGAGGAGGTGCTCGCGAAGCTCATCAGCGACCTCCAGGTGCTGATCACGGAACGGGAAAAGACCTTCTTCGAGGCCACCCCGAAGAACGAGGAGATCAAGGGGCTCGAGCAGCGCATCCTCACCCAGAAACGCCTCATCCTGCAGAGCATCCAGACCCTGCAGGAACGATTCGAGGCCAAGCGCAAGGACTATGAGCTGCGGATCTCCGCGCTCGACCAGCGCTTCCTCTCGCTTCCCGAGAAGGAACTCGCCTACGCCAGCATCCAGCGCCTTTTCAACATCAACGAGAAGTATTACGTGGAGTTGTTGGAGAAGGAGATCGAATACCGCATCAGCAATGCCGGGTTCGTGCCGGAGAACCGCATCCTGGAAGGCGCCGCCATGCCCAAGGGGCCCATCGCACCCAATCGCAACACCGTCCTCCTTTCCTACCTGCTGACCGGCATCATCATCAGCTTCCTCATCGTGCTGATCCGGTACATCCTCCACGACAACATCACCTCCCTGATCGACATCGCCCGCCTGAGCAATGCCTCGATCGGCATCCTGGGCATGGTGCCCCGCTACAAGAAGGAGATCCCCATCAGCCAATTGCTGGTGGACAAGAACCCCAAGAGCCTCATCGCCGAAAGCTTCCGCAGCGTGCGCACCAACCTGCAGTTCGTGGACAACACCACCGGTGCCAAGATCATCGCGGTGACCAGCACGGTGAGCGGTGAGGGCAAGACCTTCGTGGCCATCAACCTGGCGGGCATCATCAGCTTCAGTGGCAAGCGGGTCATCGTGCTCGATCTGGACATGCGCAAACCCAAGATCCACCTGGGCTTCGGCGCAGAGAACATCCGCGGCATGAGCACGCTGCTCATCAGCAAGGACACGCTGGAGTCCTGCATCCAGCACAGCACGCTGGAGAACCTCCACTTCATCACGGCCGGACCGATCCCGCCAAACCCCAGCGAGCTCATCATCAGCCCCCGAATGAACTCCATCCTGGAGGAGCTGAAGCTGAGCTATGATGTGATCCTCATCGACAACCCGCCGGTGGGGTTGGTCACCGACGGCATCGCCATGATCCAGCGTGCCGACTATCCCATCTACATCTTCCGGGCCGACTATTCCAAGAAGGCCTTCGTGCAGAACGTGGACCGCCTGATCAACGAGAACAAGATCGCGCGCATGAGCGCCATCCTCAACGGGGTGGACATCGAACGCAACAAGTACGGGTACAACTACGGTTATGGTTACGGCTATGGCTACGGTTATGGCCAGGGCTACGGTCAGGGCTACGGCTACTATGAGGACCGTGGCAAGGAGGGACGCCGCAAAGGGCTGATGGCCAAACTCTTTGGCGGCTGATGGACGTGATGAGCGCCCCGCTGCCCGGATTGCTGGTGCTGCGCCCGCGGGTGTTCAGCGACCACCGCGGGTACTTCTTCGAGAGTTACAATGACCAGGCCTTCCGCACCGCGAACGGAGCGGCTGTGGAATGGGTGCAGGACAACGAGAGCCAAAGCGACAAGGGCGTGCTGCGCGGCCTCCACTTCCAGCTGCCCCCCCATGGCCAGGCCAAGCTGGTGCGCGTGGTGAAAGGTGCCGTGCTTGATGTGGTGGTCGATATCCGGCCCAATAGCCCCCATTACGGGCAGCACTTCAAACTTGTGCTCGACGGTGTCAGGAAGGAGATGCTCTTCATCCCCGAGGGCTTCGCGCATGGCTTCCACACCCTGGAGGACGGCACCATCTTCTCCTACAAATGCTCGCGCTACTACGACCGTGACAGCGAACGCACCATCCAGTGGAACGACCCTTCACTGGCCATCGACTGGCAGGCCACGGTGCCCATCCTGAGCAGCAAGGACCTGGACGGACTGCCCTTCGCACGGAATCCCTGGCCCCGCAACGATGTATAGTGGCACACAGCTCTTCCTGATCCACGCCGGGCTCTTCTTCTCGGCGCTGATGTTCTCCCTGGTGGTGAACTCGGTGTTCATGCGCTTCTTCCGGACCTTCGGCATCCGCGAAGAAGGGAACGGGACGGTCCGCTGGGCGGCCTCGGCCAAACCGGCCTTCGGCGGCATCGGCTTCTTCATCATCTTCCTGGGTGCCTTCGCCGTCAACGGGGCCCTCTTCCCGAAATTCTCCGACCCGCTGCAGGGCGAGCTCATCGGTCTGCTGGCCAGCACGGGGCTTGGTTTTATCATGGGCCTGGCCGATGACGCCTACAACACCAGACCGGTGCTCAAGTTCTGCACCCAGGTGGCCTGCGCCCTGCTGCTCATCGCCAGCGGAACCTCCATCCACATCTTCCAGGCGGCATGGGCGAACCAACTGCTCACCGTGATCTGGGTCGTGGGCATGATGAACTCCATCAACATGCTTGATAACATGGACGGCATCACCACGGTGGTGGCCCTGTTCATCCTAGCGGCAGGGCTCCTGCACTACGCCATGAACGGCCCCCGCATGAGCATCGACGTGGTGCTGATCATCGGGGTGATGGCCGCCCTCTCCGGTTTCCTGTTCTACAACTGGAACCCGTCGCGCATGTTCATGGGCGATACCGGCAGCCAGTTCCTGGGCGTGTTCCTGGCCTACGTGGGCATCCGCTGTTTCTGGAACGGTGCCGGGCTCACGGGCCTTGCGGAACCCTGGCGCCAAGCCTCCGTCACCCTGGTCGTGTTCCTGCTGCCCATCGTGGACACCACCACGGTCACCATCAACCGCATGATCCGTGGCCGATCACCGTTCGTGGGAGGCAAGGACCACACCACCCATCACCTCAGCTACAAGGGCCTCAGCGACGGGCAGGTGGCCCTGACCTTCGCCGCCCTCGGCGGCGTTTCGCTCCTGCTTACCTTCGTGGAGCTGAAGTTCATCGCGATCTGGCAGAACCTCCACTCCATGATCTACGTCGGTTATGCGATGATCGTCGCAGGCCTGCTCTACGGTCAGACGAAACGCACCAAACGAACCCCATGACCGCCACCGGCAACCTGCTCCGACAGGTATCTCGAGGCCTGTTCCTCGTGCTGGCGATCTCCGCCGGTGCCTTGGTGGTGCACCTCTTCTCCTTCGGTATCGCAGCCGGGACCAGCGACCTGGACCACCAGCGCAACTTCAACGACAGCTATAAGATCTTCAGCCTCACGCTGCCCAGCGAGCTCAGCTTCTGTGGTGAGCAGGTCCCTCTTGGCAAACTGGACGTACGCGAACGACTGGACCGGGAGCTGCTGGTGAACACGTACTGGCAGAGCAACTCACTGCTTGCACACAAACGCGCTACCCGCTGGTTCCCGGTGATCGAACCCATCCTCGCCAGGGAGGGCGTTCCGGACGACATGAAGTACCTCGCGCTCATCGAGAGCGGCCTCACCAACGTGGTGAGCCCCATGGGCGCCACCGGCCACTGGCAGTTCATGAAGGAGACCGGCATCCGGTACGGCCTTGAAGTGAACACCGAAGTGGACGAACGCTACAACGTGGTGAAGAGCACCGAGGCCGCCTGCCGATACCTCAAGGGGTCCTACGCCAAATACGGGTCCTGGGCGCTGGCCTGCGCCTCGTACAACCTGGGTCCTGGCGGGCTTGAAAAGCAGATGGACCGGCAGAACATGAAGGACTACTACGCCCTGCAGCTGCCGGATGAGACCGCCCGTTATGTCTTCCGGATCCTCGCCATGAAAGAGATCGTCAACGACCCGGAGCGCTACGGCTTCCACCTCCGGAAGAAGGACCTCTACGCCCCCTACCGCACCCGCTCCATGGTGGTGACCGGATCCATCGAGAACATCGCCGAATGGGCGGTCAGACAAGGCACGGACTACCGCACGGTGAAGCTCCTCAATCCCTGGCTGCGCGACAACAAGCTCACGAACCCCAAGGGGAACACGTACACCCTTCTTCTGCCTGCGGAGGATTTCAACGAGGCCGCCGAGGATGCGGAGTGAGCGTCAACCTGCATCCATTTCACCCCATTGGACCCTGAATTGAAGACCCCCATGGCCATGTCCCCCGGAGCGGTGGCAGAGGGCAGCATCGAGGTGTTGGGCGCACGCGTGCACAACCTCAAGAACATCGACGTCAGTATTCCGCGCGACAAGCTGGTGGTCATCACCGGCCTTAGTGGAAGCGGCAAGAGCAGCCTGGCCTTCGACACCATCCACGCGGAAGGGCAGCGCCGGTACATCGAGACCTTCAACACCTACGCCCGGCAGTTCCTGGGCGGCATCGAACGGCCCGATGTGGACCTGATCACCGGACTCAGCCCCGTGATCGCCATCGAACAGAAGACCATCAGCCGCAACCCACGCAGCACGGTGGGCACCATCACGGAGATCTACGACCTGCTCCGCCTGCTCTATGCCCGCGTGGCCGATGCCTACAGCCATGTGACCGGTGAGCCCATGGTGCGGTACACCGACAAGCAGATCGTGGACCTCATCCTTCGTGAGTACGATGGGCATGAAGTACTGGTGCTCGCTCCGTTGGTGCGTGGGCGGAAAGGCCACTATCGCGAACTGTTCGAGCAACTGCTCCGCCAGGGTTTCCTGCGCACCCGGGTGGATGGCAAGGTCATCGACATCACCGGGCGCCCACGGCTGGACCGCTACAAAGTGCACGACATCGAGCTCGTGGTGGACCGGTTCAAGGTGAAGGAGGGCGACCGCAAACGCATCGCGGAAAGCTCTTCCACAGCCCTCAAATACGGCAAGGGAAACCTGATGGTGCTCAACGTGAAGGGCGAACAGGCCCGTTACCTGAGCAGGCACCTCATGTGCCCCACCAGCGGCATCGCCTACGAGGAACCCGAGCCCAACCTCTTCAGCTTCAACAGCCCCTATGGCGCCTGCCCGCGTTGTGCAGGCCTGGGGCAGGTGACCGAGGTGGCCTTGGACCGCATCGTGCCCGATCGGAAGAAGAGCGTGAAGAAAGGCGCCATCGTTCCACTGGGCACCTACAAGTCCAGTTGGGTCTTCAAACAGATCGAGGCCTTGCTGATCCACTTCGGACACACGGTCGACACCCCGGTGGAAGAGTTCGATGACGAGGTGCTCGCCGCCCTGCTGAACGGGATGGACGAGCCCTTGAAAGTGAGCAGCAGCATCGGTCTGAGCGACCGCAGCGTGCAGTTCGAAGGCATCATCCCCTTCATCCTGGAACAGGCCGAGGAGGGGCCGAAGAGCGCCCAGAAATGGGCGGAGAGCTTCACCCATATGGTGGCCTGTCCGGAATGCAAAGGCACCCGATTGAAGAAGACCGCCCTGTGGTTCCGCATCGCCGGCCGCAACATCCACGAACTGTCGCACATGCACCTCGGCGAATTGCATCGCCACATGGACACGTTGCTGCCCCAGCTCGGGGAGAAACAGGCCCTCATCGCGCGTGATGTGGTGAAGGAAGTGACCGCGCGCACCGAATTCCTGCTGAACGTGGGCCTGGAGTACCTCACGCTGGACCGCAGCGCCCGCACCCTGAGCGGCGGAGAGGCACAGCGCATCCGGCTGGCCACCCAGATCGGGAGCCAGCTCACCGGTGTGCTCTACATCCTGGACGAGCCGAGCATCGGTCTCCATCAGCGTGATGACCAGCGCCTGATCGCGAGCTTGCGGCAGCTTCGGGACGGGGGCAACAGCGTGATCGTGGTGGAGCACGACAAGGAGATGATGATGAGCGCGGACCATGTCATCGACATCGGACCGGGGGCCGGAGTGCATGGCGGCCACGTGGTGGCCCAGGGCACGGCCCGTGAACTCATGGGCAGCGACTCGCTCACCGCGCTGTACCTCCGGGGCGAACGCAGCATCGCCATACCTGCCGAACGTCGTCGTGGATCGGGCGAGCGCCTGGTCGTGCGAGGCGCGACCGGCAACAACCTCAAGAACGTGGATGTGGAACTGCCGCTGGGCACCTTCATCTGCGTGACCGGGGTGAGCGGCAGCGGAAAGAGCACGTTGATCGGCGACACGCTGTACCCGTTACTGAGCAAGCACTTCTACCGCAGTGATGTGCAGCCCATGCCCTACAGGAAGGTCGAGGGACTTGCGCACATCGACAAGGTCATCGAAGTGGACCAGAGCCCCATCGGCCGCACCCCACGCAGCAATCCCGCGACCTACACCGGACTGTTCGACCACATCCGCGAGCTCTTCGCACAGCTGCCGAGCGCAAAGATCCGAGGCTACAAGGCAGGCCGGTTCAGCTTCAACACCGCCGGTGGCAGGTGCGATACCTGCAAGGGTGCCGGAGCGCGCGTGATCGAGATGAACTTCCTGCCGGATGTCAGCGTGCCCTGCGAGACCTGCCGGGGCAAACGCTATGATCGCGAGACCCTCGAGGTACGGTTCAAGGGCCGCAGCATCGCCGATGTGCTGTCCACCAGCGTGGAGGATGCACTGGAGCTCTTCTCCGAGATCCCCCAGTTGCGGATGAAGCTGCAGACGCTGATGGACGTGGGGCTGGGGTACATCACCCTGGGGCAGAGCAGCACCACCGTGAGCGGCGGCGAGGCCCAGCGCATCAAGCTCGCCACCGAGCTCAGCAAACGGGACACCGGCCGTACGCTCTACATCCTGGACGAACCCACCACCGGCCTGCACTTCGAGGATGTGCGCCAGCTGATCGCCGTACTGCAACGTTTGGTGGAACAAGGCAACACCGTGCTGGTCATCGAGCACAACATGGACATCATCAAAGTGGCGGACCACGTCATCGACATGGGCCCTGAGGGCGGTGAAGGCGGCGGCATGATCGTGGCCCGCGGCACACCCGAGGACATCGTGATGATGGGACGTGGACACACCGCACGCTACCTGGAGCCCGAACTCCGTTGAAAACCCTCCCATGAGCAAGTCAAAGAAGCCCGCCCCACCGGCCAGCGACCATCACGAGCGCCGCATCAAGAACGCCTTCAAGCGCAAAGGGTGGAGCGAGGTGAAGGCCAACGACAGCTGGGCGATCTTCAAGATCATGAGCGAGTTCGTCGAGGGCTTCGAGGCCATGCAGCGGATCCGTCCGTGCGTCAGCATCTTCGGCAGCGCGCGCACCCTGCCGCAGGCGCCGGAATACACGCTGGCCGAGGAGATCGCCTTTCTGCTCACCGGGCACGGTTACGGCGTCATCACCGGTGGCGGGCCGGGCATCATGGAGGCCGCCAACAAGGGGGCTCAACGGGGCGGCGGGACCAGTGTGGGCCTCAACATCGAGCTCCCGTTCGAACAGGAGCCCAACCCCTTCATCGACAAGGAAAAGAGCCTCAACTTCGACTACTTCTTCGTGCGGAAGGTGATGTTCATCAAATACTCGCAGGGCTTCATCGTACTGCCCGGAGGCTTCGGCACCATGGACGAACTGTTCGAGGCGCTCACCCTGATCCAAACGCAGAAGATCGCCCGATTCCCCATCATCCTCGTCGGCACCAAGTACTGGCAAGGATTGATGGACTGGATCAAGGCCACCATGGACGAGCGTTACCACTACGTGAACCCGGTGGACATGGAGCTCTTCAGCGTGGTGGACAAGGCCGAAGATGCCGTCGCGGCCATCGATCGTTTCTACAGCAAGTACATGCTCAAGCCGAACTTCTGACCACGGCGTTCAACACGCACCTGTTGGAAGATCGTTCCACCCGGCCTGCGTTCCGCGCGTGAGGAGGATGAGTTTTGCTCAACCCACGTCGTTGTGGACCGAGCACCCCTTCCACCATGATAAAAGCCATCGCGCTCTTCAACCTTTTCGGCCTGTTCCTCTTCAACGCGCTGTTCCTCGCCGACATCAAGATCACACAGGAGATCCCCACGACCATGCAGGCCGGCAGCGAGGTGAAGGTGACCGTGACGGTGGACAAGGGCGACCTGACCGGCTTCGCCAAGTTGCAGATCGATGTGCCTCCCGGGATGACGATCACCGCGATCGAGACCAAGGGGGCCAGCTTCACCTTTGCCGAGCAGAAGGCCAAGTTCATCTGGATGGCGCTGCCTGCACAGCCTAGCTACAAGGTCACCTACACCTTGAGCGTGGCCGCCACCGCTTCGGGCAGCATGCCCATCACCGGCAAGTTCAGCTTCATCGAGGACAACGAGCGCAAGACCAAGGACATCCCGACGAACTCCGTGACGATCATCCCCAATGCCGTGGCCCAGAGCGCCACCGAACCCGAGGTCATGGCTCCGCCTATCGCTGCGAGCACGCCCGCTCCCACCGTTGAACCGATCCCCGTTCCGGACGCCAGCAACGATGTGGTGTTCGCCGGCGGTGCCGCCCCCGTGAAGTCCATCGCCGTGGAGACCCGCAGCGGTGTCGCCCCCCAGCAGGGCAAGGGCAACGTTTCCGCAACACGCACCATCACCGCGATCACCGAGACCGAGATGCTGGTGGAGGTGCGGGTGTCGAAGGCGGATATCCGTGGGTTCGGCAAGTTGCAGGAGACCATTCCTCCGGGCTTCACCGCGCTGGAGAAGACCAGCGACGAGGCCATCTTCACCGCGCAGGACCGCATCGTGAAGTTCGTGTGGCTGAACCTGCCAGCGAAGGCCGAGCTGAAAGTCGTCTACAAGCTGCGCGCGAACGCTCAGCCTGATGGTGAGTACACGGTGAACGGTGAGTTCGGCTACCTGCTGAACGATGAAACACAGAAGGCCGTGGTGGGAAGCACTTCGTTCTTCACCGGCCCGAAGGCGATGCCGGCCACGGCCGCCACAACACCGGACCCCGTGAGGTCAACGCAGGGTACCGGAACAGTGACCCCTCCAGCAGGCGGCAGCGGCCAGCAGCAGCCGGAACCCGTGGCCAAGGTGGAACCCGTGGTGAAGCCCCAGCCCAAGGCGACACCGCCTGCGCCCCGGATCCCCACCCCCGAGAACGGTGTCAACTACAAGGTGCAGATCAGCGCAGCGCACCGCGAGGTGGGCAAGGACTACTTCGCCGAACGCCACCGCTTCAACGGCGACTTCAGCATTGAGCGCCACGAGGGATGGATCAAATACACCAGCGGCCGCTTCACCCGCTACAACGACGCCCGCGATCAACGGACGGCCTACATCAGCGCCGGTCACGACTTCCCGGGCCCCTTTGTGACCGCCTACAACAACGGCCAGCGCATCACCGTGCAGGAAGCGTTGATGATCAGCAACCAGAAATGGGTCCAGTGACACGACGGCTGTTATCTTTCGGCTGAAGCCCCGGCCGATGCCCCGAACCTTCTCCCCCTCCTTGCACCGCCGTGCGATCGCCCTTGCGAGCGGTCTGCTCACGGTCCTCTCCTTCTCACCGGTCGCCCAGGCTCAGCAGGACAGCAGCGGGGTCAGCCTGTTCAAGCCCACCTTCGGCCTTGGCACGGGCATGTTCGCGTTCTATGGGGACATCGGTTCCCAACACGATGGTTACAGCCCTCTGGTGACCCGTGTTGGTTTTGAGCTCCGGGCAGCATCCCCCATCACCCCCTGGCTGGAGGGCAGCCTCTATGCCCTGCACGGCCGTGTGGGCGTGAATGAGCGCAGCGCTGATCGGAACCTGAACTTCGAATCGCGCATCACCACCGGTGGCTTCCAGTTCACCTACAACTTCAACCAGTTCCTTCGTCCCGACCATACCGTGGAGCCGTTCGTGAACGTGGGTTTCGAAAGCATCGAGTTCCTCAGCAAGACGGACCTGTACGACGCGCAAGGCCGGGCCTACAATTACTGGAGCGATGGCACCATCCGCGACATCGCGGAGGACGCCCCGAACGCCGGCAGTGCAACGGTGATGCAGCGCGACTACACCTATGAATCGGATATCCGCGAACTGAACCTGGACGGGTTCGGCAAGTACGAGGAACGCACATGGGGCATTCCCGTAGGCATCGGGGCCAAGCTGGTCATGGGTGGTGGCTTCGACTTCCGCGTGGGCACCACCATGCACTTCGCCATGAGCGACCTGGTCGACGGGGTCACCGATCAGAGCGTCGAGGGCCGCACTGGCGACGGGCGCAACGACCGGTTCCTTTTCACCAGCTTCTCGCTCAACTACGCCATCGATGTGGACCGCAAGAAGCGCATGCGCGAGCGCGAACCGAACATCACTCCCGGGCAGATGGACATGCTGGTGCTCCGGGAGGATGAGGATGGCGATGGCGTTACGGACTTCAATGACCTCTGCCCCCATACGCCCACTGGTGCCAAGGTGAGCACGCAGGGTTGCCCGGAGGATACCGACGGCGATGGGGTGCCCGATGTGATGGACGATGAGCCTGCCACGGCGCAGGGCATGCCCGTGGACGAACGCGGCGTGGGCATCACCGATGAGATGTTCCTGGCGGACTACCTGAACTACAAGGACTCGGGTAACGTGAACATCATCGCAACGCGGGTGGAGAGCACGGGACCTTCACGGAAGGCCGGCACAACGGCGAAGTCCAAGCGGGTCTATTCCGTGCAGGTTGGCTCCGAGGTGGAAGGCATCACCGAGGCCCAGATGCAATTGTTACTGAGCATCCCTGACGTGCGCACCATTGTGCGGGGTGACACCACGGTGTTCCTGGTCGGCGCATACGATGCGTTGCCGGAGGCCATCCGCAGACAGCTCACCCTGAAGGACGGCGGCCTGGCCGGTCGTGTGGTGGCGGAGGAGAACGGCCGTGTGATCGAGATGCCCGAGGAGGTCGATGCCGCGCGGTCGGGCATGGGGGCAGATGCTTCCGGACCCGCCCCGACCAATGAAGCCATTG
>JBIIYP010000030.1:0-47448 GCA_044346705.1 Flavobacteriales bacterium
GAAGAACGGCCGAAACAAGGTCTTGAAACTCTCAGCCGAGGGCCGACGACGACACTTCTTGGAGCACTTCTTCGATCAGGTGGAGCTCCTCAAGCCCCCATTCAAGTTCGCTATTGCATAATCCGGGGTGGATGAACAATCAGGCAATCCGATATGGAGTGTTTCTGCTTCCTATCCCTCACTCGTTGACGTTCAGAATGCAGCAACATATGAAGCGCTATATCCTGATTTCAACCAGGATGGACGCCAGTCGATGGTTATTGGTCCAGAGTACGTTTTTGCCGAAGGTGGGTCCAAAAGCGCGCCTCCTCAGTTTGCTGGGGTGTCTATCTCATTCTACACGAGTAAGAATACAACACCTACGCGGCTTGGTGTTCCATTAGAGCAGACATCTTCGATGGTACCGAATGCTAAAATGGAGTTCAATGCATTCCTTAAAGCCGCACGTCGGGCTGGGAAGGATCAAGAAACCAGAAGAAAGTGACCCGGCAAATGACAGCGAGGCTATGGTTTCTTGGATTTTTATGTGGGATAGCGAATTGCACTCCTGCGCAACCTTTCCCACTAGACTCAATGCTTCTCGCTAAGTTCAGCAAGGACAGCCTAGTGAAGTATGCCTGTCCCTTGTGTGCTGGTCTGACTGTTCCAATTGTGGTGAGTGATTCAATCAGGTCGCTGTTTGGGCTCAAAGACACTGTTGTTGCTGGAGTGCAGATCCGATACAGACCTACCGTGAAGGCTGCGCTTCAGGGATGTCGTATGAGTAAGTTCGAAAAGAGTTGCCTGTTTGGTTTCCTAAGAGTGAGAAGAAGTAAAGGCAACGACAACACTGTGAGAATGGCGTTCAACTATGGGACGATCGAACGCCGTGGTTTGTTGGGAAGGCGTGTCTGGATCATTGATGATACTGGATACACCTCATTCGAGTATTGCTCATCTTGCGACGAACCCAATCGGCTTGGTGTTCGGGTTATTGCATATTAGAGGGTCAGTGTTGTGGGCCCAACTCTACAAGAGCAGCTACGGCTACGATGCGAACGGGAACATCCTGAACGCGGAGCGCTGGGACCAGTTCCAGACCCGCTACGATAGCCTGACCTACAAGTACCAAACGGTGGATGGTCAGCGCACGCGCAACCGGCTTTACCACTTGCGCGATGCGGCCCCGGACAATGTGGTGGACCCCGTGACCGACCTGGTGACCGACCTGGCCCTGGACCAAACGACCTACCAGCACACGCCGGCCACGGTATTGAACACCGCGAACAATTACGGATACGATGTGCTCGGCAACCTGACCCGCGACACCCGCGAACAGATCGCCCAGATCGATTGGACGGTGGCCGGCAAGGTGAAGAGCGTTACCCGCACAGCAGGCAGCACCCTTGCGGCCCTTACCTTCGGGTACGGCGCGCACGGGCACCGGATCTGGAAGAAGAACCTGCAGACCGGCAACACCACCTTCTACATCCACGACGCGCAGGGGAACCTGATGGCCACCTACGAAGCCAAACCAGCCATGAACAGCCTTGCCTTGAGCGAGCGCCCCATCTATGGCAGCGACCGCTTGGGCATGGACATGAACAAGATCGAGCTGTACGGCCTGCCGGATATACGCTTCACCAACCTGCCCACCAACGGACCCGCGGGCCTGCGCCGCTACGAGATCAAGGACCACCTGGGGAACGTGTGCGTAACGACAACCGGAGACCGCTATGGCGTTGACCAAACGCCGCCTGATGGCATCATTGACTACACCATGCCCAAGGTGGTGAGCTGGAGCGGGTATGAGCCGTTCGGGTGCCTGTTGCCCGGCAGGAACTACAGCTCAGGATCATATCGGTTCGGATTCCAGGGGCAGGAGAAGGATAATGAGCTGAACGGCTCCATTGGCACGAATTACGCGTTCGAGTACCGGATGCACGACCCGAGGGTCGGCAGGTTCCTCAGCATCGACCCGCTCGCGGCGAAGTACCCGCACAACTCACCCTATGGGTTCAGCGAAAATCGGGTGGTCGATGGAATTGACCTTGAAGGAAGTGAGTGGAAGTCTCAGCACAAGTGGTCCGATAAAATCACCAATGAGGAGCATATCAAGCTTATAGGCTCCGGTTATGTCGAAGGGATGACTTACCAGCAGGCTTGGGGACTTATGGCACCACAGCTCCTTCAGGCCAAAGAGGGTCAGGTTTACGACTGTGCGAACTTGTCAATAACGGTGATGGTCGAGTTTGCATACACATTCGAGCTACCTGTCTACGTGAAGGATTACAAAGGTCAGGATACTGACCCCACCTTCGACAATGACAGCTACGGCTATACTGATAAGAAAGGCACCTGGGTAGCATTCAAAGAAGGTCAGTGGACGCGCCTAGCTGATAACATCGCAGCGCACTATGGGGCAGCAGATCTTTACAACAATACGAACTTGACCACCGAAAAGGACTTCGACGATCTGGCTCCTGGTGATTTGGTTGGACTCAAGTATCCATCTGGACCCTATCACAGTCAGACTGTGCATTCCGTTGCGAAGAATTTAGATACCCCTGGTGGAATAGAAAACGGTGACTGGACATGGGGGCCAGACCATGACGAATACACCACGATACAGGGCAGCCTTATGGATGATCGTACTACTGGAACTCCTGCGGCACGTAAGACCTATGATGTAGATTACATCACAGGAGGTGCCGGACATGGCGCTGATGCGAAGGCCATGCAGTGGAATACGTCCAACTTCGATGAGCACAAATGAAGTTCCAGCCCGCCGTGATCTGCATCGTCCTTGCGTCATGCTCTGGTAGTTCGTCCTTTGAGGATGCTGCCAAGAAAGCATGGAGCACCGGAGACAGTGCTGCCGTTGGCATGGCGATCGAAACCCTGAATGACCCGCAGCTCACAGATTATCAGTTCTACGACCGTCTAGTGATTCTCAGCCAGGTCACCGGCTTCTGCTATGGCAATGCTGATGTATCGGACTCCGGCTTTGTCACCAGCGACATAGCCTTACGTAAAATCAGGCGGCGTAACATCTGCCGGGTGTACTCACTATACCGGCAATCGTGCTTGTTCATGCAACCCACCACTTGGGAGGTATCAACACAACTCCAAGACAGTGTTTGGGCTGATTCGACAGTGCTCACCCCAACCGAAATGTCTCGGTTGAAGCAGATGATCCTGCGCCGCTGCATCCCCTGAACTCGCGCGAGCGGCCTTCGCTCGTGTGCAGTGATCCCCCAGGGTGTCCGCGCGAGGCCACAGATGAAACCGGCGCTCCCCCGGCTCCCAGGCTGGGGTGCAGCGCGTGCCTCACGCTCTTCGGCCTCCGGCCGTCACGATCTCAGCGCTTGAAGAGCGAAAGCCAACCGACCAGCGCGGAGAAAGCAACGGAGGCCCAGAACTCAGGCGTGAGGAAGAAGGCGAGGGAGAATCCAGCCAGGGCGATCGTGAGCAGAGCATGACGCGCAGCGTGTTAAGCGGAGATCTCCTCCGCTCTCGCAGGGTCTGTCGAAGACGACCCTGCGGCCTGCTCTGTGCATGAACCTGCACGCCGTCATCATCAAGCAATGGCCCAGGTGCATACCTTGTAGCAACCCTTCCATTAGCGCCACTTGGCCGTGCGTAGTGCGATCCCCCAGCCCCACAAGGGCATACCCAGGCTTGCTTCCGAGGTAACGGGGCAGACCCGTGCGGGCGTGTACAGCTTCGGATTCAACGGCATGGAGAAGGATGATGACGTGAATGGAGCTACTGGAACGAGCTACGACTTCGGAGCTAGGATATATGACACAAGGGTGGGGAGGTGGTTGAGCTTGGATCCGGTGGTATCCGGAGCTCCAGGTATCACGCCCTATCGATTCGGTCTGAACAACCCCTTACTCTATTCCGATCCATCGGGGGGCTTCGAAGTTCCGGTACATAAAAGAATGACAATGGTGGTTGCACTTATGTCCCAACTTTCCACTGCACAAAGTTTGGCTCTTGTGCTGGGGGTTCAGAATGCGGACTACCTGGGCTTTGCAGAGGACTGGCACTTTGACGGCCGAGATGATTTTGAGGCCGTACAAAGAACTTGTGTAAGCTTCCCCTGCATCCGGGCCGATCATCACTGGCGGTTCCAAGCATAGCGGATAGGGTAGGGGCTACTCACCTCGGGTGGCACATTCCGTCTTGGTACATTCGCGCTTCGCATGCGCATCCACGACCTCATCACCGCCCTGGAGACCTGGGCGCCCCCGGTGTTGCAGGAGGACTACGACAACAGCGGCCTGCAGGTGGGCGATCCGGCCGGTGAGGTACGCTCGGCGCTGGTCTGCCTGGATTGTACGGAGGCAGTGGTGGCGGAGGCGGTGGCCAAGGGCTGCGGGCTCATCATTGCGCACCACCCGGTGATCTTCCGGGGGCTGAAGAGCCTGACGGGCCGCAACGATGTGGAGCGCACGATCCTGAAGGCCGTCCGGAACAACGTGGCCATCTATGCCATCCACACGAACCTGGACAATGTGCTGGACGGGGTGAACGGCGAGATCGCCGCGCGGCTGGGGTTGACCCGCCTTCAGGTGTTGGATCCCAAGCCCGGCCAGTTGCGCAAGCTGTCGGTCTTTGTGCCGATCAGCCATGTGGAGGTGGTCCGGTCCGCCCTGTTCGCCGCCGGTGCGGGCAAGGTGGGGCTGTACGACGAGTGCAGCTTCAACCTGGAAGGGCAGGGGACCTTCCGCGGGGGGGAGGGCACGAACGCCTTTGTGGGTGAGAAGGGCATCCGGCATACCGAGGCGGAGACGCGGATCGAGGTGATCTACCACGCCCCGTTGGAAGGCGCCATCCTTGCGGCCATGAGGGCGGCGCACCCTTACGAAGAGGTGGCCTACGACCTGGTCCCGCTCCTGAACCGGCACCAGGGCATTGGGTCGGGTGCGGTGGGCGAACTGCCTGAGGCCGAGGGGGAAGAGGCGTTCCTGGCCCGGGTGAAGGCGGTGTTCGGGGCGGCGGTGGTGCGGCACACGGCCTTGCGCGGGCGGCCGGTGAAGCGCGTGGCGGTGTGCGGTGGATCGGGCGCCTTTCTGATCGGCAAGGCCTTGGCGGCCGGGGCCGATGCCTTCATCACCGGGGACGTGAAGTACCACGAGTTCTTCCAAGCCGAGCGGCGCATGGTGATCGCGGATATCGGGCACTTCGAGAGCGAGCGCTTCACCATGGACCTGATCCAACGGCGGTTAGCGGAAAAATTCCCTACTTTTGCGGTCCGTTTGACGGATACCGTCACCAACCCCATCCACGTTTCCTGACCATGGCGAAGACCGAGACGAAGGCCCCGGCAAAGGCTGAGAAAGCCACCAATGGCGCTCCCATCAAGGCGACCAACGCGGCCAGCAAGGCCGAGATCACCATCGCCGAAAAGCTGGTGGAGCTATTCCGCCTGCAGCATGTCGACTCCCAGGTGGACAGCATCCGCACCCAACGTGGCGAGCTTCCCTTGGAAGTGCAGGACCTGGAGGATGAGGTGGCCGGGCTTGAGACCCGCCTGAAGAAGATACAGGATGAGCTCGCTGAATACGAGACCAGCGTCAGCGACAAGAACAACTTCATCAAGGACGCCAAGGCGACCATCAAGAAGTACGAAGGCCAGCAGGGCAAGGTCCGCAACAACCGCGAGTACGACAGCCTGAGCAAGGAGGTGGAGTTCCAGAACCTGGAGATCCAGCTCGCCGAGAAGCGCATCAAGGAGACCAAGTCCCTGATCGACACGAAGAAGGTGGTGGTGGATGAAAGCACCGTGTTATACAAGGAGCGCAAGAAGGACCTTGAGCACAAGAAGAAGGAGCTCGACGACATCATCGCCGAGACCGAGAAGGAGGAGAAGGACCTGCAGAAGAAGAGCGACGCGGCCTCCAAGCACATCGAGGAGCGCCTGTTGAGCGCCTACCACCGTGTGCGCACCAACGCCCGCAACGGACTGGCCGTGGTGGCCGTGCAGCGCGGTTCCTGCGGTGGCTGCTTCAACGCCATTCCGCCCCAGCGCCAGTTGGACATCAGCAGCCACAAGAAGATCATCGTGTGCGAGCACTGCGGCCGTATCCTGGTGGACGACTACGTGGTGGAGCGGGTGATGGGCGAGAAGTGATCGTCGTTCCGGAATGAACAAGCGAAAGCCCGGTCGGTGACCGGGCTTTTTCGTGACCGAACTCGTCCTCAGGGTCTGTAGGCCAGGGTCACCAAGCCACGATAGTCGCTGCGCGTCTCGTTCGTGGCCTTGACCAAAGCAGGGTCGTACTGGAAGTAGTTGGTGGAGCCGGTGCCATAGGCCAGGGTCAGATCCAGGCTGAGGTGCTCATCACGATAGCCCATGCCCGCGGTGTATCGCTTGTACCCGGAGCCCTGTCGCGGTTCGCCATCCACGTAAGGGTCCTGCCACCAGCCCCAGCCGCCCCGGAAATAGAGGTTCCCGGCTCGCCATTCGGTGCCCACGCGCACACTGTTCGTGGCCCGGAAGGTGCTGCCGATCACCTCGTTCTCAAGGGCGAAGTCGTAGCTGTCGGGGATCGTATTGTCCCGCTTCAGCTTCATGCTGCGCTGGTCCGTGTAGGAATAGTCAATGCTCACCAGCCCGTTCTTCCCGGCGATGTAAGCGGCACTGCCCAGGACGCTCCAAGCGGTCTTCAGGCCATACGAGAAGAAGCCGTCCGGAGAATCGGCCGCATAGGCGTTGTTGCCTTGGTCGTCCGGCGTGCGGAAGGCGGTGGTCATCCGGGTGTAGTAGGCATCGTCCAGTTGCATCCACCGGGGACTGTGGTAAGCGGCACCAAGGCGCAACCGCTCGGTCACCCGACCGATCAGGCCCACTTTCAGGTCGATGCCATTGCCGTTGGTGCTGAGCTCCTCGGTGTAGTTGTAGGTCCGAAGGTCCAGGGTGTCCGTGGACTCCGTGTGCACGGTCTGTCGACCGAACCGCGTACCGATGATCCCCAGCGAGGCGCCCATGTAGAGCCTGTCCATCCAGTTCGCCGAGAAGAACACGCTCGTGGTCTGCTGCCTGCCGGTGGAGGTGATGGTGTGCGTTTGGAGCACTTCGTCACCGTACGGGATGGCGGGCAGATAGGTGTTGGAAAGCGTGTCCAGCGGGTTGATCGCGTAGGTGTCCCAGGCCAGGCCACTGCCGAAGCTGTAGGTATCATAGAGGTCGCCGGGTGGTGTCCCGTTCGCCACGTTCACGAAGTTCTGGAGCAGGGTGCTGTTCACGGCGTCGCCCACGGCGACACGGTCCAGGTGGTAGCTGTTCTCGCGGTCATAGCTCACGCCGAACACGGTGTTCCGGATCGAGCTTCCGGCCTTGCCGGGATAGCAGAGCACGGCAGCGAAGTTGTTGATGTACGCCCGGGTGTTCGATCCGTCAGCGATGGTGCCATAATGCGTGGATCGCACCGTGTTCACCTCCAGGCCTGGGGTGATGGAGAACTCCGAGGTGTTGTAGAGGCCGAAACCCGCCGGGTTCAGTGAGGCGGAACCGGGATCGGCACCCACCGCGCCCATGGCACTGCCCAATGCCCAGCTGCGGGCGGTGCCGCCTGGCAAGGACCAGCTATAGCGAAGCGCATCCTCTTCGTTCTGTGCAAGGGTGTCCGAAGCGAGCGATGCAAAGAGCATCAGCCCCAGGATGTGGAGGACCGTTTTCCGCATGTGCCTGGCGATCAACGTCGGCCGCCGCCAGTGGAAGGCCTGGATCCACCACCGGGGGAGCCACCGCTCCTGGACCCGCCGGAAGGCGCGCTCATCTGCAGGGTTCCGCTGTTCCGCGAACCTTCGGAACGCTGGCCTTGGGTGCGGTCCCTGGTGCCCGTGGACCGACCTTGGTCCGTCACGGTCCGTGTGGCCTGGCGTACCTCATTGGACATGTTCGGTCGGGTGCTGATCAGGGTGTTCGGACGGTAGCGCACCGGAACAGGAGCACCCACCGTGCCCCCGCCTCCACCGCCACCACCGAGCGTGGGCCGGTGCTGATACACGCCGGTATTGCCGTAGTAGCTGCCGCAGCCGAAGCAGCAGGCAGGACCATAGGGTGAATACATCCCGTAGGGGTAAAAGCCGCCGTAGGGGTAGTAGCCGCCATAGTATGGCGGAAAGCCGTAGTACGGATAGCCCCAGTTCATCGACATGCCCATGTTCCAGCCGGAGCCGTACCAAGGGCTGCCCCATGCGCCGTAACCGCTCATGTAGCTGTTGTTCCAGTAGGGGTTGCCCCACATACCGCCGTTCATGCCTGGCCAACCTTGATCCATGCCCATGCCAAAAGAAGGTCCCCAAACACCCGAACCGGTATTGAAGCCGAAGCGGTCGTAGTTGTAATACTGGGGATCGTTATACGTGATGTCGTGGTAGCTGCGGTCAGCGCCGTAGCCGAGGTCGGAATTCACGGGATCGGTGGGGTCGTAGTAGTCCTCCACGAAGTCGTCCGGAAGACCGTTCGCGGCAGGGGCGTTCGCTGCGCCAGATGCCGCCGTCACCACGTTGCGTTCGGGGATGTCGTATACGTCATCGCGCACCTGGGTGGTGGTCTGCATGCTTCCGCACGCGGTGGCCATCAGGGCGACTGCGAGGAGGGGGGCGATGGTTCTCATGGACGTAGGAGGAGTGTGATCGGATAACGCGCAGAAGGGCTGGTTCGTTCCTTACTTTGCGCCGTTCTCTCTTGAACAAAAATAATACCACGAAAGCCGCAGATGAGCGATCAGTTGACCAAACGGGCGGATGACTATGCACAATGGTATAACGACCTGGTGTTGAAGGCCGATCTGGCCGAGCACAGCGATGTACGGGGCTGCATGGTGATCAAGCCCCATGGCTATGCCATCTGGGAGAAGATGCAGTCCGCTCTGGACGCCATGTTCAAGGCCACCGGGCATGTGAACGCCTATTTCCCCCTGTTCATCCCCAAGAGCTACCTGGCCAAGGAGGCGAGCCATGTGGAGGGTTTCGCCAAGGAATGCGCCGTGGTGACCCATTACCGCCTGAAAAGCGACCCCGTGCACGGGATCATCGTGGACCCCGATGCGAAGCTGGAGGAGGAGCTGATCGTTCGTCCCACCAGCGAGACCATCATCTGGAACACCTACCGGGGCTGGATCAAGAGCTATCGGGACCTTCCGCTGCTGATCAACCAATGGGCGAACGTGGTGCGCTGGGAGATGCGCACGCGCCTGTTCCTGCGCACCGCCGAGTTCCTTTGGCAGGAGGGACACACCGCCCACGCCACCAAAGCCGAGGCCCTGGAAGAGACCGAGCGCATGCTGGATGTGTACGCCCAGTTCGCTGAAGAGTGGCTGGCGATGCCCGTTATCAAGGGCATCAAGACGGCCAGTGAGCGCTTCGCCGGGGCGGAGGAGACCTATTGCATCGAGGCCATGATGCAGGATGGGAAAGCCCTGCAGGCCGGTACGTCGCACTTCCTGGGGCAGAACTTCGCGAAAGCCTTCGACGTGGTCTTCACCAACAAGGAGAACCGCCAGGAGCATGTCTGGGCCACCAGCTGGGGTGTGAGCACCCGCCTTATGGGGGCCTTGATCATGACGCACAGCGACGACCAGGGGCTCGTGATCCCCCCGAAACTGGCGCCTGTCCAGGTGGTGGTGATCCCCATCGCCAAGAACGAAGAGCAGCTCAGTGCCATCCGGGCCCACGTTGAGCCCATGCTCACGGCGTTGCGCGCCAAGGGCATCACGGTGAAGTTCGATGACGACGACAAGCGGAAGCCGGGTTGGAAGTTCGCCGAGTACGAGTTCAAAGGCTATCCCGTGCGCATCGCCATCGGTCCGCGCGACCTGGAGAACGGCACGGTGGAGGTGGCCCGTCGCGATACGCTGGAGAAGCAGGTGATGCAGTTGGCCGACATCGCCGAGAAGATCGAGCACCTGCTGGTGGCGATCCAGGACAACCTTTACCAGAAGGCCCTGTCCATGCGTGAGCGCTTCACCCGTGCCGTGGATACCTACGACGAGTTCAAGGTCGCCATCGAGGAAGGCGGGTTCATCCTGGCCCACTGGGACGGCACCGCGGAGACCGAGGCGAAGGTGAAGGAGGAGACCAAGGCCACCATCCGCTGCATCCCGCTGAACGGTGACCTCACTCCGGGCCGGTGCATGGTCAGCGGCGCACCCAGTTCCCAGCGTGTCATCTTCGCACGAGCCTACTGATGAGCAAGAAGTCCACACCCGCCGCGCCTGCGCCTGCCGCGAACGACCCGCGGAACAAGATCCTGAACATGCTGCAGCTCAAGAGCGGCATGAAACAGGACGTCTACCACCGCACCATTTCCCTTTTCGGCGTGCTCAAGGAGGTGCTCCAGGAAGTGGGGGACGACCTGGAGCATGAGATGATCCAGCGCGACAAGCGCGTATCCGTTCAATACCGCGACAAGGGCGAGATGGCCTGTGAGCTGAAGGCGGCCGGCGACTCCATCATCTTCCACATGCACACCAACGTGTTCAAGCTGGACCAGGCGCACAGCCTGTGGAAGACCAGCTACCTGGAGGAGGATGAACTGCGGGGCTATTTCGGGGTCATCAACATCTACAATTTCCTGAGCGACTCGTTCAAGTACAACCGCGAGCGCGACCTGGGCTACCTCGTGGGCCGGATCTTCCTGAACAAGGAGGGCCACTTCTTCGTGCAAGGCAAGCGCCAGCTGGGTTTTCTGTACAACGACCTTCCGGCCAATGCCATGGACCGCGAGGTCCTCAAGCAGGTCGTCTACTCCGTTGTGATGTACGTCCTTGACTTCGACCTGTTGACCCCGCCCTATGACCAGGTGAACCAGGTGACGGTGAGCGAGATGAACGAATTGAACGCCGGGTCGCAGATCAGCACCGGCAAGCGGCTCGGGTTCCGGTTCCAGGCTGACGTGGATGACATGACCTGAGCATTTGGAGGGATCACGGAACTGTTTACTTTTGCCACCCCGTTCGCTGAGCCGACGCTGTTGTGCATGGAACAGGGATCAAGGACAAGGCCCGTTCGTCTAGGGGTTAGGACGCGTCCCTTTCACGGATGAAACAGGGGTTCGATTCCCCTACGGGCTACCAGTGGAGGCCTCGGCGAAAGCCGGGGCCTCGCTGTTGAGGGCCGCCATTCCACGACCCGGAAACCTTGGCCACGTCCGCCGCGTATCTTTGGACTTGCCCGAAAAGCGCCTGCTTCCAAGATGAGGACCGGCCGGTCGGAGACAGGGTAAGACGAGGTCAAGTGCCACTATTGACGACACGAATGAGGATGATCCGGAACATACTGGGCCTGTTGGTCATCGCGGTGCTGATCCCCGCGTGCATCAGCCGGCGCGACATCAACTACCTGCAGGACCCTTCCCTGAGCAATACCGCCAAGCTCTATCCGAACCGCAAGTTCGAGTACCGGGTGCAGGTGAACGACATCCTGAGCATCCGTGTACTGGGGCTCGATGACGAGAATTCGAAGCAGTTCAACATCGAGAGCACACAGGGCATGAGCGTGGTGAACGATGCCCAGATGTACGTGAACGGATTCAGCGTGGACAAGGCCGGGAACGTGCAGCTGCCCACCGTGGGCAAGTTGAAGATCCAGGGGCTCACGCTGGGGGAGGCGCAGGACCTGATCCAGCGGAAGATCAACGAGTACTTCACCAACGCCACGGTGATCCTGAAGCTGGTGAGCTTCCGCGTGAGCGTGTTGGGCGGTGTGGAGCGGCCGGGGGCCTACCTGGTCTACAACAACCAGATCACCCTGCTGGAGGCCCTGGCGCTCGCCGGAGGTCCCAGTGAATTCGGTGACAAGCGACATGTGACGCTCATGCGACAGAGCGATCAGGGCACCCAGGCCTTGAACATCGATCTGGGCCGAATGGACGTCCTGAGCTCCGAATACTACTACCTGCTGCCGAACGACGTGGTCTATGTGACCATCCTCAAGGCACGCCCGGGCCGCATGAACCTGGAGATGCTCTCCGTGTTCCTGACCGCCATCAGCGTGGCCGCCGTGGTGTACACCGTGATCCAGAACCAGCAAGCCAACTGATGAGCAACACCGCAGGCCAGGAGACGATCGACCTGAGGGCCATACTCCGGAAACTGCTGTCCGTGTGGTGGCTGTTCCTGATCACCGTTACGCTGTGCGTTGCCGCAGGGGTGGCCTACATCAAGATCACGCCCAAGAAATACACCGTGGCCGGGGTGATGCTCATGAGCGAGCAGAAGAGGAACAGCTTCGGAAGTACCAACGAGGAGTTCATCAAAGGCACCAGTTACCTGCGCCAGAGCGGTGAGCTGGAGGACCAGATCAGCATCCTGATGAGCTATGCCAACGTGCAGCAAACCATCGAGCGCCTGAGCTTCGAGGTCTCGTACTTGGAGGAGCGGAATTTCCTGATGACCGAGAATTACGCCTACCGCCCCTTCATCGTGAAGCCGGATTCCAGTCTGCAGGTCACCGGACTGAAGGTGCAGATCATACCCGATACCGTGGCGCGCACTTACAGGGTGAAGGCCAAAGGGTCCAATGTCCCCTTGTACGACGTCAGGACGAGGAAGACCTCCGAGGGCTTCGCGGCCAAGGTGGACATCGATCGGGTGGTGAAGATGGGGGAGCCGTTCAACAGTGAGTTCCTCAATTTCAGGATCGAGTTCCTGAAGGACCGGGTGTACGACAAGGACACCAAGTATTACATCCTCATCAACTCGCTGAGCGGGCTCACCACGGCCTACCAGAGCAAGAGCGTGGCAACGCCCCAGAGCGATGAGAGCAACATCGTGGTGATCGCCACGGAAGGGGAGGTCGTGCAGAAGGAGGTGGATTTCGTGAACATGCTGATGCGCACCTATATCGAGAGCGAGCAGGACAAGCACAATGACAAGGGTGTGCGGACGATCGATTTCATCAAGGGCCAATTGGGTCAGCAGGAGAAGAAGCTGAACGAGGCACAATCCTCCCTGCAGACCGCGCAGGCCGGTGGGAACGTGGGCGATGCGGGTGACCGGGGTGCGGCCTTGAGCCAGGAGCTGTTCCGCCTGCAGGATGAGCAGGGCCGCGTACGTGGTAAGGTGGTGTTCCTGCAGGAGCTGGTGACCATCATGAGCAACGCGGATGCCTCTAACCCATCCACCGTATCGGCCTCCAACATCGATGCGCCCGCCTTGAACACCCTGATCGACCAGTACAACAAGGATGTCAACGAGCTCTCACAACGTCGCCTCACCGAGCGGATCGCATCGCAGGCCACCAATGTGCTGAACCGCAAGGTGCAGACCGAACGGCAGCAGATCGTGCAGTCGGCGCAGGGGCTTTTGCGGCAGACCAACATTGACCTGGACCAGATCAACGGCCGTGTAGGGCAGATGCAATACCAGTTGAACCAGTTGCCCGGGGCGGATGCGCGGCGGCAGATCGCCCAGAACCAATACGAGCTTACCGAGGAGACCAACAACTACCTCATGGAGAAGCTGTACGAGGCGGAGATCGCCGTGAACAGCGACCAGGTGGACAAGTACGTGGTGGATGTGGCGCGGCAGGGTGGCCTTGGCCCGGTTTCTCCGGACAAGAAGGTGGTGCTGGGCGGAGCCCTGTTGCTGGGCCTGCTCATCCCGGTGCTCTTCGTGCTGGTGCGTGACCTGTTCAACGACCGCATCGCGGACGTGGACGAGGTGAAGCGACTGACCGGTCTGCCTGTGCTGGCCGTGATCCCCGGCAGCAAGCGCAAGCGCATCACTGCGGATGAGCCCAAGAGCCTGCTCGCGGAGAGCTTCCGCACGGCACGCATCAACCTCCAGTACCTGAACCCTGATGCCGCCAGGCAGGTGGTGGGCTTCACCAGCAGCACCAGCGGTGAGGGAAAGACCTTCTGTGCCGTGAACACCGCCACGGTCATGGCCATGAGCGGCAAGCGCACCTTGCTCATCGATGCGGACATGCGTCGGCCCCGGATGGCGGATACCATGGACCTGGCAGATGGCGCTGGCCTCAGCAACTACCTCATCGGCGAGTGCCCGTTGGAACAGGTCATCCGCCGGACGGACATCCCGGGGTTGGATGTGATCACGGCGGGGCCGGTCCCTCCGAATCCATTGGAGCTCGTGGAGTCGCCGCGCATGGAGGAGCTCTTCCGGGTCCTGCGTGGGCGCTATGAGCACATCGTGGTGGACGCCTCGCCGATGGGCCTCGTGAGCGAGTTCAAGGTGCTCGTTCAGCACGTGGACATCACGCTGTACGTGGTGCGCCAGGGCTATACCCGCCGTGGCATGCTGCGGTCCCTGGGTGAACTGGTGCGCGAAGGCAAGCTCAAACGCGTGGACGTGGTCCTGAACGACGTGAAGGCCGGCGAAGGCTACGGATACTACACCGCCTAGCCGGCAGAACCAGCGCGATGTTCCGCACGGAAGGTTTCCGCAAGTACTTCCTGAACACCTCCTGGATGTTCATCGACCGCATGGTGCGTTTGGGCGCGGTGTTCGTGACCGGTGTGTACATGGCCCGCGCGCTCGGCGATGCGCAGTTCGGCCACTTGAACTATGCCAGCGGCTTCGTGGGCCTGTTCATCACGCTTACAGCCATGGGGCTCGATGAGATCGTGGTGCGCGATCTGGTGCGGCACCCCGAGCGACGTGATGAACTGCTCGGTTCCGCAGCACTGATGAAGCTCATTGGTGCGCTGCTGCTGCTCGTGTTCGTGTTCGTCGGGTCGTTCGTGAACGGTATGGACCTGTTCACCACCACCCTGGTGATGGTGATCGCTGTTGCCGAGGTGTTCAAGCCCTGGTCCGTCATCGAGTACCATTTCCAGAGCCGTGTGGAGGGGCGCCTGATCGCGTTCGTGAACATCCTGCAAACAGCGGCCAGTACGCTGTTCAAGCTCGCTCTGTGCGTGCTGCTCATGAGCGGGGGCCTCCGCGATTGGCTGTCCTCCAATGGCTTCGTCATTCAGGAGGGCATCACGGCATCGCCATTGAAATGGTTCGCTTGGTCGTACGTGGTTGATGGTGCGGCGGCAGCGATCGGCTTTACGGTCGCTTACCTGAGGACCGGTCAGCGCATGCGGATGTGGCGTGCCACCAAGGACATGATGAAGCATTTGCTTCAACAATCCTGGCCGCTCATCATCTATGGGGTGGCACTGCTCGTGCACGCGCGAATCGATCAGGTGATGATCTATGACGTGCTGAAGGACAGGATCGGGCCGGCAGCGGCCTATGCGGAGGTCGGTCAGTATTCGGTGGCGCTCAAGATGATCGAGGCCCTGGGCTTCCTGCCGGTGATCATCCAGAAGTCACTGGCGCCGGCCATCACGCGGGCACGCATGGAGGATCGGCTCAAGTATGAGGACCGGCTGCTCAACCAGTACCGGTTGATGTTCCTGCTCTTTCTGGTCACTTCCATACCCCTGTATTTCCTGGCGGAGCCCATCATCGTACTGTTCTACGGAGAGCCCTATCGTATGGCCGGTCAGCTGCTGGCGCTGTTCGCGATCCGGCTGTTCTTCACGAACATGGGTGTGGCCAAGTCGAGCTTCATCACCAACGAAGGGCTGTTCAAGTATGCCTTGAGCACGGCCATCGTCGGTGCCACGCTTAACATCGTCATGAACTATTACCTCATCCCGCCGTTGAAGTCCTCCGGCGCCATCATCGCCACCATCGGTTCGTTCCTCGTGAGCACGTTCATCATGGACCTCTTCTTCAAGGAGACCAGGGCCAACCTGAAGTGGATGTGCCTGGGGATCGTGGGGTTCTGGAAGATCCGTCAAGTCCGTTGAGGCCATGCCCATCGATCCTCATCTGATCCCCTTGCGCCCTCATCCGCCGTCCGGCGGGCCTTGTCCACGTTGCGCTGCATCGTCCGTGGAGGCACGGGGCGTGGTCTTCGCCGGCATACCGGTCATGGGCCACTACAGTTGTAAAGGTTGCGGCTACCTGTTCTATCGCGACCTCCCACAGGGCTTCGCCATGGACCATCCGATCACCATTGGCGAGGATGGGACCGTGCACGAAGGGGAAAAGGTCCCTGACTGGATCATGGAGCCCTTCCTGAAAGGCTTTCGAGCACCGAATGAGGCCCCCATCGCGATCGAACGACGGGTCTTCCAGGAGAGCCGCCGCATCGTGGTGCTGAACACGCTGGATTTCCTATACGGCCACGTGCTGCTGAAGCTGTACAATGCGCAGCACTACCTGGATCATGAGCCTGACCTGGGGCTGGTGGTGATACTGCCTCGGATGTATGCCTGGCTGATCCCGGAAGGCGTCGCCGAAGCATGGATCGTCGATCTTCGATTGGGCGGTATGCATGGCTGGCACACAGCCATCGATCGCTTCGTGCAGGAGCGCCTGCCGCATTACGATGAAGTGCATCTTGCCAAGGGCTATTCACACCCGGATGTCTCCGGTCTGGATATCGCCCGTTTCACTGGCGTGCGGCCGTTCGACCCCGAGCGCTTCGATCGGGAACCGCCGCATGTCACCTTCGTTGTGCGCCAGGACCGCCTCTGGTACCGTTGGCCTTTGGCAAAATTCCTGCATCGCGTGTTCCGTAAGCTTGGCCTGGAGGGGTCCCTGGGCAGGCTGATGATCGGTGATCAACGGAGGATGGTCGGCACCGTTATGGCGCGGTTGCGTAAGTCGTTGCCAGGGGTCACGTTCAGCGTGGTGGGTCTGGGTCCAAGCTCCTCCTGGGCCTCGGATGTGAACGACCTACGGACAGAGCGGATGGACGTGGAGGTGGAACGCAGCTGGTGCCGCGCTTACGCGAAAAGCCAGGTGGTGGTGGGGGTCCACGGTAGCAACATGCTGCTGCCCACGGCCCTGGCCGCAGGCTGTGTGGAGATCCTGCCGCACGACAGACTGGGCAACATCGTACAGGACATTTCGGTGCGTTACGCCGACCGGATGCAATTGTTCCTGTACCGCTTTGTGGACGAGTTCGCTTCGCCGTCCGTTGTGGCGCGGCACGTGGTCGCCATTTTCGCGTACCAGTCAACATTCAGACGGAACAATCTGGAGAACGTATTTTAATGGATCACGTTGAACGGTGAGCATGGAGCCGACACCACCATCCGCCCCATTGGATATCCCCGTACTGTTGCTGGCCTTCAGTCGCTACGACAGTGCCGAGCGTGTTTTCGAGGCCATCCGGAAGGCCCGGCCCAAGCGCTTCTACTTCGCCTGCGATGGTCCGCGCAACGCCGAGGAGTCGGTGAACTGCGACAGGGTGCGATCCCTCGCCGAACGGGTGGATTGGGAGTGTGAGCTGTTCACCCGGTTCCTGCCATCCAATGTGGGGCTGAAGTACGGCGTGAGCTCCGCCATCAGCTGGTTCTTCGAGCACGAGCCGGAAGGCATCGTTCTGGAGGATGATACCCAACCGCTCCAGAGCTTTTTTCCTTACTGCAAGGAGCTGCTCGAGCGCTATCGCGAGGACCCCAAGGTGTGGTGGATCCTGGGCAACAACCTTATGGCCGAGCCCGGGGCGAGACCTGTGGCCTCCTACTATTTCTCGCAGCACGGCTATGGTGCTCCGTGGGGGTGGGCGGGTTGGCGACGCTCCTGGGCGTTGTATGACGTTGAGATGAGCGCCTGGCCGAAGGTGCGCGGCACGGCCGAATGGGACGCCTTCTTCCTGAGCCAGGCGGAGAAGCGCGAGGCCTACCGGCTGTTCGAGGCCACCTGGGACGGTCGCATCCGCACCTGGGATTTCCAGCATGATCTCGCTCGCATTCTGCACCGCGGGATCACCATCATCCCCGAGCACAACCTGATCCGGAACATCGGCTTCAGTGGGAACGGCACGAACACGGTCAGTGATGCCGACCCGCGCAACGTGGACAACGTTTCCGAGATGCCGTTCCCGATGGTTCATCCGGACACCATGGTGGTCGACGAAGCGCGTGACCTGGTGTACTTCGACCGGTTCATCCGGACCAGCAACTTCCGCCTGTTCAAGAACGCGGTGAAGAGCGTGCTGCCGGAGCAGGTCGACAAAGCGGTCACCCCCGTGCTATCGCGCATCCAGAAGCGGCTCGGTCTGGGTTGAGGACCTACTTTTAGGCCTTCCACGACCGGACGGCGGTGCTCCTTTCCAAGACCAAGCTCATCAACTTCCTGTTCCTGGTGGGGTTCACCTTCCATGGGATCGGGAGCTATCTGTCCACCAAGACGAACTTCTCGGTCGGGATCATCTTTTCGATCCTGCCCTTTTTGGTGATCCTGCTGTTCTATGGGGTCGACCTGCTGTACCGGGGCCGGTTCACGGTGATGGTCAATGTGAACTATGGCCTTGCCCTGTTGTTCCTGGTCGCCTCGGCGGTCAGCTATTGGGTGGCCTTCAAACACGGTTATCCGGGGCTGAACCCGATCAACACGGCCAGCCAGAGCGTCGCTGTGCTGGTGCCCTTCCATGCGGCGATCGTGGTGCAGGTGTACAATCGCGACGATCCGGCCTTCAACTTCAGCAGTCTTTTGCTGAAGGCCATGGGGTTGCTGGTGCTGGTGAACCTGGCCGGTTATGCTGCGGGTATTTCCAACCTTGTACATGCGTTCCCGGGCCGGGTGAGCATGCCGTTCATGGCCGGCATCTACGACGGCGCCCACCTGCTGGCGGTGATCTGCCTGATGCTGCTCTTCCATCTGGGAGGCTTCCGCAAGCGCCCGGTGCAGGCGGTCGCCCTGTATGGCGCGTTCTTCGTCGGCTTGGCCCTGATGGCGAACATCAATTCGCGCCTGTCGATCATGATCTTCTTCGTGGTGCTGGTGCTCTTCATCACCCGCGCCATCAAGGCGGTGAAAGGCCTGTTCACCATCTCCCTGTTCACCATGCCATTGCTGATGTCGTTCTCCCTGCTGGTGTATGAACTGTTGTCGCTGCCCTTCTTCCGGGCGGTATTGGACCGGGTGACGAAGGAGGACGTGACCACTTTCAATGGTCGCACATACATCTGGGAAGGGGTGTGGGATTGGTTCCTTCATGATCGGCGCGGATTGCTCTTCGGAAACGGGTACATGGGGCAGGCGCACATCGGGCTGCTGAAGTACATGGAGAAGCTCTGGGACGGTGATTCCTTCCTGATCCACATGCACAGCACCTTCCTCGAGGTGCTGATGGACCAGGGCCTGCTGATCCTCCTCGTGCTGTATGTCCTGGTGTACAGGGGCTATCGCCATTACCGCTCGGCTTACATGGCCGGCACGATGGAAGCGCCACTGTTCGCTGCCTTCGTCTACCTGATGTTCATCTGGCAGATCGACATCTTCTGCTATGGCATGGACATCGGATCACCGTTACTGTTCGCCTGTTTCTCAGCGTTCTGTATCCAACCACGGTTCATCACCGGAAGCGGGCGCACGCCAGTCGGTTGATCCGACCAGGTCCATGGGGCCAGGTCGTTACGGAACGCGGAACGGCCCCGATGTGAGGCCGTTCCTGTGATCCGTGGATCACGGGCTCAAAGCACCACGAGGCGCGCCTGCCAGGGAGAGGCCCCCTGCACCACCGCAAGGGTGTAGATGCCCGCTTTCAGGGTGCCGTCCAGCTGGAATGAGCGTTGACCTGCACGCAGGCGCTCCGTGCGGACCACCCGTCCCTGCACGTCCAGCACTTCGATGCGGATGTCGCTCGCCGGTGCGTGGGAGAGGAATACCTCACCGGCGTTCGAGACCGGGTTGGGATGGAGCAACGCGGGGTTCTCGTTGTTGGAAGAGGCGTTGTCCTCTTCCACCGACGTGCTCAGGCCGCAGAGGATGTCCTCCTCCTTCAGGAGCGTGATGCTTGCGAAGGGGGCGAGGGTCACGGATCCCGAGACCAGGTTGCCGTTCACATCACGCCAGCAGCCATCGATGGGGAAGGTCTGGGAGGTGAGCTGGTCGTTGTAGATGAGCTTGTTCTGCTCCAGTGGATCGATCGGTTCCGCGACCACGCGCTCCAACTGCACGTTGTCCAACCAATAGGTGGGCTCGGTGAAGTTGTTGGTGAGCTGCACGCGGGCCTGGTCGGTGAGGCCGCTTTGGAAGATCATCGTCACGTCGCGGCGGGTGCCATCGAAGGGGATGTAGCCACCGTGGATCATCTGGGGACCTGAGATCTGCGAGTCACCCTTGATCCCGACACGCACTTCACCATGCGCGTTCGACTGGATGCTGAACTTCAACCGGTACCATTCGCCGTTCTGGATGCTCAGTGGGTCTGGATTGCGAAGGGTGAAGGAAGGGTACACATTGGCGTTCGGCAGGTTGGCCTTGAGCGCGCCGTTGTCGAGGAACGTATAGTCCTGTGTCACTTGGGCGTTGCTGGGCCAGCCGCCCCAGCCGTTCACGTTGTTGTCGAAGGTGCCGTTGGCCACGAGGTTCTGGCTCAATACGCTGGTCACTGCGTAGTCGTCGAAGCGCAGAGGGCCGGTCGTGGAACCCAGCTCATCGTTGCGTTCCGCCTGGTACCGCGCCAGGGTGAAGCGCTTCCATTGCAGGTCATAGAGGTCCTCCACGTAGATGCTCTGGTCGTTGTAGGGGTTGATGAAGTGGTTGTTGGTGAAGGTGCCGAAGTCGCATCCGCCCGGGGTCCAGACCTGCAGCTGGCGCATGCAGAGCTGGTCGGCGCGTACACTGTGGAACACGTTGCCCGTGATCGTTGCCGTGTAGGCGGGGACCGAGTAAGGGGCCACGGCGCCGGGGCCGTTGTAGTTCGAGAAGTCGCTGAAGCTGATCTGCTGCGCGTTGTTGAACAGCACATTGTCCCTGAACTCGTTGCCCCCGGACAGCATGGTGTGGTCCACGTGCATGCCGCCGCCGGAGCAGTTGCCCACCGTGTTCCGCTCGATGAGGGTGTTCTGCACTGAGAGGTTGCCGGTGTAGATGCCGAAGGCGATGTTCCAGTACTCACCACCATTGGGGGCACAGCTCTCCAGGTTTCCCACGATGTCCACGACGATGTTGTCACGGATGATCATGCCGTTGGAATTGTCCATGCCGATGCCGCAACCGTCGTTCAGCAGGGCCAGTGCGTTCTGCACGAAGTTGCGCTCCACAAGGGTGTTGCTTTCCACGCTGATGCCGATGTAGCCGATGGTGTGCAGGCGGTTCTCACGCACCACGTTGTTGTTGCCGCTGATGCGGACGCCCATGTAGCCCCAGTTCGATTCCCCAAGGCCCGGCTGCATGGCCACTTCCTCGAACTGGTTGCCGCTGATCGTGGTGTTGTTGTCGATCATGCGCAGCCCGGTCTTGTAGGTGCGTTGCACCAGGTTGTTCTGGAACGCGTTGTGGTGGCCGTAGCTGTAGATCGCCTGGCCCAGGTCCTCGAAGGTGCAGTTCTGGATGGTGATGTGGTCCGCGGTCTCCAAGTAGATGGCGCGGTCATGGTATTCGCGGAACGTGATGCCGCTGATGGTGATGTGGTGGCGGTTGGGTTGGATCCAAAGCCCTTGGTCCACCGTGCTCGCCGCCACCGGGATCGTGTTGGGGTCCGCATTGCCCGGTGCACGGAAGTACAGCCAGCCGTTCACGGCATCGTGGTACCATTCCTTCTGGGCATCGAGCTCGCTGAGCTTGTTCTGAAGGTAGTAGCCCCAGTGCAGGGTGTCCAGGTTGAAGTAAATGTTGTTGAACTCGAGGTGCCCTGTGGTATGGTCGGTCACGGTGGTCACATCATAGCTCCAGTTCTGGCTGCGCACCACGAGCTCGGCGCCGTTCCAGTGGCCTGCGGGTTGGGTCAGGTCCGCGTCGTTGATATAGGTGCCCGCCCCCTGGTCGTTGCGCAGCCACCCGGAGTTTGGGTAGCGTGCCAGCGTCATCAGGGCACCCGCACAGAACACATGTTCCGGGGCGTTGGCGAGGGCCACTTTCCAGATGTTCCCTTGGTGGAGCGACCACCCGCTGAGGGCGGTGGAGCCGGAGAGCACAGGGTTGTTCCCGGTACCATAGGCGCCCACGGCGATGGGCGACCCGGAGGTGCCTGAGGACCCGATGATCAAGGTGCCGCGGTACGTGCCTCCGCGCTTGAACAGGATCTGGTCGCCCGGCTGCAGCCCATAGATCACCTGGTTCACCCTGCCGATGGTGCGCCAGGCCTGTGCCTGGGAGGTGCCACTGTTGGCGTCGTTGCCGGTCTCGGAGACGTAGTAGTTGGTGGCGTTCACCGCCAGCCCCAGCGCGCTGCTGGCGATCAGCAGAAGGTGACGCAGGGTGATGTACAGTGACGTGTGGAGGTGTTGCATGAGCGTTCTGTTCTTGCCCGTTGAACCGGTGCACGAGCCCATCGGTTCGGGATATTCGACGAAGCCCGGATACCGGCCGATGGAGGTCCTGAACGCCCGGATGCCCTTCAACCGATGGGTGTTGATCTTCCGGCCATCGGGCCGGGGCCGGCACCTTTGGGCAATGCATCTTTGAGCGGCCTTCTGCGTTGTAAGGGTCCCGGACCCGGAGGTCGATCGGAAATTGCCGGACCAGGGAGGGGACGAAGGATCTTCACATGCGGCTACTTGTCACCGGCGGATCGGGGTTCATTGGGACCAATTACATGGGGAAGCACATTCCCTCCGGGATACCCCTCCTGAACCTTGATTGGAACCCCCCCTTGTATCCCGCCCAACGGGGTTGGTGGCGTGAATGCGACATCATGGACCAGGCGGCGGTGCGGCGGCATTTCCGGGAGTTCAATCCCACCCACGTGGTGCACCTGGCCGCCCGTGCCGATACCGACGAGCCCCACGACATCGACGCCTACCAGCAGAACCACGAAGGCACGCGCCTGCTGCTCCAGGTGGTGAAGGACACCGCCTCGGTGGAGCGGATCATCGTCACCAGCACGCAGTTCGTGTGCGAGGCGGGCCATCAGCCCGTGCACGACCTCGATTTCAAGCCGTATACCCTGTATGGGGAAACGAAGCGGCTTACGGAGATGGCCACCCGCGAAGCGGGACTGACCTGTGCCTGGACCATTATCCGCCCCACCACCATCTGGGGTCCGTGGAGCCTGCGTTACCGCGACGTGATGTTCAGGATCATGCGCAAAGGCCTGTATTTCCACCCGTCGAAGCGGAAAGTGGTCCGTTCGTACGGGTACGTGGGCAACGTGGTCTGGCAGATCGACCGGATGCTCAATGCTCCGCGGGAGCAGGTCGATGGCAAGGTGTACTACGTGGGCGACCGGCCCTTCGACCTGCGCACCTGGGTCGACGCCATTTCACGCGAACTGGTGCACCATCCCGTGCGCTACATCCCCACCTGGCTGATCCGTGCCATCGCCATGGGCGGCGATGTGCTCAAGGCCGTCCACATCCCGTTCCCCATCACCACGGGGCGCTTTCGCAGCATGACCAGTGATTACATCACGCCCATGGACGCCACGATCGAGGCGTTCGGTGAAGCCCCGTACAGTGTGGAGGCTGGGGTGAAGGAGATGGTGCGGTGGTATGATGCGGGCAGCGAGCGGATCGTGGCCCACACCCTGAAGGATGTGCGGCGGAAACAGCATACGGCCCAAGGCGCATGACCTCGCTAATCCGGAAGCCTGTCCTGGGGCTTGAGATCTCCACGGGCTCATTCGCGGACCACGTCGCTGTGTTCATGGCCTGGGGTCGGGCCCATCGGTCCAGCTATGTATGCTGCGTGAACGCGCACATGACCGTGGAAGCTCATTGGAACCCCGATCTGGCCGTGATCGTCAATGCGGCCGATGCGGCGACGGCGGATGGAATGCCCGTATTGAAGGCATTGCAGCTCTTTCATGGCGTTGAACAGGAGCGGGTGGCCGGCAACGACCTACTGCCCGCTTTGCTGGTGGCGGCGGCGCACCAAGGCTTGTCGGTCTACTTCCATGGGGGCGAGCAGCAGGTGCTGGATGCGATGGTGGGACGGGCCATGAAGGAACTGCCCGGCCTGCGTATCGCAGGGACCTGTTCCCCGCCGTTCCGGAAGCTCACCGAGGAGGAGATGGCCGAGCAGGCCAGGGTCATCAACGCCAGCGGTGCCCACATTGTCATGGTGGCGCTGGGCTGTCCAAAGCAGGAACGCTGGATGGCGGCCATGCAGGGTCGCGTGAACGCGGTGATGTTGGGTCTTGGTGGGGCGTTCCTGCTCTATGCCGGTGTTGATTCCCGGGCCCCGAAATGGATGCGCGACCTCTCCCTGGAGTGGCTGTACAGGCTCGCTTTGGAGCCCGGTCGGCTCTGGAAGCGCTACTTGGTGACGAACAGTGTGTTCCTCTGGCTCTTCCTGAAAGAGTCCTTCGGACGGATCTTCACACGCCGGGGGAGGGTGTCCTGAATGCTGAACAGCACCCCCGCCTTGCTGGTCGGGAGCCCCTCCGGAGCGCGATCTTCAGAGGAGAAAGGCCGTATGCGAAGCGACCTTGAGCGCCCTGCTTCGGGGATTGCTGATCAAGGATTAAGCGGCAATTAGCTTCGACGAATCGGGCAAATGGTCCGACCGACTTGACAACCTGACCTTGTTCCGCCTACTTTTGACCCACTCGAACAGATCCTGGCCATCACGCCACCCCAGCACTTTTGATGGAGAACATCACGACCACCCCCAAACGGAACGGACTTCAGGCGATCCTTCGCGATCGGCGTGCCGCTGGCGGTGACCTGAACGGTGAACTGGCCAACCTGCTGCGCAACGGCCGGAACCAGATGCAAACGGGCTTGAGCCGGGTGTTGACCCTGGAGCCCCTGACCACGGTCAAGGACCTGGTGATCGTGGGGGAGGGGCCTGCCGCCGAGGAGATCTACCAATACTGCGAGGACCAGACGGTGCGCGGGTACCGGTTCCGTGGGGTGTTCAATGACCAGCCGATCGAGGGCCCCTTGGGAGCCCGCCGGGTGGGCGACATCGCTGCGGTGAAGGCCTTCGCCATCCAGAACCGGATCGATATCGTTTATTCCGCTCTGCCCGGCACCCGAAAGGACGAGATCACCGACCTGATGGAGTTCTGCGAGCGGAACACCATCCGTTTCCGCGTCATTCCTAGCGCCGATAGCTTCATTCCGGTGGTGCAGGGCTCAGCGCTGGAGTTCCACGGTGCGGTGCCGGTGAGCAAGATCCGTCGCGAGCCCTTGGAGCGCAAGGCCAGCCGCAGGGTCAAGCGCGTCTTTGACATCGTCTTCTCCTTCCTCGTCATCACCCTCATCTTCACTTGGTTGTTCCCGATCCTGGCCCTGTTGATCAAGCTGTCCTCCAAGGGTCCGGTCTTCTTCAAGCAGACCCGCTTGGGTGAGGGGAACAAAACCTTTGTCTGTTTCAAGTTCCGCAGCATGCGGATGAACAAGGAGGCCGATTCCGTGCAGGCCACGAAGAACGACCCCCGTGTGACATCCGTAGGTCGGTTCCTTCGGAAGAGCAACCTGGACGAAATGCCCCAGTTCTTCAACGTTTTGTTGGGGCAGATGAGCGTTGTAGGCCCCCGCCCGCACCCCCTGCGCCTCAACGACCAGTTCCGCGACATCATCGACAAGTACATGGTGCGCCATTTCGTTCGCCCGGGCATCACCGGTTGGGCCCAGGTCAATGGCTTCCGCGGGGAGACCCGCACCCCGGAGATCATGGAGCGCCGCATCGAACTGGACATCTGGTACCTGGAGAACTGGTCCTTCCGGCTCGATCTGAAGATCGTGGTGAAGACCGTGACCAACATGTTCGGCAAGGACCCGATGGCCTACTGATCCCTGCGGATCATGGGGAAGGCCGGTCACCGACCGGCCTTTTTCATGAACACCCGTTGGCGATGGATCGAAAAGATCCTATATTTGCCCTCCCTTTTCAGAAAGGCCATGGCCAACCACAAGTCAGCACTGAAGCGCGTACGTCAGACGGAGACCCGTAACGAGCGGAACCGTTACCAGCACAAGACCACCCGTAACGCGGTGCGCACGTTGCGCAGCCTCAAGGACAAAAAGGAAGCTGAAAAGCTCCTTCCCGAGGTGTCGAGCATGCTGGACAAGCTGGCCAAGCGCAACATCATCCACAAGAACAAGGCGGCGAACCTGAAGAGCAGTTTGAAGCTTCAGGTGAACGGTCTCAAGTAAGACCTTACGCCAGCAAATGCATTGCGCAGGTCCCCACATCGGGGACCTGTTGCATTTTTGGGGGTACCATGGGAACGCTAGAAGGGGAGACCGGCCGGTTGCGCATCAAGGAATGGGCGGCTGAGGACCAGCCACGGGAGCGCATGCTGAAGCTGGGGCCCAAGGCCCTGAGCGATGCAGAGCTCATCGCCATCCTGATCCGCACCGGCACCACCGAGCACACCGCGATCGATGTCGCGAAACATATCCTGGTCCGCAACGGCAACGACCTGGACCGCTTGGGCCGATGCACCATAGCCGACCTGCGGAAGATCAAGGGCGTCGGCAAGGTGAAGGCCTTGACCATCGCCGCAGCCCTCGAGTTGGGGATGCGCCGACGCGAAGGAGCGGGAGTGGCGCGTTCTCGTATCGCGACCAGTGCCGATGCCTATGAGGAGATCCGTGCTCACATCGCCGACCTGCCTATCGAAGAATTCTGGATGCTGGTCCTGGACCGGGGATTGCGCCTTCTCGATCTCTGTCGCATCAGTGCCGGGGGCATGCATGGCACCGTGGCCGACCCCAAGGTCATCTTCAAGGAGGCCATCGACCGCAGGGCCTCCGCGATCATCGTCTGCCACAACCACCCCAGTGGTCAGCTCCGGCCCAGCGAGGAGGACATCCGCCTCACCCGCAAGCTGGTCGAAGGCGGGCGCCTCATCGAGATCGCCGTCCAGGACCACCTGATCATCACGTCCACCGGATACTACAGCTTTGCCGACAACGGCATGATGTGACATGGAACGACCGCTGCGCATCCTCACCGTGATCGGCGCCCGCCCACAGATCATCAAGGCGGCGGCCCTGAGCCGTGCCATCCGTACCTCCTTCCAAGGTCGCATCGAGGAGACGTTGCTGCACACCGGGCAGCACTACGATGCCAACATGAGCCAGGTCTTCTTCGACGAACTGGGGATCCCCGCCGCGGACATCCAGCTGGGGGTGGGCAGCGGTGGTCATGGCGCGCAGACCGCCCGCATGATCGAAGGCATTGAGCAGGAGCTCTTGCGGAGCGCCTACGATGTGGTGCTCCTCTATGGCGATACCAACAGCACCCTCGCGGGCGCTGTGGCCGCCAGCAAGCTCCACATCCCGGTGGCGCACGTGGAGGCTGGGCTGCGTTCGTTCAACAAGCGCATGCCCGAAGAGGTGAACCGCATCCTTTGCGACCACTGCAGCACCTGGTTGTTCTGCCCCACCAGCACCGCGCTACATAACCTCCAGCGGGAAGGATTCAGCCTGGGAACGACCCATGCACCCAATGCCGACCATCCACAGGTGCTGCTGAGCGGCGATGTGATGTACGACAACAGCATGCATTTCGCCGCGTTGGCCGCGGGGCGTTCCGCGCTGCTCGCCGGGCTTGGCCTGAAGGCCGAGGGCTATGCCCTGGTGACGGTGCACCGCGACCACAACACGGATGTGCCCGAACGCCTGAACGCGATCATCGGAGCCCTGGTGGCGCTGCACGATGAGCATGGGCTCCCCCTTGTGCTGCCGGTGCATCCCCGTACCCGCAAGTGCTTCGAGCAGCACCTCGATCCAACCCTGCAGCAGGCCCTGAAGGACCGCACCGGGATCCACCTCATCCCGCCGGCGGGCTTCCTGGACATGATCGCGTTGGAGCAGCGCGCCCGCCTGGTGCTGACGGATTCCGGGGGCGTACAGAAGGAGGCCTTCTTCTTCGGCAAGCCGTGTGTGATCCTGCGCCCCGAGACGGAATGGGTCGAGCTCGTTGAACAAGGCCAGGCTGTCCTGGCTGATGCCGATCCAACGCGCATCGCAGAGGCTGCCGCACACTTCCTGGCCCAAGGCGCGCCGGTGTGTCCGCCGATCTTCGGAGATGGGCACGCGGCCGAGCGCATCTGCACCGAGCTCCTACGCCACCGCTGACCCGTGCTGCGCAGCCTGCTCGATTACTCCCGCTTCTTCGCACACGCCATGGGCGATGCGGCCTCGAGGCGGCTCATCCAGGCGCATCGTTCACCGTTGATCGCACCGGCCGTGGTCGGACCCTCCGATCACCGCGCGGCGATGAACGCCGCGGCCGATTGGCTCTGCCGCGCACAGGACCGTTCCGGCGATGGTGGACTGGGCAGCTATCACCTTGTTGAAGGCTGGGGCCGGACCTATCCGGAGACCACGGGGTACATCATTCCCACGCTCTTCGCGCTGGCCGATGAGCTGGGCAGGCCGGAGCTCGCTGTGCGCGCGTTCAAAGCCTCTGAATGCCTGCTGCGATTGCAGCGTGCCGATGGGGGCTGGCAGGGCGGCAGGGTGGGTGAGGAACGTGCTTCGGTGGTGTTCAACACGGCACAGGTCATCCGTGGGTTGTTGGCGGCCCATGCCCGAGGCGGTGATGCCCGTGTGCTTGCCGCTTCGGTGCGTGCAGGCGAGTGGATCACGGCCGCCCAGGAGGCCGATGGCACCTGGGGGCGCAGCAATTTCATGGGCGTGGCGCGGGTGTACGACAGTTATGTGGATGCGCCGCTGCTGATGCTTTGGAAAGTCACCGGGAACGAGGCGTTCAAAGCGGCAGCGCTCCGCAACCTGGCCTGGGTGGTGGGTCGTCAGCACGACAATGGCTGGTTCACCGATGCGGACAACACCGTGAAGCACAACGACCGGCCCATCATCCACACCGTCGCGTATACCATCGACGGGCTGGCGGAGTGCGGCGAGCTGCTCGGTGAGGACCGATGGATACGACATGCTCATGCGGCGGCGGTCCCGCTGCGCGAATGCTTCCTACGCGATGACCTGTTGCATGGTCGCTACGACAGGAACTGGCAGGGGACCGAGGCGTTCATCACCACCGGCGGGGCTCAGTTGGCGATCGCCTGGGAGCGGCTCGCGAACCATGGTGACGCCCAGCCCTACCGCGCAGCTGCGGAACGGATGCGTGCGCTCCTCGTGGCGGTCCAGAAACTGACCATGGTCGGACCGGAAGGCGGGCAGGGTGCCTTGACCGGTTCGTTCCCGCTGTGGGGTCGTTACGAGAAATTCGCGTTCCCGAACTGGGCCACCAAGTACTTCGCCGATGCCCTACTTTGGGCCGGGGGCAAGGCCCCGCATTGACCGGTGAACAACCTTCCGCCCGATCTCCGCAGCTGGCCCTACCGCCTTGGGGTGTCGCCTGGTGACACGGTCCAGTTGATGGCCGACCTAACGCGTCTGGCCCTGTTGTTCCGGCGTGCGGGGGCCGTGTTCCATCCTTCGGACCTGCTTGATGCGTTCGCGGAGGCGGTGGGGCCGACCGGCAACGTGCTCGTGCCCACCTACACCTTCGATCTCGAGGAGGGTGATGCGTTCGATGTTCGGCGCAGCGGCTCCATCAGCGGAGTGCTGGCCGCGGCGGCGTTGGCCCATCCACGGTTCGTGCGCACACCGCACGCGCTGCACTCCTTTGCCGTATGCGGGGCGAATGCCGCCGAGCTCGCCGCCAGCGCGGAGCGCGGAAGTTTCGGACCTGTATCGCCGTTCGCCTTCCTGCGCGCACACAAGGCCCGGCTCATCGCGATCGACCTCCGCCTCGACGATGCGCTCACCTACGTGCACCATGTGGAGCAATGTGTCGGTGTGCCTTATCGCAGGCAGCGTGTCTTGCGCCTTGCATACATCGATGCGCAGGGCGCTGCAGGGCCACGAGAGTTCTCGATCTATGCGAAGAAACCCGGCCACCACATGCGGTTCGGTGGGCTGGAGCGCTCGCTCCAGGAGACCGGTGCTGCCGGTGTTCTGCCTTTGGACGGAACCAAGGCGCTGGTGGTGGACCTGCCCGCTGCTCATGCGGTCATCGAGGGCGACATCCGCGCGAATGCGGCCCGTGGCATCCACGAATTCCGATGGAGCTGGTGGACACGTGATGTGCTGAAAGGGCTGCTTCGTACGTTCGGTATCCGGCGGGGAAAGGCCCGCACCTCCCATGCTGCTGGTCCACGTTGAGCACCCTTCACCCCGAAGCACATATGTCATCCGGCATGTGTTCGAGCGGATGTTGGGCATACCGGTACAATGGGCTCAAGGGCTGGAGGAGTTCCGCAACGCCACCGGTGCGCGACTGAGCTACAGCGTGGACCCGATCGACGGTGCGTTCCACATGCCGTGGACCAGCGCCATCGATGCCTTGCCGAAGGATGATCCCGTGGTCGTGGAAAGGGATGGTCTTCCTGCGTTGTTCCCCACAGAGCAAGGGCCGGACCTTTTCGCGGGCATCTTCTTCCTGTTGAGCCTGACCGATGAGGTACGCTGTACCGAACGTGATGTACATGGCCGTGTGCCTTCGTCCGCGCTGTTCTCCGTGCGGAAAGGCCTGGCGGATCGTCCCTGGGTGGACGAGGTGGTGGTGCGCCTGGGTGTTGAGCTGGAGCACCGCTGGCCGGGGGAGGTGGAAGCCAGATTGCGGTATGCCAACGTGGTCACCGTGGACATGGACAACATCCTGCGCTATGCGGGAAGGCCTGTGCATCGGGCCGTTGGAGCATCGGTAAAGGACCTGCTCAAGGGTTCTTTTCCCGCGGTCGTGGAACGTTGGAAAGTCCGTACCGGCATGGCCCAGGACCCCTTTGTGAACGCCGTTGATCTGGTCGAGTCGCAGCGGGATCATTACCAACGCGTGATCCTGTTCTTCCTGATGCGTGGAGAAGGAACCTTCGATCATGCATCCGATCCCTTGCACCCGGCCACCAAGGCGCTCATCGAACGCGCGGCACGAACGTGCGAGATCGGTGTCCATCCATCCTACGACACCGCAGTGGACAGCGACCTGGCGGCGAAGGAGCGGATCGAGCTGCAGCAGGTGATCGGAAAGGGCGTGCGGATCTCGCGGCAGCATTTCCTGCGCTGGCGGATCCCGGAGACCCTGCGTTCCCAATGCGGGTTCAACCACCCGGAGGACCACACGTTGGGATTCAGCGACAGGCCTGGTTTCAGGGCCTCCACCTGCACTCCGTTCCCGTGGTACGATCTGGAACGCGAAGAAGAGACGAAGCTCATGCTGTGGCCCTTCGCGGTCATGGACAGTGCCTTGATCGAGCGCATGGCGATGGGGCCGGAGGAAGTGGTGCGCACCATGAACGCCATGAGCGACGCGGTGCGCGCGGTGAGCGGCACCTTCGTCAGTGTGTGGCATGATCGCTACCTCAGCGGACATCGCGAGTTCGCACCCTGGCCAGCGGTCTTTGAACAGGTGGTCCGACACGCACGCCTATGATCCGGTACCTGAAGCACGGGGAGATCGACAAGGCCGCGTGGGATGCGCGCTTGGAGCGGTGTTCCGCGCCGTGTTGGTACGGTCGCAGCTGGGTGCTCGATGCAGCGTCGCCCGGTTGGGAAGCGCTATTGGACGAGGACACCGGAGCACAGATGGCCCTCACGTGGCGGAAGCGCTTCGGCATCGCCTACCTCCACCAGCCTTTCCTGTTGCAGCGGATCGGCGTGTTCGGCGGTGATCCCGGGCCTTTCCTGAAGGCCTTGCCCAAGCGCTTCCGCTACGCAGATATCTACCTGAACCCGGGTGAGACGGTTGTGACGGACCACACAGTGCGCCTCACCGAACAGCAGAACTTCGAACTGGACCTGAGCGGCACGGTGGAGCGGTTGCGGGCCAACTACGCCGAGAACATGCGCCGCAACCTGAGGAAGGAGGTGGCGGCCACCATGGTCCATGAGCCCCACATCGAGGTGGAGGAGCTGCTCGTTTTCTTGCGCGGATCGGAGCAGTTCAAGCGCTGGGGGATCGATGCACGGAGGATCGCCTGCATGGAGGCCCTGTTGCGTGGGGCTCAGCAGCGCAGCGAGGGCTTCGGTACCGGCATCCGCATGGAGGGCCGGCTTGTGGCAGCTGCGTTCTTCGTGAACTGGGGGGGGCGTCTCCTTTTCCTGAAGGGCCTGGCCAATGTGGAGGGGCGCTCTGTGCGGGCCATGCACCACCTGGTGGACAAGGTCATCGAAGCGCATGCAGGTTCGCCGCTGCTCCTGGACTTCGCCGGCACGAACGACGCGGACCTGGCACGCTTCTACAGAGGCTTCGGTGCCAGGCGCACGGTATATTTACGGGCAGTGATCAACCGTCTACCCCCGTTGGTCCGCAACCTCAAGCCCTGATCCCATGGTGGTGCAGTTGTCGAATGAACGCAGTGTGGTGAACCGGTTTCTGGCGGAGCTCCGCGACACGGAGATCCAGAAGGACCCGATGCGGTTCCGGCGGAACATGGAACGGATGGGTGAGATCATGGCCTATGAGCTGAGCAAGACCATGGACCACGCCGAGGAGGAGGTGATCTCTCCGCTGGGCATCGCGCACATGCAGCTTCCTGTCGAGCAGCCTGTTCTGGCCACCATCCTGAGGGCAGGACTTCCGCTGCATCAGGGCATGCTGAACATCTTCGACCGGGCGGACAACGCCTTCATCAGCGCCTATCGCAAGCACCGCAAAGGCGAGGACGGATTCGACATCGCCGTGGAATACCTCAGCAGTCCTTCCTTGGAGGGCAGGGTACTGGTGCTGAGCGACCCGATGCTGGCCACGGGCCAGAGCATGGTGCTTGTGTACAAGGCGCTGCTGCGCTTCGGGAAACCAAAGGCGGTGCATATCGTATCCGTGATCGCGAGCAGTGAAGGACTGGAGTACGTGAAGCGGCACATGCCGCCGAACACCCGGATCTGGATCGGCGCAGTGGACGAAGAAATGACGGCACAGGCGTACATCGTTCCCGGACTTGGTGACGCGGGTGACCTGGCCTATGGTGTGAAGCTTTGAACGCGATGCAAGACCTGCTCCAAATACTCACGGTGATCTCGGTCGGCGCCCTCAAGATGATGGTCGCCGCGGGTTTCGGCGCGGGTTTCGGATTCACGTTCTTCAAGACCTTCCTGTTCACCAGCATCGGTGGTTGCCTTGGCGTGCTGGTGTTCTATCGCCTGAGCGACTGGTTGATCGAGCGTTCCCGGCTGCAGTGGGTAAGGAAGCGTACCGAGGCATTGCTCACGGGAGAAGGAGCGCTCAAGCCCATGTTCACCAAGCGGAACCGATGGATCATCCGGGTGAAGCACCTCAGTGGCTACCTGGGCGTGGCCGCGCTCACACCATTGGTGCTCACCATCCCGCTGGGCAGCATCCTGGCCGCGCGGTTCTTCCACCACGACCGGAGGACCGTACCGGCGCTGTTGCTCTCCGTGGTGCTGCAGGCGCTGGGTGTTTCCGCCGTGTTCACCGGTGTTGTAGACCAGTTCGCGGGCATCTGACGTGAAGCGGTACCGTCACCTCTTCTTCGACCTGGATCACACGCTCTGGGACTTCCGCACCAATTCCCGGGAAACGCTCCGGGAATTGCATGCCGAGTTGGGGCTTCTGGAGCACGGAGTGGAGGACATTGGTGAGTTCATAGAGACCTACGAGGAAGTGAACGCGGACCTCTGGTCGAAGTATGAGGCCGGGCAGATCGAGAAGGCGGTGTTGCGTGTGCTGCGCTTCCGCAACACGCTCGTGCGATTCGGGGTGCGGAACGACCGGCTCACCACCACGCTGGGTCATGAGTACATCACCCGTTGTCCACGACGCACGGCGCTTTCCCCCGGTGTGCCGGAACTGTTGGATCTTGCCCGGAAGGAGCACCGCATCCACATCATCACGAACGGTTTTGAGGAGGTGCAACACGTGAAGGTGGCCTGCAGTGGCCTTGCTCCTTACATCGATGTGCTGCTCACGAGCGAGCGGGCCGGTGCGGGCAAGCCGGACCCGCGCATCTTCCACCTGGCCATGCGCAAGGCCGGCGCCGCGGCGGAGGATAGCCTCATGATCGGCGACAGTGCCGGGAACGACATGGCCGGGGCGCGTGGTGTGGGCATGGACCATGCGCACTACACGGCGGAAGACGCGCCGGACCCCTTGGCCACGGTGCGCTTCGCGCATTTCGATGAACTGCGGGCGCTACTGCGCTGACCCCGTATTGTCCGGTACAAAGTGATACGTGAGGAGGGCGCGCTTGGCCGTAGCCAGGCTGTGCTTCAGCAGGCGGAGCGAATCGCCCGGCAACAGGACGCCACCGTAGTCGATATAGCCCCGGATGATGGTGGTGCGGAACAACACACTGTCGTTGCGATAGGTCACCGGCACATTATGGATGCCCTTGCCCAGGTCGGCAGGCAGGTCCACACGGAGGGTCCTGCTCAAGGAGTCGGCACCCGCAGGGTAGTCCGTGGCCGTTACCACGTTGCCTGCCGGGAAGAAGCGCATCAGCTGGACGGTGCCTGCATAGGCCACCTGGTACACCCCGTCATGCCGGGGTACGGCCGCTCCTTCGGGCGGCGGTTGTGGGCCTGAGGTAGGATCCTGTTGCACCGCAGGCGGGACCGTAGGTTGTTCTTCGCCAGTGCCCGTGTTACAAGCCAGCATCAACAGGCATACGGAACTGAGCAGGGAAAAGGCTGCGGTGCGCATGGATCAAGGGTGGAATCGGGCGATGGGCGTGATGGAACCCTGCACCACATCGCCGAGCTTGGCGGTCACCATGGTGCCGAGGGGCAGGAACACATCCACCCGAGAGCCGAACTTGATGAAACCGAATTCGGTCCCCTGCACGGCAAGCTGTCCAGCTTGGGCATAGGTACAGATGCGGCGCGCGAGGGCTCCGGCGATCTGGCGGAAGAGCACTTCGCCGTGGCGCGGATGACGCACGACAACGGTGGAGCGCTCGTTCTCCGTGCTGCTCTTGGGGTGCCAGGCCACGAGGTACTTGCCGGGGTGGTACTTGTAATAGGAGGTGCTTCCGCTGATGGGGTGGAAGTTGATATGCACGTTCAGCGGGCTCATGAAGATGGACACCTGGATGCGGCGGTCCTTGAAGTACTCGGTCTCCAGCACCTCCTCGATGGCCACCACCTTGCCATCGGCCGGGGCGATCACGGCGTTGTCATCACCGGTGGCGGTGCGCTCAGGCACCCGGAAGAACCAGAGCACGATCGCCAGCACTGTCAGCAGCACGAGCAGCACAAGCGTTCCAAGGACCCTTGGAGCTGGCCAGTACCATAGGAAGAACCCGATCAGGCCGAGGACGGCCAGGACGATCAGGATGGTGGCGGTTCCTTCGCGATGAAGACGCATGAGCGGTTCGCTGGGCGCTAAAGATAGCTGCCGGCCTTACCGCAGGTGATGCAGGTGGACGAAGACGGCCGGAATGGTCAGCAGGAACCCATCGAAGCGGTCCATGATACCCCCGTGCCCTGGCAGCACCTTGCCGGAATCCTTCACCCCCCGGGCCCGCTTGAAGGCCGACTCCAGCAGGTCGCCGAGCGTGGCCGTGGTGCTCACCAGTAGACCCATAACGAGCCAATCCTGCAACGGGAGAACGGTCCAGAAGCGGGAGAGGACCCAGGCCACGACAAGGGTCAGTGCGACACCGCCCAGGAGCCCTTCGATGGTCTTCTTCGGGCTTACGGAGGGCAGGAGCTTGGTACGCCCGATGCTGCGACCAACGAGGTAAGCCCCGGTATCGTTGGTCCAGAGCAGGAAGAAGGTGCCCATCAGGATGTAGGGACCTTCGCTGAGCAGGTGTGGAAGAAGCGCGAACGGAAGGGCGACGTAGGCGATCAACAGCAGTTGCCCGCCGAACTCCTCTGCGGGGGCGGCGGCGCCGCGTCTGAGCGACATGGTGACACCGATGAGCAGCAACATGAAGGAAAGACCGACCGCATACCCGGCTTGCCAGTGCGGCAGCACGGCACCGAGGGCCACGGTAACGTAGACGGTGGAGGCGAGCAGGACGCTCCACAGGGGAAGCGGCCCTTCATCTGCACGCCAATACAGCCGATGGAACTCGTGGGCTGCGATGGCGCAGACCGGGAGGAAGAGGAGGGCGGTGGGGAAGGGACCTGCCCAAGCCGCACCCAAGGTCAGCGCCACATAGGCTGCGCCGGTAAGGGCCCGGGTAAGAAGTTCGCTCACGCGGAATGCGGCAAGGAAGGTTCCGCATCCGGCGCGGCTGCGGATGCCGCGGCGGCACCATTGCCGTTGGTGGCAGCGGTGCGTTCAGCCACATCGCGTGCGAAGGTGCGGTCCCCGAAGATCTTCTCCAGGTCCTCCTTGAAGATCACTTCCTTCTCCAGCAGTTGGCTGGCGAGCGTGGTGAGCTTGTCCTTGTGTTCCGTGAGGATCTGCTTGGCGCGGACGTATTGTCCTTCCACGAGCTTGCTGACCTCCTCATCAATGGTCTGGGCCTGGCGTTCGCTGTAGGGCTTCCCGAAGGTGTATTCGCTCTGCCCCGAGCTGTCGTAGTAGCTGATGTTGCCGATGCGGTCGTTGAGCCCGTAGATGGTGATCATGGCGTAGGCCTGCTTGGTCACCTTCTCCAGGTCGCTGAGCGCTCCGGTGCTCACCTTGCCGAACATGACATCCTCGGCGGCGCGGCCACCAAGTGCAGCGCACATCTCGTCGAGCATCTGTTCGCCGGTGGTGAGGTGGCGTTCTTCGGGCAGGTACCAGGCCGCGCCCAAGGAACGGCCGCGTGGAACGATGGTGACCTTCACCAGCGGACTGGCGTGCTCCACCAGCCAGCTCACGGTGGCATGCCCGGCTTCGTGGTAGGCCACGCCCCGCTTCTCATCGGCGGTGATGATCTTGTTCTTCTTCTCCAGTCCACCGATCACGCGGTCCACGGCGTCGAGGAAGTCCTGCTTCTCCACATGGGTCTTCTTCTTCCGTGCGGCGATGAGGGCGGCCTCGTTGCAGATGTTGGCGATGTCGGCGCCGCTGAACCCGGGCGTCTGGCGCGCCAGGAACTCCACATCCAGGGCGGTGTCGAGCTTGAGGGGCTTGAGGTGCACCCGGAAGATGTCGATGCGCCCGTTGAGGTCGGGCATGTCCACGAAGATCTGGCGGTCGAAGCGTCCGGGGCGCATGAGGGCACGGTCCAGCACATCGGCGCGGTTGGTGGCCCCGACGAGGATCACCCCGCTGTTGGTGCCGAAGCCGTCCATTTCGGTGAGGAGCTGGTTCAGGGTGTTCTCGCGCTCATCATTCGCACCCATGCTCACGCTACGTCCGCGGGCACGACCGATGGCGTCGATCTCGTCGATGAAGATGATCGCCGGGGCCTTTTCCTTGGCCTGCTTGAAGAGGTCGCGCACGCGGCTCGCGCCCACGCCGACGAACATCTCCACGAAGTCGGATCCGCTGAGGGAGAAGAAGGGCACGTTCGCCTCGCCGGCGATGGCCTTGGCGAGCAGCGTTTTACCCGTTCCGGGAGGCCCCACCAAGAGAGCGCCCTTGGGGATCTTGGCGCCCAGCGCGGTGTATTTCTTGGGGGTCTTGAGGAAGTCCACGATCTCCTGGAGCTCCTCCTTGGCCTCGTCCAGGCCGGCCACATCATTGAAGGTGATGTTGGTGCTCTTGCCGGCCTCGAAGACCTGGGCGCGGCTCTTGCCGATGTTGAAGATCTGACCACCGGGACCGCCGCCGCCCATGCGGCGCATCATCACGAACCACAGCAGCGCCATGACGCCGAAGAGCACCAGCCAGCCGAAGATCTCCCGTCCCCAGTCGCTCTGCGTCTCGAAGTTCATCTCCACGCCGCGCTGGTCGGACAACTCCACCAGCTTCTTCTGGGCCGCCTCGGAATTGCCGATGGTGAAGCGATAATGGGGGCCTGCACCGGGTTTCGCGCTGTTGCGGCCCAGTTTCTCCTTGTGAACGGCCTTTTGGAGGCTGTCCTTTTTGATGGTCACCAACACCGTCTCGTTGTTCACGATGTCGATGCGGCTAACGTCACCGGCATTTACGTAATGCTCGTAGTCGTTGAACTTGATCTGCTGGGCACCGCCGCTGATCTGCATGATCTGGATGGCCAGGATGATCACGATGATCACCCCGTAGATCCAATAGAAGTTGAAGGCGCGTTTGGGCCGCTCAGCACCCGGTCGCCCTCCTTTCGGTTTGGTCTCGTTCTCCACGTTGTTCAGTTCGTCAGGTCACGCCACATTATCATACAACTTGCGCACGGCATCCGCCCAGAGGTCCTCCAGGGCGTAGAAGGCACGTTTCTCGCGATGGAAGATGTGCACCACCACGTCCACGTAATCCACCAGCACCCAGCCCCCGGTGCCTTGCCCCTCGGTATGCCAGGGGCGTTCGTCCATCATTTCGCGCACTGTTCGCTGTACGGATCCCGCGATCGCTTCCACCTGCGTATCGCTATCGCCGTGGCAGATAACGAAGTGGTCGCACACAGTGTTCGGTACGTCACGAAGGTCCAGATGCACCACATCCTTTCCCTTCACCTCTTGGATCCCCTTGACGACAGCATCCACCAGGGGAGAGGTGGGGATCCTACGAGCGGTCTTGGTCATCCGGGATATCTTGGCCGATCAAAGGTAAGCACGATAGTGGGCCGCTCCAGGCGCCTCTTCGGCCGCGCAACGACATGCAACACGGGGTCATTGGAAGAACGCTGGTGGAACTGGCGAGCGTCGACAGCACTAACAACTATGCTGCCGAACGCATTGCCCTGCCGGAATTGCCGCATGGTACTGTCATACTGGCCCATGAGCAGACCGCAGGCGTGGGGCAGCGCGGCCGCACCTGGTCCTCGGCCCGCGGACTGGACCTGACCTTCAGCATCGTGCTGCGACCCACGGACCTGGAGGCCACGGACCAATTCGTGCTGGCCAAGGTGGCCGCCATGGCTGTGCGAGACGTGGTGGAGGAGGTGCTCCGTTCTGCGGCAGGGCTTGGAGGCGGCGCAGTGCGGGTGAAGTGGCCCAACGATGTGTTGGTGGGTCAACGGAAGATCGCCGGGGTGCTCATCCAGAACGAGCTGCTGGGTGGAAAGGTGCAGAGCGCCATCGTGGGCATCGGTCTCAACGTGAACAGCACCGAGCTGAACATCGGGCACAACGCCACCAGCTTGCGCCTGGAGTCGGGCCTTGCGCAGGACCGGATGGAAGTTCTGGCCCGCTTGTGTGAGCTCTTCGAACACTGGTGGGACCAGCGGAGCGTGGGGCGTGCGGAACTGGACCAGCGCTACGCGGACCTGTTGTGGGCGCGCGGTGTTGCAACGGACTTCGAGCTGGAGGGCAAGCCGTTCACCGGCATCCCTCAGGATGTGGACAGCGACGGTCGCTTGCGGGTGGAGGGGCCGGACGGCAAGGTGAAGGCCTATGGTCTGGACCGCCTGCGGTTCGCGCCGCGCTAGCGCAGAAGGCCATGATCACCAAGAGAATGCGATCACATTTGGTCGAATGGCAAAAAGCCCTACTTTTGCCGTCCCTTTAACGATCGACGGCCATGAAGCGCACTTACCAGCCCAGCAAACGCAAGCGTACCAACAAGCACGGCTTCCGTCTGCGCATGAGCACCGCCGCCGGCCGTGCCGTGTTGGCCAGCCGCCGCCGCCAAGGTCGTCACAAGCTCACCGTGAGCGACGAGCGCGTAGGCCAGAAATAAGCCGCACTGCAACGCTTTCTCCAAGAAGGGGCCCTCGGGCCCCTTTTTTCATGGCCGGTCACAGGGTGGCCGCCAGTGCCGGCGCGAACTCAGGCGTCAGCAGCACGTGGCCGCCTTCCAGCACATGCACCTGGACCTGGTGCGGGGCCTGGCTCCGAAGGCCTTCCGCCAGGTGGGCCGGGATCACGCTGTCCGTAAGGCCCAGGAAGAGGTGGAGCGGAACGGACCGTTCGCGCAGCACCCGGCCCACATCGGCAAGGTCCGGCTCGATCAGGCGGTAGCTCAGCCACACATCGTGCACCTGCTGCCGTTTCGGCCGCGTGTCCGTCTGCCCCACCAGGAAGCGGTGCAGCTTCGGGCGCATGAGGCCCGTGCGGTGCAGCGTGTTCATGATGGCATGCGCCCGGCGCGGGTCCTCCACGAACCGGCCGTAGAGGTGGCGCCCGAAGCGCGAGGCCGCCAGCCCCCGGTACCAGGGGCGGGTCTTCAGGCCGTCCGGGGCCACCAGCACCACGCGCGCCACACGTCCCGGCATGGTCGTCAGCAGGCTCAGGGCGATGCGGCCCCCGAGGCTGTAGCCCAGCAGCGCCACCTTATCCGCACTGATGTGGTCCGCGAATGCGTTGAAGTAGGCCGCCAGTTCCAGTGGCGTGAAAGGGGCATGGGCCCGTTCCCCCGGAGTGGCGCTTTCGCCGTGGAAGTGCAGGTCGAAGGCATGGAGGGTGCACCGTTCCGCCAGCAACGGCTCGAACAGGGCGAAGTCCTCCCCCGTGCGGCCGAAGCCGTGGAAGGCCAGCACCTGCACCGGCCCCCGACCGTAACTGCGGTAGGCTAACGTGTGGCCGTTTGTGAAGTACCTGATCATGGTTCGAAGCCAGCAGGAATACCGGCCGGTCCATTCGATGCAGAGGGTCTAGCGGTATACGTCCTTCCTGTCGCCGATCTGCTCGATGGTGACGATCCGGACCTCGTCCTCAATGACGTACAGAACGCGATAGTCGCCAACCCGGATCCGATGCACGTTGGTAGCCCCTTTCAACTTGATCGAACCGTGGGGGCGAGGGTTCGTCCGCAGTCCGCCGATCGCCACCAGTACCCGTGAACGGTGCGGCTCATGGAGCCGTATGAGCTCGCGTTCAGCGGATCGTTTGAAGGTGACCTGATAGCTCACCGTTTGCTGCGGATACCGGGTTTACTGAGCCCCTTGATCCGCTTCTCGACCACTTCAAAGGGGACCCTGGCTTCATCCTTCCGCGCCTCTATCAACAACAGGTCCAAGTAATCATCGATCTCACCACGTTTGCTGCTGATCAGCTCCAAGTCGATCTGCAGGTAACGCTTCTTCTTCGTCTCGTCGTGGATGATGCTGACGCCTTTCATGCTGGTGCTGGTTCGCTTCAAAGATAGCCATGCCGGAACCTTCGTGTTCCCTTTGCAAGTCCTTGGTTCTTGCCCTCCGCTACATTTACTGAACCGCTATTCATCTGATCAACCTATCGTCACTTCTCCACGATCCCCCCACATTTTCCACATTCCCTCATTTCCCCATTCCGCGCTGGGTACTTTCGCGGCCCGGATACCATCCGGACATGCCAAGAGACACTTCCATCCGCTCCGTACTCCTGATCGGGAGCGGACCCATCGTCATCGGCCAGGCCTGCGAATTTGATTATTCGGGATCCCAGGCTTCCCGCTCCCTCCGCAACGAAGGCATCGAGGTCACGCTGATCAACAGCAACCCCGCCACCATCATGACCGATCCGGTCACGGCGGACAATGTGTACCTGAAGCCGCTCACCGTCGAGAGCATCGAGGAGATCCTCAAGAAGCACAAGATCGACGCCGTGCTGCCCACCATGGGCGGACAGACCGCGCTGAACCTCGCCATCGAATGCGAGACGCTCGGCATCTGGAAGGAATACGGCGTGCGCATGATCGGCGTGGACACCGCCGCCATCGACATCACCGAGGACCGCGAAAAGTTCCGCCAGCTGATGGAACGGATCGGTGTGCCCATGGCGCCCAGCAAGACGGTGGCCAGCTTCCTCGAAGGCAAGAAGGTGGCGCAGGAGTTCGGCTTCCCGCTGGTGATCCGCGCGAGCTACACGCTGGGTGGCGCGGGTGCTTCCTTCGTGAAGGACCCCGCCGAGTTCGACAAGCTGCTGAAGCACGGCCTGCAGATCAGCCCCATCCACGAGGTGATGATCGACAAGGCGCTGCTCGGCTGGAAGGAGTACGAGCTGGAGCTGCTGCGCGACAAGGACGACAACGTCACCATCATCTGCAGCATCGAGAACTTCGATCCGATGGGCATCCACACTGGCGACAGCATCACCGTGGCGCCGGCCATGACCCTCAGCGATCGCACCTACCAGCGCATGCGCACCGAGGCCATCAAGATGATGCGCGCCATCGGCGATTTCGCGGGTGGTTGCAACGTGCAGTTCGCCGTGAGCCCCGACGAGCATGAGCACATCTACGCCATCGAGATCAACCCGCGCGTGAGCCGCAGTTCCGCGCTCGCCTCAAAGGCCACGGGTTACCCCATCGCCAAGATCGCCAGCAAGCTCGCCATCGGCTACCGCCTGGATGAGCTGGAGAACCCGATCACCGGCACCAGCGCCTTCTTCGAGCCCACGCTCGATTACGTCATCGTGAAAGTGCCGCGCTGGAACTTCGACAAGTTCGAGGGCAGCGACCGCAGGCTGGGTGTGCAGATGAAGAGCGTCGGAGAAACGATGGGCATTGGCCGCAGCTTCCAGGAAGCCTTGCAGAAAGCCTGTCAGAGCCTGGAGATCAAGCGCAACGGCCTGGGCGCCGACGGCAAGGAGACCACCGACGTGGCCGTGCTGCTGGAAAGCCTCGCCAACCCCAGCTGGAACCGCCTCTTCCACGTGTACGATGCCATCAAGGCCGGCATCCCCTTCAAGAAGATCCAGGACCTCACCAAGATCGACATCTGGTTCCTGCGGCAGATCGAGGACATGATCCTCACCGAGAAGGAGGTGGAGAAGTACACGCTGGACACCATTCCCCGCGACCTGCTCTTCGAGGCCAAACAGAAAGGCTACGCCGATCGCCAGGTGGCGCACCTGCTGAAGTGCCTGGAGAGCGAAGTGTACAAGAAACGCAACGCGCTCGGCATCAAACGCGTGTACAAGTTGGTGGACACCTGCGCCGGTGAGTTCCCTGCGAAGACGCCTTACTACTACAGCACCTTCGAGGAGGAGAACGAGAGCGTGCGCAGCGACAAGAAGAAGATCGTGGTGCTCGGCAGCGGCCCCAACCGCATCGGCCAGGGAATCGAGTTCGATTACAGTTGCGTTCACGGTGTGCTCGCCGCGAAGGAGATGGGCTACGAGACCATCATGATCAACTGCAACCCGGAGACCGTGAGCACGGACTTCGACACCGCCGACAAGCTCTACTTCGAGCCGGTGTTCTGGGAACACATCTATGACATCATCCTCCACGAACAGCCCGAGGGCGTGATCGTGCAGCTCGGCGGACAGACCGCGCTGAAGCTCGCGGAGAAACTGGAGAAGTACGGCATCAAGATCATCGGCACCAGCTTCGCTGCGTTGGACATGGCCGAGGACCGCGAGCGTTTCTCATCGCTGCTGCGCGATCTCGGCATCCCGTATCCCGCCTTCGCTGCGGTGAACAACGCCGAGGAGGCAGTGCGCCTGAGCCGCGAGCTCGGCTTCCCTTTGCTGGTGCGTCCCAGCTACGTGCTCGGCGGGCAGAAGATGAAGATCGTGATCAACGAGGAGGAGCTCGTGGACCAGGTGCTGGACATCCTGCGCCTGATGCCCGACAACCGCATCCTCATCGATCACTTCCTCGATGGCGCCATCGAAGCGGAGAGCGATTCCATCTGCGATGGCGAGATGGTGCGCATCATCGGCATCATGGAGCACATCGAACCCGCCGGCATCCACAGCGGCGACAGCAACGCGGTGCTCCCGCCCTTCGACCTCAGCGAAAAAGTGATCCAGCAGATCCGCGAGCACACGCACAAGATCGCGCTGGCCCTGCACACCGTGGGCCTGGTGAACATCCAGTTCGCCATCAAGGACGAGGTGGTGTACGTGATCGAGGCCAACCCGCGCGCCAGCCGCACCGTGCCCTTCATCGCGAAGGCCTACGGCGAGCCCTACGTGAACTGGGCCACCAAGGTCATGCTCGGCGCCAAGCTCAAGGACTTCCAGTTCAAGCCGCGGCTGGATGGCTATGCGATCAAGGTGCCGGTCTTCTCGTTCGACAAGTTCCCCAATGTGGACAAGAGTTTGGGGCCTGAGATGAAGAGCACGGGTGAGGCCATTTACTTCATCAAGGATCTGAAGGATCCGTTCTTCCGGCAGGTTTATGGGGAACGGTCTATGTATTTGAGCAGATAACTCCACCCGATGATGTTCCGGTCGAAACTCTGGTTGGCAGCCGGCTTCTTGATAGTCGGAACTGGGTGTAGCCCCGCATCGCGTCATTGGGTCAAGGCCGAAGGTCAGAATTCAGGCTATACGGTTCAGCAGTATAAGGGCGATGACCATCTGATCGCTCGGGTGAAGCGTGGGCAGCTCCATGGACGGGCGGTCATCGTCTTCGGATCCGGGGGGCACTGTGAACTGACTTTTGTGAACGGGAAGAAGGATGGTATGGCGAAGTACTATCGGGCGGATGGCGTTCTGTGCCAGTCGGTGCGCTATGAAGCCGACTCGGTCGTCAGCAAGACGATCCTCTGCTCACCTACCTTCGACTGAGATGAAGAGCACGGGCGAGGCCATCTATTTCATCAAGGACCTGAAGGAGGAGCTTGCCCCGCACGTTGATGCGGGGTTCTTTAGGCAGGTGTATGGGGAGAGGAGTATGTATCTCAGTCGATGATCATGCGGAGCATAGCTTGGCTACCTGTCACACTATTCGCATTATTGCTGATTACTTGCACTGGCGAGGTAGGAAGACGTGATGATGCCGGGCGCGTTGGTGAGTTGGAAGACAGTCTCAGGGCCTATCAGGACTCTCTCAGGGCTGTTCAGCACTATTGGACGTTCAACAATGTGTCGCCTGTAGTTTTGATGAACCATGAGCCCACGTTGGGCGATTCATGCGTTGCAGAGGTATTGCTTGTCGCATGGAACGGCGAGCATCAGGAGTTCGCATTTCAGCGTCCGGAGCTGCACATCTCGCATATTCATAATCGACATATGATCAAGGAGGCAATGAGGCGATGGGTGGTTGACTTTAAGCCTGAGCAAACAGGTTTGGACTCGATTACCGGTTGGATGAGAGTGCCCCGCCCATTTGGACTTGCCGACACCGTTTGGTTTTGTACCACTTATGATGTGAAAGCGAGATGAAGAGCACCGGCGAGGCCATCTACTTCATCAAGGACCTGAAGGAGGAGCTTGCCCCGCACGTTGATGCGGGGTTCTTCAGGCAGGTGTATGGGGAGCGAAGCATGTACTTGAGCAGATAGTGATTACAATTGCGATCCTTCATTAATGGACCATGAGTTTCTCTCACATTCTGAAGCGTAAGAAGCTAAGCGATGTGTTCACTCCGAACACGACGGCGAAGTTGGCGTATGTGAATCGCCGATACCTGGAGAGCGACTTGGATCGCTACCTAGATATTCCGGGAAATCAAATAGTAGTTTATGGCCACTCCGGCGGAGGTAAGACTACCTTAGTTCGGAGCATGTTAAGCCGTAAGAAGATTAAGTATATCCGCACGCACTGCGAATCTGCTACTACATTCAATGAGATATTGTTGAACGGGTTTGATCAGCTTGGTAATTTTTACACTAAGTCTAAGTCCAATACTCAGTCTGAAAGTAAAGAGTCGAATCTTGGTCTTGCCTACGAGCAAATATCGTTTGCCGTTAAAGGAACGAATTCGACCTCTAAATCTGAGGCGAAAGAAAGAGTTGTTCCGATTCAACTAACGCCGCAGCGCTTAGCTGAGTTTCTTGGACATGCTGAATGTGTTTGGATTTTGGAGGATTTTCACAAAGTGAACGAGGATGAGAAGAGGAGGGTATCAGATATGGTGAAAATTTTCGTGGATATGGCCAATGATTATCCGGTTTGCAGAATCATATGCATTGGTGCGGTGGCAACAGCGAGGGAATTGATTGAGTATGACTCAAATCTAAATACTCGTGTATCGGAAATGTTTGTTCCATTGATGAGAAATACAGAAATACAGTCTATTGTAGATAAGGGGATGCGATTATTAAATCTCGAGATATCAGCTGCTATGTCAGAGAAAATCGTCTATTACTCTAACGGACTAGCAGCTGTTTGCCACCAGATGTGCTACGACCTATGCTATGGTGTGGGAGTGAGAAAAACTAAGTTATTCAGAGGGTATCTATCGGAAGACGATTTCAGGGATAGTGTGAACGCATATGTGCGCAAGAATTCTGACACATTCGTCAAGCTGTACGATAGCATCTCATCGGAGGGTATTGGGGGGGATGTGCTCCGTTTGCTCGTGCACTTAGACGAAGACGGTGCGGCAGTGGATCGTATATGCGGGGAAATGCAAAAACAGAGATTAGACAATGAATCTTTGGTATATGAAGTGCTCGAGAAGCTCTCGTCAAGTCAATACTCGGATGTACTGCGATTTGACAGAGCGTCACACAAGTACTCAATTTCGAACCCGCTATTCGCCGCCTTTCTGAAGATGAAATATGCCCTCGAGCACGTTGAGGCAAAGGAGCGTAACAGAGCCCGGCAGAACCAAAGGCGAAACAAGTACAGACTCAAAGCTCGTGAGGAGATGCCGGGAATACCTGTAGGCGGCCAAATCTGGGATGAAGAGCTGCTCAACAAGTACTATCAGTATCTGGACAACTACGTCATTAGGACGAAGGAGATTGAGATACGCATTCGCAAATCACTTGACGAAGAGTCAGGTTCAGCCTCGTAGAGCACCCTTCTTGGCAAGTGTTCCGAACGCGCGCCTGTCTGCCGAAGGCACGGAGGAGCATGAAGTTGGTCCGCTTGTATGATTATCAGGCCAAGTATCGCGCCTTGATCTTATCCCAGTGTCTCAGGTTCACCTCGCAGTCCATTTCAGGGTCACTCACATCACGCTTGATCGTGACGCTGATCGAAGGCTTGTTCAGGACGTCCTCTGGAGTGAATTGCTGCCCCTTCTGGTATCGAATGCCACTATGATTCTCGCCATAGAAATAGAACAGCCGTTGTACCTCGCGGAATTGATCCCATTGGACCAAGTCCTTTCGGTCGAAGGGGCCATCACCATGTCCATCTCCTCCGAAGTAGGCGTTCAGGTCATCAAACAGCGATCGGATCTGGCTCAATGACGGCGGTGCCATGCGGCTGCTTGTGAGCACGATCTCGTTGGACCAAGGATGGCAAAGAGCCTTGTCGAAGTGCCCCCAGAGATTGAACGGCAGGTCCATGTCGTCCTCCCCGAATTCGATGGTGACCAGGTCCTTGAGCCCCTTGACTGCGATCTTATCCGGCAGACCATCTGAAACCGGAGGTGACAATGGCGAGGGTTGCCCTTGGTTAGAAGGTCCTGAACGGAATAGCTTGTCGAAGATGCCCATGGTCAAGTTTGTGTATGCCAATTTAAGCTCATCCCCGGCGCAAGTGTTCCGATCCCGCAGCAGAGCAAGCGGTGGGGCCACTTGTGACCGTGGCTTATGATCTCAGTCCTTCAATAACGGGAACGACAATGGGAGATAGGTTGAACCCGCCACGGCGATACCAGAGCCTTGCTGCTTTGCCAGACCAAGTATCGCCATTGGTTACCTTCAATTCATAGCTGTCACCCTGGTTGTTGAGCAACAACGAATACTGCGAAATCACATCATCCTCATTCACTCTAATGAACTTCGCTTTGAAATGATACAGCCAGTCAATTACCTCGTTCGTTGACTGGTCGTCGCGACTAGTGAATATGACAATCATTT
>JBIIYP010000070.1:0-14194 GCA_044346705.1 Flavobacteriales bacterium
TCCAGGCCATTTCGCAACCCGAACCCCAGTTGTCATCGGACACACCCGGTGCACCTTGGTCGGCACGCGCACGCAGGAAGTAGGTCACGCCCAGGCTCAAGGGGTTGCTCTGCATGTCGGTGAACAACACGTAGTTGCGGGCCAGCAGCACACGGCGGCGGAAACCGGCGTCGGGGTTGCTGAACTCGTACTGGTAGTTGGTCACACCGGCCACAGGGTTCACGAACACCTTGTTCTGGAGCAGGTTGTCGAACACACCGCACTCACCGTTGGAGAGCACCACTGGGCCCAAGGGCAGCATCACTTCATGGCCGATGGCATAGGCCGGGGTCTGGGGTGCCGCGCTGGGGCTCTGGGTGGTGAAGGTGCCTTGGTCACGCAGGACGAGTTGGTCCTGGCGGTCCAGCAGGGCCCATGAGCCGTTGCCGTTGGCGCAGCAGATGCCGTCGCCGAAGCTGTCGAAGAGGAAGAAGCTCCACTGATCGCCGAAGGCGGTGCTCAGGCACACGGTCTCCACCACGGTGGTGTTGTCGGAGTAGGGTCCTCCGCTGGCCTCCAGGCCGAAGTTGGCATCGAAGATGGACCACGTGGTCTCTCCGCCGTTGTTGTCTGTGGTGATGCGCACCTTGAGGGTCTGGCCGCTTGCGTTGTAAACGCTGCTGGCCGCGTTGTTGGCGTTGTTCTCATCGGCCTGGCCATTGGGCTGGGTGGCGGTCACCGTCAGGGTATGCACACCTGTGGGTGTGGTCACCTGGGGCAGGATCGCATCAATGCTGTCGCCGAAGGCCAGGAAGCCGTTCCACAGGTAGGTCAGCACCGGGGCGCCGCCGTCGATCTGGACCTCGATCTGCACGTCGGTCAATGGAGCTTCACCGAGGTTCTTCAAGCGCACCACGGGGTCGAACTTGGTGTCGCACAGCAGGCCCACGGGCTCACGCACTTCGCTGATGGAGGCATCGTAGATGGCAGGACGCTCCAGCTTCACGCCGAAGGAGCCCTCCACACCCACACCACCCTGGTTGTACACGAGCAGCTTGTAGTCCGTGCTGGGGGCCAGGGCCAGAACGGAAGTGCCGGCGCCCGAGTAGCAGGTGAGTTCTCCGCTGGCGCCGCTGCTGGTGCAGGCACCGTTGTACAAGGCATAGCTGATCGAGGTGGCGGTGTACGCAGGGTTCTGCGCGGAGGTGAGCAGCGTCAGCGTGTGTTGGGTGTTCAGGCCGCTGTTGAAGCTGTACCACACGCCCTGTACCGGCAGGTTGCTGGAGCAGGCGGTGGGTCCGTCCACATAGGCGCAACCGTTCTCACCGGTGCTGGGCACGCCCGTGCCGCTCAGCGAGGCGCTGAGCGAGGTGGCATTGGCGCACAGGTCGTTCGCGTTGCCCGGGGCGCATACCGGTACACAGAACAGGCTCACACTGAAGGTGCCCTCGGCCGTTCCCACGCCATGCACAGCGATGTAGTAGGTCTGCCCGGTGGTGGCCTTGAAGGTCATCTCGGTGCTGCCAGCCGGGCAGCCGGCCAGGTTGTCCACGCCGCCGATGCATGCCAGGTTGGAACAATCGGGAACAGGGGCGAACACGCTGATGCGCGTGTCGAAGCTGGCCTGTCCGCAGGTGCTCACCACCACATCGTTATCCGCAAGGGCCGTGTAGGTGTACCAGGCCACGCCACCGCTGCTGGGTGTGCCGTTGAAGCCACAGGCCGAGGCCGGCAGGTTGTAGGGGCCGCCGTTGGTGAAGCCTTGCTTGGTCTCGCCACAGAGGATCGCCGATGCCGTGGCGCAGGTCAGGTTCGGGGTGATGCAGCTGATGTTCGCCGCCCAGCCATTCTGCACCACCGAGCCATCGCTGGTGAATGCGAAGGTCAGGCAACCGGTCGCATTGGTCGCTCGCACCAAGCCCGGTGTCGGCGTGTTGGTCGGTGCCGTGGCACCCCACCAGCCGCCCGTGCCGTAAACGTTGTTGCCGGAGGGAACACCGTTGGTACTGGCGATCTTGGGAGCGGTCGTGCTGTTGCCGTTGAAGACATACAGGGGGTCCCAGTTGGTTTCGGTCTGGAACGAGGTGAACTGGAGCTGCACGATATCTCCCGCGTTGTTCGGGCAGATCGTGAAGACGTTGTTCTCGTTGTTCGTGTATTGACCGACGGGTCCGCCGCTGTCATAGTACACGTTACCACATCCAGGAGCCGTGGTGAAGAAGCCCGGACCGGCGTTGAAGCCGAAGGTGGTTCCGTTGCCCAGGCAGTCCTGGCGCACATAGACGTGGTAAGCCGTTCCGGTCAGAAGACCGCTCAGGGTCACCGGTGAGGTGGCCGAGGTGATCACCGTGCCGCCCACACCAGCGGTGGTGCCGGTGCCAGGGGTGAAGCCGACAGGACCGTACTCCACCACGTAAGTGCCCGTGCATCCGGTGCAGGTCCAGGAGACCGTGGCCACCGTACCGCTCACGCCCGAAAGGACCGGACCCACAGGGGTTGCGCAAGGAGGTGCCTCCTGAACGCTGAAGTCATCGACCAGCAGGTCGTTGAAGGTATTGGCGCCACCGCCCGTTCCCGGGTTGGCCACCAAGCGGAACTGCGTGTTCGCCGGAATGGAGGGCGGAACGATGGCCGCCTTTTCCTGCCAGCCGGGGAAGTTGCCGCTGTACGTGCCCAAGTTCACCCACACAAGGCCGTTCCACGCCTGCAGGGCCAGGGTGTTCAGCGCGATGTCGTTGGTGTTGTTGCTGTACAGGAAGAACCGAACGTAGGGCACGGTGAGGGCGCTGATGTTCATCACCGGGCTGGTGTAGGCCACGTTGGCAGCGGTGAAGCCGCCGTCATACCAAGCGAAGTAGCCGGTGCCGCTGGTGTGATCGGTCACGTTCTCTACCGCGAAGTCCGGGTCGATGGCCGGGTTGCCCGTGCCGTTGGCGAACTGCCAGAGCGAGGTGCCGTTGCTGGAGCTGCGGGTCCAACAGTTGTTCGGCACATAGCTCGGCGCCACACCGCTGTCGAAGTTCTCCGTGTACGGAGCGCTGAAGCTGGACGTGGTGGCCAGGAACGGCGTGCTGAAGGTGGTGCTCAGTCCACACGTCACCGACATGCGGTACCAGGTGGTGGTGGGCACCAGCACGCTGAGCACCGAGAGGGTCTGGCCGGGGATGTTCGTGTAGGTCACGTTGTCCGGTGAGCTCTGCCACTGGTAGGCCGCGCCCGTACCAAGGTCCTGGCCGCTGTTGATCACCGTGATCGTGGCGCCCGGGCAGATGATGCCGGCAGGGCCGTTGGAAACACCCGCGGAAGGCGGATCGATGCACGGCGGGGCAGCGATGATGTCGATGAAGTAATCCTCGGTCTCTCCCCAGGTGTAGGTGCCGCATGGGTTCACGCCGGTGGCAATGGTGGTCTCCACGTTCACCACGCGCATGCGGGTCTGGCCGGGCACGGCAGTGATCGGGATGGTGATGTTGCCTGTCTGGGTGTTCGGTCCGAAGGCGAACGTCGCATTGCTGAACACCTCCTCACCGGCATCGGTGAACAGACCGTTCTGGTTGTGATCGATCCAGATCTTCGTCCAGTTGTTGAAGTTGCCGTTGCAGGTACCCACCTGCACGCTGAAGGGCACGGTCTGGTTCTGGACCACGATCGGTGCGGTCACCGAAGTGGTATAGTTCGAATACTGGCTGGGGACCGAACCGGGCCCAGGCGCCAATTCGTTGCAGATCGAACTGTTGTTCAATGAACCGAAGGTCACGTTGAGGATCTCCTCATCTGCCGGGTTGGTGGCGTTGCTGGTGCAGTAGCAGGTGAGGAAGCTGTTCAGCGTTACCTGCACCGCATTGGTGTTCACGGTGGCGCCGCAGGTCAGCGACATCCGGTACCAGCCCGCCAGCGTGATGGGGGCGATGTAGAAGGGGTTGGTGGCGCCGCTGATCGGGGTGAAGGTGATGTTGTCAGGGGAATACTGCCACTGGTACGTCTGGCCGGATCCACTGCTGTAACCGGTCACATTGAAGCTCACCGTGGTGCCAGGGCATACCGCCGTTGCGGATGCTGTCAGCGTTCCCGGGTTGGGCGGGTTCACGCACGCACCAGGCAATGTCACGGACACGAAGTAGTCCTCCGTTTCCCCCCAAGTGTAGGTGCCGCAAGGAACCACAAGGGAAGCGGTCGCTGTCTCCCAATACACGATGCGCATGCGCGTAATGCCTAGCGTGGCAGCGATGGGTACCAGGAAGGTCCCGCTGAAGGTCTGTGGGTTGATGATGGTGCTGGCGTAAGTCACGACCGCCACTTCCTCGCCCACGTCGATGAAGGACCCGTTCTGGTTGAAGTCGATCCAGATCTTCGCTGTCCGGCCGAAGTTCCCTGTGCCGCAGGTCCCGAGGTTCAGGCTGAAGGGGATCAGCGCACCCTGGTCCATGTTCGTCACGGAACCCAGGGTGGTGTAGTTGGAGTATTGGGACGTGATGGATCCCGGACCCGGTGCGAGCGTCGCGCAGGTTGAAGCGTTCGTGTAGCCGTTGATGGTCACACCCAGTACCTCTTCATCCGCCGTGCTCGTGGCATTGCTGGCACAATAACAGTTCAGGAAGGGGGTCACCAGCACCTGCACCGGGGTGGAGGTCTCGGTGGTGGAACTGGCGCAGGTCACCTGGCATCGGAACCACGTATTGGCGGAGACCGTGGTGCCCAGGGTGGAGCCCACAGCGCCCGGGATGTTCGTAAAGGTCACGTTGTCCGGGGAGCTCTGCCACTGGTAGGTGACACCGGAGCCCAGCGTACCGTTCTGTAGGGAGAGCGTGAAGGTTGCGGACGGGCAGCTGGAGGCAGCGGTGCTCAAGGTGTTGCCCGGAGGGTTCGTCAGCGCGCAGGCCGAGATCAAGTTGGCACCGCGATCATGCGGGGCCGAGCGCACGGCGCCGAAGATGTCCGTGGTCACCCACGTGATGCCGGTCATATCGGCCGTACCATCCAACGCGGACGCGTTCGCCGTAGGATTGCCGGCATTGTCCGTGAAGTTGGGGTCCACGCTCAGGGTGTTCACATCATTGCTCAACGGGGTGCTTACAGCGGCATCCCACAGGGCCGTAGTGGCGTAGTTGGTGGCGGCACCCTGCGCCACGAAACCGTTCGTGGGGTTCGCGATGAAGTAGTCGTTGAAATTCAATACGCTCGCTGCGGAACCGATCGTGGCCGCCACGGTGGCACGCACCACGAGGTGAATGGCCACACCGGCCTGGGCGCCCGTGAAGTTCGCGAGCACATTGTTCCGCACGTTGTGGGTGGCCGTGTTGCCGCCGAACTCCAACGCGCAGTTGGATAGGAGCGGCGATGCGGTACCATCGATGCTCACGTTGTTGTAGTCCACGTGGTACGTGGCATTGACACCGGCCGAACCCAGGAAAATGCCCGAAAGACCGCGCGTGGCGGTGGCCGCGCCGGTGTAGTTCGAGCTCAGGCCGCTCACGTGGTTGTTGTACACATAGGCTACCGGAGTGCCCAGCGTGCCCGACAGGTTGATCTCCATGCCGCGCTGGATCGCCGTGGTGGAGTTGAACGCCCGGATGCCGTTCACCCGGTTGTTGTACACCTCGATGGTGCCCTGGCCGAGCTGCACCCAGATACCGCGGTTGGTACCGGTGGTGCTGCCCATGTTCTGCACCGTGTTGTTGTAGAATTTCAGGTTGCTCTGGTTGTTCCCGTTCAGCCCGTACAAGCTCACGAAGAGCGTCGCATTTCCAATGTCAGGCAGCGGGGTGCCAACGAACGGTGCACCGATGGTGCAATGGTGCACCTGGTTGTTGTTGCCTGGGAACGTTGCGGTACCGGAGGTCAGGAAGATGCCGCCGAGCGCAACGTTGTTCACGGTGATGTCGTGGTAGTTGCAGTTGTTGTTCGCGCCACCGATCGTCGTTGGCGTGAAGCCGCCACCGTTGAACGCGGCAGTATGAAGCAGGCCGGTGGTGGCCGTGTTCGCACGGTTCAGCGTGATCGTGCAGTTCTCCACCTCGATGTTGTCGCAGCCATTGGTGGCGTTCAGGTTGCGGATCAAGTAGCCGAATTCCACGTTCGTGTTGGCCGAGCTGTTGATGTCAATGCCATCGAACGTGAAAAAGTCGCCGCCGTATACGGCAAGGCCGAAATCCGTTGTTGCCGTTGCACCGTTGCCACCCGAGGGCGTGATCAACGGGTTAGCACCTGCACCGCTCTTCTGGAAGACGATGGGGTTGGCGAGGCTGCCGGTGACCTGGATCGCAGGAGGGTTCTCGTTGAAGGTCTGTCCGGCGATCACGTTGAAGGTCACCGGGCTGGTGAACGTGCCGCACTGGCCTGCGGAGTTCAACCAGTTGATCGCGGCGGTGAAGCTGTTGTAGTTCGTGCCAGCCGTGGGCTGCGTGTTGTCGATGGTGAAGGTGCCGCCGGGGGGAGAGCCGACCACAGGTGCGGTGAATTCGGCTGTGGTGCTGGAAAGGCCACTGTTGGAGCAGGTCGCTTCACAGACGAAATAGGTAGTGCTGGTCAGGGGCCCCGTATTGTAGGTGAATCCGGTGCCTACGTTGGTGTAGGGGCCTCCGGGTGTGGTGCTCGATTTCCACTGATAGGTGACCCCTCCGGCTATCGTTGCGCCAGTGAGGCTAAGGTTCGCGCTCGTGCCATTGCAGACGAGGGAAGGTCCCGTGATCGTACCGGCCGTTGGGGTGCCTGTGCAGGCCCCCAGTGGCGTGAAGGTGATCGTTCCCACGAAGCCGCGGTCGTTGATCCCGCTGGTGAGGGTTCCGCCCCAGCCCACATTCGTGCCCATGGTCACGGTGCACCCGCCGTTGCTGAAGGTGATGCCTGTACCCGTGGTGTTGAAATAGGACAGACCGGTTGTAAGCGAGAACGCAAGCCCATAAGTGGCGCCGGCCGGGATCGTAAGCCCAATGTTGGACATCATGGGCTGTATAGACCCGCTGGGAACAGTGAACGATTGGGGGCCTATGGCGGTCCAGCCACCGGCGACGCTGATGCTGTTCGGAGCCAGTGTCGGGTTGCCGCTGATCGGTGTCGGTCTGTACCAGAGCGTTGCCGCATTCGCTCCAGTGCTCGAGGTCCACGAGGAGATGTCCGTGATCTGGATGGGGTCAATGTTCGTGTTCGTGAAGTTGAAGGTGACCATGCTCGACCCGTTGTTCTGGGTCGTATTGCACGTGATCACCACCTGGGCCGAGCTGCTCAGTACGAACAGGAGCAGCGTCAAGGCCGCCGTGACCGTTCGGGTGAGCGTTGTGAATTGTCGCTTCATGGGTTGGGGGGGTTCGATCGGGGTAAGTGGAGCGGGGTTCGAAGGGGTCCGGTCCTTCAGCCGTTGGTGCAGGCACTTTGTTCACGGAACGAAGGGCCTGAGTGCAGGTGAACAAGGCACGTCAAGGATGTGCGTTCGTTTCTGGAGCAGCAAATAACGAAGGATCGATCCCGTCGACAAGTGCTATATTTTTTACGAAAGGAGGCAACCATGGACCTGTTGATGCGTACGAGGTCGGTCCGGAACGCTACCATGAGCCTGGGCACAGGGCTGCTCATCGCATGTGCACGACGGATTGATCCATGGATCCCTGCCGTGAACGTGCCAAGGCCAGGAGGGCATGGGGCCTTCGCGCGCCACGCCAGATCATGGCATGGGGATGTTCCGATCGGGTTTCGTAAAGCGTTCACATCAGCAGGATCAACGGACCTGACCTGCTCTTCCGGCGTTCGCGATGCTTGCAGACACCGCGAAGCCCTGTTCGGGTTCAGATCCGAACCGAGGAGAGGCGGTTCTGAACGAGGCCCAATTTATGCGCTTCGGCAGAGGGGGTCAAGTTTTTGTTGAAAACTTGGAACTGGTCCACCACCATGCAAAAAGCCCCCGGCAAGTGCCGGGGGCTTTCCACAGAAGGAAAGAACGAACGCTTAGAGCACGCTGACGCGCTTGGTGTAGGTGCGGTCGTTCACGGTGATGTTCACCATGTACAGGCCGGAGGCGATGTCGCTGTTCAGAACGAGCACGGTGTTGAACAGCTCGCCGCTGTTGCCGTACTCCTGGGTGAACACGCGCTTGCCGAACACATCGAACACGTCCACGGTGATGTTCTGCTCAGCTTCGGCCAGGCCGTCGATGCGCAGGTTCACGCGTCCGTCACGCACGGGGTTGGGCCACAGCTGCACGTTGTCGGTGGAGGAGGTCTCCCCGATGGTGCGGCCGCCTTGCGCCGGCGTGTTGTTGATCGTCAGTTGGCAGGTGTTGCCGCAGAAGCCTTTCCATTGGCCACCCACGAACACCTGCACCTGCACGTCATACGTCAGTCCGTTCACCAAGGGGTTGGTGACCCAGCTCAACGGGCAGATGTAGTTGGGGCGGAAGATGTTCCGCACGTAACCGCTGTTGCTGCCCGTGCCGGTGAACCGGAACTGGTAGGGGTTCGGAACGTCCATGGCGTCCAACAGGTCACCATCGGCATTGCCATCGAAGGGCACCACGCCCGGAATGGGCTGTGCCCACACCTTGTCGCTACCGGCGAATCGACGGGTCACACCGCAGGAGAAGGTCGGCCCAGGGGTGCTGATGAGCTGGGTGCAGAACGCCGCAGTGGCGCTCCAGCCCACTTCACATCCTGCTCCCCAGCGGTCGTCGGAAACTCCGGGTGCTCCCTGGTCGGCACGCACACGCAGGAAGTACACCTGCCCCAGGCTGAGCGGGTTGCTCTGCATGTCGGTGATCTGCACGTAGGTGCGGTTCAACAGTACACGACGACGGAAGCCGGCGTCCGGATCACTGAACTCGTATTGGTAGCTGGTGGCGCCCGATACGGGGGTGCAGTTGATCTTTTCCTGCAGCAGGTTGGTGAACACACCGCACTCGCCGCTCTGGGGTTGTGCCGGACCCAAGGGGAGGGTGAACTCGTGCCCATTGGCGTAAGCCGGGCTCAGGGGTGTGGCGGGAGGCGACTGTGTGGTGAACTGGCCCTTGTCCGCAAGGATGCTGCGGTCGAAGCGGTCGCGCAGCTGCCAGGAGCCGTTGCCATTCGTGCAGCAGATGCCATCACCGAAGCTGTCGAACAGATAGAAGCTCCACTGGTTCCCGAGCGCGGCGCTCAGGCACACGGTCTCTGTGTTCGTCGTGTTGCTTCCGTAAGGTCCACCGCTGTACGAGTTCGGGCTGAAGAACTGGTCGTAGATGATCCACGTGGCAGCCCCCGATCCGTTGTCCGTAGTGACCACCACCTTCACGGTCTGGCCATCGGCGTTGTAGTTGGACGTGGCCGCATCGTTCGTGGGGATCTCATCCACCGCACCGTTCGGAAGGCTGGTGGTGGCCGTCAGCACATGCGCACCGCCCGTGGTGCTCACCACCGGCAACAGCACATCCTCCTGAGCGCCGGTCGCCAAAGACCCTGTCCAAGGATAGGTAAGCACGGGTATCCCATCGATGGCCAGGGTGATGGTGGTGCTCGTAAGGGTGGCCTCGCCCAAGTTCTTCAAGCGAACCGTGGCTTCGAATTGGCTGTCGCAAAGTGATCCGGTGGGATCAAGCACCGCCACAATGGATGCGTCATACACACCGGGTCGTTCCAGTTTCACCCCGAAGGTGCCCTCCACACCAATGCCGCCTTGGTTGTAAACCAGCAGACGGTAATCCGTGTTCGGTACAAGGTTCAAGGTGTTCGCTCCCGCTCCTGTGGCATCGCAGGATAGCTCACCCAGGGATCCGTAGCTCGTGCACGCTCCGGAGTAGAGCGCGTAGCTCAGACCGGTTGACGTGTACGCGGGGTTCTCGGAGGAGCTTGCCAGGTCCAGGACATGCACCGAACTGGCTCCACTATTGAAGGTGAACCAAACTCCTTGTAGAGGCAGTATACCTGAGCAGGTGGTCGGTGCGTCGACATGCGCACACCCGTTGTCACCGGTAGTGAAGGTCCCGGTCCCGGTGACCGCCGCCACGAGGGTGGTCGACGAGGAGCACGCGTCATTGGTGGTCACTGGAGTGCAGGTCGGTACGCAGAACACACCCAGGCTGAAGAGTCCCTCGGCATTGCCTGAACCGTGTACCGCGACGTAGTAGAGCGATCCGCTACTTACGGCAACGGTCACTTCTGAACTGTTCAAGGGGCAGCCTGAAACGTCGTCGCTCGTGGCCACACAGACCAGGTTGTTGCAATCCGGGTCGGCGCGGAAAATGGACAGGCGCGAATCGAAATCGGTCTGTCCACAGGCGCTGAAGGTCACATCCTCCGTGCTGGCCGCCGCGAAGCTGAACCAGTTCACACCGCTCAGCGATGCTGCTCCATTGAAGGGACAGGCGCTCGGTGGCAGGCTGTTCGGTGCGCCAACGGTATTGCCATAGACCGTTGAGCCGCAGGTCATGGGTGCTGCAGTTGCGCAGGACGTGTTGGTCACCGGGCAGATCATGCGGAAGGTCTGGCTGCTGGAACCGGTGGTCTCCGCATCCGCAAGCACGTAATAGGCGCCTGCCGAAGGCAGGATGATGGTCGCGCTGCCGGGGGCGCCGAATTCGTTGATGCAGCTCCATCCGGCTGACGTGCAGGCACCCGCCGGCTTGAACAGATAGTCCACAAGGCCACCGCTGGCGCTCAATACCTGTAAGGTGTAGGCTCCTGGAGCTGGAGCCGTGAACAGATAGAGCTTTTCCTTCCCGGGCGTGGGTTGGCCGCAGTTCACGATGTTCCATTGTCCAACGCCGCTCAGGTTCACCGTGGTGGGAACGAAGCAGTCCAGTGCTGGGGCTGAGGCACAGTCGATCAGGGTGGTGAACTGGACCAGTGCGCTGTTCGCTCCGAATCCATTGCTGGAGTTGTTGCAGTCCTGGCGAACGTATACGTCATGGAGTTGGTTCGCCGCCAGACCGCCGAGCACGGTGGGCGAGGTGGCGCCGGTGATGACCGTGCTGCCGCCGCCTCCCGAATTGGCATCAAAGCCGGGCGTGAAGCCTGTAGGTCCGTATTCAACGATGTACGCACCTGTGCATCCGGCGCAGTTCCAGCTTACCGTTGCTCCGGTGGCACTGATACCGCTCATGCTCGTGCCGGTGGGTACCCTGCATGCCGGTGGCGTGGCACAGGTGACCCCGGCGGTCCAGCCGGTGAGCGGGAAGCTGTCATCCGAACGGAAACGGAAGGTCAGGCAGCCGCTCAGGTCGGTGGATGTGAACGGACCTGGGATGGCATTGCCATACCAACCGCCGGCAGGGTAACCGCTGTTCGTGCCCGGGTTGGCCGAGCCGATCAACGGGCTGGAAGTGGTGGGTCCGTCGTAGACATACAGTGCATCCCACGTGGCCTCCACATCAAAGTTGGAAAAGGCCACCGTCACGATATCCTGCGGTGTTGTTGCGCAGATCACCGTCGTGATATCCTCCAGGTTCGTGTAGTTGGCACCGGGGCCACCACTGTCGTAGAAGTTGTCACCGCAGGTGGGTGGAGTGTTGAAGGTCACTGGAGTGCTGTTCGGGCTGTAAAGACCTCCAACACAGTCATGTCGGATCACCAGCGCGTAGGTCTGACCGGAGAGAAGGCCGGTAACGGTGAACGGTGAAGCCGTAGTGGTGTACACGGTGCCGCCGCCCGGGTTGTTGTCCGTGCCGGGTACGAAGCCGACCGGACCGACCTCCACATAATAGGGCGTGGTGCAGAACAGGCAATTCCATGATACGGTGGCACTGGAGGCCGTGGTGGCGGTTATCGCTACCGCACTGGGAGCAGCGCAGCTGCTTGGTGTAACGCAGCTCACGGCAGCGTTCCAACCGGCGTTCTGCACACTGCCCTCGGACCGGAAGCGGAAGGTCAGGCAACCGCTGACATCACTTGATGTGAAGGGTCCAGGGATCCCGGTTCCGTAATAGCCCCCTGCCGGGAAGCCCGTAGCAGTGGCCGGGTTCCCGCTGGAGATCAAGGGCGCGTTCGGCGTGTTTCCGTCATACACATAGAGCGCATCGAAACTCGCTTCCAGGTCGAAGGCCGAGAAGGTCACTCGGGCCTGTGTGTTGAGCGGGTCGTTCGAGCAGATACGCACGGTCCTGTCCTCGTCGGCGCTGTAAGGGTTCGCTGCCCCACCGCTGTCGAAGAAACCATCGCCGCAGCTGATCGGGGCCGGGCAGGTGACGCCCGAGCACAAGGTGTTGTTCCCACTGTAACTGCCCCAGACCGCAGCACATTGGGATTGGGTCAACTGACCACAGGTGCCGTCCAACAGGCAACAGGCGCCGGTGGGTACGGCCAGGTCCGTGAAGAGCAGCTCATATTGGGTCAGGCTGCTTCCACAGGGTATGTTGTTGAACACGGCGTTGGTCGTCACGAAAAGAGTGTACGTGCCCGGTTGCAGCAGTTGGGTGATGGTGCCGTTCGCACATGCCAGCGCCGTGACCGTAGCTCCGATCTGTGTGCCCGGGCAGCCTGCGCTGGTGTTGTTGAGCACCAATTGTGAAGGGAACTGGCCTTTCAGCGAGATCTGCAGGTTGCGCTCCGCGGTGAGCGTGAAGGTGAAGTAGTCGATGTCGCGCAGGTTGCACTCGCCGTATACGGTGCCGTTCACCTGGTAGGTGGACAATGCGGGCATGCCGTTGATGGCGAGGGGCTCGGCGAAAAGACAATTCGAGTTGTCGCCCGATCCACACGGCTCGATCTCGGTAAGGTCCGGTGTCGCGGTGAAGACGCAAGGCCCTGCTGGAGGTACGCTTTGGAACACGCAGATGTTGAACTGGTTGTTGCCAGAGCCACCTGCGAAGGCATGGCCCACGCGCATCCAGTAACGCTGACCGACGACCAATTGGCGCTGCACGGTCAGGGTCTGCCCAGCTCCACCGGCGAACGTGCAACACTGTGTGGACAGCAGGGAGCAACCGGTGCCGCTCAACAGCTCGATGGTCGGGTAGTAGGCCGCAGCTCCAGCCGCAGGCGCGATCTGAATCGTGCCGAAGGTTCCCGTTGCGAGGAAGGTGAACCAGACGTCGCCATCCGTTGTGGCACCTGCCCCGGCGGAACAGGATGGCGTGTCCATGGTGCTGTTGGAGGAATTCCCAAGCGTCGGAGCACAAGAGCCGCCCATCGTCAGTTCGACAGCGCCCACGCAATTGTCGTTCATGATGATCCGGCCTTTCGCTGCGCTGCAGGGTGGAAGGACGAAGCCACTGCCACAGTCCGGATAGACGTAGTAATCGTAACGCACCACGCTACCAAGGCCGGTCAACGTATACGGTTTGCTGGCAGTGCTCACGAAGGTGCCTGTTCCCGGTGCAAAGCCTTCCGGCCCGTATTCGATCTGCCATTGGCCCGCTGCAGGTGTGTTGTTCTCGGTCCAGTTCAAGGAGGCTGAACTGCTGCTCAGTACAGTGGAGGTAAGACCGCTGGTGGGCAGGCAGGTAGGGGCCACCTGGAGGTTCACATTGTAGTCCTCGACCTGCCCGAAGGCGGACGCTCCGCAGGGGGTGGTGTTCGCTGGTGCTGATGAGTTGTCCTGAAGCCGGATCCGCATGCGCGTGGTGCCCAAGTTCGCTGCCCCGGGGATGGTCACTGTACCGGTGAGCGTGGCTGGCGTGGTGCCGGCACAGGTCGGACAAAATGTGCTCACGTTGGCCGTGTACACCAATTCGCCGGGATTCGCGAACACGCCGTTCTGGTCGGTATCGATCCAGATGTACACCCGATCGTCCGTTGCGTAGGCGTTGGCAACGGTGATGGAGACCGGATAGGCCGTACTGGTGAACAAGCAGGCCGATATGGACGTGAAGTCCTCATAGCCGGTGGTCCCGGTGGAAGCATTGTTCAGGGTGCCAAGGGACACGTTGCTGATGCGCTCGAATGTTCCGTTGTTCGCGGAGGCGGTGCAATAGCAAGCGGTAAGTGGGTTGATGGGGACGAACAGCCCATTGCTGGGCGTGGTATTGCCCGAGCAGGTAACAAGGCACCGGTAATGAGTGGCTACCGATTGAGTGGCGCTATAGGTGCTGTTCGTGCTGGCTCCAGGAGCCGGGGCCCAGGTGAACCCATCCGGGGATGTCTGCCACTGGTAGGTCACACCCGCGCCCGTGGTCGGTGTCTGAAGTCCTAACGTGAATGGTGTGCCGGAGCAGGCTCCGGTGGGACCTGTCGTATTGCCGGGGGCCGGAATGCCTGCGCAAGGAAGCACGAAGCTGAACTGTACGGAGGTGCGGAATGCGCTAGTGGCCAGAACGGTG
>JBIIYP010000031.1:0-45779 GCA_044346705.1 Flavobacteriales bacterium
AATAAAGCCCATTTGGAAGAGTTCCTCTTAGGGGTATCCGTTCTACCGCTTCGCGAAGCGCTCGATGTATTCGCTTTCGAAAAAGCGCGATTGTACCGTTCTGGCCAACCCCTCCCAGACTTCGACCTACTGATCGGAGCCACCGCCGTCCACCATGGACTCACGCTCGTGACCAACAACACCAAGCACTTCCAGCGCATTCAAGGCATTCAACTGGAGGACTGGACCAGCTGAGCTGGGCTACTCCTGCCCCACCTGCGCCAGCACGTCCACCACGATGTCCAGTGCTTTGCGGAACTGCTCATCGGCGGTGATGTCGCTGTTGTCGATCTCAGTGGCGTCGTGCGCCTTGATCAAGGGGTCGGCGGCGCGTTTGGTGTCGTCCTCGTCGCGGCGCTCGATGTTCTCCAGCACACTCGCGTAGTCCACCTCCACGCCCTTTGACTTCAGTTCGTTGTAGCGGCGCTGGGCACGGATCTCCGGCCGGGCGGTCATGTAGAGCTTCACCTCGGCATCGGGGAACACCACGGTACCGATGTCGCGGCCGTCCATCACCACACCGCGGTCGCGGCCCAGGGCACGCTGCAGGACCACCAGCTTGGCGCGCACCTCGGGTACAGGGCTCACGAGTGTGACGTAACGGCTCACCTCCATACCGCGGATACGGTGCTCCACATCGCGGCCGTTGAGCCAGGTGTGGCTGCGCTGGGTGGCGTCGTCGTGGCGGAAGCCGATGGCGATGTTGTCCAGCACGCGCAGCAGGTTCGCGCGGTCCAGCTTGCCGTCCTTCACCAGCCCGTTCTCGATCACGTACAGGGCCACGGCACGGTACATGGCACCGCTGTCGATGTAGGTGTAGTGCAGGTGGTGCGCCAGCTGCTTGGCCAGGGTGCTCTTCCCGCAGGAGGAGAAGCCGTCGATGGCGATGTTGATGCGCTTCACAGGGTACCGGCGCTCCGGACCGCGGGAGCGGGCGTGAAGATAGTCCCTACCCTTCTGGCGCTGGTGCCGGTGCAGCCACCTTGGGCTTCCAGTCGGCGAACCGGAGGGACAGCGTGATGGTATTGCTGGCACCGGCCGGATTGTACTGGGCATAGGCGTAGCTCACGTGCAGCTTGCTCACCTTGAGCCCCACCCCGAAGGTGAACCCCGATAGGCCGGGCTTCCCGGCGATCGCGAGTTCCTGCCGGCGACGGTAGTTGTACCCGGCCCGCAGCATGAAGTTCGTGTTCAACAGGATCTCCACGTTGGGGATCACATGCAACATGGCCTTCTCGCCGAAGGAGACCTTGTCCTCGATGGGGTCGCCCGTGGTGGGGTCGATCTGCACATCGGCGTTCGGGTCATCATAGGTCAGGTCCCACTGCTGCAGGTTCTCCAGCATCAGGCCCAACCGGAAGGGGGCATGCTTGAACTTGTAGGTGGTGCCGAACTGGACCTGCATGGGCAGCTTCTCCTTCTCGTCGGTATAGTTGCTGAACATGACGCCCAGGTTGCGCACCATGGCGCTTACCGTCAGGCCCATGGAACGCTTGCAGAACACGCCGCCCAGGTCCACGGCCAAGCCGCTGGAGCGGTAGTTCTCCAGGCTGCTGTTGATGTACTTCACGTTGGCCCCCACGCTGAACAGGCTGTCGATGGCATGGGCGGCACCGACCTGCACCACGTACTCGCCGGCCTTGAAGGTCCCCGTCTCCGCACCGGTCTCGTCCCGTGCCGTGAAGGTTCCGTAGTCGACATACTGCACCGTTCCGCTGAAGGTGGTCCTGATGCTGTCCGCGTGGAACCCGTAGCTCGCGTATCCCACGTTCACGCCGTCGATGTACGGCAGGTAGCTCAGGGACAGCTGCCGGCCCATGTCGCGGTTGAGCAAGGCCGGATTGAAGACCCCCAGGTTGAGGTCGTTGTCGAGCACCGCCATCTGGTTGCCGCCCAGGCCTGCGATGCGCGCCGAGCTGGGGATGTCGAGGATGCGGAACACTGCATCACCACCGAGCTGTGCGCGGCTTGAGCCACCGAGCAACAGCGCGGCCAGGAGGAAAAGGGAGGAACGGACGTTCATGCGCGTATCGGAACGCAAGATAGCGGTGCCCTATTGCCCGCGGAAAAGCAAGGAGCTGTCACCGTAGCTGAGGAAGCGGTAGCCGCTCGACAGGGCATGGTCATAGATGCGGCGCCAGCCCGGGCCCACGAACGCTTCCACGAGCAATAACAGGGTGCTTCCCGGCTGGTGGAAGTTGGTGATCAAGGCATCGGCCAGGCGGATCCGGTAGCCGGGGACGATGAGCAGACCCGTACTGCCCTCCAGGAGGTCCAGGTCATGGTCAGCCATCCAGCGCAGCACGGCCCCCAGTGCCTCCCGCGCACCCGGCAGTTGGTCCGGAGGGGTGTCATAGGGTTCCCACTGCGAAACGGACAGTTCCTTCGGATCGGCTCCGCCAAGGATCCGAACGCCGTGCCAATAGATGCTCTCGACCGTGCGCAGGCTGGTGGTGCCCGTGACCACGATGGGGCGGGTGCCGGCCGCATCGTGCAGTTGTTGCACCACCGCGGGGACCACCAGGACCCGCTCGTGGTGCATGCTGTGACCGGCCATGGTCTCGGCGTGCACCGGACGGAAGGTGCCGGCACCGACATGCAGGGTGACCTGTGCGCGGGTGATGCCCTTGCGCTCCAGCGCTTCGAGGACGGACGGTGTGAAATGAAGGCCTGCCGTGGGCGCGGCGACCGAACCTTCGCTACGGGCGTAGACGGTCTGGTAGCGTTCCTTATCATCCACTTCCGCGGCCCGGTGCATGTACGGCGGCAGCGGCACCTCGCCCGCCCGCGCGAGCACTTCGGCGAAGGTGAGCTGCTCCGGCAGCCAGGTGAACCGCACCACGGCCCCATCGCCTTCGCCCGGCATGCGCTCCGCGAAGAGCTGCACATCCCCGAGCGCAGAGCGGAACAGGTGGCCCAGGGGGCCTTGTTTCCAGCGCTTCGCGTTGCCCAGGGTGCAGCGCCAGCGTACCTCCCCCTGCTGCCGGAAGGCCTCCTCCACCGGACCGCCTCCATCGGGCTCAAGGCAGAACACCTCGATCTCGGCGCCCGTGTCCTTGCGGAAATGCAAGCGGGCGTTCACCACCCGGGTGTCGTTCATCACAAGCAGGGCAGCCGGGGGCAGCAGTTCCGGCAGGTCGCGGAACACGCGGTCGGCGATGGTACCATCGCGGTATACCAGCAGCTTGCTGGCATCGCGATCGGCCAAGGGGTGCTGCGCGATGCGCTCCGGGGGGAGCACATAGGTCACGTCGGAGATCGAGAGTGAACGCGGATCGGTCATCAGATCGCGAAGATCGGACCCTTCATCATTCGCACAGGGTCCTAGGCCACCTTCAACGCGTTCTCCACCTTCTCCTTCAGGAGGGCGTGCTTCACCACCTCGATCATCTCTGAAACATAGGTGAACCGCATGCCTTTGGTGTAGCGGGCGTCGATGTCCTCGATGTCCTTGCGGTTGTCGGCGCTGAGGATGATCTCCTTGATGCCGGCACGCTTGGCGGCGAGGATCTTCTCCTTGATGCCGCCCACGGGCAGCACGCGGCCGCGCAGGGTGATCTCGCCGGTCATGGCCACGAACTTGCGGACCTTCTGCTGGGTGAAGGCGCTGGCGATGCTGGTAAGCATGGTGATGCCGGCGCTGGGTCCGTCCTTCGGCGTGGCGCCCTCCGGCACGTGCACATGGACGTTCCACCGCTTGAACACGTCGGCGTCGATGCCCACGATGTCGCTGTGCGCCTTGAGGTACTCGAGGGCGATGATGGCGCTCTCCTTCATCACATCACCGAGGTTGCCGGTGAGCGTGAGCTTGCCTTCGCCCTTGGTGATGCTGGTCTCGATGAAGAGGATGTCGCCGCCCGTGGGCGTCCAGGCCAGCCCGGTGACCACACCGGCCACGTCGTTGCCCTGGTACTTGTCGCGGGCGTGGCTGGGGCCGTAGATCCTCACCAGGTCGTTGACGCCGATGGTGATGCTGTACTTCTCCTTCAGGGCGATCTGCTTGGCGCGGTAGCGCACCAGCTTGGCGATGCGCTTCTCCAGCGTGCGCACCCCGCTCTCGTCGGTGTACTGCTCAATGATGGCCTCCAGCAGTCCGGGCGCGAGCTTCAGCTGCTTGGGCTTGATGCCGTTCTCGGTGAACTGCTTGGGCAACAGGTGGCGCGTGGCGATCTCGAGCTTCTCCTCCTCGGTGTAGCCGTTCACCTCGATGATCTCCATGCGGTCGCGCAGGGCCGGGTGAATGGTGCTGAGGCTGTTGGCCGTGGCCACGAACATCACGCGGCTCAGGTCGTACTCCACCTCCACGTAGTTGTCGTAGAAGTGGCTGTTCTGTTCGGGATCCAGCACTTCCAGCAGGGCGCTGGCGGGATCGCCGTGGAAGTCCTTGCCCACCTTGTCGATCTCGTCGAGCACGAAGAGCGGGTTGCTGGTGCCGGCCTTCTTCAGGCTCTGGATCAGGCGACCGGGCATGGCGCCGATGTAGGTCTTGCGGTGGCCGCGGATCTCGGCCTCGTCGTGCAGGCCACCCAGGCTCATGCGCACGTATTTGCGACCGAGCGCCTCGGCCATGCTCTTGCCCAGGCTGGTCTTGCCCACGCCCGGAGGGCCATAGAGGCAGATGATCGGGGCCTTCATGTCGCCCTTGAGCTTCAGCACGGCCAGGTGCTCGATGATGCGCTCCTTCACTTTCTCGAGGCCGAAGTGGTCGCGGTCGAGGATCTTCTGCGCGTTCCTGAGGTCGAACTTGTCGGTGGTGTACTCGCCCCAGGGCAGCTCCAGCAGCAACTGCACGTAGCTGTACTGCACACTGAACTCGGCGCCGGCTGGGTTCATGCGCTGCAGCTTCACCAGCTCCTTCTGGAAGGTCTCGCTCACCTTGGGCGTCCACTTCTTCTTGGCGGCCTTGGCGCGCATCTCCTCGATCTCCTGCTCGATGGGGTTGCCGCCCAGTTCGTCCTGGATGGTCTTCATCTGCTGGTGCAGGAAGTACTCGCGCTGCTGGCGGTCCACCTCGGTGCGCACCTTGCTCTGGATCTCGTTCTTCATCTCCAGCACCTGGAGCTCCTTGGTGAGGTGGGCGAGCAGCAGTCCGGCCCGTTCACGCAGGTCGGCCACCTCGAGCATCTTCTGCTTCTCGGCCACCTCGGCGTTCATGTTGCTGCTGATGAAGTTCACCAGGAAGCTCGGGCTGTCGATGTTCTTGATGGCGAAGCCGGCCTCCGTGGGGATGTTCGGGTTGGCCTTGATGATCCGCATGGCCAGGTCCTTCAAGGTGCTGACCATGGCGTCGAACTCCTTGTCCTCCTTGGCCGGCCGTACCTCGGCGAACTCCTTCACCCGGGCGGTGAAGAAGGGCTCGATCTTCACCATCTCCACGAGCTCGAAGCGCTTCTTGCCCTGGATGATGGCGGTGGTGCTGCCGTCGGGCATGCGCAACATGCGGATGATGGTGGCGATGGTGCCGATGCGGTTGAGGTCCTCCGCGTGGGGCTCCTCGATGCGGGAGTCGGTCTGGCTCACCACGCCGAGGGTGCGGTTGCCGCGGTAGACCTCCTGGATCAACCGGATGCTGCGGTCGCGCCCCACAGTGATGGGGATCACCACGCCAGGGAAGAGGACGGTGTTGCGCAGGGGCAGGATGGGCAGCTCGGGCGGGGTGGTCTCCGCGTTCATCTGCTCCTCGTCCTCGGCCGTGATCAGGGGGATCAGCTCGGTCTCATTCTCCAAGGCCTCGGAACTGAACAGGTTCTCGTTATTGAGGATGTCGCTCATCGACAGATAGGGTCAAGTTGTCAGACACAAAGGTACCGGGAAGGCCGCTGGCCTCCCAGAACGGCTTTTCCACAAGGGACGGCCGAAGGGCCAAGGACCGTGCCGCCGGAAAAGAGCCTGTTAGTCTGTCAGTCGCGCTGGCTGGCCGTCGCCTTAAGAACATGCTCCAGGATGGCCTTGTCCACAGCCGTCAGCGGCACGTGCCGACGCTCCATCACGCGTTGGGCGGTCTCCATCGCCTTGGAAAGGGTGTGTTCGGAGAAGCCTTCGGCCCCACCCCACACAAAGCTGGGCACATGCTTGGGGGGAAAGCCACTGCCGAACACGTTGGCCGCCACGCCCACCACCGTACCGGTGTTGAACATGGTGTTGATGCCGCTCTTGCTGTGGTCGCCCATCACCAGCCCGCAGAACTGCAGGCCCGTGTCCACCTGCCCGTCCGTGGCGTAGCTGTACGCTTGTACCGCGCCGTAGGTGTTCTTCAGGTTGCTGGTGTTGGTGTCGGCGCCCAGGTTGCACCACTCGCCCAATACGCTGTTCCCCAGGAAGCCGTCGTGGCCCTTGTTGCTGTAGCCCTGTAGCACGCTGTTGCTCACCTCCCCTCCCACCCGGCATTCGGGCCCGAACGCGGAAGCCCCGTAGATCTTGGCGCCCATCTTCAGCACGGCCCCTTCGCCGAGCGCGACCGGACCACGCAGCATGCAGCCTTCCATGATCTCCGCGCCACGCCCCAGGTAGATCGGGCCGTTCTTCGTGTTCAGGATGCTGGCCTCCACCTCGGCACCAGGTTCCAGAAAGACCAAGGACGGGTCGCCAATGATGGTGTTGAGCGTGCTCACCGGCTGCGAACGGCGACCCTCGGTGAGCAATGCGAAATCATTCACGATCGCGCGACCACAGTGCTGGAACAGGTGCCAGGGATGCTCGATGATCAAGAGCTCACCGCCGAACTGCACCGGGCTGAAATAAGCGGGCGGCACGGTCCAGTCAGGGAGCGAGGGGCCGCCCTGTCCTTCGCGGTGGAAGGCCAGGACCCGTTGGCCGTGGAGCAGCACCTGCCCTGGCTCAAGGTCGAGCACGGCGCCCACCACATCGGGAGTTGGCAAAAGGCCACCGAGCACTTCGATGATGGCCTGGTCAGCGTGGAACGGATGCTTGGCCTGCAGGTGATCCTCCGTGCGGTAGCCCACGGGCATCTCCGTCATGCGGGCCCAGCTTTCACCGATGGTGAGGATACCGGGACGGAGCATGCCCACAGGCCGGGTGAAGGTGAGCGGCTGCAAATGGACGTGCAGACCGGCGTCGGCGAGGATGATCATGGCGCAGGGGTGTCAGGCAAAGGTGCGCACGAAGCGACCGTTGCACAACGCCGGGCCCAGGAGGGTCAGAGACCGAAGAGCGTGCAGATCCAATACACCAGGCCGGCCAGCAGCGCGCTCACGGGGATGGTGAGGATCCAGGCCCAGAGCAGCTGGATGGTGACGCCCCAGCGCACCGCGCTCAGGCGCTTGGTGGCCCCCACCCCGATGATGCTGCCGGTGATGGTGTGCGTGGTGCTCACCGGGATGCCCATCTGCTCGGTGAGGTAGAGGGTCATGGCACCGGAGGTCTCCGCGCACACGCCTTCCAACGGCGTCACCTTGGTGATGCGGGTGCCCATGGTCTTCACGATCTTCCAGCCACCGCTGAGCGTGCCCATGCCAATGGCGGTGTAGCAGGCCAGCGGCACCCAGTTGGGCATGTCGTTGATGTTCGTGATCACGTGGCCGTCCACCTCGGCCTTGCCAGCGATGAGCGCCGCCATGATGATCCCCATCACCTTCTGGGCATCATTGCCGCCGTGGCCGATGCTGAAGGCAGCCGAACTGAACAGCTGCAGGCGCTTGAACATCACGGACATGCTGTAGGCCGTTGGTGTACGCACCTTCTCGATGTACAGGTAAACGAGGATGAACAGCAGCACGGTGATCATGATGCCCCACCGGATGATGGAATTATCGGACTTGTCCAATGCCGCCCCCAGCTTCTCCACATCGACCCCGGGGTCGATCGCGTGGATCCCGGCCGCCACACCGGCACCGCCCTTGGCCATGAAATCATCCAGCAACGGGGCCACCGCGTCGTACTTCGCCTTCGCTGCTGCGTGTTCCGGTGCTGCCGCCGGGTCCTTCTCCATGGCCACCTGGGTCACATCCACCTTGTAGTACTTGGCCAGGTTCTCTTCCAGCTTGCCGTGCTGCAGGTGCAGGAAGAGGAACCAGGTGCCGATGGCAACGAGGGCGATCACCCCGACACGCCACCAGGTGTTGCGCATGATGGTGGTGAAGGTGATGAACATGGAGATGGCCATGCCCACCAGCGGCGCCAGGAAGATGAACGCGATGGTCTTGATGATCTTGTCGTTCTCCACCACATCGGAGAAGGAGAACGCTCCGCTGTGCGTGGCGAAGGCATGCGCAATGGCGGCACCTGCGAAGCCGCCGATCAGCGTGTGCGAACTGGAGGAGGGTATCCCGTACCACCAGGTGAGCAGGTTCCAGATGATGGCCGCCACCAAGCCGCTGAGAATGACCGGGAGGGTGATGAACTCCTGGTGGACCGTCTTGCTGATAGTGTTGGCCACCGCATGGTCCTTGAAGATGAAGAAGGCGACGAAATTGAAGAAGGCCGCCCAGATCACGGCCTGAAGGGGCGACAGCACCTTGGTGCTGACCACCGTGGCGATGGAGTTCGCCGCATCGTGGAACCCGTTGATGTAATCGAACACCAACGCCAGAATGATGATCGCGACCAGCAGGGTCATGCGCTCACGCGTACTTCAACATGATCGACTCCAACACGTTGCCCACATCCTCGCACTTGTCCGTGGCCAGCTCGAGGTCCACGTAGATGAGGCGCTTGCGCATGAGCTCGATCGGGTCCTTCTCCTCGCTGAAGAGGCGCTGGATGCCCTTGTCGTATACCTCGTCCGCCTGGTTCTCCACACTGTTGATGCGCTGCACGAAGTCGGTCTTGAGGTAGGCGTTCTGCACACTGCGCAGGGTTTGAACAGCCTCCTGCATGATCACGCAGCCCTCGTTCACCAACCGGGCCAGTTCACGACAGGTGTCGTCCGGGGTGTGAACACCGAGCAATTCCAGGTTCTTGGCAGCGGCCAGGATGAAATCCGCCACATCGTCCAGCGAACCGGCCAGGGCGTGGATGTCCTCGCGGTCTATCGGAGTGATGAAGTTCCGCGCCAGGTCGGTGAATATGGTGTGCGTGAGGTCGTCGTTGGCGTGCTCCGCCAGCTCCAGCCGCTCCAGCATCGCAATGCGCTGGGCACCTGGCCCCATGGCCATGATCGCCATCAGATCCTCGGACATCTTCAGCACATTGGCCGCCGAAGCCTCGAAGTGATAGAAGAACACACGGTCCTTCGGTCGGAAGATCTTGAAAATGGTATCGAGTCCCATGGAAATGATTTGCTGAGGGCGGCGCAAAGCTAACCGGGTGCGGCTTAGCCACCCGCAACCCTGCGCCTTGGTCCGCTACTAAGGATCAGTTAACCTTGAAGAACCTTCCCACGAGGGTCAGCAAGTACCCGGGAGGCCTTTCCTGCCTAGGTTCGCAGCGCGTTTCCCAAGAAAGTGGCGGACGCCTGAACATGATCTACGAGTTCAATGGCTATCGACCGGTGGTCCACCCATCGGCCTTCGTTCACCCCCAGGCGGTGGTCACCGGCAACGTGATCATCGGGGCCGATGTGTACATCGGCCCGGGCGCGGCCCTGCGGGGCGACTGGGGCGAGATCGTGGTGAAGGCGGGCTGCAACGTGCAGGAGAACTGCACCATCCACATGTTCCCCGGGGTCAAGGTGGTGCTCCATCCGGGCGCCCACATCGGCCACGGGGCGATCATTCATGGCGCCACCATCGGGACCAACGCCCTGGTGGGCATGAACGCGGTGTTGATGGACAACGTGGTGCTCGGCGAGGGCTGCATCGTGGGCGCCCTCTCCTTCCTGCCGGCCGACAGCGTGTGGGAGGCCCGCAAGGTCATCGTAGGCAACCCCGCCCGGGTGGTGAAGGACGTCAGCGACGATATGCTGGCCTGGAAGACCGAAGGCACCAAGCTCTATCAACAGCTTCCCGCCCAGCTCCACGCCACCCTGAAGGAATGCGAGCCACTGCGCGAAGTGGACAAGAGCAAGCCGCCCATCACGGCGAACTACCGCACCTGGGGAGAGACCAAGGGGCCTGAAAAAGGCTGACGGTCGCGCGTTCATGCATCGTCGCCCTCCTCCTCCAGGTGCAGCGCGTGCAACATGCGGTGCACCAACGGCGCCAGGATCACCGCCACGGTGGTGAGCAGCGCGATGCCACTGTACAATGCGTAGAACGACGCGAACAGCTTCGCCTCACCGGTGGGCAGCGTGCCAACGGGCCCCATGCCGGCCAGGATCATGGACGCGTTGAGGAAGGCATCGACCCTTGACTGCTGGGCGTAGTGCATGTAGCCCCAGGTGCCCACGGCCAGCGAACCGGCCACAATGACCTGCGCGGCCAGGAAGAACCGCAGCAGGCGCAGCAGGAAGACCCGGCGCGGCACCAAGGGTCGGGAACGGTGCTCGAACATGTGCCCGAAGGTACCGCCGCATCAACACGGCATCGTTGATCGGAACACCGGTCCTTGCGGCATACGGGACGACCCGGTGACCACCTTCGCACCGAACCCTGCTCCCCTGCCATGCGCGGCGCCTATTCCATCGGCCTTCTTGTACTCTCCAACGTCTTCATGACGCTGGCGTGGTACGGACACCTGAAGTTCCGGGAATGGCACTGGGCCAAGCAGCTGGGCCTGTTCAGCGTGATCCTCATCAGCTGGGGCATCGCCTTCTTCGAATACTGCCTGCAGGTCCCGGCCAACCGGTTCGGCCACATCGACCATGGCGGCCCCTTCGCCCTCGTGCAGCTCAAGGTGATCCAGGAGGTGGTGACGCTCGTGGTGTTCACCGTATTCAGCCTGGTCTTCTTCCGCCACGAGCCCCTGCGCTGGAACCACGCGCTGGCCGCCTTGTTCCTGGTGGCGGCCGTGTGGCTGGTGTTCCGCAAATGATCCGCTGAGCCATGCATTTCGAACTGTTCGAGGAGTTGATCGTGTTGCTGGCGCTGGCCGTCGGCATCATCCTGCTCTTCCGCCGGTTCAAGCTGCCGGGCGTGCTGGGCTTCATCATCGCGGGCATGATCGCGGGGCCGCACGGGCTGGGCTGGGTGGCCGCCGTGGAGGAGGTGGAGGTGCTGGCGGAGATGGGCGTGATCTTCCTGCTCTTCGTGATCGGCATGGAGTTCAGCCTGAAGAAGCTGGCGTCGATCGGCTTCACCGTGTTCGTGGGCGGATCGCTGCAGGCCATCTTCACCACCCTGCTGGTCACCGGCATCGGGCGCCTGCTGGGCCTACCCCTGCCGGCCGCCGTGTTCACCGGCTTCCTCGTCACCCTGAGCTCCACCGCCATCGTGCTGCGGATCCTTCAGGAGAAGGGGCGCATGGACTCCCCCTTCGGCCGCACGAGCGCGGCCATCCTCATCTTCCAGGACATTCTGGTGGTGCCCATGATGCTGATGACCCCGATGCTGGCGGGCAAGAGCAAGGACATCGGCAGCGACCTGCTGTTGCTGGCGGCCAAAATGCTGCTGCTGGTGGCGGTGGTGTACATCGCCGGCCGCTTCGCCGTGCCGCGGCTGCTGCGCACGGTGAGCAAGGGCCGCAACAAGGAACTCTTCCTCATCACCATCGTGGTGCTGTGCTTCGCCGCCGCCTGGGGCACCGCCGCGTTGGGGCTATCCCTTGCGCTGGGAGCCTTTTTCGCCGGTCTCATCATCAGCGAAACGGACCAGGCCTACCAAGCCACTGGCATCGTACAGCCTTTCCACGAGCTGTTCATGAGCTTCTTCTTCGTGAGCATCGGCATGCTCGTGGACCCGGCCCTGTTCGCGAACGCACCGTTCACGGTGTTGGGATTGGCGCTGGTGGTGGTGGTCGTGAAGATCGTGGCCACCTTCTTCAGCGTCTGGCTGCTGCGGCAGCCCGTGCGCACGGCGTTGCTCACCGGCCTTGCGTTGTTCCAGGTGGGGGAGTTCTCCTTCGTACTGGCGATGTCCGGCATCGCCATGGGCCTCCTCTCCCGGGAGCACCACCAGCTCTTCCTGGCCGTTTCCATCCTCACCATGGGCGCCACGCCGTTCGCGCTGCAATTCGCGGACGACATCGTGCGCCGTGTGTTCACCGTGTTCCTGCCCCGTGGCGTCGCGGGCCGATTGGACAGCCTGATGCGGGTGCGCCGCGAAGAGGAACGCACCGAGCGGAAGGTGCTCAGGGACCATGTGGTGATCGTGGGCTTCGGGTTGAACGGACAGAACGTGGCCCGCTCCGCGCAGAGCTCCCGCATCCGTTGCGCGGTGATCGAGGAGGATCCCGATCTGGCTGAAAAGGCCATGAGCATGGGTCTTCACGTGGTGTTGGGCGATGCGACGAACGACCACGTCCTGGAGAAGGTGCACGTGGAACAGGCCCGTGTGGTGGTGGTGGCCATCGCCGACGCCGAGGCGACGCGACGCATCGTGTCCCGCGTGCGGTCGCACACCGCCGCACACCTGATCGTGCGGACCCGGTTCGTGCGCGAGATCGAGGCGATCCTGGGCCTGGGCGCCAACGAAGTGATACCGGAGGAGTTCGAGACCAGCATTGCCATCTTCCACAGGGTGCTGCGGCGCTACCTGGTGACCGAACCGCAGATCCAGGAGATCACCGCGCACTTCCGCAGCGCTCATTACGGCCTCTTGCGCGGCAACACCCCCAAGGCGCCGGTGTCCCGCTCCGGACCTCCGGTGATCCCGGGGCTGGAGATCGCCACGGTGCCGGTGACCATCGGTCGAACGCGCATCGTAGGGCATACGCTCGAGGAGATCGACCTGCGCGGGCGTTTCGGCATCACGGTGCTCGCCATCCTGCGCGCGGGAAGGACGATCACCCACATCGAAGGGAACGAGCGGATACGTCCCGATGACGTGCTCTATATCCTGGGCGGACCGGACAACATCGTGCGCCTGAACCATGAACTTCATTGATCCCTGCAACCCTGTGCAACTCCCCACCGTAGGAGGAGGCGAACATGAGCACAGAGATCCAACACATCATGCTCGTCGATGACGAGGACGATTGCATTTTCGTGACCAAGCTGGTCCTGCGTAAAGCAGGCTACCAGGGACGGGTCACCACCTTCAACAGCCCGGAAGAGGCCATGGAGCACCTGCGGCTGGCCAACGACCCACCGGACATCCTGTTCGTGGACATCAACATGCCGGGCATGAACGGGTTCGAGATGCTCGAACGCTGCGAGCGGGAAGGGCTCCTGCCCAACAGCACCACCTCGGTGATCATGTTCTCCAGCAGCAACCGGCCCATGGACATGGATATCGCCCGTACGTTCCGTTCGGTGAACGACTATGTGGAGAAGTCCCTTTCCGTGGAATCCTTCGAGCGTGTAAGCCGCGAACACCTCAGGCGCGCCTGACCTATCTTTGAGAGACCGCACATGAGCAAAGTATTGATCATCGAGGACGAGACCATCATCTCTTTCGGGTACAGGCTCCAGATCGAGCGGATGGGATTTGAAGTGATCGGCGTGGCCCGGAGCAGCGAGGAGGCCGAGGCCATGATGGCCCAGGAACGTCCGGACCTCATCATCATGGACGTATACCTCAAGGGCACCAAGAACGGACTTGAACTGGCCCAGGAGATCCATGCCAAGGACCCCATCCCCATCGTCTTCCTCACCGCCAGCACCAAGCCCAGTGTGGTGGATGGCATCCACCAGTTGAAGGGGTGCCATTACCTCTCAAAGCCGATCAACTCCGACGGCCTTGCCGAGGTGCTGCAACGCATGCACCTCAGGGCATGAGCGTTGATGGGGGCGCGGGACCGAACGGCCTGAAGGTGGATGCCGCGCAGGCGGAGCGCCTGCACAAGTTCGCGCACGACCTCAAGAACCGCCTCAACGGCATGGGAACTTCCCTGCGCATGCTCCACGAGCTGCCTGAAGGACCGGAGCGCAACGAGGTCCGTGATTACGCCGAACGCGCCTATTTCAAGGCCCTGTTCGACCTCGAGACCGTTCTGGACGACCTGGGCGTGGAGCGTGGCCCTTCGACCTCCCGGAACACGGCGGTGGACCTTGCCGAACTGGCCCGGTCCATGGCCGAGGAGCTTGGTCATCGGACCAACCGCAAGGAACAATCCCTCGTGCTGGACCTCCCTGAACGCATGCCCGCCGTCGGTGATGCGGATCTGCTGCGGCAGGTCATCGGCACCCTGCTCTCCAACGCCAGCAAGTTCAGCGCCACCGGCTCCACCATCACCGTGCGGCCGTCCATCGGCAAGGGGTGCACAGGCCTCGCCGTGTCGGATCGCGGCGCCGGAATGGATGACGCGGACCGCCCGCTGGTCTTCAAGGCCTATGCGTGGCTCAGCTCCCGCAGCACCGCTGGCGAAGAACAGGGCCGTGCGTCCCTGGCCCGCGCGTTCCGCGCCATGCGTGCCCAAGGCGGCACACTGGAAATGCACAGCGAAGGCACTGGACGGGGCAGCACCTTCACCCTGCTCCTGCCCACGGCCTGAGCTGAGCCGCGCTCCGTTCAATCCTCGGCCCGACCGATCTGCTTGGCCACCCGCTGGCCCCGTGCGTTCACGGCCACGGTGAAGCTCAGGAGGTCGCCGATCTTCAGGTCGGTGAACACCACATCGACCAGGTCCTCGTGCAGGAAGAACAGGTTGTTCTCCGGGAACCGGATGAAGCCGTAGCCATTGTGCAGGCTCATCACGTCCCCGGTGAAGCGCTCGTCGCTGGCCACCTCGCCCGCCTTCAGCACCGGGACCGTGTCCATGTCGCGCGGCACGGACTCCTTCACAACGAACATCTCCTTCACCACGGCGTCACCGTCCTTCAGGCCCTGGTCAACGATCTCCGCCATCTCCAGCGGGTAGGTGACCTCGTTCCAGAGGTCGGTGCTGGTGCGTGTGGTCTGCAGCTCGCCGCTCTGTTCATCGGTGAACTCGAAATCCCAGCCGAGCAACATGGTCTTGCAGCCCAATGCATGCAGCTTGCGCACCAAGGGCACATGATCCCCATCGCTGGCGATCAAGGCCACGATGTCATAGCGTTTCAGCATGCACAGCTCGTAGGTCTCCAGGGCCATCAGCACGTCGACGCCCTTCTCCTTCTTGCGGCCTTGCTGGTCCTTCACCGGCAGGTAATGGGTCTGGACACCGTTGTGCATGAGCACATCGTCGAACACCCGGTCGTAGTAGAGCTGGTTCGGCTTCTCGTTGGCCTCGCGCGCGCTGAAGCGGCCGCGGAAGAAATGGGCATCGATGATATGGCAGAGGTTGGGGGTCACTCCCTCCTTCTCCGCCACTATGTGCTTGATGAAATCGTGCAAACCACCGATGTGGAGCCTGCGGTGATGGGCGTGCACGTAGTTGTAGTAGTTGCTGACATGGCTGAAATAGCCTCCGTCGTAGAACACGCCCACTTTCAGTGCGCGGTTCCCAAGCATAGCATGGGTCATGGGATCCAAAAAAGGATAAGGGGGCCAAATGTAGGAACCTGGCCATATTGGCATGGAGCTTGGGTGCGTTCCTGCTGCGACCCGCGCGCCGGGTCTAACTTGCGCCGCATGCGTTCCCTGGTCACCATCGCCCTGCTGGCGCTGCTCTGCGCGGTCCAGGCCCAGGTGCCCAGCGCACCGCCCGCACTGCAGTTCAGCCGCACGGTGAACGTACCGCTCTCCAAAGGCCAGGTCGGTGCGCTGGTGAAGGCGGCCTGGGAGAACAGCTTCGCATTGGACCCCGGGGCGCGGCTGGAGGCCCCCACAGCGGATGGCCGCTCCTTCGAGGGCGCGGCCCGCGTCCCGTTCCGGTCGGCCATGCTCATCGGCAGGGAACAGTCGGCCGGCAACATCCAGTACCGGGTGACGATCGTCGCGGAGAACGGATCCTGCCAGGTCCGCGTGACCAACATCAACCATACCGGCTCGGCAGCGGCGAAAGGCGGTGCGATCAGCATCGGCCCCCTCCGTGAGACCCCCCCTCCGGACCTGCGCCTGCCCGGGCTTTCCCGCTCCAACGGCACCGCCCTGTTCATCGAAGTGCGGGATGCGGCCACGGCCCGGCTGAAGCTGCTCCTGGACCGGTTCGAGAGCACGCTGCGAGACCGCGCGCAGCCCTGACGAAACCCTGTCGCCTGTGGCACGTTGAAGGGGCAGACCCTGCAACGAAGTGAGTTCCTCCAACTGGCGCATCTGGCCCCTCATCGCCGCCGTTCTCGCAGTGCTCTTCATCAGCTGGGACCTCTCACTCGTGTCGCGGACACGCGACCTTCAGGACCGCATCGGGCGCCAGGTGGACCTCCTGCATGAACTGAGCGACCTCAACGCCTCCGTCAACCAGCTCGGCCTGGTACATCGGGCCGACGTCCATACCGGACAAGCGAACTGGCCCCTGGAACTTGCCAAGGTGCACGAACGCGTGCGCCGCACCTGCGCCCGCTATGCCGCGGAACCCAGCATAAACGGCCTTGCCGATGCGTTGGGACCCATTCTGCACGCCTGCGACTCGCTGCATGAGGAAGTACGCATGCGCAAAGGCACCCCGAGCGATGCCAGCATGCCCGAGGCCGTTTTCCAATTGATGGCCCAGCGCGCGCAGAAGCAGGTGGACATGGGCCAGCGAAAGGTCCACGAGCAGGGGCTCAGCAACCACACCAACGCCCTGAGCGCCCGGTGGGACGAAGCTCAGGCACTGATGTTCCTGGCCTGCGCCTTCGCCGTGGTCTTCGCCCTGTTGGTGGGTATGACCCGCCGGCTGCTGGTGGAAAGCCGCTTCCGAGCCGAACAGATGCAGGTCGCCAAGAAGAACCTTGAACACACGCACAAGGAGCTGCGGGAGACCATGCTCAGCAAGGAGGAGAAGGAGGTGATGATCAAAGAGATCCACCACCGCGTCAAGAACAACCTGCAGATCGTGAAGAGCCTCATTCGCTTCCAGACCGACCAGGTGGACGATCTGCGCGTGAAGGAACTTTTTCACGAATGCATCAACCGCGTGGGGGCCATGGCGCTCGTGCACGAACAGACCTACCTCAGCAAGGACCTGGCGAACATCGACGTAAGGACCTACCTGGAAAGCCTGGTGCGCGACCTCACCCATGCCTACTCCGTGGGCATCCGCCTGAAGCACGACATCCGGATCGACGTGAAGACACTGGGCGTTGACACGCTGGTGCCCTTGGGGCTCCTCATCAACGAAGTGATCAGCAACAGCTTCAAGTACGCCTACAAGGGCCGCACCGAAGGCCAGCTCATCGTGCACCTCACCGGCAGCGAAGAGAGCGGTCTGCACCTGCGCATCGGCGACGACGGCCCCGGCATGCCCAGCCGCGATAAGTGGGACCGCCCCAACAGCCTGGGCATGGAACTGATCCACACCCTCGCCGGACAGCTCGATGCCCGCATGGAATTGTTGCCCGTGCCCGGCACCCACTACGAGCTGATCAGCGACAAGCTCCTGAAGAGCAAGGTGGCCTGATCCAACGGTCCGGCCCTGCTCCCTCACCACGCCTTCCCGGTGGCTACTTTCGTCTCCTCATCCCGAGGATATGATCATTCGCCCAACCTGCACCAAAGCCCTGCTGGGCTTTCTTGCCATGACCATGACCACCGACGCGATCAGCCAGCGACCAAGCTACCCGTCCACCCGCAAGGACGCCACCGTGGTCGATGACCTTTGGGGCACCAAGGTCGCCGACCCCTATCGCTGGCTGGAGAACGACACCACCGATGAGACCGCTGCCTGGGTGAAGGCCCAGAACGTTGTGACCGATGCCTGGCTCGAGAAGATCCCGTACCGCAAGGACCTGGCAGAACGCTACGAGGAGCTCTACAACTTCCCGAAGGTGGGCGCACCCTACAAAGTGGGCGACCTGTTCTTCGTGTCCAAGAACAGTGGCCTGCAGAACCAGTTCGTCATCAACGTGCGCAAGGGGCTCAGCGGTGAGGACAAGGTGTTCATCGACCCCAACGCCATAGACCCGGCCGGCACCACCACCTTCGACCTGATGGGTGCCAGCACGGACGACCGCTACATGGCCGTGGGCGTGCAGAAGGCCGGCAGCGACTGGCAGGACATCACGGTGTACGACCTGAGCACCATGAAGCAGATGCCCGATGTCCTGCAATGGGCCAAGTTCAGCGGTGTGGCCTGGTACAAGAACGGCTTCTTCTACAGCCGCTACCCCGAGCCCGCGAAAGGCACGGAGCTCAGCGCCGCCAGCAAGTTCCAGAAGGTCTATTACCACACCCTCGGCGATGCCCAGGAGAAGGACGTTCTGGTGTGGGAGGACACGAAGAACGGCGACCTCTACGTGGGCGCCGGGGTCACCGAGGGCGAGGAGTTCGCCACCCTGTACGTGAGCACCGGCACCGACGGGTTCGAGATGTACTTCCACGACCTGCGCACCGGCGGCATCCCCACACCCGCCACGAAATGGACACCCTTGCAGCAGGGCTTCGAGCAGAAGACGAGCATCATCGAGTTCGTTCCGGCCACTGGCAGGTTCCTGGTGATGACCACCGTGGACGCGCCCAACTACCGCCTGGTGGAGGTGGACCCCGCCAAGCCCGCGAAAGAGAACTGGAAGGTGGTGATCGCCCAGGAGAAGGAACTGCTGCAGAGCGTTAGCACCGGCGGCGGCAACCTCTTCGCCAGCTACCTGAAGGACGCCACGACCCGCATCTACCGCTACACGTTGGATGGCTCCGGGAAGCAGGAGATCGCCCTGCCCGACCTCGGTAGCGCAGGTGGCTTCGGTGGCAAACGGAACGACACCTTCGGCTTTTACAGCTTCAGCAGCTTCACCGACCCCGGCACCATCTTCAAGTACGACTACGCCACCGGCAAGAGCGAAGTGTTCAGCCGCCCCGAGCTGAAGTTCGACCCCTCACAATACGTCACGGAACAGGTGTTCTATCCCAGCAAGGACGGCACCAAGGTCCCGATGTTCATCGTGCACCGCAAGGGCCTGGCGAAGAACGGGAAGAACCCGACCATGCTCTATGCCTACGGCGGTTTCAATGTGAGCCTCTCCCCCAGCTTCAGCACCAGCCGTATGTTGCTGCTGGAACAGGGCGGCGTGTTCGCGCTGGCCAACCTGCGTGGTGGTGGTGAGTACGGCGAGGACTGGCACAAGGCCGGCATGAAGGAGAAGAAGCAGAACGTGTTCGACGACTTCATCGCCGCGGCGGAATACCTGATCGCGCAGAAGTGGACGGACACCCCGCACCTGGGCGTGAACGGGGGCAGCAATGGCGGGCTCCTCATCGGTGCGGTGATGACCCAGCGCCCCGACCTGTTCGGCGTGTGTTTCCCCGAAGTGGGCGTGCTGGACATGCTGCGCTACCAGAAGTTCACCGCCGGCTTCGGCTGGGTGCCCGAGTACGGCAACGCCGAAAACAGCAAGGCCGAGTTCGACTACCTGGTGAAGTACTCGCCGCTGCACAACGTGAAGCCCGCGAAGTATCCCGCCACAATGGTGATGACCGCCGACCACGACGACCGCGTGGTGCCCGCGCACAGCTTCAAGTTCATCAGCACCCTGCAGCCCGCGCAACGAGGCGATGCTCCCGTGCTGATCCGTGTGCAGGTCCAGGCCGGTCACGGCGCGGGCATGCCCACCAGCATGATCATCGCGCAGCAGGCCGACAAGTGGGCCTTCTTCTTTCACAGTCTGGGCGTGACACCGACGTTCAAGGCCGGGAAATAGATCACCGAAGCGGCGCAATGAATGTTGAAGCCCCCATCTCCGGTGAAGAGCGGGATTTCGTGTTGAAGGAGATGTGGCTCCACTGCGTGGCTGTGGAACCGAGGCGACGCTCGCTGACCAGCCAAGACCGACGACCGCAACTTACCTTAACCTCACCGGCAGCGGTCCATGGCCATCGCTCCGGAACCCCGGTCGACGAACCTGGCAACCGTTGTGCCCACAACCCGTCCTTTCACCATGCGCCTTGTGACCTTGTTCCTGGCCCTCACCTACGGCATGAGCGGCCATGCCCAACTGGGCAACCCGGGATTCGAAACGAACGGCGGTTGGAGCTCCACCTGTCCTGACTGGTGGTATGCGACCGATGTGCCGATCTACGGCGGCACCCGCAGCCTGGCGATGACCATGCTCAGCAGCACGCAGCCCAACTGCTTCCACATCGACGGCATCGAGCCGGTGGTATATCAGGCCCTGAGCGGGGTGCAGAACGGAACCACCGTGAACATCGCACTGATGGCCAAAGGGCTTCCGGACATACCGGCCAACGTGAATTCCCTTCTCGCGTTCCTGGGCATCGGATGGCTTACGGCCGGCGGTGACGTGGTGGTGGGCTCAAGCAACGGGCAGTTCGTGCAGGACAGCTGGGTGGCCCTCTTCGGCCAGCACACCCTTGCTGGCATGCCGTCCAACGCCACGCCCGTGCTGATCCTGGGCGGCAATGCGTTCGCTAATGCCAACGGCACGGTGCTCTTCGATAACGTGTCGGTGGTCGTGGCGGGATCGGGCGCACAGATCAGCCCCAAGGCGTGGTTGGACGGTCCTTACCTGAGCGGCCAGAACCTGATGCGCGACGACCTGCGTGCGGCAGGCCTCCTCCCCCTGAGCTCACCGTATGGTGCGTACGCTCCGGGCACCATCGCCCCCAGCGTTCTGGCGGTGAACGGTCCGGACGCCGTCGTGGACTGGATGGTGGTGGAACTGTACGCACTGGCCCTGGGCGCACCAGTACACCTCCTGCCTGCCTTGCTGCAGGCGGATGGCGACATCGTGGCGCTCGATGGGACCTCTCCCCTTGACGTTCCCGTGGCCAAAGGCCTATTCTACGTGCGCCTGCGCCACCGCAACCACCTGGGCGTGGTCTCCGCGGTATTGACACCCATCGGACCAGGGAACACCGTGGTGGACTTCCGTTCGCCCAACACCGATTGCCTGGTGCGCCCGGCGCCCGACAACGACCTGCCGCGCAAGACCGTGGGCAACACCTGCACGTTATGGGCGGCCGACCTGAACGGTGATCACCTTGTGAAATACACCGGTTCCTTCAACGACCGCGACAACATCCTGTCCGTCGTCGGCAGTTCCACGCCCACGAACCCCGTGAACGGATACTACATCTTGGACGTGAACCTTGATGGCATAGTGAAATACGCCGGCGCAGCGAACGACCGCGACTTCCTCCTGCAGACCATCGGGGGCATCGACCCCACCGTAGTGCGTATCGAGCAGGTGCCATGATGCTCTACCCGGGTGCTTCCGCTGCGCCGCCCGGCGCGGCCCTTGATGGAGGATATGCCAAACAAGGTACTGATCGCTCCACCTCCGGATCGCGATTCCCCGAGCACGTGACAAGGTCATGTTAGACACTTCCTGCCGTGCAGGTCGCGTACCTCATGTTGAAGCCCCGATCTCCGGTGAAGGTCGGGGCTTCGTGTTCATCCCATGGGGTGCGGGATCTTCCCACTGCACCATCGTTCAACCTCGCCAGGTGGATCCGCAAGGGTCCCGTACCTGAGCGGAAAATGGTCAGACCCGGGTCAACGGAATGCTTGCTCATCCTTGACCAAGGGCATTGCGATGCCCAGTTCAGGGATACGCACATGGTAGAAACCCGTGGCGTAGGAAGAAAGATCCATTGTGGTGAGCGCACCCGTGGTACGTTGCCTTGAGACCTCCACACCACGCGCATCGCAGAGCACAAGGAGCAGACCGGTGCGCTCTGCAGCGGGAAGCTGAAGCGTGACCGTGTTGCTCGTGGGCATGGGAAAGAGCCGCGCACCCGACCCTTCAACCGCATCGGGCAGACCCGCTCCGATCACCACACGATCATCCGTCCACATCACCAATACATTCTCGGTGGTGGTGCCGGTCGGCTCCACGGCAATGGTCACGCTGTTCTGTCCCAACGTTGCGGGCAGGTCGTTCACCATCAGATCCGTATCCCAGGTGGCGCCGTTGTCCACTGAACGCGTGAGGTACACATCCCAGTTGCCGACCCCTGCGCGTTGATCCGCCCAGCCGATGTAGATGGTGCCTGCGCGGGGTGAAGCGATGCTCGGTGCCTGGCCGCTTTGGTAGAGCCAGGGGAAGAAGAGCTCCTCGACATCGTTCACGGCCACTGGCGTGGACCAGGTGATCCCCCAATCCGTGGAGGACGTGTAGTAGATGTTCGTGATGGTGCCCGACGTTTCGCCATATGTGAAGACGAGGTGTACCGTGCCGTCGGCATCCACCAAGGAGCTTTGGTACTCGGCGATCTTCTGGAACCCTGAGAAGGCGCTGACCTGGGTCAATGTGAAGCTCACTCCACCGTCCGAGCTGCTCAGCGCGATGATGTTCTTCAGGTTGAACTGGTCCGCTGCATAGAACGCGAGCACACTGTCCGTGCCGTGGGCGATCACGTGGCAGGGCTCGCTGAACTGGCCCGGGGTGCCGATCTGCGCCATGGGCGACCATGTGCCGCCATTGTCGTCGCTACTGCTGAACCAGGTGCCTTGGATGCTTCCGCCATCATCCTTGTACCAAACGGCGTAGAGCTTTCCTGCCTCATCCACAGTTACGTTGCCATAGCAGTAGAGCGAGCTCGGATGGGCGCTGAGCTCCACCGAAGGCCCGAACGTAGTGCCGCCATCGCTGCTGGTGGCTGTAGTGAACTGCGCGTGGCCGCTGCGGCGATCATCCCAGCTCACCACCACCATGGTGGCACCGTTGTCGTCATAGACCACCAGGTTCGGCGCCACCTGGGCCGAATTCGCCACATCGTCGTTCACCTGTACCGCCGCGCTCCACGTAATGCCGTCCACGCTGGTGTGCAGGTAAACGTCCGCATCGCCCACGAGCTGGCCGAACACGTGGTAGTAAAGCCCCCCGAAGCGCACCAGGTTCTTCTGCGGAAGCGTGTGGTTGTAGGCGGTATCCTCCGGTATCGACAGTTCCACCCCCATGTTCACGAGGCCTGCATTGTTGAAGGCCGCTACGCGGTGGAGGACATGCGGTTGAGCGGACGCAGTGGTAGCCACCACCAAGGTCACTGCGAACAGGAAGGGTACGATGTGTTTCATGGTTGAGCTGATAGACCACGAAGTACCTCCGGATCATTGCATCGTGCAATAGAACGAAGGTTACAGTCGGCAACTCCCGAAGCGCGCAGCGGCCCGGTCATTCCCTGCGCGACCTGCGCCCAAGGCCTATACGCATTGAGGGTCCTGGATGCGCACGACCTGATACTTGGCAGCGCCAAGATCATGCTCCATTGATCCCTTCACCGTCGAAGCGAACGATCACTGCTTGATCCAATTCCCGCCTGCCAATGGCCTGATACGCCGCCCGCTCAGGCAGCACGAAGGATGTGCCACCAGGCGCACGTTAAGGGGCAGCGATACGCTCAGCGCAACACGGTCACATGGCCGCGTACCATCCTGACCTTCTTGGCCTCACAGCGATCCTCTGTGCTCAACATGTAGGAGTAGATGTCGTTGGGATATCCTTCCGCGGTCCAGCGCTCCTCGGGATCGGTGGAACGGAACACTTCGCCCCCCCACCGATCGAAGATCACCAGCTCGAACTCGGCTGGCACCGGGAAGTAGGACGCACCCAGATCATCGTTAATGCCATCGCCGTTCGGGGTGAACGCGTTGGGGAAAAACACCAACAACGGCTCGTCCAGCCGCACACGCGTGGTGCCGGAGGAGACGCATCCATTGGAATCAGTGGCCGTCACAGTGAGCTCGGTCTCCGCATCTGGGATGATGGTGATGCTGCTGCCAGCGCCTTGGTTCGACCAGTCGAAGGTCACCTCGCCCGTGCCACCGGAACTACCTGCACTGATGGTGAGGGGTTGGTCTTGGCAGGCGAGCAGGTCCTCTGCCAGCAAGATCTCCAGCGGCGCAGGCTCCACCAGGCTGAAGGTGATCGTGGTATCACATCCCCCTTGGGAAACGATGGTCACGGAGTAATCTCCCGGACCAAGGTCGCTCAGGGCTGGTATGGTCTGCACGGGTACCGTGTTCCAGGTGAAGTTGAAGTCCCCGCCCCCCGAGGGCACCACTTCGATAGAGCCATCATCGGCCCCTGCACAGGTGATGGCCCCCACCGTGCTTTGCACATCGCTCAAGGTCGGGTCCAGATCATAGATCCATTGCGGCAGGCATCGACTGGCGAGCACCGTGGCGGGCAGCTGGGTGGGGGGGGCGAACTGGCCGGCCGGGGCATTGGGATCGTCGATCACCCAGACCCTGCTCGTATCATAGGCGATCGCCACGGGGATGTACATCTCGTTGTTCGGACCCAGCTGCGGGGTGCCGTAAGGACCCTGGGCACCGGGGGGGAAGGTCACCTGGGTGGCCGATGCGGCGATGGTGGCGGAATCATTGGAGCTGATGTCGTACTGGATCAGCGCTCCACCTGCAGCGTAGAGCTTCGTACCATCCGGAGAGAACTCGTAGTAGCGCGTTCCCCCGGGGAAGGTGTCGGGTACACGCAGCCTGATCGGGTTGGAGATCTGCCCGGTGGCCGCATCGAAATCATACAGTTCGTTCGTGTAGCTGAAGAAGTCGACGCCGAAAAGCTGGTAGATCAACCCTCCGGAGATCACGAACTTGGTGCCCTGCGGGTTCACCTTAGCGTTGTAATAGGGGATCGAGGTGAGGGCCGTGCCCGGAACCGGGCTGATCACGGGCGTGGGGTTCACACCGGCGGCGGTCACATCGAAGGCGGCCACCTCACCGGATTGGTTGGGGAAATTGAATGTCCCCCCGCCGGTCAGCACCCAGTAGCCGTCGCCGGAGGCCTTGGGATAGGCGTGCATCCATTCCGACCAGTTCACCAGAAGAAGGATGTTCTTCTGTCCGCTGACGATGTCGCCAAGCCCGTTGTCCAGGGACATGTCCACCAGCGAGTACGTCAGGCCATCGGTCTGGTCGTTCTCGTCATCGCCAACGCAGAAAATGTAGTACTGGGAGCAGGAACCCGGCTTGGGGACGATGATGGCGGCTGTGGTGGAGCCTCCGTACCTGCCGCCGAGAAGCCCGGCTCCGTTCGGCATGGGTTGGTCCAGCGCGTTCCATACCTGCTCGCCATCGGTGTAGAAAAGCAGCGCACCGGTGCTCCGATCTGCGATGGAGGCCGATCCTTGGATCGTTCCACCGCCCACGACCAGCGCAGAGCTGGGCAATATCGCCCCCGTGGGGAAGCTCGGCGGGCTGGTGTTGAAGTCGATGGCGCTGCCGAAGCCGAACCGCCATTGGTTGTTCTGAGCCTGCCCGTCAGCGAGGGCCGGGGAGAAAAGGAGCGCGAGGCTAAGCAGCAGGTTGACCGATGTTCTCATGGCAGTGATCGTTGTAAACTGGTCAAATAGTGGTGTTGTCCGTCCCATATTGTCGTTCAAAGGCCGCGCAGCAGGGTGACGTAACCTGAGCGCAACGGGTTGGCCTGGCCTTCAAGTGCCTCGAGGGTCCAAAAATAGGTGCCGTCAGGGGCATCCGCCCCGCTCCAGCCGCTGGTGACCGAGGCCGTGGTGTATACCTCCTTGCCCCACCGGTTGAGCACCGTTAGGCGCCACTTGCCCGGGTATTGCTCGAACGGGAGGAACCGGTCGTTCACCCCGTCGCCGTTGGGCGAGAACACGTTGGGCAGGGTGATCTCGCCGCTGGGTTCCACGCGGATGATGGACCGCACCGTGTCACTGCATCCGGCGGCATTCTCCACCACCAGCACCACCGGATACTCACCCGGTACGGCGGGAAAGGTGACCGTGGGATCGCTGTCCGTGGACGTGAACGGAGGGATGCTGTCGAAGTCCCACGCCCATGCGGAGATCCCTCCGCTGCTCTGGTCGGTGAAGCTCACTTCGGTGTTGCCGATGATGGCGGGCTGCGGATCGGCGCTGAATGCGGCCACGGGAGGGGCGAACACCGTGACGAGGTCCTGGTAGGTGGAGTCGTAGGTGCAACCGTTTTGCAGCGTCACGGTCAGGGTCACATCAAACACCCCCGGACCGGTATAGACATGTGCGGGATCGAAGGTGGCGGCGGAGGTGCCATCGCCGAAGGACCATGAGCAGGAGACGACCGGGGCGGCCGTGGCATTGGTGAACTGCACGGCCAGCTGCGGACAACCCGAAGCCGGAGCGACTTCTGCCAGCACCGCGGGCGCCACTGGTTCCGTTATCGTAAGTGCCGCCACCACGCATGCCGTATCGTTCACCGATGAACGGAGCTGGTAGGTACCTGCGGGGAGGCCGTTGGCGCTCACCTGCAGGATGCTGTCGGTCTCCCCGATCAGCGCCACACCATTAAGGTACCACTGGAATTCCGTAGCGATGCTGTCCGGGTCGCCATGCAGCACCACGTCCTCTGTGCAGAAGCCACCGCTCACGCTGAGCGCGCTCTCGAATGCAGATGACGTGTTCAGCACCAGGTCGTCGGCCAGGAAGTAAGGGATGGCGCCCGCGAGATTATCGGCGACGGAGGCGAAATAGTCGGCCGGCAGATCGCACGGGCCACCGATCATCACGGCTTGGATATCGGTTTGTGGAGTGAAGTTGATGGTCACCGTCTGCCACTGGCCATCAGGGGAATAGGTGACGGAACCCAATTCCACCCAGTCGCCCACTCCGATGGGACAGCCGTATTGGTTCGGGGGGGGGGGCAACTGCACGGGCCAGACCGGGCAACTGGCTGACCCGAAGATGGTGATGTCGATGTCACCGAACGGCAGGTTGGCGGGGTAGGTCGCGTTGGAGTCGTTGAAGATGTTGAACAAGGCACCGGCCACGTCCATCTCCAGCGTGTACTGCACACCGGCCTGCATGGGCGAATTGAGGCAGGCACCCATGTACTCCAAGTAGGTCGTGAGGGTGTCAACGCCGAGAAATTCGTAGGGGATGAAGCCGGCCAGTCCGATCCCATCGGGCAGCGGCTGCGGGATGCCCGGCAGCCAGAACCCACCATTGACGTTCAACAGGAAGTCCGTGGTGGAGATGGTGGCCTGCTCCCAAGCCACCGCGCGGCTCAACTGGGCGTAATTATCGGGCACACTGTCGTACAGCTCGAAGGATGGATTGGGGATGAAGGAGGACACGTCATCCGAAATGGACCCAATGCAGACGCAGTCGGTGGTGTCGTTGAGATCGACGAGGCCATCGGCATCATCGTCCAGGGCATTGTTGCAGATCTCCTGGGCACTGACAGCCGACGCACACAGGCCTGCCACCAGCAAAAGGCCGTAAAGGACATACGCCCTAAGCCGGACCCGGAGGGCCTCGATGCGTGAGGATCCGGGGCGGAGTAGCTCCGTGCCACCATGCGCAACCCCGTACCTGGTTGCACCCAGCAAGGAACCATGCTCCGCGCATGCCAGGTCAACGATGTGAATGGGAGCTGGGGAACAGGTGCTCATGGCTGACGGGTATCAAGGCACGAATGCCGCGGTGCAAAGAAAGGTGATTTGTTTATGGTTTTGCAAATAAGTTTAAACAAATCATCTTGATGTTCCGTCCATCTTGGCTGCTGCATACGGCCCGGATGCGCGCTCCCAGTGAGATCGACCGGTTTCGGTGCACCAAAAAAAAAGCATGCACGATGCTGAACACCAACCCTTTGGCCCTTCCCCTTCTCCGCGTTCGTGCAAGAACCATCGCGGCGGCAGGTGGGTCCTTCCGGGAGCTTGACGGCCGCGCGGAAGGCCCGGATGTTCCCGAAGGTCCGGGACCACACCGCTACCGCGCCGGTGCGCTGATCGCTGTAGCGCCCCCCCGGCGCAGGTTGATCCAGGGTCTGTTCTCGACCATGGGCGCTCAGAACTTCACCAGGAGCAGGATGCTTTTTTGTCCGCTGATGATGGAGATCCTGATGGCGGTATGCGTTCGAAGCTGGTCCAATAGAGGTGTTGCCCGTGTCACGATGCTGTTCAGCGGCCGCGCAGCAGGGTCACGTATCCTGAGCGCCGCGGGTTGCCCTGGTCTTCAAGCACCTCGAGGGTCCAAAAATAGGTGCCGTCAGGGGCATCCGCCCCGCTCCAGCCGCTGGTGACCGAGGCCGTGGTGAATACCTCCTGGCCCCACCGGTTGAGTACCGTTAGGCGCCCCTGCCCGGGGTAGTCCTCCAACGGAAGGAACCGGTCGTTCACCCCGTCGCCGTTGGGCGTGAACACGTTGGGCAGGGTGATATCGCCGTTGCTCTCCACGCGGATCGACGACCGCAGCGTGTCCGTGCAGCCCCCCGCGTTGGTCACCACCAGCACCACCGGGTATTCACCGGGGATAGCGGGGAAGGTGACCGTGGGATCGCTGTCGGTGGACGTGAACGGAGGGATGCTGTCGAAGTCCCACGCCCATGCGGTGACCCCTCCGCTGCTCTGGTCGGTGAAGCTGATCTCGGTGTCATCCGGCGTGGCCGGCTGCGGGTTGGCGGTGAAGGCGGCCACCGGGGGGGCGAACACCGTGACGAGGTTCTGATAGGTGGAGTCGTAGCGGCAGCCATCGGCCAGGGTCACCGCAAGGGTGACATCGTACGTGCCGGGGTCCTCGTAAACATGGAGCGGCTCGAACTCGTTGGCGGAATCGCCATCGCCGAAGGCCCATGTGCACGATACCACACTGTCGGCAGCAGCCTCGGCGAACTGCACCGCAAGTGGCGCGCAACCGGAGAGCGGTGCGGCCTGTGCTCCAATGGTGGGCGGCTGCGGTGCGAAGATGGTGAGCTCCGAAACGGTGCAGGCCGTGTCGTTCACCGAAGCCAGGAATTGATAGGTGCCGGCGGAGAGCCCATTGGCGCTCACCTGCAAGGTGCTGTCGGTCTGCCCGGGCAGCGCAACACCGTTCAGGTACCACTGGAAGCCCGTGGCGGTGCTGTCCGGATCGACGTGCAGCACCAGGTCGTTGGTGCATAGCCTGCCGCTCTGGCCGATCAGCGGGGCGAAGAGCGCGGTCTCGTTCAGCGTAAGGTCATCGTAAAGGAAATAGGCAAAGTAGGGATAGTCCGGTGTTAGGCTAAATGAGCCCGGAACAGCGGTCCCGCAGGGCGCTCCGATCATCACCGCCTGGATGTCCGTGGCTGGGACGAAGGTGATGGTCACCGTCAGCCATGTTCCATCGGCGACGTAGGTCATCGCACCCAATTCAGCCCAATCGCCGACCCCGACCACGCAATCGCCGTTGGAGACCGGGATTACGGGCCAGCCGGGGCAGCTGGCCGAACCGAAGAGGGTGATATCCACCGCACCAACAGGAGGGATATCCACATAGTCCCAACCATCGATGGTGTCACCCTGGGCCGAGCCTGCGGCCACCCGTATGCGCAGGGTGTATTCAACGCCCGCCTCCATGGGCGCGGTCAGACAGGCACCCAGGTACTCGCGGTATGCCGGGTTGATCACGCCTCCGGCAATTCCAATACCATCCGGGAGGGGCTGGGGGATGTCCACATCCCAGAGCGCCCCTGGCACGTTGAGCAAGTAATCCGTGGTCGCATCCGTGGCTTGCTCCCACGCTTCCGCGCATGCCAACTCGCTCACGGAATCCGGAACGCAGTCGTACGCCTCGAAGGATGGATTCGGGATCAGGGATGGCACGGTGCCCGCGCTGAGCCCGTTGCATGCGCAATCCGTGGTGTCGTTCAGGTCGATGAGGCCATCGCCATCATCATCCAGGGCATTGTTGCAGGTCTCCTGCGCACTGACCATCGACACCAGAAGAAGGGCCAGCATGAACAGGCCGTGTCGGGGGAAGCTCAACATGTCTGTGCGTTCAACTGAATGACGTGACCAGGGCCGTGTTCGGTTGCCTTTGCCAGTAGGCACGAAACGTTGTTCAACCCGGCCATGGCCGGAAGTCGACGCGTGGGAGGCTGTGGCACGGGCAGCCGAACGAAATGGAATGCCATGTGCTGTTCTGATCCCGGTGATGCAACGGCATGGGCCTTCTCGTTCAGACTCTTCGCAAAGGTAAAGAAGAACCCACCGCGGTCAAGCCCAAGGCGCCCTGCACGCACCCGGGCTGAACCCGTCCGTTCGCCAGTTGAACCCAGCCGACCGGCAGTGTCCGTGGACGGAAGCGCCGCGCCATTGCGCTTATCGGTGAAGCGCCCCCCACCCCGATCCATGCGCTGACCGTTCGGTCGGTCCTTGTACCGGGGAACGAGCCCGGCACGGCGATGCATGGCGGCGTGGGCGGCGAGACCGTGGCGCCCGGCGTACTGGCGGTGACCGGAAACAACGCCCTGGTGGATCGGGCACTGGTGGAGCTGCGTACCGCGCCCGATGGTCCGGCAGTGCCGGTGGTGCATGGCCAGTTGCAGCGGGATGGCCATGTGGTGGACGTGAACCGGGACGGCATGGTGAAGTATGTGGGCGCGAACAACGACCGCGACCCCATCCTCCAGGCCATCGGGGGCACGGTTCCCACCGGCACGCTCAGCGGTCAGTACCGCAGCGAGGACCTTAACCTGGACGGCGTGGTGAAGTATTCCTGAGCGGGGAACGACCGCGAGATCATCCTACAGACGATCGGAGGCGTGGTCCCGACCGCGGTCCGGATACAGCAGATCCCCTAGGCGCTCAGGTCCCCGCCCCACTCCCCCACCACCGCGCGCGTGCGCTCGTCCAGCTCTGCGAACAGCGCTTCCTCCAGCCCATCGGTATGGCCCCGCTCGAACACGCGCGTGAAACGGCCGTGCTGCAACAGGTGGATGCGATCACAGAGCGCCACCAAGGGCCCGAGGACATGCGATGTCACGATCACGGTACGCCCCCGTTCGGCGAGACGGCGAATGATGGCCTCCAGCACCCGCACCGAGGCCAGGTCCAGCCCGTTCAGGGGCTCGTCCAGCAGCAGCACCTCGCGGCTCAGGGCCAGCGCGCCGAGCAGCGCAAGCTTGCGCCGCATGCCCGTGGAATACGTGGTGATGAGCGCGTCGAGCGGTACTTCAAGCAGGTCGTTCAATACGTGGACATCGCTGGCTCCCTTGCCGCTCATGAACAGCTCCAGGTACTCGCGGCCCGTGATGCCCGGATGGAAGTAGTTCTCCGCCTCCTGGAACGCGGTGTTACGATGGCCCATGTCCTCCCCGTTCCACAGCACCCGCGCTTCCTTGTTCCTATCGGACCCGTAGAGCGCGTTCAGCAAGGTGCTCTTGCCGGCGCCGTTGAGGCCCACGATGCCGTGCACGCCGGCAGCCATCGTGCAGGTGGGGATGTCCAGCACGATGCGTTCCCCGTAAGCGCAGCGGAGGTCAGTGATGGTGAGCATGGAAGTAGGCGTTGAGGTTGGCGCGGGCCTTGGGCAGCTCAGTGAGCAACATGATCACCGGCACCAGCGAAAGACCGGGCAGGATGGCGAAGAGCGCGGCCAGCGCGACGTTGGCACCGTTGGCCTCCAGACGGAGGCTGGGGCGGTAGTTGGCGTACTTCAGCACGATGGCATAGGCCACCAGCACCACCATGCCCACACCGAAGAGCGCATGGATCCACCACCATTCCGGTCGGAAGATGGTGGCGCCGATAATGACGGGCAGAACCATGATCATCATGATGCGCATCGAGCCGAAGACCTTCATCCGCAGCAACGCACGTGCATCTTCGGCCGTGGCCAGCAGCATGGCGCGTGGTTCGCAATGCTCCTGGGCCGAAGCCACCATGAGTGCAATGATGCCCAGCAGGAACAAGGGCAATACCGGTAGCCAGCAAAAGGCCAGCGCGACCGACCAGAGCAGCAGGCCGAAGGGATGCGTGTGCTGCGCCATTGCGCGCCACTCGAACAGATGCGCAGGCACCAAGGCACGCAGCCGTCCGCCCCGCACGCCGCCACCCTGCACCACCGGCGACCAGGCCAGGAGCACCGACAGCGCTACTACTGCAGCCCACTTCCATGCACCGGCCGCAAGCATCACAACGATCACCGGTGACAACATCACCACGTACTCCACGGCCATGGCCTGCCGCGCATGGGGCACGTGCCGCAGCAGAAAGGCATGATCACCACGACGCTGGTGGAAGCCCCAGAGCGTGAGCGCTGCACCGCCGGCGATGTAGGGCAGCACTCCGGCATCTTGTGAAGCGGCGCGATGTAACAGCCACAACAGGCCGAAGGAACCGAGCGCCAGCAAGAGGATCCCGTAAGCCGGAAAAGCTCGCCGCATTTGGACCCAGCGGAGGCGTAGCAGGATGGTTCGGGTGGTATGGACCGACATCTGCGATGCAAGTTGCATCACTACCGTGAAGTGACCCGGCTGCTTACATGACCGGTCTTTACGCAGTGCAGGCGGATGAACCGAGCTTCACTTGGCACCTTTAACCTTCACACGCACTTTGGCGACGGGCTTCTTCGCAGCGGTCGTTTTGGCGTTCCGTTTCTTGGTAAGGCGTTCCTTCACCTCTTCCCACGGAATACCCTTCACCTTGCCGCTCTTCATGTCGGCAGCATCCTTGTCCAGCTTGGCGATCTCCTTCTGGGAAAGGAATGGCGCCTGCTCATCGCTCTCGAAGGTCAGGCGAACCTCATCGAGCAGCGCGCTCACCTCGGCGGCGGTGTAGGACTTCTTCGTCACCCGGAACATCGGCAGTTCGCTATCCACTGCTTTGCTGGGTGGCACCACCTTCCAGTTGCGGTCGAAGTATTGGTCCTGTCGGTCGCACCAACGCTTGAGAGCAAGTAGGCGCGGTTTGTCGTCGATCGTGGCGATGCGATCGAGGATCTTTTGTTTGGTGGTCTTGAGGTCCATGGGTTACCAAAATTCGTCATGTTAGTCGAACTTCCGGGACTTCCATCCGCCTTCCCTGCGCTTGTTGTGGTGGTATACCGCTCGTATCCTGAGCTCTTCCGGCAGGATCCGGAAGTACACACGAAAAGGAAAACGCCGCACTTTCATGGACCCGGTCTTCCTCCGCCTGAAGGCCTCGCTGGTAATTGCCTTATCACGAACGTGATCGATCACCGCAGTGACCTCGGCCCTGAACTTGGCGCCCCACCTTGGCCTGCGTTCCTCAATGTACCATTCGGCCTCGCGCATTTCCTGCAGAGCCGTTGGATGGAACCGGACGATCATTTTCCGCTGCGCTGCTTCCTGCGGTCACCATCCAGGATGGCCTGCACTTCCTCCCACGTGTGACCCTTCACCTCGCCGCTATCCATCTCACGATCGCGCTTCTCCAATTCCGCGATCAACTCCGGATCCACCTCCTCGTCCTCCCGATCCAGGTCCACCAGAATATTCTCCACCAGCGCCCGCACCTCCGCCGCCGTGTACAGCCGGTCCTCCAACTTCAGGTAGGGCGCAGCGCCTTCGCGCACCACGCTGAGGTGGTCGCCGGGCAGCGTGTAAGTGGGAGGTCCGTCAAGCAAGCGCTTCAATGCCAGCAAACGGGCTTCATCCTCCAGCAGGGCGATGCGTTCGAGGAGTTCGAGTTGAGGGCTTTGAGGTCCATGGAAGCCGTTGTGATCTCGAAGATAACCGCCTACGGCCCGAACTGCGGATCCACGTTCCTGCGTGTGTGCCGCACCTGATAAACGTAGATCACTTCACCCTCCACCAAATAGACCACACGATAGGGTAAGCGTCTCAGGTAGCCGTGCCGGTAGTCCATGTAACGCTTCTGGAAACCGAAAGGGAACTGTTCGATGTAGTCGTACAGTTCATCCAATGCATCGAGGAAGCGAAGACCCAAGTCCGGGGTTATCTCTTCCAGATCATCGAAGATCGAAGCGGCATCAGCTTCCGCTTCGGGCTGCACGACCAGCGCGTAGCTCATGGGCGTCGGGAACGCAGGCGCTCCATGGATCCCTTCCGCGATGAACCCTTGCTCTCACCGCTCAGTCGTGCCTGATGGCGGCGCTCCAACTCGGCGAGCTCCTCCGCACTGATCTCCTCATCGGAAGCTCCCGTGGGTACTGTGGCCAACACCATCGCCACCAACGCCCGTACCTCGTCCGCCGTGTACAGCCGGTCCTCCAACTTCAGATAAGGAGCCTCGCCTTCGCGCACCACGGTGAGGTGGTCGCCGGGCACCGCGTAGGTTGGCGGTCCATCCAGCAGGCGTTTCAAGGCGAGCAGTCGGGACTCGTCATCCAGCAAGGCGATGCGTTCGAGGAGTTCGAGCTTGAGGGTCTTGAGGTCCATGGTGGGCGGGGCTTCATTCAAAAGTATGGGCAAACGCAAAACCCAATTGACCGGGGATGGACGCAAATGGACGCTGCCGAGGATAGGCAGCGTTCATTTGCGTCCATTTGTGTCCATCCGAAATGCCATAGGCCGCTACCTTAGCACACCCACCAGAACGCGGGTTGGAACGCATGCAGTTATAGAACTACGCCAGCGGCCAATGGGGGCCGCTGCGCGGAAGACCCAAGTCACAAGGCTCAAGGCTCAATGATCAAGGTTACCGGGTTCTGAGCGACGAACATTCGACCTTCGTACCATGCAACTACTGAACTACACCTGCGGAGAATGGGTCGCGGGCAGCGGCAAACAGGCCGAGCTTCTTGATGCCAGCACCGGCGAGCTCATTGCCAGCACGTCAAGCGGCGGGCTCGATTTCGCCCACATGCTCCACTACGCCCGCACCGTCGGCGGCCCGCCCCTGCGCAAGATGACCTTCCCCGAGCGCGGGCGCATGCTCAAGGCCCTCGCCCAATACCTCTTCGACCGCAAGGAGAAGTACTACGCCATCAGCTACCGCACCGGCGCCACCAAGGCCGACAGCTGGGTGGACATCGAGGGCGGCATCGGCAACCTCTTCGCCAATGCGAGCTTGCGGCGCGTGCTGGGCAACATGCCCTTCTACGTGGACGGCGACGCGGTGAAGACGAGCAAGGGCGGCACCTTCATCGGTCACCACATCATGGTGCCCAAGGAGGGCGTGGCCGTACACATCAACGCCTTCAACTTCCCCATCTGGGGCATGCTGGAAAAGGTGGCCGTGAACTGGATGGCCGGCGTGCCCGCCGTGGTGAAGCCCGCCACCGTCACCAGCTACCTCACCGAGGCCATGGTGAAAGACATCATCGCCAGCGGCATCCTGCCCGAAGGTGCGATCCAGCTCATCGTCGGTAGCGCCGAAGGCCTGCTGGACACCGTCACGAGCCAGGACGTGGTGACCTTCACCGGCAGCGCCAGCACGGGCCGCATGCTGAAGAAGCATCCGCGCATCGTGGACGAGAGCGTGCCCTTCAACATGGAGGCCGACAGCCTCAACGCCATCGTGCTCGGGCCTGACGCCGTGCCCGGCACCGAGGAGTTCGACCTCTTCATCAAGGAAGTGGGCAAGGAAATGACCTTGAAGTGCGGCCAGCGCTGCACCGGCGCGCGGCGCATCATGGTGCCCGCCAACGTGCTGGAGGATGTGCAGATCGCCATCGGCAAACGCCTGGGCGGCACCGTGATCGGCGACCCGCGTGTGGACGGCGTGCGCATGGGCGCCCTCGCCGGACAGGCGCAACGCAACGAGGTGAAGCGCGCGCTGGACGAACTGCTGAAAGGCTCGCAGATCGTCTACGGCAGCGCCGACAGTGTGGACGTGAAAGGCGCGGACTCAACGAAGGGCGCCTTCATGAGCCCCATCCTGCTGCTCAACGCCGACCCCTGGAAGAACCAGCAGAGCCACAACGTGGAGGCCTTCGGTCCGGTGAGCACTCTTATGCCTTACTCAACTATCGACGATGCCGTGGCCCTCACCAAGCTCGGCAAGGGCAGCCTCTGCGCCAGCATCGCCACGTACGATGAAAAGGTGGCGCAGCAATTCGTGTGGGGCGCTGCCAGCCACCACGGCCGCATGCTCATCCTCAACCGCGAAATGGCCAAGGAGAACACCGGCCACGGCTCGCCACTCGCCACCCTGGTACACGGCGGACCCGGTCGCGCGGGCGGCGGCGAAGAGATGGGCGGCAAGCGCGGCGTAATGCACTACCTGCAACGCACCGCCATCCAGGGCCACCCCAGCATGATCACCGCCATCACCCAGCAATACCAGCAGGGCGCGCGCATGCACATCACCGAACGCCACACCTTCCGCATGCACTTCGAGGAGCTGCAGGTGGGCGACACCGTGATCACCGACATCCACCCCGTCACCCTGCAGGACATCGAGGACTTCGCCCACCTCAGCGGCGACAAGTTCTACGCCCACATGGACGCCAACAGCCTCGAGGGCACCATCTTCACAGGGCGTGTGGCGCACGGGTATTTCATCCTGTCAAGGGCTGCAGGGTTGTTCGTGGACCCACCCAAAGGACCCGTGCTGTTGAATTACGGATTGGATGAGTGCCGGTTCGTCAAGCCCGTCTATCCCGGAATGACCATACAGGTCAGGTTCACGGTCAAGGAGAAGGTCGATCAGGAGAAGAGAACACCTGAAGACGTTGCCAAGGGCATTGTGAAGTTCTTGGTGGACGTCTTTGATGAGACCGGGGAGACGGTGGCGATCGCGACGGTCTTGACGTTGGTGAAGAAACTTGATCAGGCATGAGGCACGCGTGCCACACTGAGCGTAGGCGAAATGTGGGCGTGCCCCCGGCTCAAATGCAGCCGGGGTCGCGCTTTCCGCTGCAAGTCCTCGCCGCCTTCGTTCCTCAGGCGGCTGTGGGCTTTCCGCTGCAATCGCTCACGCTACAGACTCTCACCTTTGCATCAGCAGCGCAAACGATCTAAGAGCAATGGCCAAAACAGTACTCTCCACACTAGGCACCGAGAAGGAAAAGATTGACGTGCGACTGAGCTATCGCATTGTCCAGCTCTTTTCTGAGGGACTTTATGCTAGTCCGAATAAGGCTGTCGAGGAATTGGTGGCCAACTCTTTCGACGCAGGAGCGCGAAGTGTGGCTGTCATTTTACCGGCTGATTTTCATGACCAGGATGCATCGATTGTCGTTCTAGACAATGGAGAGGGAATGGATGCGGCTGGATTGAAACAACATTGGTTGATTGGCAAGAGTTTGAAGCGAGATTTGGGGAAGCTGCCCTTGGGCAGGCAGCAAATTGGGAAGTTCGGCATCGGCAAGTTGGCAACCTACGTTCTGGCAAGCCAGCTGACCCATGTATCGAAAAAGGACGGCAAGTTCTATTCGACCTCTATGAGCTATAGCGAGGTCGACAAAAGAGGTGACACAGAAGTCGAACCAAAAACACCTCTGAAAATCTCGCTGCGCGATCTTACTGAAGAGGAAGCCAAGCAGGCGCTTGAGAAATGGACGTCCACTTCGGCTTTCAAAGACAGCGGAATCGTCTTGTTCGGGAAGAAAGCTGAATCGTCATGGACCTTTGCCATTCTCTCTGACCTAAAGGAGAAAGTGCACGAGATAAGGCGTGGAACACTGGAGTGGGTCTTGCGTACCGCACTACCACTGAGAGACGACTTCGCCATCTTCCAGGATGGAAAGAAGCTCGAACCGAGTAAAGCCGGAAAGGGAAGAATCAAGAAATGGACTCTTGGGAAAGAAATCAAGGAACTCCCTAAACCTGTTCCGGAAGGTGTGCAACCCCACGAGGACAGAAACGAGCCTGCCGACTCCGAAAGGCGGTTTGCGCTGGAGCATCCTTCACTGGGACGAATTACCGGTTACGCCGAGGCATACAGGGATTTGCTTACAGGCAAATCCGATGAGATAGGAAGAAGTCATGGATTCTTCGTCTATGTACTAGGACGGCTCATCAATGTCCGTGATGGGCACTTCGGAATAAGCCCAGATGAGCTTCGACATGGTACGTTCGGCCGAATGCGGGTTGTTGTCCACATGGACGGGTTGGACGACTTTCTCCAATCCGACCGCGAGCGCATTCGCGAGGGCCCCGTCCTTAACGACGCGCAGAACATCCTTCGCGCGATATTCAACTTCCTTCGCCCTCTGATTGAACGGCAAGAAGAAGAAGAAGAGGCCGGAGTCAAACTGGCGAGGAAGCTTGGAGCTAGCCCTGCTAGTCTTGCCAGAAGGCCCATCATCGAAATGGTGCGAGCGGCCTTAGATGGCAAGTTCAAGTCGCGCTATGTAGCTCTACCGGCAACGAAGTCTGCCAGGGAAAGGGAAGACCTCTTAGCGGCACTAGAGAACCGCGCCGAGACGCCGGAGCAGTTCGTTGGGGGGATAGACTTCGAGTACAACGCCACATCGAATGATGGAATCGCCGTTTACGACGCAGTTACCGGACGTCTTCGGATCAATGGTCTGCACCCATTCGTTGGCGCGTTCTACGATGAGTTCATTGGCAAGAGCGGTCTACCACTGGAGATGTTCGCAATGGCCGAGGTTCTACTGGAGGGTCAGCTTCACCAAGCCGGCCTTAAACAAGAACAGGTGGATGGCGTAATGGTCGCCAGAGATGAGCTACTTCGAAGTGTTGCTGCCGAATCTGGTCGGCGAACAGCTCTGGCGACAGCAAATGCGCTACGAGAAGCTCGAAATGACGAAGACCAATTGGAGGTGGAGGTTGTCGCTGCCTTCAACAGTCTTGGATTTGATGCCTCTCGAGACGGACGGAAGGGAAAGCCAGACGGAGTCGCCCATGCTCACTTAAGTGCAGACGCACAAGGCAATGCTCGTCGCTACTCCGTCACTCTAGAAGCTAAAAGCAAGAAGAAGGAAGGAGGACGGGTCGCCACGAGCACCGTGAACACCGCCACAATCGCTCGGCATCGCAATGACTACCAGAGCGAACATGCGCTTGTCGTTGCGCCTGCATTCGCCACCACCCAGGGTAATGGGTCCACGATTGCACAAGAAATAGACAACGACCGACACCTTACGGCAAAGGATGGGCAACCCAAGACCATAACGCTTATCCATGTAGACGACTTGGCTCGTTTGGTCAGGCTTGCCCCCGTGAAAGGAATTGGGCTAGCGCGTCTGCGTGACCTCTTCCTTTCGTGTCGACTACCAGAGGAATGCAAAGAATGGGTTGATGCCATTGAGAAGACAACCCCACAGCGACCAGACTATAAAGCCATCATCGAAACTGTGGCCAAGCTACAAGAGCAATACAAGCAACAAGCGGTGGACTACTCCGCTCTTCGCGTGTTTCTAGGAGCGCAAACGCCGCCCATTAAGTATGGAACAAACGAGGAACTCATTGATCTTTGCAAGGCAATGTCCAAAATGGCTCCGTATTTCTCTGCAACGAGCACATCGGTCGAACTCGACTCAAGCCCCGCTAATGTGCTCGCAGCGATTGAAACAGCTACGAAGGCCCACCTAGCCAACACCCACTGAAATCTCGATAAACGTTGAGGCTTACTCTTCACACACAACTTAATGCGTAAGTCCAATAGCATCCTCAGCTCCTTTGGAAAGAATGCCGTGCATCCATTTCCTGCACGCATGGCACCACGCATTGCATTCAATGCACTCCGTGCAAGGCAAGGCCAATTGCGCGTGCTTGACCCCATGATGGGATCAGGAACCGTTCTGTCAATTGCGCGTGCCCTTGGTCACGATGCACAGGGCGTCGATATAGATCCGTTGGCCGTGCTCATTTCCAAGGTCTGGACGACACCGATTACACCAAAGGAGATAACCGAAGCCGCCGAATGCGTGCTGGCTGACGCACATTTGGCATTCAGGATACAAACCTTGTCTGACGCGTACTATCCCGGTTCGGATGATGAAACAAAGCTATTTACGCGTTACTGGTTCGATCCTTTGGTCAGAAAGCAAATGGCCTGTCTTGTTCGGGGCATTGCAGCGGTCAGAGATGTAACGACTCGCAATCTGCTCTGGTGTGCCATGTCGCGCATGATCATCACCAAGGCTACTGGTGTATCACTCGCAATGGACCTTTCACATAGCCGACCCCACAAGGTCTATGAGCGAGCACCAGTGAAGCCGTTCGATCGTTTCCTAGATGCTGTTGCACACGTTGTTAAGAACTGCCCTCAAATCGGAGATGGCATTATTGCCGCGGCTAATCCATCGCTAGGTGATGCCCGACATCTGATTATTCCTGACAAGACTATCGACATTGTGATTACTTCCCCGCCCTACCTTAACGCGATTGATTACATGCGATGTAGCAAGTTCTCCTTGGTATGGATGGGTTACTCTGTGAGTCAGATTCGCAACATTCGAGGCGAGAGTATTGGAGCTGAGGCGAAGCTAAAACTCGAACGGAACAAGGATGTCATTGATGAGGTACTAGCTGATTTAAAGGTCATTTCGAAGCTCAGTAATCGGCATGTCGGGATGCTGCGCCGATACATACTGGACCTGCATGAATCACTTCGCGAAGTCTCCCGTGTGCTCGTCCATGGTGGAGAGGCAGTGTATGTCATAGGTGATTCGACACTTAAGGGAACGTTCATTCGCAATTCGCGAATCGTCGAGCATGTGGGCCGCCTAAATGGCTTGAAACGGACAGCTAGGGTCACACGTGCCATACCGCCTAACAAGCGTTACATGCCTCCACCAGGAGCTAATCAAGCAGGTGCGCAGATGGAAGGCCGCATGCGCAAGGAAGTCGTATTATCGCTCGCCAAGCTTTAGTCCTTACTAGCTTAGGCACCTTCACGTTAAACTCTATCCAGAGTTTTCGCCTCCCCCCTGCGCAAGCCATCTCAAAGGGCCCCTTCGGCAGCTTGCGGCATGCCAAATTCACTATGCTTGTTGAATAAATCCATTTCACATGGGCTTCGTTCGAGATCCTAAGCTGGCATATCGCATCGCCAATGTAGCCGCAACAGTCGTGATGATTTTCGCCGCCAGCATCGTTTTCGCTTTGTTGAAAGGAGTCTACAATGACTTTACGGATACCGATGGTCTGAGTCAGTCGACCTACGCATTCTTCGCATCAATCGCAGCCCTAACAAGCCTACTCTTTGCTCTTCAGCGTGTACCTTCTTTCGAACGGAACACAGACCCTGCCATCGTAGCACAGGTCTACAGTGCCTCGCTGTGTTTCTTTGTTGCGGCAGCAATACTTCTTTTCCTTGCCGGCTGGGTCTATATCTTAAGACATATGCGGGGGGGGGAGTGGCTTTCCGAATCCATTGAAGAGATTATCATCCGATTGTCTGCAGCCCTTTTTCTCCTGATAGCATTCGTACTTGTTGTATTCGGACTGAGAAAGCTCCTTCGCTTCATCGAATCAGTAATACCGTCGCCACCAAAAGACTAAATCTCAATATCTAGCGAGTGTCCGCACTAGTCCAGATATAACAAAACCACTGCCGGGTCTCCGCCTCAGAACCCTGCGCAAGCCCATCTCCAAAGGTCCCTTCGGCAGCTTGCGGTACGCCCGGATCTTCTGGTCGAACTCCCGGAACGAAGCAGCGCCGTTCTTCTCCCTGAAGGCATCGATGGCATCGGCCGCATCCGCCTGAACGATGTGGTGAACTTCAACATCGTGTTCCAGTGTGATACCATCTGGACCCTTAGATCCACCCGATCTGCTTGCTCTTTTTCCACATGACTTCACCGCGGAGATCATCCCGTAGCCCCGCTACGCCATGCTCTCCTCGGCTCGTCCTGCGAAAAAATAGCTGCGCACCTCTAGGCGGATCCAAGGGTCCAGATGGTATACGCTACAAGGAGACGGTCTCCCCCGCCCTGGTCCGCGACTTCCGGGGCAGTATGCAAGGCCGGGCTGAGAAAGGGTTGATCCTCACCACCGGTCGCTTCACGCAGGAAGCAAAGAAGGAAGCCAACCGGGATGGCGTCCCTCCCATCGAGCTGATCGATGGCGAGCGCCTCGTTGGCCTATTCGAGAAGTACGAGCTGGGCCTGAAGCCGAAGACCGTGTACGAGCTGGTGCCGGAGTTCTTCAGGAGTTTTGAGAGTTGAGAATGGCGTCCCGCAATACAGCGATTGCCACGAACCAGCTCAGAGCGGAACGGCATACTTTACTTTGTCATCAATGAAGTACGACCTGCCCGGCGACCAAGGCGAAGTGCTGCCGAACCTGCTCGGCCTCACCGATCAACGGGCGGTGGAGTTGTCGGAGGCGGAGGGCTTTCTGCGGGCTGAGATGACCCTGTACGATGAGTTGCACGACGGCACTGCCTTCGATCTGGCCTACCTACAGCGTATGCACAAGCTCGCCCTTGGCCACCTCTATGCCTTCGCCGGTAAATGGCGCGAGGTGAACCTGTCCAAGGGCGGCTTCAACTTTCCTTCGGCCAAGTTCCTGGACGCCACCATGCGCACGTTCGAGCAAGGAGTGCTGAAGCAACTACCAGCCATTTACGCGGACCGCGATGCGCTTATCCGCGACGTCGCCCAGGTCCATGGCGAGCTGCTGTTCATCCATCCCTTTCGTGAAGGCAACGGCCGCACGGCACGCTTACTGGCGGATATGATGGCCCAGAAACAGGGCTTTGGCAAACTCCATTGGGAACGCATCGGCCGCGTTCGCTTCGATGCGTATGTTCAAGCCGTGCAGCAGGCATCCTTGGACAACCGGAAACCCATGGAGGCGATCATCCATTCCGTGTTCCCAAGCTGAGCTCTACCTTCTTCAGGATGGCCAGTGCCTCTTCCATGGTGAGCTTGATGCCCTCGATGCTGAAGGATGCGATGAGCGCACGCAACCGCTCTTCTCTGGAGACCACAGGTTTCCGGGTGCGCTTTGGCGGTGTCATGCCCTAAAGGTAACCCAATTGCCTGCCCGATGCCCCACCCGCTTTCCCTCCTCCTCTCCTTCCTCCTGCTCCACACCGCCAGCCTGGCCCAACCGCTCCCGGCCGATAGCCTGGTGGCCCCCAATGGCGCCCTGCACCTGCGGCTGTGGCTGGATGCACAGGGCGTGCCCACCTACACGGTAACGCACGGTGCGGAGCGGGTGCAGCTGGTGGCGCCTTCGTGTCTCGGTTTCGTGTTCCGCGGGGGCGATACGTTGCGGCACGGGCTGGTGCTGGAGCGCCGCGAGCAGGGCGCGTACGACAGCACCTGGACGGCGGTGTGGGGCCCGCAGCGGCGCGTGCGCGACCATCACCGCTGGCTGCGCTGGCACCTGCGCGCCGCCACGGGCGATCAGCGGCTGGAGGTGGAGTTCCGCGTGAGCGATGCCGGCGTGGCCTTCCGCTGTGTGGTGCCCGCGCGCGCGCCCGGCGACAGCCTGGTGGTGCTGGAAGAGTTGAGCGAGCTGGCCCTGCCCCTGGATGCCGAGGCATGGTGGGCCTGGGCCGACTATGACACGCAGGAGCAGCGCTTCCAGCACACGCCGGTGCGCGAGGCCACCTGGGTGAACACGCCGCTGACAGTGCGCACGCGCGAAGGCATCCACCTGGCCGTGCACGAGGCCGCGCTGGTGGACCACCCCGCCATGACGTTGAAGCAGGACGCGCGCGGCGTGTACCGCACCGACCTGGTGCCCTGGGCCGATGGCACGCGCGTGAAATGCGTGGGCGCGCTGCGTACCCCGTGGCGCGTACTGCTGGTGGGCCCTGATGCGGCGGGCCTGCTCAGCTCGTCGCTCGTGATGGACCTGAACGAACCCTGCCGCATCGCCGACACGGCGTGGATCCGCCCGATGACCTACATGGGCATCTGGTGGGAGATGCACCTGGGCACGCACACGTGGACGCCCGGCGCACGCCACGGTGCCACCACCGAGCGCGCGCTGGCCTGCATCGATGCGGCAGCCGATGCCGGTGTGGACGCGGTGCTGCTGGAAGGCTGGAACACGGGCTGGGACCGCTGGGGCGCCGATGCCGCCTTCGATCAGGTGACGCCCGCGCCCGACCTGGACCTGGAGCGCGTGGCGGCCCATGCACGCGAGCGCGGCGTACAGCTGATCGGTCACCACGAGACCGGCGGCGATGTGCCGCATTACGAGGCGGTGATGGCGCAGGCCTTCCAACGCTGTCGCGAGCTGGGCATCCGCGTGGTGAAGACGGGCTATGCGGGGGCGGTGCGTCCGGCCGGGGAGCACCATTTCGGGGAGTACATGGTGCGGCATTTCCAGCGGGTGACCGAGCTGGCCGCGCAGCACGGGATCATGCTCGATGTGCACGAGTGCATCAAGCCCACGGGCCTTTGCCGCACCTGGCCCAACCTGATGACGGGCGAGGGCGTGCGCGGCCAGGAGTGGGAGGCGTGGAGCGACGGCAACCCGCCGGGGCACACGGCGCTGCTGCCTTTCACGCGCGGGCTGGCCGGCCCCATGGACTACACGCCCGGCATCGTGGACGTGACCTATGCGAAGCGCGGCGCGCACGTGCCGTGGAACGGACAGGAGAAGCCGGGCATGCAGTGCCGCGTACACAGCACGGTGGCGCACCAGCTGGCGCTGTGGGTGGTGCTGTACAGCCCGCTGCAGATGGCCGCCGATGTGTTCTCCAACTACACCGGTCACCCCGCGCTGCCGCTCTTCGGGGCCTGGGACGCGGACGTGGTGGAGACGCGCGTGCTCTCCGCTGCCGTGGGGGAGCATGTGGTGGTGGCGCGTCGCTCAGCCAACGGCGACTGGGCCGTGGGGGCGATCACCAACGAGCAGCCCTTCACCGTGGAGGTGCCCCTGGACTTCCTGGACCCCGCCGCGGCCTGGCAGGAGGACCGCATCACCGACGCGCCGGACGCGCATTGGGAGACGGCGCCGGAGCGCTACATGCACCGCACGGAGCGGTATGCGGTTGGTGCGCTGCCGCGAACGCTACGGTTGGTGTTGGCGCCGGGGGGCGGGGCGTTCGTGGTGTGGCGGCGGGGGGAGTGAGGGCTGGTCATGGCGGGGAGGAGCGCTTACCTTTGGGGGTATGAAGGCGAACCCGGACCTGCTCAAGCGCATCACGGTGGATGACCGCATCTGCAACGGCAAGCCCGTGATCCGGGGCATGCGGATCACGGCGCAGACCGTGCTGGAGTTCCTCATGGCAGGTACGCCGGAGGATGAGGTGCTGAAGCAGTACCCCATGCTGGAGCGGGAAGACCTGGAAGCATGCAGGCAGTTCGCGCTATCGCTCATGGGCAACAGCTTCTCGGTGAAGGATATTGCAGCTTAGTATGCCTCTTTACCTCGTCGACGCGAACTTGCCACGCTGGTTCAGCCAGTGGAACGCTGCGGACTACATCCATCAGCATGACATCGACCCTGCGCGCCACGATCAGCAGATCTGGGAATTCGCCAAGGTGGAGAACCTCACGATCATCACAAAGGACAGCGACTTCTCCAGTCGCATTCTGTTGAGCGCTCCCCCACCCAAGGTGATCCATATTCGCCTTGGCAACATGAACATGCGCAGCTTCCATGAAGCGATCGCGAAGTGCTGGGAAGAGGTGCTCAAGTCATCCGCCACGCACAAGCTGGTGATCGTGCACGCGGATCGTATCGAGTGCGTCCAGTGAGGTTCAGCGCTTCGGTACGCTTGCGCTTCGATGGTTGCATTCAAGTCACGCAACAGACGGCCTTGATAGACTAGACGCTGAGCAAGCGCGGAGCCACACCACCAGTCGCTTCACGCAGGAAGCACAGAAGGAGGCCAACCGCGATGGCGTCCCGCCCATCGAGCTGATCGATGGCGAGCGTTAGTGTGGTAACCATGAAGTTCATTACCCATCTCCACCCCTCTTTCTCCTTCCTGCTGCGTTGGAACATTTCGCCGTAGCCACCGCTACGCCGTGCATGTCCCGCCTTGCAAGAAGAAGAAATAGTGGCGGATCTTAGGTCAACGTACTCCATGGTTACCACACTGGTGAGCCTGTTCGAGAAGTACGAGCTGGGCCGAAAGGGTACCTCGAAGAACCTCGCTCCGGCGGCGTTCATGGCAAGCTCCAGGGCCGTATACACTTGCTCTCCTTCGGTCATACTTCGTTGCTCCTCAGTCGGATACTTAGTTTCAGTATCCTCCTTTCGGAGCGCCTCGTCTGACCGAACGATAGCTGCGTGCGCCATCCGTTCGAGGTTCTTCGAAGTACCCTCAAGCCGAAGAC
>JBIIYP010000071.1:0-13806 GCA_044346705.1 Flavobacteriales bacterium
AGCACTTCGGCGGTTACGTGCTGGGTATCCTTGGCTTTCAGTTCCAAGCCGAGGCCTTGCAGCAGTTTCTCGTGGTCCTTGGCCAAGGCATCGCGGCTCACGTGTTTGGTTTCCGGTGAAGCCAGCGCAGGCAGTTCCATCAGCTTGCGGCATTGCTCCTGTTTCAGCACCGTACCGTCGTTGGTCACAGCGGTGAACAGCAGGTGGTCCGTGGTCTCCAGGCTCTTGACTTCCACACGCGTGAGCGAGAGCGTTCCGCTCTTGCCGTGCAGGCCGTCTAGCGCACCCACACGGCCTTGGTTGTTCGTTAGGTCGAAGCGCAATTCAACCGGTGGCGTGTCCAGCGTGCGCGCTTTCTTCAAGAGGCCTTTGGTCAGCGGGTGGTTCAGGCGCAGGTGCGTGGCATCGTCGTCATCACGGCGCAAGCCATACTGCCCAGCGCGCACTTCATGGTCGAAGGGGGAGGCGTTCAGCGTAAAGCGCAAATGTTCAGCATCGAAGCGAGCATGTTCCTTCAGTAACAACATGCTCAGTTGCCAGAGCCATTTCTCCACGCGTTGCAGGAAGACATGGCTATCCGCCTTGGTCATCCGCAACTTGCTGATGACGTCCACATCGAAGTGTTCCAGCAGGCTGTGGCGCGTCTTCTTCAGCCGGGCCTGGATCTCCGTATCCAACGCCTTCTGCAAGGCATCGAACGCGGCGTTGATCTGCGCTGTGGTCTTACACTTCTGGTAGATCTCGGCGATGCTGCGCTCGATGTCCATGCCGCTCTCCACGGCACCCAGCACTTCATCACTGGCACCGAACACACCGCTGAACAGGTTGAACTTCTCGCCCAACAATTGCAGCACACGTTGGTCGGCGGCGTTCTTCTGGTTCAAGAAGTTCACCACCACCACGTTGTGCTTCTGTCCATAGCGGTGACAACGGCCGATGCGCTGCTCCACGCGCTGCGGGTTCCACGGCAGGTCGTAGTTGATCACCAGCGAACAGAACTGCAGGTTGATGCCTTCGGCCCCAGCCTCGGTGGCGATCATGATCTGTGCGCGTTCCCGGAACTCTTCCACGAGCGCCGCGCGCATGTTCGCCTCCTTTTCCTGCGATACCTGTCCGCTACCGGCGTTCCGTTTGGTCCATTCTTCCAAAGTGGCGCGGCTCTGCGGGTCCTTGTTGCTGCCGTTGAAGAGCACCACCCGCCCTGCGAACGGACCTTGCTGGAGCTTCTTGAACAGGTACTCTTGGGTGCGGGTGCTTTCGGTGAAGATGATGGCTTTCTCAGGGGCGCCCAGCTTGCGCAATTCCTTGAAACCCTCTTCCAAGCCGGTCAGGAGCTTCTCGCCCTTGGCGTTCAGTTCGATCGCGATGGCCTTGTCGCGCAATCGCTTCAGTTCGTTGATCTCCTCACCGACCTCCTTCAGGTCGTCGGGCGTAACGCTGATGTCCAGCGCATGGATGTCCGCGCCATACTCATCCAGGAAATCATCGAGGTCGTCCAGTTCCTCACCCAGGTCCGCTCCCCATTCTTGCGGGATGCTGCTGCGCACAGCGCGATCAAGGGTTTGCACCAAGGCATCCAAAGTGCGTCCGATGGCGAAGGTGGACGATGCCAACAGCTTCCTGAGGATGATGGTGATGAGGTGCCGTTGCTGCTGGGGCAGGCTATGGATCAACTGCCTTTGAAGGAAGGCCGTGACATCCGTGTACAGTTCCTGTTCCGCCTGGGTCGGCTCAAAGGTCAAGGTCACCGGCACGCGTTCCGGGAAGCGGATGTACTCCTGCACGTGCTGGCGTAGCGTGCGGTGCGTGATGTGCTGGATGCGGTCGCGCAGATCCTTCAGGTCCGCTGGGCTATCCCGGCGCGTGAACTGCGCCCGGAACGAATCGAGGTCGCCGAACACATGCGGGTCGATGATACTGACCAAGCCATAGAGCTCCGTGAGGTTGTTCTGCAACGGCGTGGCCGTCAACAGAAGCTTGCGTGCACCATCTGTAGCATCCGCGACGGCCCGGGCGGTCTTGGCGCTGGGCTTCCACACATTGCGCAAGCGATGTGCTTCGTCCATCACCACCAGGTCCCAGCGCGTCTGTTGCACATAATCGGCCCGGTTCGCGGCGAAATTGTAGCTGCATACCACCACCCGTTTCTGTTCGAAAGGGTTGAGTGTGCCCGCCTTGTGCTGTTCATTGAAGGCCTTACTGCCGAGCACCACCGAAGGCAGGTAGAACTTCTCTTCCAATTCCGTGGCCCACTGCTTCCGCAGGTGAGCCGGACAGATGATCAACAGCCGGCGATTGTCGGTGGCCCATAGTTGCGAAAGCACCAATCCGGCTTCGATGGTCTTACCCAAGCCCACCTCATCGGCCAAGATGGCTCCTTTGCTCAGCGGCGACTGGAAGGCGAACAGCGCAGCATCCACTTGATGCGGTTGCAGGTCCACCTTGGCATCGGCAAGCACGGCGCCGTATTTCTCCAAGCTGTCGCTGGCGCTGCGCTTGGCAAGCTCCAGGGCAAAGTACTTGGCTTGGTGGGGGGTGAGGGCCATAGTTTTACTGAACGGGGCTTAATGTACCAAGTGGCCTTCAACTGCGGTGCGTGTACTGGATGGAAGGTGTAACCAAGTTTGTGGTGTATGGATGCCATACTATATGAACGAGCGGCACGACGATCTCAGGCTGCGAGGCTTTTAGGCTTGTTGGCTAATAGGCATAGTGGCCTCTGAGCTTCTGAGCCTTGGCTTTTGGTCCGTCGGCCGGCATTCCCATGCCCGGAAAGGCATTTCGGCTCAGAAGGCCAGGGCAAGCTTCAAGGCTCAAGGATTCAAGGCAACAAGGCTCTGAAAGCCTATAGGCGGTCTTGGCTTAGAGGCCAGCTTGGCCTGAAATGCACCTGAGCCCATCGCCCTCCCTCAGGTCCTACCTTTTCTTCTTATACGCCCCGTTCCGCCACGCCTGAAGGAGCTGCGCCCAGGCGATGGGGTTCGTGAGGTTGATGGTGGGCATGCCGCCCTGCTGGTAGAGGCGGGTCTGATCGAGCATGGTGAGCGTAGCGGGGCAGAAGTTCTGTGTGACGGAAGCGGGACACCACCGTTGTTGCCAATAGGTGTCTAAAGCAATGGGTCTTTATCTTCGTAGCACCATGGCGAAGCAGAAGAGCAAGGCCGCGAGTGCATCCAAGGCGAAGGTGCGTGTTGCGCCCAAGAAACGTGCGCCAGCCGGGAAACGTGCGGCGAGGAACGGGGCCCGCAGCAAACGCGCTGCTGGCAAACAACCACCGCAGAAACTGTTCGATGCCATGAAGTGGGTGGGTGTGATCCCGGACATGGCCGAAGGGTATATCGAGTCCTTGCGCGAAGAGGCGCGTTTGAACGAGGAGAAAGCCGACCGTTTGGCGCAAGCAATGGTTCAGCGATCTACTGGGAAAGGGACCCGACGGACAAGGAAGAAAGATCCCGGCGTGATCGACGTGGACCGCTTCTTCGGTGCCATGCCCCATTTGAAGGGTGATGCCGTGAAGGTCCAGCGACAGCTGCGCAATGAGTGGTGAGGAGGTCGTTCTGGACAGCAACGTGCTCATCGACCTTTTGAAAGGTGATGCTGCCGTGCGCGAGACGATCCGTGGGCTGAGGACCAGGGTATCGTTCATCACCGAAGTGGAAGTACTGTCCTGGCCGGGATCTACTGGGCGCGATATGGAATTGATGACCACGCTGCTTGGCCAGTCGGTGGTCATGCCGTTCGACCCATCCATCAAAGCGGTAACGATCCAATTGCGCAGGACGACCAAATTGAAGCTGCCCGATTGCTTCGTGGCCGCCGCCGCGATCGTCGCTGATGTCCCACTGATCACCCGCGACAAGGGCTTCAAGAAGATCGCCCACCTGGTCGAGGTGCGGTTGGTCTGATGCATTTCCGAGACCCCACATCCGGCCCCAAGGTCACTGCCGCAAGCCTCAGGCTTCGCCCTTCCTTCCTTCAGCCATCGCCCATCGTCCTTCCCTCAGGGCCCTACCTTTTCTTCTTATACGCCCCGTTCCGCCACGCCTGCAGGAACTGCGCCCAGGCGATGGGGTTCATGAGGTTGATGGTGGGCATGCCGCCCTGCTGGTAGAGGCGTGTCTGGTCCAGCATGGTGAGCGTCTGGTAGCTTCCTGCGGCATCCGGTGGCATGTCCTCCATGCGCTGCATCATCTGCGCAGGGCTCATGTTGCTCATGGCCCGCAGGTAGTCGTCGTCGCCCAGCTGCATGTTCAGGAAGGCCTCGGCGAACTGCTCCTTGCTGGGGTAGGGGCTCACCTGCATTTCGCCGAGCATGATGGTGTCCGGGTAAAGCTGGTGGATCATGGAGTACTTGTTGTCCGGCAGGTCGGTGGGGATCACGTACTGGCCCCGCTTGAAGCCCACGGCCGCGAACTGCAGCGTATCGCCCTGCTGCGCCACGAAGCTGAAGTAGCCGTACACATCGCTGACCGTGCCCCGGTAGGAGCCTTTGATCAGGATGCTGGTGAAGGGCACGGGTTCCAGGCTATCGCCGGTGACCACCACGCCGCTGAACTGCACCAGCCCGCGCTGCTGATCGGGTTGCTGGGCATGAAGGCTACCGAAAGCGATGAGCGCCAGAAGGGCGGTGAGTATGCGCATGACACAAAGGTAGGATCACAAGTGCGGCCGGGGGATGACAAAGCGTATGCCGCGCCGGGCCGGAGCCAACGAATAGCTTTGACGGCAACCCGGAACCATGAAGCACACCCTGACCCTCGCGCTGATCGCCGCCTCCTTCCCCGCACTCGCCCAGATCACCATCGGGCCGTTGGACATGCCCTCGGCGGGGGATACGGTGCGGTACAAGACCGATACGCCCACCACGTTCGACGCGGCGGATACCGGTCCTGGCCACGTGTGGGACTACAGCATGCTGGTGCCGCAGGGCGAAGGGGCGGACACGGCGGTGACCGTGGGCAGCACGCCGCTCCTGTACCAGCTGTTCTTCAACAACAACATCATCTACCCCGATTGGGTGGCGAATTACGCCATGAAGGGCACGGGCATCGACATTGCGGGCCAGTTGCAGATCGAGAACCTGTACGATTACTACAAGAAGGGCAGCACCGGCTTCCGCAACGTGGGCTTCGGGGCCACCATCAACAGCCTGCCCACCTCGGTGCAACGCGACCCCGTGGACTGGATCTTCCGCTTTCCCATGGACTACGGCAATGTCGACAGTTCGTTCAGCACCTGGAACGTAACGGTACCTACGGTCCTGTACTTCGGCGAGGAACAATGGCGCCGCAACAACGTGGATGGCTGGGGCACGCTCTACCTGCCCACGGACACCTTCGAGGTGCTTCGCGTGGAGTCGCGCATCACCCGTTCGGACAGCTTGTATGTCGATCAGTTCGGCTTCGGGTTCCAGCTGCCCGCCATCGAGGCCATCGAGTACAAGTGGGTGGCCCAAGGCATGGATGAGCCCGTGCTGACGATCACCACCGTGGCGGGCACACCGAATGCCATACGGTTCTATTTTGATGAGCAGGCGCTCTCCATCGGCGAGACCCTGACAACGCGCAATGAAGGGCTGCTGCACCTGATGCCCAATCCTGCCGATGATCAGTTCTGGCTCGCGGTTCCTGAGGATGCGCTGGCGGCCAGCATCCTGGATGCGGAAGGAAGGGTCGTGCTCCGGATCGCGATCGCTGCGAAGCGCGGCAGCCTGCCCATCGACGTGTCCTCCCTGGCGAGCGGGCTGTACACCGTTCAGGTGACCGGTGATCGTTCGCTGCGAACGGCACGCTTGAGCGTGCAGCACTGAGCCTGCGATCATGGTGCGCCGGATCCTGCTCCTGGTCATTCTGGGTGCGACGTTGATAGGAGCCGCGTTGTTGGTCTCCTTTCGCCAGGTGCATCAGGCCGCAACAGGTCGGGTGGTGGGCCGTGGGGGATCGGTACACGCCACCACCGCCATTGTGCTGGGCTGCCGGGTGAACGGGGAGACCGTTTCCGGCTGTCTGGAGGAGCGGTTGGAGACCGCGCTCGAGTTGTACAGCACCGGCAAGGTGCAGCGCCTGTTGTTGAGCGGCGATCACGGCCACGTGGGCTACGATGAGGTGAACACCATGAAAGCGTGGTTGGTGGACCATGGCGTGCCGCAGGCGCACATCTTCCTGGACCATGCTGGCTTCGACACCCACGACACCATGGTACGCGCCCGGCAGGTGTTCCAGGTGACCGATGCCGTGATCGTGAGCCAGGCCTTCCACCTGCCCCGGGCCATCTACCTGGCGCAGGCGGCCGGGCTGCAGGTGGTGGGGGTGAGCGCCGATCCGCCACAAGGCAGCGTGTGCGCCGGCAGCAAGGTGCGCGAGCCCCTCGCGAGCCTGAAGGCATGGCTGGACGTGGCCTTCGGGTCCGATCCGAAGTTCCTGGGTCCGGCTATCCCCATCACGGGTGATCCCAGCGCTTCGTTCGATCGCTGAACCGGCTAGTACGGATACGCTTGGTGCGCGGCCTCGATGCGGTCGGCATTGTCCCGGCACCAGTTCTTCACGCCGGCCGCATTTCCCGCATGCAGCGCTGCGACCAAGGGATGGGTGAGGGGCGTGTCGCCCACCACCCGCGCCAGCACCCAACGGCCGCGGTCCGCCTCGCGCTCCAAGGGTGCGTCGTCGTGCAGCCGTTCCCGCAAGGTGAGCGCTCCCCAGAGGTACTGGCCGGCGAAGCGGGCCACATAGGCCGTTTTGCCGACCCAATGGTGCCCGTGGCGATGAGCCTGGGGAAGGTGGCCGGCCTCATGCGCCAGGTGCAGGATCCAGCGCCAGGTGTTCCGAACGCTTCCATCCCCATGGGCGCCGTGTCCGTGGGTGGCGAACCAGTTGCGGTTGAAGAAGATGGTGCGCCCGATGGTGATGGCGCCTCCGCCGCGATGGGGCCGGTACCACGGCGCGCGCAACCAGTTGGCCGAAGCGGGCCGTATCCGGGCCATCTCCAGCAGGGCCAGGTCAACCCGGGTGAAAGGAAGGAGCAGGGCGATGGCCGCTTCGGACAGCGAAGAACCGGCGGTGATCAAGGCGGTGGGGGCCGGCATCCGTCAGGTCCAGGCAGGGGAGTACCGCCACGGGCTCATTTCCAGTCGCCGAAGACGAGCAAGGCGAAATGCTCGATGAGCACGCCCAGCACGGTGAGCATGAGCATGGTGGTGACCTCGACGATCGGCAGGTAGGCCTTCATGCGGTTGCGCCGGGCCTCCATGATCGCCCAAGTGAGGGGGTTGTCCCGCATGTCTGCGAGTTCCTTGCGCACCGGCACGCCGTTCCAAAAGCCGATCTCGGGGGGGACCGGAACGGCAGGAGGCAGCTCATTCACTACCTGGGCAGCAGCAGGGTGGAGGATCGTCGTTCGCTGGACCGGAACATCGCTCCATCCGCATCCCGGGTCCGGACGCTCGCGTTCAGGCCCGTGGAGCGGGATGATGCGCGGTTGATGCTGTGGATGCCCCATGGTGCTGCGGACAGGATCTGCGGAAGATAGACGTTCCGACACGGAACCCGGTTGCCACCGCTGAAGATCAGGTTCGCCTGTGGCACGCAGCGCTTGCTCAACGCGTGAAGGTGAAGGTGTACGTGCTGCGGTTCCCCCGGTCATCGGCCACGTCCAGCTTGAAGGTGCGCTTGCCCATGGCGCTGCTGTGCGCGTCGAAGGTGTGCCGCAGCGTTTTGGTCTTGGGCTCGTATTCCAGCAGGATCCACTGCCCGTCCAAGGTGCCGGACCATTGCTCCAGCCCACTGAGGTCGTCCTGTACCTTCAGGCTGAAGGTGCTGCGGCCCTTCATGTCCGCCTTCATGTCCAGCGGGGTGATCGTGGGGGCCACCGTGTCGATCATCACCGTGTAGGCACCGAAGCCCTTCACCTTGCCCGTTACCCAGCCGGCCGCGTAGTGCCCGCCCAGTGCGGACACCGAGCCGTTCTCCGCGATCTTCACCAGCAGCAGCTTCTCGGCGTGGGCCGGTGGCTTCGGTACGGCGATGGCGAGTTCAGCCGCCACATGCAGGGGCACCAGCGGGTCGTGTACCTCATGCACCGGGGCCAGGGCCTTCGGCAATGCAGGCCGCGTGGCGTAGGTGATGTGCTCGTCGGCATACAGGGCGTTCGGCGCCAAGGTGAAGCGCACACCGGGCCATTCCAGCACCTGTTCACGCCCATGCTTCACCAGTTGGCCTGGGGGCCGTTGCACCGGCCAGGCGGCGGCCTCCGCTTGGGTGGCACCGAGCAGGGTGAAGTGGAGCAGGCTGCTGTTGCCATTGGCGTCCGTGACCTTGAACCGGACCGCTCGCTTCTGGCCCGGCGCTAGCAGAATGCGGCCCTGCATGGGTTCCGGACCGTAGATGGCGAGCTTGTTGTTAGGCAGGCGGTAGCAGCGGTTGTAGTTCAGGTCGTTGCGCTTGAACAGGTCGTACTCCATGTAGGCGTTGCAGTAGCGCTGCAGCCCGAAGTCGACCTCGTCCAGCCGGCAGGAGTAGGTCGGCACACCGTCCACCCACATCGCGATGGACCGGATGCCGCAGGCGTTCCCGCTGTTGTCGTACCGGTCGATGGTGTTGAGGCTCAGGCCGATGTAGCCCAGGGCCCTTGCCTCCGTACCGGCCTTTAAGGCGTAGGTCGTATCGCCGCGCACCAGGGCCAGTCCACGGGCGTTGGCCGGGTAGGGGGCCACCCGTGCGGAGGAGTCAAGCGCTTCGATCCGAAGGCCGGAAAGCAGGGGGGGCGTGGTATCGGGAAGGTCGATGCCATGCGCCTCGGGGTCCAGGGCGTGCTGATCGCTGGTGCGTCGCACCTCGAAATGGAGGTGGGGGGCCGTGCTGCCCCCGGTGTTGCCGCTCAGGGCGATCACCTCGCCGGCCTTCACCGGTAGGGCACCCTTCTCCGGCGTGATGTCGATGCTGTGGTCGCGGGCGGTATACTGGGCGTCCAGCGTGGCCTTGGCGATGGCACCCTTCAGCTCCTTCAGGTGGCCGTAGACCGTGGTGTAGCCGTTGGGGTGGTCGATGTAGACCGCCTTGCCATAACCCCAGGGGCTGATCTTGATGCGCGACACCCAGCCGTCGCCCGAGGCCTTCACCGGCAGTCCCTCCACTCCCGAGGTCTTGAAGTCGAGCCCCGAATGGAAGTGGTCGCTGCGAAGTTCCATGAAGTTGCCGGACAACACCAAGGGGATGTCGAGGGGGGAAAGTAGACCCGCCGGAAGATCTTGAGCCGAGCTTGAATAAGAAGCTATTGAGCCACTGAAGATCAGTAATTTGAACACGGATGATCGAATGTTAATTCTAGCTCGTTCCAAGCGGGTATCGCGGGCGTTCATGACGTTGCAAGCTAGGCTGGGGCCAGGGGCGGGCTCAAAGGTGAAGGGCTATCCGATCAACAGGCTGGCGTTCAAACAAATTGTGTGCTCAGTGGGAAGGCTCGGTTATCTTTGGAGCGGACCGTTGAACGGTTCTTTTCGAACAAGCCATGAGCGATCTGTCCAGCCGCATCCGAGCCGTGCACCTGCACGTTGCCCGACTGGTGGCCGATCGAGAGGCGACCATCCGGAAGGTGGTCGCCTTGGAGCACGAGCACCGCGAGCATCAGCGCAATGCTGAGGTGCTCCGTGCCCGCATCGCCGAGCTTGAACGGGAGAACGAGGTCCTTCGGGTGACCCGACCAGCGCAGCAACAACGCTCTGAAGGTCAGCCGGAAGCAAAGCAACGGATCGACGAGCTTGTGAACGAGATAGATCGCTGTCTGGCGTTATTGAACACCTGATGAGCGGCACCACGGACATGGACGAGCTTTCGATCCGCATCGAGATCGCCGGGCGGGCGTATCCCCTCACCATCCACAAGGAGGAGGAGGAGAACGTGCGCAAGGCGGTGCAGGAGATCAACGACAGCATCACCCGCTTGAAGCAGCATTACCCGCTGACCGACAAGCAGGACCTGTTGGCCATGGCGGCCTTGGAGGTGACCACGCGCGCATTGAACAGCGTGCCCCCTCAACAGCATACCGACGCATTGGCCGAACTGGCCGAAGTGGAGCGACTGCTGCAAGGCCTCCGCTCCTGAACGCTCGCACTGCCTCCACCCCGAAGGCCCAGCGGTCCACTAAAACAGAGTGGACGAATGGAGAACCTTACAAGCATACTGATCGGCGCCATCATCGGCGTCGTGGCCGGCGGAGGCGTGGTCTACGTACTGGTCAGCAACATGATGAAACGTCGCCGCGACGGCATCCTCAAAGAGGCCGAGGCCGAGGCGGAGACCCTCAAGAAGGAGAAGATCGTGCAGGCCAAGGAGAAGTTCCTTCAGCTGAAGGAGGAGCACGAAAAGGACGTGCGCAACAGGGAAAAGCAGATCCAGCAAGGGCAGGAGAAGATCAAGCAACGCGAGTCGCAGATCAGCCGCCAGCAGCAGGACCTGGCCAACAAGGAGAAGCAGGTGGACAGCCTGAAGCACGACCTGGAGCAGAAGCTCGGAGGCATCGAGCGCCGCAAGGAGGAGGTGGAGAAGATGCATCAGAAGCAGGTCGGTATCCTGGAAAAGGCCGCCAATCTGAATGCCGACGACGCCAAGAAGCAACTCATGGACAGCCTGCGCGACGAGGCCCGCACCGCTGCCATGTCCCACATCAAGGAGGTCACCGAAGAGGCCAAGCTCACCGCCAACAAGGAGGCCAAGCGCATCGTCATCCAGACCATCCAGCGTGTGGCCACGGAGCACGCCATCGAGAATTCGGTGAGCGTCTTCCACATCGACAATGACGATGTGAAGGGCCGCGTGATCGGCCGCGAAGGGCGCAACATCCGGACCTTGGAAGAGCTTACGGGAGTGGAGATCATCGTGGACGACACCCCCGGGGCCATCATCCTCAGCTGCTTCGACCCGGTGCGCCGCGAAATGGCCCGCCTGGCCTTGCACCAGCTGGTGAAGGACGGCCGCATCCATCCCGGCCGTATCGAGGAGATCGTGGCCAAGACCAAGCGGCACCTGGACGAGGAGATCATCGAGACCGGCAAGCGCACCTGCATCGACCTGGGCATCCACGGCCTCCACGCCGAGCTCATCCGCATGGTGGGTCGCATGAAGTTCCGCAGCTCCTACGGCCAGAACCTGCTGCAGCATAGCCGCGAAGTGGCCAACCTCAGCGCCATCATGGCCAGCGAACTGGGCCTCAACGCCAAGACCGCCAAACGTGCAGGCCTGCTGCATGACATCGGCAAGGTGCCGGAGGAGGAGCCCGAGCTGCCGCACGCCCTGCTGGGCATGAAGCTGGCCGAGAAGTACGGCGAGAAGGCCGATGTGTGCAACGCCATCGGTGCGCACCACGACGAGATCGAGATGACCACGCTGTTCTCGCCCATCATCCAGGCCTGCGACGCCATCAGCGGCGCCCGTCCCGGTGCCCGTCGCGAAGCCGTGGAGCAGTACATCCAGCGCCTCAAGGACCTGGAGAACCTCGCGCTCAGTTACCAGGGTGTGTCCAAGGCCTTCGCCATCCAGGCCGGTCGTGAGCTCCGTGTGATGGTGGAGAGCGATCGCGTGAGCGACCAGGATGCCGATACCATCAGCATGAACATCGCCGAGCGCATCCAGAACGAGATGACCTACCCCGGACAGGTGAAGATCACCGTGATCCGCGAGAAGCGATCGGTATCCGTGGCCAAGTAGTGCCCCGGATCGGGAACCCATGGGGGCGGCAGCGATGCCGCCCCTTTTCTTTGCACCATGCCGGCCGCCACCGACCTCGAACTGTACTTCCAATGGGAGGTGCGCACCTGGTCACGGGCCTATCCGCTCTGGCACAGCACGCTCGCTGCCATACCCAGGGAAAACCAACAGGCATTGGCCTTGGGCGAACGCGATGGCGGCCTGAGCCTGATGCTGGCCGAGCACGGCTTCGTCACCGTGTGCAGCGACCTGCACGGGCCCACCGACCGCGCCAAGGAAATGCACAAGTCCTTCGGTTGGGACGAATGGATGACATACGAAAGCATCGATGCACTTGCCATCCCATGGCCGGACGCCAGCTTCGACGTGGTGGTGTTCAAGAGCTTGATCGGTGCCTTGAGCACCAGGGAGAAGCAGGCCCAGGCCCTCCGCGAGATGCACCGCGTGCTGAAGCCGGGCGGTGTCCTGCTGTTCGCGGAGAATTTGACGGGTACGGCCCTGCACCGCTGGCTCCGCAAGCGGTTCGTGGCCTGGGACAGCTATTGGCGCTACCTCCGGCTTCCGGAGGAAATGGACCTGTTCGCGCCCTTCGGAAAGGTGGACCTGCACACCACTGGGTTGCTCGCCAACCTGGGCCGGAGCGAGACCCAACGAGACCTGCTGGCCCGGCTGGACGCGTTGCTCATGCCGTTGGTGCCGGTCTCCTGCCGCACGGTGGTCTTTGGTGTTGCAACGAAGGGGCCGAGGTTGAAAACTGAGGGTCGCGTTGACCAGGGCGGACAGGGTCAGCAATAGTTTTGTCCGCTACCTCTTCCATGCCTCAACGCCGACCCGCGCCGCGCACCATCCTCGTTACCGGAGGGGCGGGATTCATCGGTTCGCACGTATGTACGGCGCTGGTCGAGAAAGGCCATGCGGTGCGTTGCTTCGACAGCTTCGCCACGGGAAAGCGCGAGAACATCGCCCACCTCGACGGTCGAAAGGGCTTCACCTTGGTCACCGGCGACATCCGTCAAGGCGTGGACGTGGCCAAGGCCGTACACGGCATGGACATGATCGTGCACCTCGCGGCATTGGGCTCCGTGCCCCGATCCATCGCCGATCCGCTGGCCAGCGAGGCCGCCAACCTCACCGGCTTCCTGAACGTGCTGGAGGCCTGTCGGGTGAACGGCATTGAGCGCCTGGTATACGCCAGCAGCTCCAGCGTGTACGGCGATTCCCAAGCCTCGCCCAAGCGCGAAGGCATGGAAGGGAACCCCTTGTCGCCCTATGCGGTCACCAAGGTCATGGACGAAGCCTATGCCGCGCTGTACCAACGGCTGTTCGGGGTGCGGTCCATCGGCCTGCGTTTCTTCAATGTGTTCGGTGAGCGGCAGGACCCGGAAGGCCCGTATGCCGCGGCCATCCCCCGCTTCATCAAGTCCCTGTTGCGCCATCAGCGACCCTTGGTCTACGGCGATGGGGAGCAGACGCGCGACTTCACTTACGTGGGCAATGCCGTGCATGCCGTTGAAGTGGCCTGTGACTGCAGCGATCCCCGGGCCATTGGCGAGGTGTTCAACATCGCCGTGGGGGCCTCCACCAGCCTGAACGACCTGCTGGCCATGATCCGCCAGCGGTTGGAGGCCATCGATCCCACAGCGGCAGGACTGGAAGCCGAACACCACGACGAGCGGCCCGGTGATGTGCGCAACTCCCTGGCCGACATCACCAAGGCGCGGGAGCTGCTGGGCTTCGAGCCGGCCATCGACGTGGCCGCCGGGCTGGACAGGGCCGTACCGTGGTACGCGGCGCATTGGGGCTGAGAGCCGGAACAGGCTCTAAGGCCGCTGCCTACATTCGGTCCATGCTGAGCAAACGCGCCAAGTATGCCCTCCATGCGCTGATGGTGCTCGCCCGTGCCCGGGAAGAGGGATCGCTGCCGGCTGCGCTCATCGCCGAACGCGCCCAGGTGCCGGCCAAGTTCCTCGAAGCCATTCTGCTGGATCTTCGCAACGCGGGGATCATCGTCAGTCGCAAAGGCCGGGGAGGAGGACACGGTTTGCTCAAGTCACCGGAGTCCATCACCACCGCCGAGGTGTTCCGCCTGTTCGATGGGGCGATCGGCCTG
>JBIIYP010000004.1:0-146553 GCA_044346705.1 Flavobacteriales bacterium
TAGCTCCACCACCGTAGCAACCAATTTCACCGTAGCCAAGATTGTCGGTAAGGATGAAAACAATATTTGGTTTCTTTTGCTGCGCATTTGCATAGCAGCTAAAAGCTAAAAGCAAAAGCAATGTAAGTTTAAATCTCATATTCATAATTGTTTAATTTTCTATTTATTGGTTTTTCATGGTCATTCTTTTGGCTTGCAGGTAACTGCGGGTTAGCGCATTGCGTCAATTTCCGGACTTGGTTGAGCTTGGTAGTTGAGTAAAGCCCACCAGATCGGGTGGTAAAGCGCAATAGCCTCAACCGAGGTGCAGGTCATCGAGCGGGCCTGCCTGCTGGTCGGCAGGCTGCGGATCTCGCCATGGGCTTTGGTGCTAACGGAGGTGTCCACTGCAGTAGGTTCGGGCCGCCAGATCAAGCGCATGGGTTGCGCCAGTAGCGGTCAGGGCTCTAAAATAGGATAAGTTGGCACAGCCAAGTAGGGTCGGCAAAAAAAGCCCACCCGACGGCCGCCGTACTTTCGCGGCCCAGCCTTAGGTCCCGGTCCCGTTCCTGCGCTCCACATGGCCTCGCTCACCTCCATTACGCGCTACAAGCTCCGCAAGGTGCTGAAGTACATGGTGGTGACCCTGGTGGCGGCGGGGGTGCTCACGCTGTTCAGCGGCGATGCAGTGCGCGGCAACCTTGCGGCCTGGGGCCTGTTGGGCCTGTGGACCGGTGTGTTGGAGGAGTTCCTGTTCGGCCGCCGGTTCCGGTCGCTGGCCATCCCACTGCAGTACCTGGGCAAGGTGCTCGCGGTGAACGCCCTTACGATCACGCTGGTGGCGCTGGCCTTCGCGTTCGATCGGCAGCAGAACCTGCCTTTGCGTTCCGAAGGCACCTTCAGCGCTGCGGAAATGTTGGGCATGTCCGCGTTCTACCAGCTGATCCTGCGGGTGGTGGTGGTTTCCTCCATCGCCATCCTGGTGGTGCAGGTGGAGGAGATCATGGGCCGCCGCATGTTCCTGGGGGTGCTGCTGGGCCGGTACGAGCGGCCTGCCGCCGAGGAGCGCATCATGCTCACCATCGACCTGGTGGGCAGCACCAGCCTGGCCGAGCGCCTCGGTGACCTCCGCTACTTCCGGTTCCTGAACACCACCTATTCGCTGATGACGGATGCCCTGCTGCACAACGAGGGCGAGATCCTGAAGTACGTGGGGGATGAGGTCATCATCACCTGGCCGATGGATGTGGGCCTGCGCGGGAACAACTGCCTGGACCTGTACTTCGACATCACCGAGCGGCTGGCGGCGCATGCGGCGGAGATGCAGCGCGACTTCGGTGCGGTGCCGCAGTTCCGCGGCGCGCTGCATGGCGGGCGGGTGATCGTGGCCCAGATCGGGCACATCAAACGCGCGGTCGATTTCAGTGGCGATGTAATGAACACCGTGTCGCGGATGCTGGGCGTGTGCAAGGAGATGAAGACCGACCTGGTGATCTCCGGCGACCTGCTGCGGCGCATCCCCGAGCCGGGCGTGCGGTTCCGCTTCGGTGCGGAACGCGTTGGTGCCGTCAAGGGCCGCAAGCGCGAGGTCCGTGTGCATACCGTGGAGCGCATCAAGCCCACGGCCTGAGTCAGCCCCGCGCAACTCCGAATCCCGACATGCTCCGCGCGATCCTCTTCCTGGCCATCGGGTCCCTGATGTTGTGCCAGTGCGTGCTGAAGGCGCAGGACGGCGGGCTGGCGCCCTTCACATCGGCCACCGGACGCTTCATGCTCTTCGATCACGGCCGCTTCGTGGAACACGCGGCCACGCCTCCGCAACGCATCCTTTCCCATGGCGACCGGCTGGTGTACGTGGACCACGACGGGGCGCTGCGGATGTTCGGTTCCAACGGACGCACGGTGACGCTGGACACGGTGCCCGGCCGTGAACCGGTGGGCTCTGGCCATCATGTGGCCTGGCTTGCTGGCACGGCGCTGAAGGTGGCGAAGGCGAACGGGGCCGAAGTGCTTACGCCGGATGTCGGGGACTTCACGGTGCAGGACAGCCTGGTGGCCTACCACGACCTGAAGGAGGGCGAACTGCGGGTGTGGTGGCGCGATCGCACGATCACTGTGGCGCGCGTGGAGCAAGGTGCGGAAGCGCCACAATGGGAGGCCGGATCCAACACCGTGGTGTTCCACGACCGCAGCCGTCGCCGGGTGTCCTTCTTCCACCGGGGCGTGGTGAAGCTGTTGTTCGACAGCACGGACATGGCCGTGGTGGCCGCCGGTGGCGACATGGTCGCATACTGGGACGATAAGGGCGGCGTGTTCCGCGTGTGGGACAGGGGGAAGGTGGTGGACCTGGAGCAGTTCCGGCCGGTCTCGTTCAAGGTGGGCGATGGGGTGCTGGCCTACGTCACCCACAGCGGCGCCTTCAAGGTGTACCGGGGCGGGGTCGCGAGGTCCATGCAGAAGGAGCGGCCCACGGACTATTGGGTGCAGGACCACATGGTGCTCTTCGTTCACCACGGTCGCCTGTGGTCGGATGCCTTGGGCAGCGCGGCGGTGATCGAGCGCTACGTGCCCGAGCAGTGGGTGGTGACCGGCGGCACGCTCACCTACCTCGACCTGGACCGGGGCATTCGCCTGTGGAGCTTCGGCGATCGGGAGCGGATCGTGGCAGGCATGGCCACGGAGCGCTTCGAGCGGTGGGGCGCTGTGGTGCTGTGGAAGGGGCCGGATGGCGTGGTGCGCTGCTGGTGGCAGGACCGGCTCTACGAATACTGAACGCGGGCGACCGGGGTTCAACCCACCACGGCCTTCTCGTCGCGGATGCCGACGGTCCAGAGGCTTTCGTCGTTGCGCTTGCCCTTGAGCGCGATGTGCCCGATGTGGCGGGTGGTGTAGGTGTGCTCGGGGAGGCGCAGCAGGTCCAACAGCTCCTTGCTCACCAGGATGTCCACCCCATGGTCGTTGCAGCTTCCCTGGATGCGGGCGGCAGTGTTCACCACGTCGCCGGAGAAGATGGTCTCCTTCTTCACCAGCCCGATCTCGCCCGTGGTCACTTCGCCGTAGTGGAAGCCGGCCTTGAAGGTGGGGACCAGGCCGTAGCGGGACCGGTAGTGCTCGGCACGTTGTTCGAGCTTCTTGCGGATGGTGAAGAAGCACCGGATGCACCGCTGTTTCTGGAGCCCCTTCCGCAGCTGCCAGCTCACGCTCACCTCATCGCCCACGTACTGGTACACCTCGCCTTCGGAATACACCACGGGGTCGGTGATGTCCGCGTACACGTCGTTGAGCAGTTCGAAGTAGCGCACGTGGCCGATCTTCTCGGCGATGGTGGTGCTGGAGTGCATGTCCAGGAACATGAAGATGCGCAGCTCCTGGCGGGGCTTGTAGTAGCGGCCCAACAGGAAGCCCACGCCGCCGCTACCGTACTGGTCGTTGAGCCGCACCATCAGCATGGTGCCGCCCATCATCAAGGCGTAGTAGAGGAACTGGCCCAGTTGGGTGAGGGACCACAGGCGGTCGAGGAACTCGGCGCGGAAGCCGCGCACGGCGGAAGCGCCCAATGACGGGACTGCGGAATGGGTGAAGACCACCACCGGAAGCACCAAGAGCGACATGATGCCGAAGGCCTTGAGGAAGGGGAACACACGAAGGCGGTCGCGCAGCAGGAAGATGTAGACGCCCCCGCCCACGAAGCCGCCCAGCAGCGAGCGCCAGAAGTACATGTCCACCTCGTCCATGAGCGGGTGCGCATAGCCGTTCGCGGTGAGCACGTTGTGCTCGAGCAACGCCGCCACGAGCCCTGCGACCACCCAGGTCAGGGTGATCCGCATCGTGCGCCGCAGGCGCATCCTGTATTTCTCAATGTCACGGACCATGTGCAAGGGCCGGATCACCGGCCTGAACGCGTTGAAGGCGCCAAAGATAGCCGGGCGCTGGGGGGCTGTGAGGACCTACGACCGGGCTGCGTCCGGGTGCTGCGCCCGCCGTTGCTGACGGGGGCGCACCACGCCGTAGAACCACCCCACGCACAACAGCCCCAGAACGAAGAACACCGTGGCCAGCGGCCGGGTCCGGTCGTTGGCGAAGAACGCCCCGAGCATCCACACGGAGTTGGCGCAGATCCAGCACACCACGGCCGCGCTGTGGAGCAGCTCACCGATGTCCGCGCGGCTGCGCCAGGCGATCCAGATGGCCGTGAGCACGGTGGGCAGGATCATGATCGTGCCCAGCAGCTTCTGGTCCTGCACCCAGCAAAGGTCCTTGAACAGCCAGAGGACGATGTGGAAGTTCTCGGTGGCCCGGAGGGTGGGGGAGCTGCGCATGGGTTCATCGGTTGCCACGAAGGTCGCTTGCGGCCGCCTTGCGGCCGCCTTGCGGCTATGTGGTACTTTCGCAGCATGGGAATATTCTGGAGCCTTGTGGTCGGCGGCGTTGCCGGTTGGTTGGCCGGTCGCATCATGAAAGGCGAAGGCTATGGCGTGTTGATGAACATCGTGCTCGGCATGGTGGGCGGCGTGGTCGGTGGCCTGGTGTTCGGGCTGCTGGGCCTGGCGCCCACCAGCATGATCGGCCAGCTCGTGATGGCCCTGGTGGGCTCCGTGGTCCTCATCGCGCTTGTGCGGGCCTTGCGCAAATGAGGACCCGCGTCGCGCTGCTGATCGGGGTGCTTTGTGCATCCTTCGCAAAGGCGCAGAAACCGCCCCAGCGCTTCTATGTGAAGCTCCACGGCGTGATCACCGACCATTTCAGCGGCGACCCCATGAAAGGGGGCAAGGTGCGCCTGCTCAAGGCCGGCAAGACCGAGGCCGAGGTGGTCACCAAGGGCGACGGCAAGTACACCTTCGAACTGGAGCGCGGCTGGCGCTACGCGGTGTGGTACAGCAGCCCGGGGTGCGTCACCAAGCACATCAACATCGATACCGAAGAGATCCCCGCCTATCCCGATGTGCCGTTCTACGAGATGGATGTGCAGATCGCGTTGTTCGAATGGATCGAGGGCTTCGACTTCACCGTCTTCGAGCAGCCCCTTGGCGAAGCGGCCTACAAGAAGTCCGTGCGTAACGTGAGCTGGGACATCGAGTACACCGAGCGCATGCGACCGCGCTTGACGAGTGCGATGGACGAATACGAAAAGACCTACAACGGCTATTACAAACGCAAGGCCGGGCGGCGACCGGTGAAGGAGAGGTTCGATCTTCCCCAAGTGGACTCCATTCCGGGAACCGGGCAAGGGTCCCATACGCATCTCCCGGATCCACAATGAACACCGGTGGTACCGCGGTCATGCGTCGGTCAAGCGTGCAGCGGTGGGCCTTGCTTGTAGCGTTCCTGCCCATGGCCTTGGCCGCCCTGGCCCAGCAAGGCGTGGACAACGTCATGGTCCATGGCACCGTGAAGGACTACGTGACCCGCCTTCCCTTGCCGGGTGCCGAAGTGGTGATGTACCAGGACGAGGTGCGGGTGTTCCAGGCGCTGACCGACAGCCTGGGGCGTTACGAGACCTTCTTGGAGTTCGACCACACTTACAAGCTCTGGTACATGCAGGCCGGCAAGGTGACCAAGCACGTGGTGGTGGATACGCGGGGGATACCGGTCCCGGATCGCGCCGGAGGCTATGGCATGAACGTGGACATCACGCTCTTCAAGAACCTGCCCGGGCTGGACCTGCCCATCATGGCGCAGCCCATGGGCATGGCGAGCTATTCTCCGGCTGACAGTTCGCTGGTCTGGGACCTGGAGCACACCGAACGGATGCGGGCGGACATCCAGGCCGGCATGCAGCGGTACGACAGCCTGCGGGTGTTGGAGGAGAAGCGCTGATCCAGCGGAAAGGTCAACCCCGCATCGCCAGCGCCAACATCACGGCCTGCACTGCTTCGCGCACATCGTGCACCCGAAGGATCGAAGCCCCTTTCGATAACGCGACCGTGTTGAGGACCGTGGTGCCGTTCAGCGCATCCTCCGGTGCGGTGCCCAGGACCTCGTTGATCATGCGCTTGCGTGACAGCCCGACGAGCACCGGCGCGCCCAACGCCAATATCCGGGGCAGCTCACGCAACAGTGTGTAGTTGTGTGCCGTGGTCTTTCCGAAGCCGAAGCCTGGGTCGAGGATCACATCGGCGATGCCGGCGGCGTGGCAGGCGTGGAGCCGTTCGCTCAGGAAGCGCGTCACCTCCGCGGCCACGTCCGTGTAGCGCGGATCGGCTTGCATGGTGGCGGGCATGCCCTGCATGTGCATGGCGATGTACGGCACGCCCAACGCGGCTACGGTCCTTAGCATGGACTCATTCAACAGCCCGGCGCTGATGTCGTTCACCATCATGGCACCTGCGGCCACGGCTTGCTTCGCCACGGTGGAGCGGTAGGTGTCAATGCTGATCAAGGCCTCCGGAAAGCGACGGTGTACGGCGTCGATCACGGGTAGCACACGCTTCAGTTCCTCCACTTCGGAAACTTCCGCAGCGCCTGGGCGCGAGCTGGCCCCTCCGATGTCGAGGATCGCCGCGCCCTCCTCGAGCATCCGCTCCGCCAAGCGCAAAGCCCCTTCCAGATCCACCCGGCTGCTTGCATGGAAGGAATCGGGTGTGGCGTTCAGGATGCCCATCACCAGTGGGGTGCGCAGGTCGACCAGGCGGTCCTTGAGGCGCAGGGTGGTGGTGTGCATGGCGTTGGCAGGAACGCGAAATTCGCACAATGCAGCCGGTCATGCGACTCCTTTTCGCGCTTCTGGCGTTGGTGGCGGGTGATGCCCATGCCATCCGCGTGCAGGGTATCGTGCGTGATGCGTTCACCCGCCTGCCGATGCACGGTGTGGTGTTGGTGCTGGAAAGCGATGGCGTCCGCACGGAACAACGTACCACGCGGATCGACGGCTTCTACCGGTTCGAAGTGCCCGTGGGCAGGCGGTACCTCATTCGCTTTGAACGGGAAGGGCAGGTTGCGCGGCATGTGGTCTTCGACACCCGCGCCGTGCCCCGCGAATGGGTCGATGCCTTGGAGGCGGAGCTTGACATGCGGCTGTTCCCTCCGTTGGACGGCATGGACAGCGCCTTGGTGAACGCCCCAGCGGGAACGGCCTTATGGGATCCCGTCGGTGAGACCATGATCTGGGACACGGCCACTTCCGGTCCGTTGGTGGAGCAGTGGAACGCCTTGCTGGACGTGCATGCCGGTCGGCATCCGGAGGTACGGCCCACCGCGATCCAACGCTGGGTGGTCAAGGGTTTTGAACTCGCCCGGGGATATGGGGGCGTCCTGGCCTTCCTCTTGCTGGGCCTGGTGTACATCGTGTCCCGAGCGCTTTTAGCGCGGATCGGCAGGACCTCCCGCCTTGTGCTCCTGGTCCTTGTGCTGATCGGCTCCGGCTGGCTGCTGATCGACCTGGGGCACGATGCGGGTCCGCTACGTTACCTCGCGTTCGTGGCCTTGGTCACGGGTGTGGGTGCGGCCTTCCATCTGGTGATGGAGGTCTGGGTGGGCGGGCTGATCCAGGCCGTGGACGAGGACGTCACCTTGGATACCGTGGATGACGGTCCGGAGGACGAGGTGGATCCCACGGCTACGGAGGATGAACTGGAAGGGGATCCGGACGAGGAGGCCGACGCGCAGGTGCCGGAGCGCCGTACGCCGCGGTGGAAGGCATGGCTGCCTTTGCTGGTCTTTTTCGGTGCGCAGGCCGCGCTTATTGGTGAATGGCGATGGGGCTTGGAGAACACGCTCGATGTCTGGCCGCTCGTGGGCGCTGCTGCTGGTGTAGGTCTGATGATCGCGGGGTTGATCGCTTGGTCACGTACGCCGAAGGAGCTGCGGCGATACCCCAGGCTGCTGGTTCTTTCGGGCGGCATCTGGTGGGTCGCCCTTCCGCTGTTCCTCATCGCCGCTTCCTCCTACATCAATCGCTCCTTCCCGCAGGCCGAAGAGCGCTGCCGTACGTTGCCGGTGGTGGACCTATCCTGGTCCCGACGCAGCCTGAATGTGTACGTTTCCTGGGATGGGGAACGCGAGCGGATCGAAATGCCACGGACGATCAAGGAGCAGCTGACCACCATGGACAGCCTGCGTTGCTGCACCCGGACCGGTCTTCTGGGCTTCGAGCATGTATACCGCATGGAGCCGGTCCTGATGCCCGAGGTTCAACGATGAGGTCGTTCCTTTGCGCGGAACATGGACCACACCCTTCAGCAATACGACGCGGTGACCGCCGAGTGCATGGCGCTCTTCAGCAAGAAGGCCCAGGACTACGGCACGGCCTGGCGGATCCTGCGGGTGCCTTCGCTCACGGACCAGATCTTCATCAAGGCCCAGCGCATCCGTACGTTGCAGACGGTGGGCGAGAGCAAGGTGGGCGAGGGCATCCGCCCGGAGCTCATCGGCATCATCAACTACGCGGCCATGGCCCTGGTGCAGCTGGAACTGGGCGTGGTGGACAGCCCCGACCTTACCGCCGAAGCCGCCACGGAGAAGGTGCAAGCGCAATTGCAGCACGCCCGCGACCTCATGCTCCGCAAGAACCACGACTACGGCGAGGCCTGGCGCAGCATGCGGGTGAGCTCGCTCGTGGACCTCATCCTCATGAAGCTGCTGCGCGTCAAGCAGATCGAGGACAACCACGGCGCCACCCTGGTGAGCGAGGGCATCGACGCCAACTTCCTCGATATCGTGAACTACGGCGTGTTCGCGATGATCCGGATGGAGGAGGGGAACTGAGAGCCTATTCAGGATCTCTTCAAATGCGCTCTCCGGCCTCTTTTCCGCCGATACTTCGCCTACAACTGTTCCCGTAGACACCGCTACGCGAAAATTTTCCGGCTTCGTCTCAACGAAAAATAGTCTCGGAGCCCATCATTCAAGAGATCCTGAACAGGCTCTGAGGGCTCACTTGTCGACCCACTTGAACGAGTCCATCACCGCATCGGCGATGTAGAGCATCTCCTCCCACGCATCGGCCTGCGCCATGAAGGTGAGCCAGTAGGCTTTGCCATCGCGCAGCCTCACCACCTGCTTGCAGTGCACCGGCAGCCCGGAGACCTCCGCCGTGTATTCCAGTTGGTGCAGCTCGCCTGTGCTGTTGCGCGTGGCCCCGGAATGGATCAACACGCCCTTCGGCAGTTCCATGGTGATCCACTGCTCTGAGGTGCCCACGTACGCGTGGAGGTCCTTCTCTTGGGTCTCTTCCAACCTCAGGCTCACGTTCTCCCTGAACACATCGCCACTGTCCATGGGGCTCATGAACGCTACGGTGGTGCCCTGCACCCCGCTCCCATCAGCGGTCCATTCCACCGGGTGGGCGAGCGCTACGCCAGCGCCTTTCCACGTGGTCCAGGCAGGTGGTTTCGGTGCATCGGCCTGTCCGAGGACGACCAGCGCGAACGCACTACAGGTGAGCAGGAGCGAGGATCGGAGCATGAGCGGAGCAACTGCCAGCGAAGTTCGACGATCCGCGCGGACCATGGTCATGCCGGAGCATCGTTGTTCACATTGGCCTGTTGATCGATCACGCCGGAAAGGCGATCACCGCGCTTTGATCCCGTTCGGGGCGGCGATAGGTTTGCCCCCATGATCAAGGGAGTGCTCACCGCAATGTTCATCGGGATCCAGTTCGTGGCCTCGGCTTACAGCTTGCGGGTGACGGGCGTGGTCACGGATCTCATGACCGGCGCCTCGCTGGAGAACGTGCTGGTGAGCGTGTTCCGCGATGGGGCGATCGTGAATGCCGAGGAGACCGGCCTGCTGGGACGCTACGCGATGAAACTGGAGAACGATGCCGACTACGTGATCCGCTTCAGCGGTCCGGCCCTCGTCACCAAGTACTTCACCATTGATACGCACGGATTGGTCTGGGAAGGCGCTGACAAGGTGAAGGTCCTGGAGGTGGAGATGACGATGTTCGAGCGCACCACGAGCCTGGACCTGTCCTTCTTCGACATGCCGATGGGCCGGGCGTTCTTCGAACCCGCCACCGGGTTGGTGAGATGGGACACCGACTACGACCGCAAGGTCCGTCCGCAGGTGGAGAACCTGATGGTACAGTACCAACGCATGATGACCGCACAGGCCAGTACCGGCCGCATGAACGCTACCACGCCGGCCGACCGCCGGTAGGACAAGTTGGGTTGATGGGGGGCTACGGCCGCCGGGACCACGGGGTTCTTGGCGGCCGTCGCTTTTTCAGGGCGGCGGTCTTCTGGATCAGGAACACTGAACGGTTGTTGATCAGTTGTTAAGGCCTCCGACACCGCATCGCGGCCACCTCTATCTTCGGCCGCACTCCAAGCACCGCACCCATGCGCTACCTGCTCATCCTTTGCCGCATCCTCGTCGGCGCCACCTTCATCGTCAGCGGCCTGGTGAAGGCCAACGACCCGCTCGGCTTCAGCTACAAGCTGGAGGAGTACTTCGCCGAGAGCGCCCTCAACTGGCCGGGGCTCGAACCCTGGTCCCTGACGCTGGCCGTGCTCGCCTGCTTGGGCGAAGTGGTGCTCGGCTTCGCGATCCTGGTGGGCGGCCGCATGCGCCTGGCCACCACCGCCACCCTGGTGCTCACGCTCTTCTTCGGCTGGCTCACCGCCTACACCGACAACTGCAACCAGCGCCAGAAGGACGGGGAGAAGATGACCTACACCGTGATGGTGGACGGCAAGGAAGAGGTGCGCGACAAGACCTGCGTCACCGACTGCGGCTGCTTCGGCGATGCCATGAAAGGTTCGTTGGGCCGCAGCCTCACGCCGCGCGAGAGCTTCTACAAGGACCTCATCCTTTTCATCTTCCTGCTGCCGGTGTTCATCGCTAGCTGGCGCAAGCCCGGCATCCACTTCAACACCACGGACGACGACAAGCTGCTGCTCTTGGGCGGTGCGGCACTGGTGGCGCTGTGGAGCTGGATCTTCGGTTGGAGCTTCTACCTGCTGTTCACCCTGTTCGCCATGGTGGGCTACCTGCTCATCAAGCGCTTCTTGACGGGTGTGAAGGCGGAGTGGATCACGGCCGGCTTTGTCTCCGTGATCTCCCTCGCCTTCATGGGGCATTGCCTGGCGCACCTGCCCATGAAGGACTACCGCCCCTTCGCCGTGGGCAAGAGCATCCCCGAGGGCATGGCCATTCCGCCGGGCGAGAAGGCCGACGTGTACGAGACCATCCTCACCTACAAGAACATGAAGAGCGGTGAGGTGAAGGACTTCACCAGCGCGGACTACCCCTGGCAGGACAGCACCTGGGTGTGGCAGGCCACGGACAACAAGCTGGTGCAGGAGGGCTACCACGCGCCCATCCACGACTTCACGCTCACCGATGTGGACGGTACCGATGTCACCGAAGGCATCCTCCAGGAACCCACGCCGGTGCTCTTCGTGGTGAGCAAGGACATCACCGAAGCCTCAGCCGACTGCCAGCCCCAGATCAACGCGCTGGCCGACGCGGCCTTCAAGAGCGGCTGGTACGTCTACGGCGTCACCGCCAGCGGCTACGAGCAGATCGAGGAGTTCCGCCACACGCACCAGAACGCCTTCGACTACCTGCGCTGCGATGGCACCGTGCTCAAGACCATCATCCGCAGCAACCCCGGCATCGTGCTGCTGCAGCAGGGTGTGGTTCGCGGCCAGTGGCATTGCAACGACGTGCCTACGCTGGAAGAGGCGAAGGGGGCGTTGAAATAGGAGAGAGGGGCTGGGTCATTGATCACGATCCCCTGTTAGCACTTGTCCCGCGCCCGGTCGCCAAGGGGATGCGGGGAGGCCATCTTTGTCCTTCCACCGTGCGCACCAGCGGGCGGTGAAAGCGCATGCGAACGATCGTGGCCGGGAATTGGAAGATGCACAAGGACAAGGCGGAGGCCCTGGCCCTGCTGGGTGAATTGGTGAAGGCGAACGCCGGACAGCCTGCCGTGGTGGAGGTGATCGTGTCGCCGCCCTATCCCTTCCTGGACCTGGCGGTCAACGCAGTGAAGGGTTCCGGCATCCAGGTGGCCGCGCAGAACTGCCATGCCGCCGCACAAGGCGCCTACACCGGCGAGGTGAGCGTGCTGATGTTGAAGAGCCTGGGCGTGACGCATTGCATCGTGGGGCACAGCGAGCGGCGCCAGTACTTCGGCGAGACCGATGCCTTGGTGGCCGAGAAGCTGAAGGCCTTGCTCTTCCACGGCCTTACACCGATCTACTGCTGCGGCGAGAAGCTGGAGCAGCGCGAGGCTGGCAAGTACTTCCCCGTGGTGGAGACCCAACTGAAGGAAGCCCTCGACGGCCTTTCCGAAGAAGAGCTTGGTCGGTGCATCATCGCCTACGAACCCGTCTGGGCCATCGGCACCGGACGCACGGCCAGCACCGATCAGGCGCAGGAGATGCACGCCTTCATCCGCGACTACCTCACCGGACGCGGCACGCCCGAGGTCCCCATTCTCTACGGCGGCAGCTGCAAACCCGACAACGCCGCATCGCTCTTCGCCTGTCCCGATGTCAACGGAGGCCTCATCGGCGGTGCCGCCCTGGATGCCGCCCAGTTCTCCGCCCTCATCCGCATCGCGGGCGAAGTGAAGCAAGGATCCTAGGTCACTTCGCACTTTGAACTTCACACTTTGAACTTCGCACTTTGAACCTTGAACTTTTCGTCAATGAACTACACCGAGGTCGACTTCCTCATCGCGCCGCTGGAACCCTGGCGCGACATCCTTACGGCGGAGCTCGGCGAGCTGGGCTACGACAGCTTCGAGGAGACCACGGGCGGGCTGAAGGCCTACATCCTGTCCGAGCGTTTCGAGCGGAAGGTGCTGCCTGAGCTGTTGACGTTGCGCGATCCGCATGCCTCCGTGAGCTACACCGTGCGCGCCGTGGAGCCGAAGAACTGGAACGCGGAATGGGAGCGGAGCTTCACGCCGGTGGAGGTGGGGAAGGACGTCCGCATCCGGGCCGAGTTCCATGAGGCTGTTCCGGGCTTCACCCACGAACTGGTCATCACCCCGCGCATGGCCTTCGGCACGGGCCACCACGCCACCACGCGCATGATGGTGCAGGCGATGCTGGGGCTGGACCTGAAGGGGCAGGCGGTGTGCGATCTGGGCTGTGGCACGGCGGTGCTGGCGGTGCTCGCGGAGAAGCTTGGTGCCACCGAAGCACTGGCCATCGACATCGACGCATTGGCCGTGGAGAACGCACTGTTGAACGTGGGGCTGAACGGTTGTCATGCCATCACTGTGGAAAAGGGCACCGTGGCCGACCTCGCAGGCCGTGTGTACGGCACTATTTTGGCCAACATCGAGCGGAACACGTTGATGCGCGACATGGAGGCGATGCGCGATGCACTGGTTCCGGGTGGTGCGTTATTCCTGAGCGGCTTTGTGGTGGGCGACCGCCACATGATGATCCAGTGCGCGAAGGAGGCCGGACTGCTCGTGGAGGAACGGTTGAACGAAGGTGAATGGGCCCTGATCGGATGTCGAAGACCGCAGCATTGATCCACTTCGCGATGCGCCTGGGTGCGGCGCTGTTGCTTTTCGCGTTCGCCATTGCGGCGCAAGCGCAGACCAAGCCGTTCACCGATGATCAGGCGGTGTTCCTGGAGGAGGTCACGGCCTTCCTGGTGGGTGCGGACAAGAAGGAGGGCAAGCCGTTCGTGGAGCAGGACTTCGCACCGGCCTGGAACGGCAGCTACCTCACCGCTCCGCAGCGCACCAAGGTGGTGGAGATGGCGAACTTCATGTTGAAGAAGCGCTTCGAGGCCTTCCCGCACTTCCGCGACTTCCTGGCCGCCGTGGCCGCCTTCGCCACCAGCGGCCGCAGCGCGGCCGAGTTCGACACCTGGATGAGGAGCCTCGATGCCATGGTGGAGAGCGGGCGCAAAAAGAACTTCACCAGCTTCATCGAGATGTGCGCCGGGCTGTTCAAGGACAACAGCATCTACAAGAGCGCCAGCACCAACTGGAGGTCCAGCAGCAGCAGCTTCACCTTCGAGTACGACTCCGTGCCCAAGGTGGTGTTCGCGAAGCTCGACCTGGTGTGTCTGGCGAAGGGGGACAGCGCGGTGATCCAGAACACCTCCGGGGTCTACTACCCCACGCAGGAGATCTGGCGGGGGAGGGGTGGCCGGGTGACCTGGGCCCGTGCCGGCCTGAAGCCAGAGGCCACCTATGCCGAGTGGTCGCACCCGTACGAGATCAAGGTGAAGAGCGCTGCCTTCGAAGTGGATTCGGTGCAGTTCAACGACCCGTACTTCGAACGCACCCTGTTCGGCAAGGTGAGCGACAAGGTGCTGGCCAACGTGGATCCGGACAACGCCAGCTACCCGCGCTTCGAGAGCTACGACCGCCGCATGAAGATCCGCGACATCGTGGAGGGAATCGACTTCGAGGGGGGCTTCACCATGCAGGCCGCCAAGCTGCAGGGCTACGGCACCAAGGAGGAACCCGCCTTCCTCACCTTTTACCGCGAGAAGCGCCCCTTCATCATCACCAAGGGCCTGCTCTTCACCATCGAACCCGAGCGCATCACCAGCCAGGACGTATCGGTGACCTTGCGTCTGGACAAGGATTCCATCATCCACCCCAGCGTCAGCCTCCGCTACCTGAAGGACAAGAAGCAGCTCAGCCTCATCAAGAAGGACGAAGGCCTTTCGAAGGGGCCGTTCTACGACTCGTACCACGATGTGGACATGTACTTCGAGGTGCTGCAATGGAAACAGGGCGACCCCTTGGTGAGCCTGGGCAACCTGCAGGGCAGCTCGCAGACGCGGGCCTCGTTCGAAAGCTCGAGCTACTTCAAGGACAAGCGCTACACCGCCATGCTCGGTGTGGATGCCGTACACCCGCTGGTGCGGCTCCGCGACCACCAGAAGGCGCACGGCGACCAGTTCACCGCCACCGAGTTCGCCGTGGCCACGCGCCTCCAGAAGCCGCAGGTGATCCCCATGCTCATCGACATGGCCAACAAGGGCTACATCGATTACGACATCGAGTCCCAGCAGGTCAACGTGAAGCAACGCCTGCACGACCACGTGCTCGCCAGCGCCGGCAAGGTGGACTATGATGTGCTGCAGTTCAACAGCAACAGCGACGACGGGATCAACGGCACCATCAACCTGTTGAACAATGACCTCGCGCTGAAAGGTGTGGCGCGCATCATCCTGAGCGATTCGCAGGACGTGAAGATCTATCCCAGCGAACAGCTGGTGACCGTGAAGAAGGACCGCGATTTCACCTTCGGCGGCAAGGTGCAGGCGGGCAAGCTCTCCTACTTCGGCAAAGAGTACTACTTCCACTACCAGCCATTCGTCATCGACCTGTTGAACGTGGATTCCGTGAGCTTCCTGGCGGACAGCTTCGACAAGGACGAGAGCGGGTACACCTACCTGGTGCGGGTGAAGAACGTGCTGGAAATGGTGACCGGTACGCTGGAGATCGATGCGCCCTCCAACAAGAGCGGGCTGCAGCAGAAGAAGTACCCCGAGTTCCCCAAGTTCAACAGCAGCAAGGAGAGCTACGTGTTCTACGACCGGGGCGCCATCCAGAAAGGCGTTTACATCCGCGACAAGTTCTACTACAAGAGCGACCCCTTCCAGATCGACAGCCTGGACAACTTCACCAACGACGGCCTCACCTTCACCGGCACGCTCGTCTCTGCCGGCATCTTCCCGGACATCCGGGAGCCCCTGCGCCTGCAGAAGGACTATGCGCTCGGCTTCATCCGACCAACGGGCGATGGCGGACTGCCGCTCTACGGACGCAAGGCCAGCTTCACCAACACGCTCAGCCTGAACTACAAGGGCCTTCAGGGTGACGGGGACATGACCTACCTCACCACGTTCGCCTCCAGCAAGAGCTTCGTCTTCTGCCCGGACAGCACCTTCGGGGTGGCCGATACGCTCTACAACCTGGCCGCGAAGAACCCCGCGCTCAACGTGCCCAACGTGCGGGGCGCCAACCTCTTCACGCGGCTCGAACCCGGCAGCGAGAAGCTCCTCGCCGAGAAGCGCGACCGCCCCATGGTGATGTATGATGGGCAGGCCTTCCTGCACGGCCGCACCCACCTCACCCCGAAGGGCATGAGCGGTGCGGGCCTGGTGGACTTCACCAACGCCACGCTCTCCTCGCGCCTGTTCCAGTTCGAGACCGTGAAGATCCATTCCGACACGTCGGACTTCCGCCTGACCGAGGGCGACACCGCGAGCATCGCCTTCAAGACCGACAATGTGAACGCCACCGTGAAGCTTGATGAGCGGGTGGGCGAGTTCGTCAGCAACGGCACCGAGACCAAGGTCGAGTTCCCGGTGAACCAGTACATCTGCTACATGGACCGCTTCAAGTGGTACATGGACCAGGGCGACATCGAGCTGGAGAGCGACCGCACGGCCGCTGCCGCCAACGAGGACCTGCAGCTCTCGGGCTCCAACTTCATCAGCATCCGGCCGGACCAGGACTCCCTCAGCTTCATGGCCCCCAAGGCGCGCTACGACCTGAAGAAGCACCTGATCACCGCCAACGACGTGCAGTACATCCAGGTGGCCGACGCCCTCGTGACGCCGGACAGCATGCGCGTGCGCATCCGCCGCAACGCCGAGATGGACCCGCTCACCAACGCGGTGATCACGGCCAACTACGTCACCAAGTTCCACTCCATCTACAACGCCACGGTGGACATCAAGGCCAAGCGCAACTACAGTGCGAGCGGCGACTACGACTATGTGGACGCGGAGAAGAAACCGTTCAAGATCCGCCTGCAGAACGTGAACGTGGACACCTCGTTCCAGACCTACGCCAAGGGCCGCATCCTCGAGGAGGAGGGCTTCCAGCTCAGCCCAGCGTTCGACTACTTCGGCGACGTGCTCCTGCTGGCCAACAACAAGGAGCTCACCTTCACCGGCAGCACCCGCATCATGCACGAGTGCCCGGGGCTGCAGCGCAACTGGATGCGCTTCAGCGGCAAGATCGATCCGGCCGAGGTCTTCATCCCCGTTGGCGATTCCCTGCAGGACGACAAGGGCCTGGACATCGGTGCGGGCGTGTTCCTTACCAGTGATGATCCGTTCAAGACCTACGGCACCTTCCTCAGCCGCAAGACCGACAAGAACGACCGCCCCATCATCGCCGCCAAGGGCCTGCTCTTCTACGATAAGGCGAAGAAGGAGTACATGATCGGCCCGAAGGACAAGATCCGCCAACGCAACCTGCCCGGTGATCTGGTGAGCATCGCCACGGGCGACTGCAAGCTCATCGGCGACGGCCACATCGTGCAAGGCGTGGACCTCGGTCGCGTGAAGCTGGACGGATACGGCACGCTGGAGCAGACCAGCGACAAGGGCACCTCGACCCGCGTGGCCCTGTACGCCGATTTCTTCTTCCTGGAGAACGCCTTGGAGAAGATGGCCGCCGACATGATGGCCTATCCCGACCAGAAGCAGGTGGACATCACCAAGACACCGTATGAAAAGTCGCTGCGCGAAGTGCTTGGGCTGGAGCGTTCGGACAAGCTGATCAGCGAGCTGAGCATCAAGGGCGAGATCAAGAAGCTGCCGGATGAGCTGCAGAAGAGCATGATGCTCTGCGACGTGAACCTGGAATGGAACCCGGACGATCAGGCCTGGCAGAGCAAGGGCCCCATCGGGTTGGGCACCGTGCTGAAGAAGCCGCTGTTCCGGCAGTTGAAGGGCAAGGTGGAGGTGCAGCGCAAGCGCAGTGGCGACGTGATGACCATCTTCCTGATGCTCGACGACCAGACCTACTGGTTCTTCCAATACAGCCGGAACTACCTTTATGCATACAGCAGCAGTGCAGAGTTCAACACCATGCTCAGCGAACTGAAGGACGACAAGCGGGTGATGGAAGCGAAGAAGGATGACGCGCCCTACCAGTTCATCGTGACCAACAAACGCAAAGTGGACGAATTCCGCGATCGCTTCGGCCTTTGAACCATGGACTTCCCCTGGGTGTATAGCATCTTCGGCATGGTCGCAGCCTATCTCATGGGAAGCATTCCCACGTCCGTGTGGTGGGGCCGCGGGTTCTTCGGGATCGACGTGCGCGAGCACGGCAGCCACAACGCCGGGGCCACCAACACCTTCCGGGTGCTGGGTCCGAAAGCCGGTGTGCCGGTGCTTCTGATCGACATCGTGAAGGGCTTCCTTCCGGTGCGCGTGATCCCGAATTTCAGCGGGTTGGAGCCCGACAGCGATGAGTGGATGTGGTTCCGTGTGGCGCTGGTGCTGGCCACGGTGGTGGGGCACCTGTATCCGGTGTTCGCCGGGTTCCGGGGGGGCAAGGGCGTGGCCACCTCATTGGGCGGCATCCTGGCCGTTCACCCCGGCGCCGCGGCGATGTGCGTAGGGGTCTTCGTCGTGGTCTTCGCGTTCACCCGGTATGTGTCCCTGGGTTCCCTCCTCGCCGCGCTGGCCTATCCCTTGGCCGTGGTCCTCCTGTTCCACGAATCCGGGCGTGTGAAGATCGGTTTCGCCGTGCTGCTCTGCCTGATGGTGTTCTACACCCACCGCCAGAACATCCTCAGGCTCTGGAACGGGAAGGAGAGCCGGATGAGCCTATCGGGTCCGCCACGTCGCGATCCCAGCACCCGGAGCGCATGAAACACCCGGAGCTCCTTGCCCGCCTTAGGGAATACGCCCAGTGGATGGACCGCTTCACGGGCCTGTTCCTCGCCCTTGCGGTCCCGCTTTTGGCCTTGTCCCAAGGGGGTGACCAGCAGCTGCGCGCCAAGGCGGATGCCCTCTTCACGGAAGGGCGTTTCGCGGAAGCGTACCCGCTGTATTCCCAGCTCGTCAGCCTCGCTCCCTCGGACCGTGACCTCAACTACAAGCTGGGCGCCACCACGCTCTATGGGGGCGACGACAAGGAGAAGGCCATCGGCCATTTGAAGTACGCCTGCGAGTCGCCTTCCACACCAGCGCTCGGTTGGTACTTCCTCGGTCGCAGCTACCACCTGGCCTACCGGTTCAAGGAGGCCCTGGCGGCCTATGAGCATTACCGCGGCACCGCCGACAAGAAGGTGCTGGCGCAATACCCGGTGGATGCCCTGGAGCAGCAGTGCCGGAACGGGCAGCAACTGCTGGGCAACCTGAAGGAGATCACCGTGCACAACAAGGTGGAGGTGGCCGCCGCCGAGTTCTTCCGGTTCTACGACCTGGGCAGCATCGGCGGCAAGATCGTGGTGACGCCTGAGGAATTGCGCACCTCGCTCGATAAGAAGAGCGGTCCCCCCTCGTTGATCTACCTGCCCGACGGTGGCGGTCCGCTCTACTTCAGCAGCCTGGGGAAGGACGGCCGGACCGGCCGCGACATTTACCGCACCGAACTGCTTCCCACGGGGCAGTTCGCCGAGCCGTCCAAGCTCGCCGGTTACGTGAACACCGACCAGGACGAGGACCATCCCTTCCTGGCGCACGATGGCAAGAGCTTCTACTTCAGTTCGAAGGGACACAACAGCATGGGCGGTTATGATGTGTTCAGGACCTCCTACGACAAGGGTCTCGACGTGTTCGGCGCGCCTGAGAACATGGATTTCGCGGTGAACACGCCCGACGACGACATCCTGTACATCGTGGACCCGGCGGGCAAGGAGGCGTGTTTCGCAAGCGGGCGCAGCAGCCACCAGGGCATGCTGCACGTGTACCGTGTCAGCACGACGCAGATCCCCATCAACATCACCGTGCTCAAGGGCACCTTCGCCTCGGAGCTGGATCCCCAGGACCGCAAGGCGCACATCATTGTCGAGGATGCCCTGACGCGGGAGCGCGTCGCCGACATCCGCACCGACATCAACGGCGGATATGTCCTGGCGCTTCCACGCAGCGGCCGCTACAAGTTCGTGGTGGAGGCGGGGCCTTCCGGGCGCACGCATGTGGGCCATGTGGAAGTACCCCGCAGCGATGTTGCGCGGGCCTACCGACAGGAGATGAGCCTGGTGAAACAGGCGGATCAGGAGAAGCTCATGATCCGGAACTACTTCGAGGAGCCCCTCGGCGAGGACCTGATCGCCCTGGCATTGGACGAGATCAAGCGACGGGCACAGCTGAACGTGAACGCCGGTGAAGAGGTCGCGCAACAGCCGGCCAACGAGGCCCCGGTCAATGTGGATGTGATGTCGGCCGCCGGGTTCACCGGTGACATCACCAAGCAGGACGCGGTGAAGCTGGCCGAGACCGATGCCCGTGAACTGACCGCAATGGCCGCGGACCAGAAGGAGATGAGCGATGCGGCCTACACCATCGCGTTGGAGAACGCAGCAGCGAGCGAGCGTTTCGCACAGCAGGCCGCTGCACTGGTGGTCAAGGCCGGAGCAGAGACCGATGAAGAGCGGCGGAACGCACTGATGACCGATGCCGCCCGCACCCGCCAAGCCTCGCGCACCGCCAACCTGCGCGCCCGTTCCGCCTTTGCCACGGGCCAGGACCTGGACACCGAACGGCTCGCCACCCAGCGTTCCGCATTGGCGGCGACCAAGACCGCCACCGACCTGTCCGCCGCCTTTGGTTCCGGCAATGATGCACAAGCGGCGGCACCCCTGAAGGAGCTCAAGTCCCGCCTCGATGTGAAGAACGGACCGGACGGCACCATCGACGCGGCGGAACGGACCCGACGCGCGGCCACCGAACTGGACAAGGAGGCTGCCCGTGTGGTCCAACAGGCACGCAGCAAGAGCGAGGAGGAGACCGAGCTCGTGGGCCGCATCGGCCGGTTGAAGCGTGAGCAGGAGGCGGCCAACGGGAAGTCGAAGAAGGAACAGATGGGTCGCGAGATCGCGGAGTACGAGCAGCAGCTCGGCTTCCTGCGGGAGGAGGTCCTCGCCGCAGAGGCAAAGGCCCGCGTGGCCGAGCAGCAGGCCGAGGTGGCCCGCGGTGAGGCCCTGCTCACCCGGCACCTGAGCGGGCAGCCCGAAGGCCCGCCGACCACGGAGTTCGACGCCGGGCGTGTGGAAGGCCTGGGCCAGATGATCGCAGGCAACGAGTCGCGCATCAGTGGCATTGCCGTGGACGAACGCTATGATGCGTTGATCGCAGAGGAGACCACAGCAACGCGGCGGGACGCCTTCAACTGGCAGCTCCAGGGTGACGCCATGGCGATGGCGCCGCCCACGGAGGCAACGCTCACAGCCGATCGCGACGGACAAGGTGGCGTGGAGCGTATGGCGACGAACCCCTTGCCCATCAGCGGTTCAGCGACCACCGGAACGCTGCCTGAGGGCCAGGTGGCGGATGTGCCGGTGAGCAACGAGGGTGGCTCCAATGATGTGGCGATCGTTCCCGAGACCGCCGTGGCGCCTGCGGTGGCTGGTGATGTGCCTCCACGCACAGGGGAGGAGGTCGTTTCCATGCGCGGTGCGGGTGAACCGGCCACGACCACAGGGGAGGAGGTCGTTTCCATGCGCGGTGCGGGTGAACCGGCCACGACCACAGGGACCTTGGCGACCCGCACCATGGACACCCCGGCGATCAGCGGCGACGGCACGACGGTCGATGCGAACTTTGTGGAGGCCAATGACCTGGCGGAGCTCAAGCAGCTGCGCGATGCCGAACGCAACAAGACCAGGCGCGACAGCCTGGATCAGCGGATCGCGTCGTTGGAACGGCGGATGCAGGACGTACAGGCTACCGCTGCGCGTGCTGCCGAACAGGCGTCGATCGGACCCGCCGAACAGGTGGAAGGGACGGCGCTCCTCTTTTCTCCGACCATCTCATCCGCTGACCTGACCACGCTGTTGTTCCCGGACCACAATGGCGACCGCGACCGCATCGCCAACAGCACGTTGGAGCCCCGTGAACGGGCCCTCAGCCTGCACGGCCTGGAACTGATGCTGGTGGACAGCATCGAGGCAGAGACCGCACGCCAGCTTGCCTTGCTCGAACAGGAGCCTGCCCAGGCGGAGGTCATACTGCCCCGTGTGGAGCGTCTGCGCACCATGAAGGAGGAGCGCATCCTCGAGGCCGACCGCATCTTGGAAGAGGATGCGCAGCGGTATGCTGCAACGGAGACCATGGCCATGGAACAAGCCTTGCGGAACGAGGCCGATCAGCGGAGCATGGATGCCGGTGCATCCACAGGCGCGAACACCACGCGCACCACCACCCATGTGGACCGCTATGTCAGTGCGCCGGGTGACGTTGAGCGCATCTACGAAAGCGTGGTGGAGCATCGATCACCCGCAGTGAAGGAGGCCGTTGCGGAGAAGGACCGCGACATGGAACAGATCGCGGACCTCAATGACCGCATCGATTCGATGGAGACGGTCCTGGAGGGAATGCCTGCCGGCCGCGAGCAGGACAAGTTGCGTGACCGCACGGACAAGCTCATCGATCAGGAGATGGTGCTGCGCACCGACCTCGGCCAGCGCATGGCCTTCCTGAGCAGGGAGGAGTACAAAGCGGGGGTGGACAGCTTGAAGGAGGTCACCTTGACCTTGCGACCGAAGGGTCTTTCACCGAGCGAGCCGCTTTTACAGCTGGCGCGGGAGTTGGAGGCTTCCGCCAAGGCACGCAGCGACAAGGCGCTGCAGTTGCGCAAGACCGCGGATGACAGCGAGGACATCGTGAAGCGCGAAGGCCTGTACCGCGAGGCCTACCGGGAAGAGCTACTGGCTCTGCGCGAACTGGACAAGGCCATCACGGTAACGAACCATATGGCGAGCGATGGGTTCGTTCCGGGGAAGGCGATGGACTACGCGGAGGTAGAGGAACGCTTCTTCGGAACGGAGGAAGTGGTCCTGGCACAGGACACCAAGCTTCAGCTCGTGGAGGAGGACGTACGCACGGTACCGGAGGACGTTACCGGCATGCCGGTCGCCGCTGTGGCACCCGCGGAGAACGCTTACGCCCAGATCCCTGAAACGGGTGCGACCGTCAACGCGGTGAACGGCGCTCCGGCGGACACTTCACGCAACCGGCGAATACGCGGCACGGATGATCCGGGGGGCGTCATGGCCAACGACGCGAGCGCACTGGGCACGAAGCGGAACGAGGCCTTGGCGGAAGCACGGCGACTTGAGCAACGGTCGTTGGAGCTGAGCGATCAGGCACTGGCCACACGCGACAGTGCCAGCACCGCGAAGAAACGCGACCGGGAACGACTCGAACGGGACGCCATGCGCCTGCAGGTCATGTCCGATTCATTGCACGAAGCCTCCCTGGGAATGGAGCGCATGGCGCAGGACCTGGGCGCTCAGCAGCGCGACATGGAGGAGTCCGTGGCCTTTGCTCAGCGATTGGCCAGGTACTACTACCTGGGCGGTCAGGAGGAGCTGATGATCATGAGCGAAGCCGACCACAGCCGTTATTTCATGGCGCGCACCAAGGCGCTCGAGCAACAGCAACAGGCCGGCACGGACCGGACGGAAGCCGAGGCGAGCCGCCAGCTGGCGGATACGCTGTTGAAGGAGGCCACCACGCTGCTTGCTTCCCCGGATCTTCCCGACGGGCGCTTGAGCGAACAGCGGATGGCGCAGGCCAAGCAATTGAGCGAGCGTTCCGTGGACCTGCTTGACCGTGCCGATTCCCTCTCCGCCGCCGCCGCGCGCTTGCAGGGGGCTTCGGACCTCAACGACCGCCAAGCGGCGATCCTGCTGCAGGGTCTTTCCGCGGATCGATCCACGGCCATCATGGCCTTGGAACAGCGCACACGCCGCACCGATGCCCTGTTGGCCGAGTCGCGGGCACTGGTGGCCCAGGCGGACGACCTGCGCCAGCCTGAGCAGGCCGAACGCTCGCAGGCCGGCCTTCCGCCACTTCCGGATCGTGCACAAGCTTCGAGGGACCAGGACATCGCCGAGCGCAGTGCGCCGGAGTCGCCCCGGTCGGAGCCGGTGGTTTCAGCGGTCCCGGTGCCGACCATTCCTGATGGCGCTTTCCGGGTCCCCGCAGTGTTGACGGAGGACCTCTTCGGATTCCGGACGCCGAACACGGCCGCACCCCCCATCCTGATCGACCAACAGATGCCGGCGGGCGTGGTGTACAAAGTGCAGATCGGGGCGTTCAAGAATGACATCCCCAAGGAACTGTTCAGCGACATGACCCCGGTGATGGGGGAGACCACGGCTTCAGGCGTGACCCGATACACCGCCGGTCTGTTCGCGACGCCGGAAGCCGCCGAGAAGGCACGCGCGTTGGTGCGTGAGCGGGGATACCGGGATGCGTTCGTGGTGGCCTACGACGATGGCAGCCGTGTTTCCATGGCGCAGGCACAGCGCTCCGCCCAGCCGCTGCCTGCCGGTTCCACGGTCGCCGCCATGGTACCGGTGGAGCGTCCTGCTGCGGTCATCCAGGCCCCAGTGGTACAGCCTGCATTGGCACCGGCGGACGATGCCCAGGTGCTGGCCAGCTACCCCGCCACGGCGGAGGCGCTGCTGCAACAGTTCGCACCACCGACCGACGCCACCAGCTACTACAACGACCCCACGGCCGCCCCTGCCCGCCAGGTGGAGACCGTGAAGGGCCTCTTCTTCACCGTGCAGGTGGGGGTGTACAGCAAGCCCACCGCGCTGGACAAGCTCTTCAACATCACCCCGCTGAACAGCGAACGCACCGAGACCAACAAGATCCGCTACACCACGGGCGTGTTCCTCGACATGGATAAGGTGCGTTCCCGAAAGGACCAGGCCGTTACGCTGGGGGTGAAGGACGCCTTCATCACCGCCTACCTCAACGGGAAGCGGATCCCCATGCGCGATGCCAGGGCCTTGGTGCAGAAGTTCGGTCCCTCCGTGCTGGCCGATCCAGCCCTCGCCACCCCCTGATCGTCGGGGCACATCCCCGTGCTTCGTACTTTCGGCCCCGACCCCAAGGCCATGGCGCACCTTCTTTCCCCCGAGGAAGCGTTGCTGGACGAAGTGCTCTACGAGAGCGGTCCGGTGCGTGAGATCATCCTGCACAATGATGACGTGAACACGTTCGATCACGTGATCGGTAGCTTGGTGGAGATCTGTGGGCATGATCCCATCCAGGCCGAACAGTGCGCGTGGATCGTGCATTACAAGGGCAAGTGCAGTGTGAAGCGGGGAACCTTCGACAACTTGGAGCCGCGTTGCACGGCCCTGCTGGACCGCGGCCTCAGCGCTGCGATCGAATGACCGTTCCGCCTTTCGTCAGGTTCCTTGCGTTCCTTGTTGCATTGCTGTTGCTGCAGGCTTGCGCCAGGGTGCCCATCACCGGTCGCCGGCAGTTGAACCTGGTGAGCGAAGGGGAGGTCATGGGCATGGCCTTGACCCAGTACCAGGACTTCTTGAAGTCGAACCCGCCACTGCCGGCCAGCGACAACCGGGTGAAGATGGTGCGCAGGATCGGGGAGCGACTGGCCGCTGCGGCCACCAAGTTCCTGGAGGAGCACCATGCCAGCGATCGTGTTGCCGGCTTCATGTGGGAGTTCAACGTGGTGGAGGATCCCACGGTGAACGCCTGGTGCATGCCTGGCGGCAAGGTGGTGGTGTACACGGGCATCCTTCCGGTGACGTTGGACGAAGCGGGCCTGGCGGTGGTGATGGGGCACGAGATCGCCCATGCCATCGCCCGTCATGGCAACGAGCGCATGAGCCAGGGGATGGCGGTGCAGGGCGCAGGCATGACATTGGAGGTGCTGGCGGCCCAGAAGCCCGGCTACGCCACCGACCTGTTCCTTCAATCCTATGGCATCGGCTCCCAGCTGGGCATGCTGGCCTACAGCAGGAAGCACGAAACGGAGGCCGACAAGATGGGGCTGGTGTTCATGGCCATGGCCGGCTACGACCCCCGTGTGGCTCCGCAATTCTGGCAACGCATGAGCGCGGGTGGGGGAGCGAAACCGCCCGAGTTCATGAGCACCCACCCGAGCGATGAGACCCGGGTGCGGGACCTGGAGGCCTACATGCCCCAGGCGCTGAAGTACTATACACCGTAGTTCGACCCCGTGCATCACGCACCTTTGCGCCGTGGTGCGCTGGCGTGATCGAACGAAGCGAATGATCGAGCTGCTGTCCCGGATCGGGCGATGGTTGCTTGGTGCGATACGGTCACTGCTGCCGTGGATGGGCGCGTTCATGCTGCTGCTCGTGGCCATGGCCTTCACCCGTCTTCCGTTCGACGCCCAGCGCAGCCTGGGCACAGCGGCCGGGGAGTGCACGGATCCCCCCGAAGCCATCGTGGTGCTCGGGGGAAGTGGCATGCCCTCCGGCGCTGAGCTGCTGCGGTTGCACCACGCCGCCACGCTGGCCATCGCCTTCCCGCAGGTGCCGGTGCATGTGATCCATCCGAAGGACACGCTGGTGATGCGACTGATGATCGAGGAATTGGTGCTGCGCGGGGTGGAGCGCCACCGGATCAAGGCCTTGCTGGAAGGCACGAACACCCGCGAACAAGCCCTCGCCCTCAAGCTCCATCGGCCAGAGCTGACGGGCTTGAGGATCGCTCTGGTGACCGCTCCGGAGAACATGTACCGCAGCGTGCTTTCATTTCGCAAGGCCGGGTTCACGGCGGTCTGTGGGTCATCTGCTTGGGAACACGCCATGTTCATCGACCTGGGGTATGGACACCGCCGCATCGGTGGCAAGGCCTGGGTGCCGGATGTCAGCCAGGAGGCAGGGCTCCGCTACACCTTCTGGAACTACCTGAAGCTGGAGATCACCTGTTTGCGAGAGTACGTGGCCATCGCCTATTACTGGCTGAACGACTGGATCTGAAGATCGACCGCATCGCATTTCAGAAGGATGTCTATCTTCGCAGCCGCTTTTCGCACTCGTAGCTCAATTGGATAGAGCACCTGACTACGGATCAGGAGGTTTGGGGTTCGACTCCCTACGAGTGCACTGGAAATGAGGAGGCGCCGAATGGCGCCTCTTCGCTTTTCCGCTCACGGCGTCATGTGGGTTCCCGGATACCTTGGCGGCCCATGACCCGTCCGGCCTTCCTCCCGCGCTGGTGGCCCTTGCTGCTGCTCCTTCCAATGCTTGCCACGCTCGGGCTGCACGTTGGCTGGGGCTTCCAGGGGCTTTACAACCAGGACGCGCACGCCTACCTCCGCCTGGCCGGGGAAGTGAAGGCATACTGGAACGGAGGTCCCGCACCGGTCTCCTACTGGCCTCTGGGCTTTCCCGCCTTGGGGGCGTTGGTGGGTATGATGATCGGCGATGACCGCTGGGCCTTGTTGCTCCTCGCGATCGTGGGCTGGGCCGCGCTGGTGGCCGGGTTCCGACGGATACTGCTGGATGCGGGTGCCGATCGCGACCGTGCCTCGCTGTTCACCTTGTTGACGGTGGGGACCTCACCCTTCCTGTTGCGCCATGGCGTGGTGGTGATGAGCGATGTGCCGGCCATGGCGTTCGCGATCTGGTCCCTGCGTTTCGCGCTGCGTGCCGGGTTAACGAACTGCCTCTTGGCACTGCTCCTGGCGACAGCTGCGGTGATCGTCCGGCTGCCCATGGCCATCCTGCTTGCACCTGCGGTATTCGGTTCCTGTTGGCTGAATATTCGCAAAGGCGGAACGCCGGAACGTACGGTGGTGCTGATCGCACTGGTCGCTTGTGGGGCGCTGATCGCGCTGGCGTTGGGCACTGCAATGGACCACCCGCTGGGCCTGCAGATGCGCGCATCGAACCTGTTCCAGCGCGTGTTCACCACGGTGGACGGCGAACATCGCTTCCTGCTGCCCAACGGCCTGTTCGTGCTGAAGCCTTTGGTGCATCCGGGTTTCCTGTTGTTGGCCCCGGTGTGCTGGGTCTTCTTCCGGAAGGCCGATCTCCGTGCGGCGCATGGTCCGGTCGTAGGTGCTTCACTGCTGGCCTACCTGCTTTTCCTGGGGATGTTGCCCGACCAGAACGACCGGCTCCTCCTGCCTGCGGTGCCGCTCGTGGCCCTGGTCGGTTGGCCGGCCTTCCAACGGTTGTCCGCAGTGCCGGCCGTCAAGCGCTGGGAACGCGCGTTGGTCGGTGCCGCGGTGGTCGCACAACTGCTCCTGTTCGCACGCGCCATCGCACCGTTCGTCAGGCAGGACCGGGACCAACGCGAACTGGCGGAATGGGTGAACGGGGCAGGGGCTTCCACCGTGTACACGTTCGGCGTGGACCAGGCTTTGCGCACCTATGGCCATACCGGTGCGGTGGTCGATCTCTGGCGGAAGGAGGTGGATCGCTTTGAGCCTGGGGCGCTGGTGCTCTTCAACCCCGCCGCCAATGCCGAACAATGGAAGGATCTCGCGCCGATGCGGAACTGGCAGCGTGCGGTGGACCTGGGTGCGGATACGCTGGGTGTGCGCCGTGATGGCTGGGTGTTGCTGCGCGTCCGGTGATCAGTTCCACACCACCTCCGTGGGCGGCTGCTTCAGTCGCTTCCGGATGAACCAGCCGAAGGCCGCCGCGATCAGCAGGCCGACCACGATGCAGCCCACCGGCCCGAGTGTTTCCGCGATGCCCCAGATGATCAACTTCACCCAAGCCTTTCGGCCACTGACATGGACCTCGCCGCCGGCCTCGATCTGCTTGGCCGCCGAATAGGTGAGGGCGGTGAGCGCCAGGGATACCAGCAGCCCGATGACGCCGTTCCCGATCGACTTCCAGAGCCCGGCCGACCGCTCGCTCCGCTTCATCCCGCGCACACCGGCCACATGCTCCACCAGGCGTTCCGCGTCCTGTTCCGCAGTGAACTCCGCGCTGAACTTCTGCACCTTGCCCTTCTCATCGTACCACTCGAAGTGCACAGTGTCGTCGCCTTCCAGCAGGGAGACCTGCGTGATGCCCGGGATGGGTATCCGCTTGAGGCTCTCCAGCAGTGCCTCCTTCTCCAGGGATCTGAAGAAGGTGGCGGGCGAGTCGTGTCCCTTGCTGCTGATGTTCACGTAGCCTTGGGCCACCATGAGCGACTTCCAGTTCTTTTCGTCCAGCCGGATGACGAGGTTCTCCATGGTGCGAAGATGATCAGGCGGTCGGTTTCCGCACCAGGGCGCGGTACAGGTTGGGCAGGGTGAACACGCACCAGGCACATTCCAGGATGATGAAGCCCCATTGCATGGCGCGGATGGCATCGTAGGCGAGCAACGCGGCACCGAGCAGGTTGAGCAGCAGGTAGGGCACGGAATCACCCTTCACCCGGTTGGTCTGGAAGAGGCCGTAGGCCACGAGCAGCAAGGCCGCGCCGAGGAGCTGGGGGAGTTGGTCCATGGGCGCCAAAGTACGGAGGGCCGGGAACGGGCTATCTTCGCGCGCTTTTTCAAGAGACCATGGCACTGAAATGCGGTATCGTCGGCCTGCCCAACGTGGGCAAGAGCACCTTGTTCAACTGCCTCAGCAACGCGAAGGCGCAAGCGGCGAATTTTCCGTTCTGCACCATTGAGCCGAACGTGGGCACCATCACCGTGCCCGATGCCCGCCTGAACAAGCTCGCCGAACTGGTGAAGCCCCAGCGCATCATTCCCACCACGGTGGAGATCGTGGACATCGCCGGCCTGGTGAAGGGCGCCAGCAAGGGCGAAGGCCTGGGCAACCAGTTCCTCGGCAACATCCGCGAGTGCGACGCCATCCTGCACGTGCTGCGCTGCTTCGACGATCCCAACGTGGTGCACGTGGATGGCAACGTGGATCCGGTGCGCGACAAGGAAGTGATCGACATCGAGCTGCAGCTGAAGGACCTGGAAACCGTGGACGCGCGCTTGAAGAAAGTGGAGAAGCAGGCCCAGATCGGGGAGAAGGAGGCCAAGCGCCGCTTCGACCTGCTCACCCGCATCCGCACCGCGTTGTTGAAGGGTGAAAGCGCCCGCACGGTGATCACGGCCACCGATGATCCCGCGTTGGTGAACGAGTTCCAACTGCTCACCAGCAAGCCCGTGATGTACGTGTGCAACGTGGACGAAAAGAGCGCGACCACCGGCAATGCGTATGTCGAAAAAGTAAAGGCCGCCGTGGCCGATGAGAACGCCGAGGTCATCTTTGTCACTGCCGCCATCGAGGCCGAGATCGCCAGCCTGGAGACGCCCGAGGAACGCGAGATGTTCCTCAGCGACATGGGCCTCAATGAGCCCGGGGTGAACAAGCTGATCCACGCCGCCTACCACCTGTTGAAGCTGCAGACCTACTTCACCGCCGGGGTGCAGGAGGTGCGTGCCTGGACCATCCACCAAGGCGACACGGGTCCCAAGGCCGCGGGCGTGATCCACAGCGACTTCGAGAAGGGCTACATCCGCGCCGAAGTGATGGGGTACAATGACTTCATTACGCTGGGTAATGAAGCCGCCTGCCGCGCCGCCGGAAAGCTGCGTGTGGAAGGGAAGGAGTACATCGTGAAGGACGGCGATGTGATGCACTTCCTCTTCAACGTATAGTCCAACAGGCGTCCCGCCTGTTGCTGTGATGTTCAACAACAGGCAATGGTCCAACAGGCGTCCCGCCTGTTGCTGTGATGTTCAACAACAGGCAATGGTCCAACAGGCGTCCCGCCTGTTGCTGTGATGTTCAACAACAGGCAATGGTCCAACAGGCGTCCCGCCTGTTGCAGCGATGCTCAACAACAGGCAATGGTCCAACAGGCGTCCCGCCTGTTGCTGTGTCGGATAGTCCTTGTTGCATCCCGCCTGTTGCTGTGTCGGATAGTCCTTCTTGCATCCCGCCTGTTGCTGGAACGGATAGTCCTTGTTGCATCCCGCCTATGCAGCAATGCTCAACAACCGGCGATGGTCCAACAGGCGTCCCGCCTGTTGCAGCGATGCTCAACAACAGGCAATGGTCCAACAGGCGTCCCGCCTGTTGCTGTGTCGGATAGTCCTTCTTGCATCCCGCCTGTTGCTGGAACGGATAGTCCTTGTTGCATCCCGCCTATGCAGCAATGCTCAACAACCGGCGATGGTCCAACAGGCGTCCCGCCTGTTGCAGCGATGCTCAACAACAGGCAATGGTCCAACAGGCGTCCCGCCTGTTGCAGCGATGCTCAACAACAGGCGGGACGCCTGTTGGACCTTAGGGACGCGCTTTCATGTCGGCCCGTTGACACCCGGTTCGTTCCGTGGTGGGCAGAAGGGGAGCGCGATCCTACCTTACGGCCCCATTCCTGTTGCACATGCTCCGTAAGAACCTCTTGCCCCTTTCGGCCATCCTGTTGATGGTCGCTTGCGACCCGTCCACTGAACCTGCGAATTCCGCCATGGAGACCACCACCGTGAACCCGTTGTTGCAGCCCAGCGCGCTGCCCTTTCAAGCCCCTGCCTTCGACAAGATCAAGGACAGCGACTTCCGCCCGGCGATCCTGGAAGGCATGAAGCGCCACCTGGCCGAGATCGATTCCATCGCCAACAGCACCGAGGCGCCCACCTTCGAGAACACCATCGTGGCCATGGAAAAGAGCGGCAAGGACCTGTCCCGCGCCAGCTCCATCTTCTACAACCTCACCGGCAGCGCCACCAACGACAGCCTGCAGGCCATCAAGGAAGCCCTCGCTCCCAAGCTTGCCGCGCATGGGGACGCCATCACCCTCAACGGCACCCTCTTCCAGCGCATCAAGGCGGTCTACGACAACCGCGCTGCCATGGCCATGGAGCCCGTGGATGCACGCTTGTTGGAGCGTTACTACCAGCGCTTTGTGCGCGCCGGTGCCATGTTGGACGACGCCGGCAAGGAGCAGATGAAGAAGCTGAACGGGGAGGAAGCGAACCTCACCACCAAGTTCGAGGACAACATCCTGAAGGACCGTTCCGCTTCGGCCATCATCGTGGATGATGTGAAGCAGCTGGACGGCATGCCGCAGGAAGCCATCGACGCAGCAGCGGCCGCGGCCAAGGCGAAAGGGCAGGAGGGCAAGTGGCTTATCGACCTGCGCAACACCACCACGCAGCCCGTGCTCGCCGAGCTGAAGGACCGCGCCACCCGCGAACGGGTGTTCAAGGCTTCGGTTGCGCGCAATGGTCATGGTGGCGAGTTCGACAATCGCACCATCATCGCACGGCTCGCCCAACTGCGCGCGCAGAAGGCCAAGCTGCTCGGGTTCCCCTCCTGGGCGCATTTCGTCATGGACGACCAGATGGCGAAGAGCCCGGACCGCGCGTTGAAGCTGATGGCCGACATGGCCCCTGCCGCCGCTGCCAATGCGAAGAAAGAGGCCGCCAAGCTTCAGGAGTTGGTCGACAAGCAAGGCGGTGGCTTCACTGTCGCCGCCTGGGATTGGGACCTCTACGCCGAGCAGGTGCGCAAAGCCGAGTACGATCTTGATGAGGCCGCAGTGAAGCCTTACCTGGAATTCGAGACCGTGCTACAGAACGGTGTCTTCTTCGCGGCGCACGAGCTCTTCGGTCTCAGCTTCAAGGAGCGCAAGGACCTGCCGGTGTACCACCCCGACGTGCGCGTCTTCGACATCATCGACACCAACGGCACGGTGATGGGCCTGTTCTACGGCGACTACTACGCCCGCGACAACAAGAACGGCGGTGCGTGGATGAGCAGCTTCGTGGACCAGAGCAGCCTGTTGGGCCAGCGCCCGGTGATCACGCAGAACTGCAACTACGTGAAGCCCGCAGCCGGGCAGCCCTGCCTGCTGAGCTGGGACGATGTGACCACGCTGTTCCACGAGTTCGGCCACGCCCTGCACGGCATGCTCTCCGACCAGAAGTACCCCAAGTTCAGCGGCACCGCCACCGCCACCGATTTCGTCGAGTTCCCCAGCCAGGTGAACGAGAACTGGGCCATGGTGCCGCATGTCTTCAACAACTACGCGAAGCACTACAAGACAGGCGAGGTGATGCCCGAGGTCCTGTCGGAGAAGCTGCGCAAGGCCAGCAAATTCAACCAGGGCTACATGACCACCGAGTACCTCGCCGCCGCCCTCCTCGATCTGGAATGGCACAGCCTCAGCGCGGATGCACCCTTGGTCACCGATGTGGACGCCTTCGAGAAGGCCGCGCTGCAGAAGTACGGGCTGGACATCGCCATGGTGCCGCCCCGCTACCGCAGCTGTTACTTCAGTCATGCCTGGACCGGTTACGCCGCCAACTACTACGCCTATCTGTGGAGCGAAGTGATGGACGCCGATGCCTACGCCTGGTTCAACGAGAACGGGGGACTGACGCGCGCCAATGGCAACAAGTTCCGCGCGGCCATCCTGAGCCAGGGCGGCAGCAAGCCCGAGGACCAGCTGTACCGCGACCTCACGGGCCGCGACCCGCGCGTGGAGCCGCTGCTGGTGAAGCGGGGGTTGAAGTAGGTAATGTGCGCGCCGATCCGGATGTCATAACTTTCGGGTCATAGGTCATGGACTACCGCGACATCATCACCATCGATCCGGAACGTCGTTTCGGAAAACCCTGCGTTCGTGATACCCGGATCACCGTATTCGACGTGTTGAGCTGGTTGGCCGCAGGTATGTCCCATGCGGAGATCATCGCTGACTTCCCGCAGTTGAGCGAGGAGGACATCCGGGCGTGCCTTGCCTTTGCGGCCGAGCGTGAGCAGACCTTTCGCCGTGCGTCGTGAAGCTGTTGTTGGATGAGAATATCTCCCATCGCCTGCTGAAGGTGCTGGATGCCGTGTATCCCGGCTCGGAACATGTGAACACTATCAGGCCCGAGCTGCGGAGCGATCGGATGATCTGGGAGCACGCGCGGTCGAACCGCTTCGTGATCCTGACATTCGATACGGACTTCGTCCAACTCTCCGCATTGCTTGGCAAACCACCCAAGGTGCTGTTGTTGACCTTGCGCAACCCTAGGCATTCGAGGATCGCTGAGCTGCTGGACGTACAACAAGCCGGGATCGAGGCATTCGCGGCGGACATGGCTCCTGACGCTCCAGGTGTCATGGAGATAAAGGAGCCACTCGGCTGAGCTTCATCGGGCGCGAGCCGCGCGTAGAGCCGCTGCTGGTAAAGCGGGGGTTGAAGTAGGGGCGGAGGGTGCGATTGATCAGGAACCTCTTGATAATGAGCGATATGACACTGAGGTCAGGTATTGTTCCAGTCTGTTGAAAACCCCGATCGATCGTGGATAACGGGAGCCTTCAAGGCCCACATCTCGCGCCCATCGCGGGCTAACTTCGGCCCATGGACTGAAACCCTTGCCAACAGTGGGGTTTCGCATCGATCGATGAGCGAGACGAGCTATTCCGAGGAGCATATCCGGTCACTGGACTGGAAGGAGCACATCCGGCTGCGGCCGGGCATGTACATCGGCAAGCTGGGCGATGGCTCGGCCTTCGACGACGGCATCTACATCCTGGTGAAGGAGGTGCTGGACAATTGCATCGACGAGTACGTGATGGGCCACGGCAAGAAGGTCGAGATCACCATCGAAGGCCCGCGCGTGGAGGTGCGCGACTATGGCCGGGGCGTTCCCCTGGGCAAGGTGGTCGATGTGGTGAGCAAGATCAACACCGGCGCCAAGTACGACAGCAAGGCCTTCAAGAAGAGCGTGGGCCTCAACGGGGTGGGCACCAAGGCGGTGAACGCCCTCAGCACCTACTTCAAGATCGAGAGCTACCGCGAAGGCCAGATGAAGCGCGCGGAGTTCGACACCGGCGTGCTGCGCAAGGACGAGAAGCTCGTGTCCACCGCCGAGACCAACGGCACCCGGGTGGTCTTCGAGCCGGACGAGAGCATCTTCCGCCATTACCAGTACCGCGACCAGCACATCGAGCGGCTGTTGTGGAACTACTGCTACCTGAACACCGGCCTTGCGATCCACTACAATGGCCAGAAGTTCCAGAGCAAGAACGGCCTGCTGGACCTGTTGACCACCAAGATGGACGGTGAGCCGCTGTACCCGATCATCCACCTGGTGGGCGACGACATCGAGGTGGCCATGACCCACGCCAACCATTACGGCGAGGAGTACTACAGCTTCGTGAACGGACAGCACACCACGCAGGGCGGCACGCACCAGGGCGCATTCCGGGAGGCCATGGCCAAGGTGATCCGCGACTACTTCAAGAAGGATTGGGAAGCGGGCGACATCCGCACGGGCATCGTGGCGGCGGTGAGCGTGAAGGTGATCGAGCCCGTGTTCGAGAGCCAGACCAAGACCAAGTTGGGCAGTCAGGAGATCGAGCCGGGGGGGCAGAGCATGCGCTCTTTCATCAGCGACTTCCTTGCGACCAAGCTGGACAACTTCCTGCACAAGAACCCCGAGACCACGCAGGCGCTCCAGGGCAAGATCCTGGAGAGCGAGCGGGAGCGCAAGGAGCTCAGCGGCATCCGCAAGCTGGCCCGCGAACGCGCCAAGAAGGCCAGCCTCCACAACCGCAAGCTGCGCGACTGCCGCCTGCACCTGGACGACGCGAAGAACGACCTGCGCAAGCTCGACACCACGCTCTTCATCACCGAGGGCGACAGCGCCAGCGGCAGCATCACCAAGAGCCGCGACGTGGCCACCCAGGGCGTGTTCAGCCTGAAGGGGAAGCCGCTGAACTGCTTCGGGCTCACCAAGAAGGTGGTGTACGAGAACGAGGAGTTCAACCTGATCCAGGCCGCGCTGAACATCGAGGACGGCATGGACAGTTTGCGCTACAACCGCATCGTCATCGCCACCGATGCCGACGTGGACGGCATGCACATCCGGCTGCTGCTGATGACCTTCTTCCTGCAGTTCTTCCCCGACCTGATCAAGAACGACCACCTGTACATCTTGCAGACGCCGCTTTTCCGCGTTCGCAACAAGAAGGAGACGCACTACTGCTACAGCGATGAGGAGCGCCAGCGCGCCCTGCTGAAGCTGGGCAAGACCGCGGAGATCACCCGCTTCAAGGGCTTGGGCGAGATCAGCCCGGACGAGTTCAAGCACTTCATCGGGCCCGATATGCGCTTGGAGCCGGTGATGATCACCAAGGACGCTGCCGTGCAGGACCTGCTCGATTTCTACATGGGAAAGAACACGCCCGAGCGCCAGGAGTTCATCATCGGCAACCTGAAGATCGAGAAGGACATCGTGAGCGATGATGGCGAGAACAACAGCCCGCTGCTGAACATCGCCCGGAAACTGGAGGCGAACGAAGTGGAGGTCTGATGGAATCAGTGAATGAGAGAATGTGAAAATGAGAGAATGTGAAAATGTGGAGCTTATCATGAGGGAGATGAGTTTGCGTGAACATCGACAGCGGATGGGTATGGCACGCAGGACGCTGGTTGCGCTGTTCACATTCTCCCATTTCCTCATTTGCACATTGACCTCCGCTCAAGGCACCGGCACACTGCGCTTTCTGGTGGAACCCGGTGACAGCTACCAGTTCGTGCTCGATGGCAAGTACCGCATGCAGGAACGCGAGGTGAAGTTGCTGGAAGGCCCGCACACCTTCACCTTCTGGGCGCCCACCCGGAGCATAGTGGACACCGTGTTGCGCGTGCAGGCGGGCGTCAGCAAGGACATCATCCTGCGGTTGCCCCACAGCCCGGAGTATGTGGACTACCAGCGGGAGATGAGCCAGTTGAAGAAGGAGCAATGGCTGGGTCGCGTGCTGCCCTCGGCGGTCACCCTGGGCACCGGTATTTGGGCCGTGAGCAGCTTCGTGAACTACAAGGATGCCCATGAGCAGCTGGAAGCCGATGAGGCCCTCTACACCAGCAGCGCCAGTCCCAACGGACTGCAGCAGTTGAAGGAAGTGGACGTCCCCACCCATCAGGAGGAGTTCGCACAGGCCCGCACCAACTTCTACATCAGCGGCGGGGTGTTCCTGGCCTCCGCGGCCTTCACCACCTGGTCCATCATCAAGGCTTCCAAGAAGCCCGTGCCCACCTTCCAGGACAAGGAGAAGGTCAAGTTCGACGGCCTCGTGTGGGTGCCCGATCGCCGCGGCGGCACCTGGGCCATGGGCCTTACCATACCCATCAAATGAAGCGCCCGATCCACATCACGCTCCTGCTCCTGACCCTGCTCCTGGCGCTCTCCGGTTGCTACAAGGACGACCTTGACGTCTCCGCATGGACGAACAATCCGTTCGACCGCGACTATACCGGCCCCGATGTGTTCAGCATGGACACCACGTACATTGAGTTCGCCGGAACGCCCCCCAACGTCATTACCCGCCAGGTGATGCAGTTCAACGCGAACAGCGCGCTATTCCTCGCGCCGAACGCCTATCAGGTGCGGGTGAAGGACCTGGACAACGGCCAGGTCGTGTTGCTTAGCCAGTTCCCTGCGGGCAGCGATGTGTGGCGTTATACGAAACTCGATTTCACCTTCGGCCAGGAGCTTTGCCTGGAGGTTCAGCTGTCCAACAACCTCAGCTACGGAAGGCCGGAAACGATCTGTGCGACACTGTGATGAGCGACGAGACCAACGACCAGGAGAACCTGCCAACGGACCCGGAGACCAGCGGGGCAGATGACGCGTCGGCAGGGGAGCCCCCTGTGCCCAGCCCGCGCGGTCCGGGCGGCCGGGCCGGTGTGCCCAGTGCGGGCCAGGCGGGCAGCTTCAGCGTGAGCGGCATGTACCGCGAGTGGTTCCTGGACTACGCCAGCTACGTGATCCTGGAGCGTGCCGTGCCTGCGTTGTACGACGGCCTGAAGCCGGTGCAACGCCGCATCCTGCACAGCATGAAGGTGCTCGATGACGGTCGGTACAACAAGGTGGCCAACATCATCGGCCACACCATGCAGTACCACCCGCACGGTGACGCCAGCATCGGCGATGCGCTGGTGCAGCTCGGCCAGAAGGACCTGCTGATCGACTGCCAGGGCAACTGGGGCAACACCCTCACCGGTGACAGTGCTGCAGCGCCGCGGTACATCGAGGCGCGCCTTAGCAAGTTCGCGCTGGACGTCGTCTTCAACCCTAAGACCACGGACTGGCAGCTCAGCTACGACGGCCGCAACAAGGAGCCCATCTTCCTGCCGGTGAAGTTCCCGCTGCTGCTCGCACAGGGTGGCGAGGGCATCGCGGTGGGCCTCAGCTGCAAGGTGCTGCCCCACAACTTCAACGAGCTCATCGACGCCAGCATCGGGCTGTTGCGTGGCAAGAAGCCCAACCTTGTTCCCGATTTCCCCACGGGCGGATTGGCCGATGTGGAGAACTACAACGGTGGTGAGCGCGGTGGCCGCGTGCGCTGCAGGGCCCGCATCCGCAAGGAGGACGCCAAGACCCTGGTGGTCTCCGAGATCCCCTTCGGCACCAACACCGTGAGCCTGATCGAGAGCATCATCAAGGCCAACGACAAGGGCAAGATCAAGGTCCGCCACATCGAGGACAACACCGCCCAGAACGCCGAGATCATCATCCACCTCGCCGCCGGCGTGAGCCCCGACAACACCATCGACGCGCTCTTCGCCTTCACCGACTGCGAGATGAGCATTGCGCCGAACGCATGCGTGATCGAGAACGACAAGCCCCGCTTCGTCAGCGTGAACGAGCTGCTCCGCGTGAGCACCGAGAACACCCTGCGCCTGCTGAAGCTGGAGCTGGAGATCAAGTGGGAGGAGCTCGAGGCCCAATGGCATTTCAGTTCGCTCGAGCGCATCTTCATCGAGAAGAAGGTGTACCGAAAGATCGAGGAGGCCGAGACCTGGGAGGAGGTGATGTCCTTCATCCACAAGGGCCTCAAGCCGCACGTGCAGGAGCTGCGTCGCCCCGTGACCGACGACGACGTGGTGCGCCTCACCGAGATCCGCATCAAGCGCATCAGCAAGTTCGACAGCTTCAAGGCCGATGAGCACATCCGCGGGCTGGAGGACCAGCTGAAGGCGGTGAAGGACAAGCTCGCCAACCTGGTGGACCACGCCGTCGACTACTTCAAGGACCTGAAGAAGAAGTATGGCGAGGGCCGCGAGCGCAAGACCGAGTTGCGCACCTTCGACACCATCGTCGCCACCAAGGTGGCCGTGGCCAACAAGAAGCTCTACTTCGACCGCGAGGAGGGCTTCATGGGCTGGAGCCTGCGCAACAACGAGTTCGTGGACGAGTGTTCGGAGATCGATGACATCATCGTGTTCCGGATCAACGGCAGCATGATGGTGACCAAGGTGGCCGACAAGAAATTCATCGGCAAAGGCGTCATCCATATCGGCGTCTTCAAGAAGAACGACGAGCGCACGATCTACCACATGATCTACCAGGACGGAGTGAAGGGACCGTTCTTCATGAAACGGTTCGCCGTCACTGGCATCACGCGCGACAAGGAGTATGACCTCACCGCTGGTGCGCCTGGGAGCAGCGTGGAGTACTTCACCTGCAACCCCGATGGTGCGAGCGAAACGGTGAGCGTGGTGCTTCGCCCGAAGCCCAACCTGCGCAAGAACAAGTTCGACATCGACTTCGCGCAGCTTGGTGTGAAAGGCCGCAGCAGCAAAGGCAACCTGCTCACGCGGTACGCCGTGCAGAAGATCACCCAGAAGGAGCGTGGCGGCAGTACGCTGGGTGCCATCCCTATCTGGTTCGATGAAACGGTGCGCCGCCTGAACGACACGGGCCACGGCCGCTACCTGGGCCGGTTCGGCGGCGAGGACCGCATTCTGGCCATCATGGCCAACGGCACCTACCAGCTGTTCCCCTTCGTGCTCAGCACCCACTTCCCGGACAACGCGCGCACCGTGGTGAAGTGGAACCCCAAGGACGTGCTCAGTGTGGTGTATTGGGAAGGGGAGAAGCAGCAGATGAACGTGAAGCGCTTCGAAGTGGAGACCGCGCGCGATCCCGTCACCTTCATCACCGAGCACCCCGAGAGCAAGATGATCATCCACAGCCTGGTGCCCGATCCGGTGCTGCACGTGGCCTATGACAAGCGCAGCACCAGCCGCGAGGATGAGGATGTCAAGCTTCGTGATCTCATCAGCGTGAAAGGGGTGAAGGCCCTGGGCAACCGCCTGACGCCGCACAAGGTGAAGGACCTCACGCTGAACACGCCGGTCTTCATCCCCATGACCCCGGAGCTGGAGGAAGTGCAGGGCATGCTGATCACCGAGGACGAGATCGGCAACATGGACGCTCCGGAGGAGGAGGACCTGGAGGAGAGCCCGGTGAAGCAGTTCAAGAAACAGCAGTCCGGCGAGGAGGTGGAGCGCTCACCGGAGGATCCGCTGATCGGCTACGAGCCCGGCAAGCAGATCACGCTGGGGTTGGATTGATCCGATGCGTTCATGCCTATCTTCGAAGTATGAAAGCGAAGGCGACCACACCGCGCAAGCGTGCTCGAAAGAGCGGGTTGGGCCTCAAGCAGGTGCGCAGATCCGGTTCGGTCTCCGTGAAGAAGGGCGGAGCCAAGAAGGCACCTTTATCGGAGAGGACTTGGGCGGATGACCTGTTCGGTAGCGCCGTGTTCTCCGCACACGAGCTTGCAGGTGATGATCGGCTGCGTGGCCTGGTGGAGCGGGCCCGGACGAAGGTGGCCGGTACGTCGGCGCGCAGGGCATGAGGGCCTTGGTGGATAGCGATGTGCTGGTCGCTGTGATCGTGGGCAATGAAGCGCAAAGTGCGGATAGCCTGCTGGTCCTGAAGGATGCGATCAACGGTCGTTTCGAGGCCATGGCCACACCGTTGATCATGGCGAATGTGATGTACGTCCTGCGGCGCAAGTGGCGGTTGAGCCGGCCAACCACATGGAAAGCGGACATCGCAGAGGTCATGACGCGCATGCTTGGAACATTCACGTTGATCCCTGTGGACGAGCGTGACTTTTTGGCTGCGTTCTCCAGTGCGTTCTCGGACCATGAGGACGGCGTGCAGCACTTCGCGGCGTTGAGAAGTAGAAAGGTGGATCTCATCATCACCTGCAACGTCAAGCATTTCGCGAAGAGCGCATTGCCGGTTTCATCACCGGGTGAATTCCACCGAAGTCTGCCCGAGCCTTGACCCTCTTCATCATCCAACGCACCGCTCTTCAATGACCGGAACCGCCGCAGGCCCCTGGCAACCAACGGACCAGCCCCCCACGGATGCCAAGCAGCTCATTCTGTTGCAGGTGAAGGACAAGCGCGACGAACGCGTCCGTTACCTGCTCGTGCACCGTGTGCGCGACCGCTGGGTGTTCCCTGACCGAAGCCACGTGAGCGATACGCAAGTGCCACAGCGTTGGGCCTTGGTGAACGACGGATGAAGGAAGATCGGAACAGGCATCCTGCTTGTTCTCCGACAACGTGGCGGTAATTACAACCCCAGCTTCCCACTAAGGAACTTGTGCACCTTGCCCACGCGTTCCACCTGTCCCTTGGCGGCGAAGCGCTCGTAGAACCCCTCGTCGCGGAAGTCGCGGGCCACATCGCTCCAGGCACCCGCGAGTCGGGCGGTCCAGCGCTGTTCGCGGGTGCTCTCGTCGCCGCGGTCGCGGGCGTTCAGGTCGGCGCACACGCGGATCAGGGCTTTCAGGGTGACCGGCTTGGTCACGTGGTACTTGGGATCGCCCCACGTGGGACCGAAGGCGGCCTTGGCGGCCTTGAAGAACTCCTGCAGCACGCGGTAGCGTTGTTCCACGGCTGCGGCGTTCACCTTGGTGCCCTTCTCGAAGGAACGCTGGATCCAGCGATGCACCTCGTTGAAGAGCTCCGCCTGCATGATCCATTTTTCCTGCTTGCTTCGGTTGCCCAAGCGGTTGATGCGGTAGCGCAGCGGGCTGTCCGGCTCGTTGTACATGCGCTCGATCACCTTGGCGGCGAGGCGCTTGTCGGGCTTCTCCCAGCTCACGCGCTCGTACAGGTCGATCAGGTGGCTCTTGTTGATGCGGGTGGGCGTGCTGTTGATGATCACGAACATTTCCGCGGCGAAGTCCTCGCTCTCGCCATCGAAGATGATGCAGGGCACGTGGATGGTCTTGGCCTCTTCGGGGTGCGTGCGCAGGTAGAACTCGAGCGCGGCGAGGCGGTGCTGTCCGTCAATGATCAGGTACTTCTCCTTGGGCTCCTTCAGGTCGCCCACGTTCTTCAGGTTGCCGAGCGGCGAGAAGTCCAGGATGTCGCTGCTGAACAACAGCACGGTGCCGGGGATCGGCGGTTGCGCCACGGCCGTTTCGTAGAAGTTGCGGATCGCCTTGATCTTGCCCTGCGACATGCTGCGCTGGAAGGCGGAGTCGCTGCGCTCGATGCGTTGGATGAAACCGGCGACCTCATCGCCCTTTTCGGCCTCTTCCGCAGCGATGGGCTTCTCACCTTCGGCATAGAAACGGCTGATGAAGCGCACCCGGCGGAGGATGTCCTCGCAGGGGTAGGAGACGAAGTAGAACTTGGCTTCCTTCTGGCGGATCTGGGTGGCGATCATGGTGTGTCGGTGTGTCTCCGAAGGTAGTGGAGGGATCGAACGCGGCAAAGGCCCCCCTGCCCGACCTGCCGCCCCGGCCTACCTTTCCATCGGAATGAGGACCCCGCCCCCCGGAACCGGACGCACACCCGGCGCCGCCTTGCTTCCGCTGGCGCTCGGCCTGGCCTTCTGCCTGAACCCCGCCCGTATCTTGGCTCAGGGACGAACGGTTTACGCGGTGGATACGGTCCGTACCGCTCAGCCGTGGCCCCCCCATGCCGAATACAGCTTTCCGCGCCTGGTGATCCCCGCGCGGCCGGAGGTCGCCGAACGCATCAACCGGCACCTGGCCATCGACTTTCTGGAAGCCGACCCGGACACGGCCGGAAATGACCTGTTCAGCCTGGTCTGGGGCGATACCGCCACCGCGCGACCGCCGAGCCTCTACGACCTGACCTGGGAGGTCCATCAACCCTTGGCGGAAGTGGTGGACTTTGAACTGACCGGCGAAGGCTGTGGGGCGTATTGCGAAGGCTTCACCCGTCATTACCTCTACGACCTACGTGATGGGAGCTACCTCGCCTTCGACTCGCTGTTCACGCCGGCGGGCCTGGTCGCGGTGAATGACACGCTGGACAAGCTTTGGCGGGCGGTCGTCTCACAGCAGATCCTGACCATTGAGGACACCTTGAGCACCCGAGCCCTGAGCGTGGAGGACCAGGAATGGTTCAGGGAGTCCGTGGAACTTTACCGGAACTGCCGGGATGAGCGCCCTCGGCATGCGCCGTACGTTGAGGATATCGTGCCGCTGCCGCAGATCATGCGCTTCCACATCGCCCGATGCAGTGCCCATATGAATAGGAATGTGGATGACCTGTACACGGTGGAGGTGCAACTGCCGTTCAGCTGGTTGGCCACTCACTTCCGGCCGGAGCTGCGGTCCTTGTTCCGGTAGGGATCACACCCCACAGAGCACGGGGATCCCATGCTCATTGTTGAGCAGGCGTTCCTTCTCCGCATCGGCGATCCAGCGGTGGTCATCGCTGGCCTGGGCCATGATGGCGATGCAATCAGCGCCGGCGGCATGGGCATGGCGGATCGTCTGCTCCGCGAAGCCGGCACTGAACACGGTGCTGGGCTCGTTCACATCCTCGTGTGCGACACCCTCTTCGGCCAGGCGGTGGAGCATGTGCACCTTGTTCTTGAGCAGTTGATCGCTGGGCTGGTCGCCGGGACGCATCACTTGGTACACCTCCACTGTGGCGCCGCAGGTTCGGGCCAGCAGGCACACCGCGTTCAACAGCTTGTCGATGTCGACATGGGCCGCCACCGGCATCACGATCCGCTTCATGTTCACCGCTTGCGGGCTGTGCGCCTGCACCACGAGCGCCGGAATGGCCGAGCGGCGCACCAGCTTCAGGATGTCGGCCCCCAGCAGCGACTGGCGCAGGCCGCGCGGACCGTGCGTGGCCACCACCATCAGCGCATGGCCCTGGCCCGATTCCACGGCGATCTGCTTCAATGGATCCCCGCTCACGAGCACCTCGTTCACCCGACGGCCCGCACCGACCGCTTGGTCACCCATGAGCGTGGCGGTCTTGTGCAGTGCAACGCCTGCGGCTTCCTTATCCTGGGCGACGTGCAACAGGGTGATGCTCGCGCCGAGCTTGTTGCTGATGGCCGCAGCGTAATGGAGCGCGGTCTCGGAAGCAGGCGTGAAGTCCGTGGGGCAGAGGATGTCGTTCATGGTGTCCGGGTAGCGAGCGAAAGGTAGCGCGGACATCGGGTTGGGGGCATGACAAGGATGCCACGAACAGGGGAAGCCGACCGTTCGTCGTGGGATCCCTGCCTTCGGTCGTAGTGTCGTGGGCCAGTTCCAGCGCGGGGAGCGATCTTGCCGCATGAACCTTCGCTTCCTTTCCATCCTGGCGTTGCTGGTCACCATCAGCGGCACCGCCCAGTTGAACATCGGCTTTCTCGGCGAGTACGACTACCAGGCCGCACGGAGCAGCGACCTCAGCAACCTGTGGGGCTATGTGGATGAGTTCGGTAACGAATACGCCCTGGTGGGTGTGAACGGGGAGAACGGGGTACCCAACAGCGGTGGGTTCTCGGTGGTGGACGTGACCGATCCGGCCAACCCCGTGGAGGTGTACTTCACGCCAGGGCCCAATAGCATCTGGCGCGAGATCAAGGGATATGGCGACTTCGCCTACATGACCACCGAGGCCCAGGCCGGCCTATATATCATCGACCTTACCCCATTGCCTTCGGGAACACCGACCGTGACCCTCTTCAATGGGAATGGCTGGGATACCTCGCACAGCCTCTTCATCGACGAGAACGGGCGCCTGTACCTGCACGGCAGCAACCGGGGGAACGGCGGCGTGATCATGTACGACCTGACGCAGGACCCCACCAACCCCGTGGAGGTGGGCGAGTTCGACCAGTGGTATTGCCACGACAGCTTCGCACGGGGCGATACCCTTTATGCGGCGCACATCAACGACGGGTTCTTCAGCATCGTCGATGTCAGCGACCCGGCGAACCCCGTGCTCCTGGGTACACAGACCACGCCGAACAACTTCACGCACAACACCTGGCTCGATGACAGCGGTCAGTACCTCTTCACCACGGATGAGAAGCCGAACAGCTACGTGGGCGCCTACGATGTGAGCGACCCCTCGGACATCCAGGAGGTGGACCGCCTGCAGACCAGCCCAGGCTCCACCGCCATCGTGCACAACACTTACTGGCTGAACGACTATGTGGTGCAGAGCTACTACACCGAAGGGGTGAGCATCTACGACGTGAGCGATCCCACGAACATGGTGGAAGTGGGGCATTACGACACTTCTCCCTTGTCCGGCAACACCTTCAATGGTGCGTGGGGCGTGTATCCCTACCTCCCCAGCGGCAACCTGCTGATCAGCGACATCGAGGAGGGCCTGATCATCCTGGCACCCACCTACGTGCGGGGCTGCTATTTGGAAGGCCTCATCACGGATGCGCTCACCACGAACCCGCTGAGCAATGCCACGATCACGGTCACCGGCACCATCCTCAGCACCACCACCGGTTTTCCCGGCACGTATTCCACCGGCTACCACACACCGGGCACCTACACGGTGGAAGTGAGCTGCCCTGGCTACTTCCCGTTCACGGCCACCGGCGTGGTGTTGCAAACGGGTCAGATCACGGTTTTGGATGTGGCCTTGCAGCAGCTGCCCACCTTCGCGGTCGATGGATCGGTGGTGACGATCGGTACCACCGACGGCGTACCCGGTGCCCAGCTCCTGTTCGACAATGGCCTCCAGCAGTACAGCGTGATCGCCGACAACAACGGCACCTTCATCACCCCCGCACTGCCCGAAGGCAACTACAACGTGTTCGTTGGCTCATGGGGCTGGCACACGCTCTGCCTGAGCCTGGTGGTGGATCAGTTCTCGGTATCGCAGGTGTATGAACTGGAGCCTGGCTATGCGGATGACTTCAGCCTCGACCTGGGGTGGAGCAACGTGGCACAGGGCACCACCGGTGATTGGGAGCGCGGCGTTCCCCAAGGCACCACATACCAGGGCGAACCGTGCAATCCCGGGGTCGATGTGAGCGGTGATTGCGGCGGGCAGGCCTACGTTACCGGCAACGGCGGGGGCAACGCGGGTGATGACGATGTGGATGGTGGCTACGAGGAGCTCATCTCGCCGGTGTTCGACGTGAGCACCATGGCGGACCCCCATGTCCGTTTCCAGCACTGGTTCTTCAATGGCGGTGGCATGGGCACACCCAACGACAACTTGCGCATCGCCCTGTCGAACGGCACCGACACGGTGGACATCGATGTGTTCACGGTCTCCAACGGCACCCCGTCAGCGTGGGTCGATACCCTGGTGCGGATCAGCGAAGTGCTTGCGCCTTCAGCCACCATGCGGTTGTACCTGCGCATCGCCGACGATCAGCCCGGTCACCTGGTGGAAGGTGGTCTTGATGATTTCGAGGTGTTGGCCGATCCCTTCGCCGGCTTGAACGACCTGGCCGGGAACGCTGCCGTGCTATGGCCCAATCCGGGCAGTGACCAACTGAACGTGGTGGCCCGGCAAGGCGAAGTACTTCGCGTGCTTGACCTTCAGGGTCGCGCGGTGGCAGGCCCGGTGGCATTGCGGGAAGGGGTGAACACCCTGGCGATAGCGCCAGCCGCCGGGGCCTACGTGGTGCAGATCAGTGGGGATGGCGGCATGCGCAGTGCACAGTGGGTGGTGAACTAAGCCACGCGCTCTTCCAGATCGCAGCGAACACGCACTGACACGAAGCGGGAGGCCTGTCGTCCTGCGTGTGGTCGGCTCGATGGCACAGGCGTGGAGGTGCCGCTGATCGTCGTATGCTCTCTGCTACCGTGGAGCGGTGGTGCCACCGCAATGCTCCTGTATCAACTGGTCCACCTCGGGCACGGTGCCCAGGATCTTGGCCAGGGATAGGTCGTTGCAGGCTTTCTCCCGTTCGCCCTTGGCCAGATAGAGCAGGGCCCTGGTGCGTAACGCGTACGGATTGGCGGGGTAGGCCTTAAGGCTCTGCTCCACATCCGCCATGGCCTCCTCGGACCGGCCCAGCTTCAAGAGGCAATAGGCGCGGTTGCTCCGGGCCACCGGTTCATCCTTATCCAGCTTCAATGCCTTCTCGAACATGGCGAGGGCGTCCTCGTACCGCTGCAGCTCCAGGAGCTCGTAGCCGCGGTTCGTCCAATGGCCGATGTTCTCGGGTTCCACGACGCACAAGGTCACCAGAACGGCCAAGGCTTCTTCGTACTGGCCGTTCGCATCATAGAGCCGCGCCAACGTCCTCAGGGCCTCATGGTCGTCGTTCCGGTCACCGATCCCGGCCTTGAGGTCTTCGATCGCAGCGGCGTTCTTCTTCAGCTCCGCACGGGCCTCGCCCCGCAGCACGAGCATTTGGTCCCGCAGCTTGCCTGTTGCGCCTGGCAGTCCCCGCGACAGCAAGCGTTCCGCGAAGCGAAAGTCCTCCGCTCTGCAGGCATATAGCGCTCGCTGGTAATTGGCCTCTGGATAAACACTGTCCAGTTGCAGGGCCTTGTCCGCATCCATCACGAAGCGGTCCATGCGGTCCTGGTAGAACCAGGCCCTGGCGCGGGCGCTGTAGCTGTGCGCATCGGGCCGCAACTTGATCGCGGATTCGTATTGTTCCAGCGCTTTTTGTGGACGGTCAAGTGCGAGCAGGCTATCCCCCAGCGCGATGCATCGGTCCGCATCCTGCGCCACGAGCTGCGTGGATAGGGCCAGGGAGATCAATACCAGGAGCGTGGCGCGGCCTGTCATGTGCGTCAAAGGTAGGTCCTGTGTGCACGACAAGGCATCAGCCCATGCTGGCCTGTGGCACGGTATCGAGCGGTGCGGTGCGGCCAGCCGCGAGCAGGAAGGCCCCGGCCACGGCGATCATCGCGGCATTATCGGTGCAATAGGCGAAGGGTGGTATGTGGATGGTCCAGCCTTCTTCATGGCCCATTGCGGCAAAGGCCCGACGCAATTCGCTGTTGGCCGATACCCCACCGGCGATGGCCACCTCACGGATCCCCATGTGCTGTGCGGCCTGTTTCGTTCGCCGGAGCAGCTGCCCTACGATGGCGTGCTGCAGCGATGCGCACAGGTGGTCCCGTTCCCGTTCCACAAAGCCGGGCGCGGCCTGCTCTTCCTTCCGCACCAGGTTCATGAACGCGGTCTTCACCCCGCTGAAGCTCATGTCCAGCCCGGGTACCGACGGCTTCGGCAGGCTGAAGCGGAGCGGGTCGCCATGGGCTGCATGTCGATCCACCAAGGGACCACCCGGGTACGGCAGGCCCATGAGCTTCGCTCCCTTGTCGAAGGCCTCGCCGGCGGCATCATCCAAGGTGGTGCCCACCACCTCCATGTCCAGCGGACCACGCACCAGCACCAGCTGGGTGTGTCCACCGCTCACGGTGAGGTTGAGGAAGGGAAAGGCGGGAACGGGACGCGGGTCATGGTCGCGCACGAAATGTGCCAGCACGTGCGCCTGGATGTGGTGCACGGCGAGCAGCGGTACATGGAGGGCCTGGGCCATCGAACGGGCAAAGCAGGCCCCCACCAGCAGCGCCCCGATGAGGCCGGGTCCCTGGGTGAAGGCGATGCCTGAAAGCTGCTCGCGTTCCACCCCGGCCTGTCGCAGCGCCTCGTCCACCACCGGCACGATGTGCTCCTGGTGGGCGCGGGAGGCCAGCTCCGGCACCACGCCACCCCAGAGCCGGTGCACGTCCTGGCCCGCGATCACGTTGCTGCGCAGCACACCGTCCACCAGCACGGCTGCGGCGGTCTCGTCGCACGAGCTTTCAATGCCGAGGATGATGGTGGTTCCGTCAGGGGCCATGCGGCGCGGCTAACTTTGAGGCGTACGGCGCGATCCTTGCGCTGGGGCGTCAAAACTAGGTCACCTGTCCAAGGCCAAGGCCATATCCCGCTGGTTCGTGCGCATGATGCGCTGGTCCTTCTGGTCCGTGGCGGTGGTCCTGTTCCTGCTGCTGGGCCTGGCGATGCTGTTCCTGTACCCGTCCGTGCAGACCTGGCTGGCCCATGAACTGGGCGACCGATTGTCCCGGGAGTATGGGATCACCGTGCGCATCGAGCGGGTGGAGCTCAGGCCGTTCGGCCCCAACAGGCTCAAAGGGGTCTTTGTGTCGGACCTCCGTGGCGACACCTTGATCGCGGCGGCGGACCTGCGCATCGCGGGGCTTCGCTTCCGGCCGCGGGCACTTCGCATCGAGGCGCGCAGCCTGGAACTTCGCCATGCCCGGTTCGCCCTGCGCACCGACAGCGGCGGCACCACGAGCAACCTCACCAAGCTCCTGAGCTTGCTCGCCACGGGCGACAGCACCGCTTCCGCTGAGCCCTGGGACATCCACTGCAAGGTCTTCACGGTGGATGATCTGCACTTCACCTTCCACAACGGGAACGTGGAACAGATACCCAACGGAGTGGACTTCGATCACGTGGTGGTGACCCGGGCGTCCATTGCCGGCAGGGACCTGAAGGTGGAAGGCGATTCCATCGGTGTGCTGCTGGAACGTGTGTCGCTGAAGGAGCGCAGCGGACTGGACCTGCTTGAATTGAGCGGCACGGCCGGGGTGAGCCCGCGCGGCATACGCCTCGCCGACCTGCACCTGCTCACCCCGGGCTCGGATCTGCGCGGTCAATTGGAGCTGCGCACGGAGAGCTGGGCGGACTTCGACGAGTTCACTGAGCGCGTGAACATGCGGTTGGACCTGGACAGCTCGAAGCTCCAGTTCGCCGATGTGGCGCTCTTCGCCCCGGAACTGCACGGCGTGGATCTGCCGATACGGGTGCGCGGGAAGTTCCGGGGTACCGTGAACGAACTGAAAGGCCGTAATGTCGACATCGGCTTCGGGCAGCGGTCGGTGTTCCGTGGCAGTGCGGACCTCAGCGGCCTCCCGGACATCGACAACACGTTCATGGTGGTGGAGGTGGAGGAGCTGCGCACCGATGCGGTCGACCTGGAAGGGCTGCCTTCGCCACCGTTCGCCAAGAAGGGACGCCTGGCTTTGCCGGAAGAAGTACATCGGCTCGGGGCCTTGTCCTTCACGGGGAACTTCACTGGCTTCATCAGCTCCTTCACGGCCTATGGTAGGGCCGGCACGGCGGCCGGTATGGTGCGCACGGACATGAGCTACTCGCGCGACACCACCACGCACCTGTTCCAGTTGGCCGGCCGGCTGGCCACGGACGGCCTCGACATGGGCCGGATCATCGGTTCCGGCACGCTGGGTCCGATGGCCTGCGATGTTCGGGTGAATGCCTCGGGGCGTTCCACCACCAGCCTCAAGGCCGACCTGGAGGGGGAGGTGCCGTTGTTCACGTTCAACGACAGGAGCATCACCAACATCGTGTTGAACGGACGGTTGGAGCGCAACCTGTTCAACGGGGAACTGGCCTGCCGCGATCCCAAGCTCGACCTGGACTTCAAGGGCCTTGCGGACCTGCAGGGGAAATGGCCGCGCGTGGATTTCGATGCCGATGTGCGCCATGCGGACCTGCGGGCCTTGGGGCTGCTCGGCGGCGAGGGGTACAACAGCCTGAACGTGCGCGTGGCGGCCACCGGCGAACTGGCACCGGACAGCTTGAACGGGACCTTGCGGCTCCGGGACATCTCCTATTGCGACAAGGCGGTCGAACTGGCGTTGGGCGACCTTGTACTGTCCAGCGACATCCGGGGTGGCGAGCCGGTCCTGGACCTGAACAGCACCGTGGCTGATGCCACGGTCAATGGAACCTTCCTGCCCACCCGCCTGCCCGATGCCTTGCGCAGCGTGGTCTTCAGCGTGTTCCCTTCGCTGAGCCAGGAAGTGACCTACGCCCAGGAGGAGCAGCACTTCGAATTCGACCTTCGGGTGAAGCGGGCGCAACCCCTGCTCGATCTCTTCATGCCCGGCCTGGTGGTCGACCCGGGAACGCATGCGGCGGGCCGCTTCGACAGCCGCGTGTTCGACCTGTCGTTGGAGGCCGACATCCCCTTCATCCGCTATGGTGCACTGAGCGGTGACAGTGTGCGCGTGATCCTGGACAAGACGCTGGATGTGCTGGCGTTCAGCTTCAAGAGCGCGCGACAGACCTTGAGCGACAGCACTTACCTCAGCGGTATCGGGCTCAGCGGCAAGGCCTACCAGGATGAGTTCGACATCACGGCCGGCTGGGCGGGCTCAACGGGCGGCACGGAGGGTCAGCTCAACCTCGTGGGGCAGGTGCTGGGCATGCGGTCGGTGGAGGCTGACCTGATGCCCTCACGCCTCTATTTCGGTCGCGGGCTCTGGAGCAACACCGAAGTGGCCCACCTGCGCGTGGACAGCTCCACCGTGCAGGTCGACTCGCTGCGCTTATGGAACGATGGCCAGTTCGTGATGTTGAACGGAGCGGTGAGCCTGGACCCGTCCAAGGCCCTCGACTTCCAAGTGCGGGACCTGCGGTTGGAGAACGCCACACGGTTCTTCGAGGGCCCCAAGATCAGCGGCATCATGAGCGGGCAGGGGAAGGCCTTCGACCTGTACCGCGCACCGATCCTGTCCAGCGACCTTACGATCGACAGCCTCGCCATCGATGAACGGCGCTTGGGCGAAATGCAGGTGACCGCGGGATGGAACGAGTCGCAGCGGCACATCGATGTGGCCGGCACCCTTCACCGCGCCGACCTGAAGGCGCTCGATTTCAAGGGGAAGGTCTCGCCGGGCCAGGAGCAGGAGCTCGAAGTGCAACTGCGCTTCGATGAGTTCGACCTCACGTTCATCGAGCCCTATCTGCCCTCCGCGCTGGGCCAGGTCTCGGGTCGCATCACGGGCGATGTGGACATCACCGGCACCCTGTCCGAGCCGCTCATGAACGGCTCGGTGATGTTGGAGAACGCGGGCCTGAAGATCAACTACCTCAACACGCGCTACACCTTCACCCACCGCGTGGATATCCGTCCCACCATGTTCGCCATGGACTTCGTGGCCATCCACGACGAGGAGGGGAACACGGCCACCGCGGTGGCCACCATCGTGCACCACGGGTTCAAGGACTGGAACTTCGATGTGTCCGTGGACATGGACAAATTGCTGGTGATGAACACCACGGTGAGCCAGAACGAGCTCTACTACGGCAAGGCCTATGGAAGCGGGAGGGTGCAGCTGGGCGGATTCTCGGATAACATGGAACTGACGGTGGATGCCAGAAGTGAGCCGGGCACCGACATCCACTTCCCCCTGGGCGGCAGCATGGAGGTGGGCAACATCAGCTACGTGCGCTTCCTCAACAACGGACTTGCCGGTGATACCGCGACGGCAGCCGTGGACCTGTCGGGGATCCGGCTGGACATGGATATCGAGGTGACGCCCGATGCGCGCTTCGAGCTCATCTTCGATCCCACGGTGGGCGACGTGCTCAGCGGTCGTGGCAAGGGTAACCTGGAGATGACCGTGACGCCTTCGGGAGAGTTCAGCATGAAGGGCGATGTGGAGGTCATGGGCGGCGACTACCTCTTCACCCTGCGGAACCTGGTGAACAAGCGCTTCGTGGTGGATCCCGGCGGTCACGTGACGTGGTACGGCGACCCCTTCGATGCCATCCTGTCGTTGAACGCGGTGTACAAGCTGCGCACCGCGCTGTACGATGTGATGCTGGAGAAGAGCGAGGCCTACAAAAAGCGCGTGCCGGTGGAGGTGGTGATGCAGCTCAAGGACAAGCTGCTCAACCCGGACATCACCTTCGAGGTGCGATTGCCCAGTGTGGACGAGGGTGTTCGCACGCAGGTGAACAGCGTGTTGAGCAACCCGGATGAGATGAACAAGCAGGTCTTCTCGCTCATCGTGATGAACAAGTTCACACCGCCCAGCACCATCGCCTCGGCTTCAGGAGGCTCGGGGAACTTCGCCCAGACCACGGGCAGTGAACTGCTCAGCAACCAGGTGAGCAACTGGCTCAACCGCATCAGCAACGACTTCGACCTGGGGGTGAACTACCGGCCCGGCAACGAGATCACGCAGGACGAGCTGGAGGTGGCCGTGAGCACCCAGCTTTTCAATGAGCGGCTGCAGTTGAGCACCAACGTGGGCTACCAGACCGCTGCGGCGCAGGGGCAGCAGAACGCGCTGGTGGGCGACTTTGCGGTGGAGTACCTGTTGAGCGACGCGGGCAAGCTTCGGTTGAAGGCCTTCAGCACGAGCAACGACCGGAACCTGAACCAGGTGGACCAGGCGCCCACCACGCAAGGCGTGGGACTGGGTTACCGGGAGGAGTTCGACACCATCGGCGAGTTCTGGCGCAAGCTCACCGCCGTGTTCCGCAAGGAGGAGGAAGTGATGCAGGAGCCTGCAGCGCCTTAGTTGGTGTGCGGCAGCTCACCGATCACCACCCAACAGCAGGTGGTGCCCGAGCTTCAACTTCTTGGTCAACAGGTACTGGTGGTTGTGCTCGTTGGAGCGGATCTCGATGGGTACGTTCTCGACGATCTCCAACCCATAGCCCACCAGGCCGGTGCGCTTGCGGGGGTTGTTCGTGAGCAACCGCATCTTGCGCACGCCAAGGTCGAAGAGGATCTGTGCCCCCACTCCGTAATCCCGCGCGTCCATGTCGAAGCCGAGCATCTGGTTGGCCTCCACGGTGTCCGCACCTTCCTGCTGCAGCTTGTAGGCCTTCAGCTTGTTGATGAGCCCGATGCCGCGGCCTTCCTGCTGCATGTACACCACAACGCCGCGGCCTTCCGCCTCGATGGCGCGCATGGCATGGTGCAGCTGGGGCCCACAGTCGCAGCGGTGACTGCCGAAGATGTCGCCAGTGACACAGCTGCTGTGCACGCGCACCAGCACGGGATCGTTCGCGCTCCAGGTGCCTTTCACCAATGCGAGGTGCTCCTCGCCGGTGTTCACCTGGCGATAAGCGATGAGGTCGAAGTCACCGTATTCGGTGGGCAGTTCCACTTCCACCACCCGCTCCACCAGACGCTCCGTGCGCATGCGGTAGGCCACGAGGTCGGCGATGCTGATCAGTTTCAGGCCGAAGCGCACGGCGATCTCACGCAGCTCGGGCAACCGCGCCATGCTGCCATCGTCGTTCATGATCTCCACGATCAATCCCGCAGGCTCGAAACCGGCCAGCCGGGCCAGGTCCACGGCGGCCTCGGTATGGCCTGTTCGGCGCAGCACACCGCCGTTGCGGGCCTTCAGGGGGAAGATGTGCCCGGGCCGGGCCAGGTCGTCCGCCTTGGCCTGGGGGTCGATGAGCGCCAGCACGGTGGCACTGCGGTCACCCGCGCTGATGCCTGTGCTGGTGCCCCTGCCCTTCACGTCCACGCTGACGGTAAAGGGGGTGTGGTGCAGCGCGGTGTTATCCTGCACCATGAGGTCCAGGCCCAGTTCCTCGCAACGCTGCTCGGTGAGCGGTGCACAGATCAGTCCCCGCCCGTGCTTGGCCATGAAGTTGATCACCTCGGGCGTGGCGTTGCGCGCGGCGGTGAGGAAGTCCCCTTCGTTCTCGCGATCCTCATCATCCACCACGATCACCACCCGCCCGTTACGGATGGCATCGATGGCGTCCTCGATGCGGTCGAAGGGAATGTCCTGGCTCATGTTCACGGATACGGGTCTGGGGGTGCAAAGGTAGCCCCCCTGCCTAGGAATCCACGCCGGCGACATCGTCCACGGGCAGGAGCAACAGGGCTTCCAGCGCAGCCGCGGAGCGGTCCCAGTCGAAGCGCTCGCGGACGAACCCGTGCCCGTTGGTGGCGATACGTTCGCGTTCGTTGGGGTCCTTCAACAAGGCCAGGACGTGGGCGGCATAATCCTCGGGGGTGTCACCGATCAGGATGGCCTCGACCGGCGGAGCGCCTACGGCGTTGTTCGCCAGGGCGGAGGTGATGCAGGGCATGCGCATGGCCATGGCCTCGAGCAGCTTGTTCTGCAGGCCGGTGCCGATCTGCATCGGTGCGCAGAAGATCTTCGCGCTCGCATAGCTGGTCCGGATATCCTTCACCCAGCCCGTCACGGTGATCAACGGGTCCCTGCGGGCGAGGTCGCGCACCATGGGGCTCGGGGCCACCCCGCTGATCAGCAGGGTGGTGCCCGGACGCTCGCGGCGCACCAGCGGCAGCACGCGTTCCGCCAGGTAGATCACGCTGTCGATGTTCGGCGCGTAGTTCATGTTCCCGGTGAACACCAGGTCATACCGTTGGTCGCCTTCACGCGGGGTGAAGTAGGCAGGGTCCACGCCGTTGGGGATCACCGCCACGGTATCACGCTGCGGGTGGTAGAGGAAGTCGCGGTCCTGCGCAGAGATGATGATGTTGTGGTCGAACAGGTCGAACATCAGGTTCTCATAAGCGATCAGGCGGCGGGTCTCGGCGCGCAGGAGGAAGCGCAGGTAGAAGGGCGCGTTCTCGGTGCGCCGCTCGGTGCCCTTGCTCAGCGTGTCCATGTAATCCAGCGTCTTGGGCAGGGCATAGCGGTGGCGCACATACTCGGTGGTGCGCACGAGCTGGCAGATCACGTGATCGGGAGCGAAGGTGTCGATGACGGCATCGATCCGGCGCTGGGCCCTGCGCTGGTAGAAATAGGCTACCTGGAAGGGCAGGCGCGAAGGCACCGCCGCCAGCAGGCGCAGCAGGATGCTCCAGCGCGGCAGGTGCACCACCTCGATGTGCTGGCAGATGCCGCGCAGGTGCGCCACATGTTCCTCCGCGATGCGCTGGTCGCTCAGGCAGAAGAGGTAGACCTCGTGCCTACGGGCCAGGCGGCTCACCAGGTGATAGGCACGCAGCTTGTCGCCCTTCTCCAAGGGATAGGGCACGCGGGAAAGGACCACCAGCAACTTCATGCCTTCAGCAGGGATGTATAGAAGGCCACGAGGTCCTGCACGATGGGTCCGTTGGAGTACTTGCGCTTCACCAGGTCGCGGGCGTTCGCGCCCAGTTCGGCGATCCGTTCAGGCCGCTCGAGCAGCTCCAGGACCCGCGCTGCGAAGGCCTTCGGCGTGTCACCCAGCAACAGGTCGTGCCCGTCGGTGTGGTCGATGCCCTCGGCGCCCATGGTGGTGCTGATGATGGCGCGGCCCATGGCCATGCCCTCGATGATCTTCACGCGCATCCCACCAGCGCTCAACAGGGGCACCACCATCACCTGGCGGCCGGCCATGTAACGCTCCGCGCGCTTCACCCGGCCCTGTACCGTTACGCCCGGGAACTCGCTGTCCAGGAGGTCCTTCGGCATGCGGTTGCCGGCCAGGTGGAGCTTCGCATCGGGCCGCTCCCGGACCACCAGCGGCCAGACGTGCTCCAGCATCCAACGCACGCCCTCTTCGTTGGGGAGCCAATCCATGCTGCCCAGGTGGAAGAAGACCGGTGTTCCTTGCGGCAGCTCCGAACGGTGGTCGTTCAGGTCCACGCCGAAGGGGATGGTGACGATGGGCGTGCGGGTGCCGTGCTCGCGGAAATGCGCGGCGTCCGCATCACTGATCGCGGCAACGCCGTCCACGCGGTCCAGCATGGCCATCTCATAGGTCTTCAGCTGGCGCGCGAGGAAATGGCGGTAGGGCCGCTTCAACATGTTCCGTTCTCCGGTGGCGATGCGCTCCTGCAGCAGGTGCTCCAGGTTGTGCGAGCGCAGCACAATGGGCGCGTTCGCGTAGCGCCGGATGTTCGGGATGTACGGCGTCATGAACAGGCTCTCCAATTGCACCACATCGAAGGCGTCCTCGGTGAGCAGGCGGATCAGGCGGATGTCCAGGTCGGGGGAGAAGAAACGGCTGACGTTGTAGTTGTCGGAGGTCAGGAGGTCCGTGAAGGCGTCCACCACGTTGATGCTCGTGTCCACATAGACCCCCTCGAAGCCCGTCCGCTCGCGGAAGTCCACGGGCACATCGTCCAGCAACAACGGATGCTTGGGAGTGCTGAGGCAGAGGACCTTCACGCTGTGGCCAGCATCCAGCAGCCCCCGGGTGAGGTTGTACATCGCCTTGCTGCCACCGTCGTTCGGGGGCACGGGGGGCTTGTTACAAAGCTGCAGGATCCTCATGGCGACGGAACAGGGCGCGGAGCCTGTACCAGCCGCGATAATACGCATCGCGGTCCACGAGGGGGCTGTCGGTGGCCGCTGTCCAGGTGAGCCAGATACCGATGGGCAGCAGCACCAGGGTGCTGATCCACATGCCCGGCCACGCGCCGATCTCCCCGGCCACCACCAGTTTCTCCGTGCTGAAGCTCACCACGTGGAAGATCAGGAAGAAGACGATGGCGAACACCGTGGGCAGGCCCATGCCGCCTTTGCGGATGATGGCACCGAGCGGCGCCCCGATGAAGAAGAAGACCACGCAGGCGAAGGCGAGCATGAGCTTTCGGTGCCACTCGATGCGGAAGCGCGCGATGGTGCGGTTGCGGTCGCGCCGTTCCTCCTGGCTGCGGTCGATGAAGTCGATGCTGTTGCGCACCATGTTCTGGGCCACGTCATAAAGGTTCCGGCGCTCCATGGTACCCAGCGTTGCCTGGAAGGCCTTGCCCGGCAGCAGGCGCCCCTCGGGGCCGGCCTTCGCGCTGTCGCGGGTCACGAACAGGGCGTTGCGCAGGTAGCTCTCCTGGATCCGCTCACGGTCACTGGCCTTGGCCAGCAGGCTGTCCTCGGTGTAGTCCAGCTGACCCAGCGTCAACATCTTGTAGTGGTCCTTGAAGAGGTCCTCGTTGGTGCGCTGCAGCCCCAGGCCGGTCAGGTCGATGCGGATCACGTCCTCCGCAAAGCGGCCGTGCAACAGGGGCATGTTACCGCCGTCCATGCCGGGCATCTTCTGCCGCTCGTCGTAGAACATGCCGTCCTTGAGGGTGAGCATCATGTAGTTGCCGTCCACGCTGCGCTGCAGTTGCCCCTCGCGGGCGCGCACCACCGTGCGGTTGGCCTGGAACGCCTCGCGGTGGTCGTAGATGAGCACGTCCTTCAGCAGGCCCGTTCCGTCATCCTTCTCCGATACACGGATGGTGAGGCCTTCGATGCCGTTGAAGAAGACACCTGGCTTGATGCTGACCCCGGGCTTCGTGCGCGTCACATCCCACAGCAGGCTCTGGCTTTTCAGGTTGATGAGCGGAAGCAGGTTGTTGCTGAAGAAGAAGGAGAAGCCCGCCACCAGCAAGGTGAAGAGCATCATGGGCCGCAGGATCCGGAACAGGCCAAGGCCCGCGCTGCGCATGGGGGTGAGCTCCGAATGCTCGCCCATGCCGCCCATGGTCATGATGGAGGAGAGGAGCACCGCCAGCGGCAGCACCACGGGGATGAAGCCGCAGGTGGCGTAGAAGATGAGCTCGGTGAGCACCGAGCCCGGCAGGCCCTTGCCCATCAGTTCATCCACCCACTTCCACAACCACTGCATGGAGAAGATGAAGAGCACCACCAGGAAGGTGATCACGAGGGGACCCCAGAAGGCCCCGATGATCATGCGGTGCAGCCGTTTCATGGCGGAGGCACACCATGTGGCGTGCCGGAATTGCAGGGATCAGGCGCCCAGGACACGGGCCAGGTTCGCCACCTGCGACTCCCAAAGGGCCTTCGCCTCGGGCAGGTCTTTCGGCCAGGCATGGTCGGTGACCACCAGGGCCACGTCGTTGGTCATGGGATCCACGCGGATGCGCAGTTCGAAGTAGGCGCCCGCATCGTCATCATCCTCAAAGTGGAAGCGCATCAGTTCGCCGTGCTTGCGACCGATGCAGAGGGCCTGTTGGACATCGTTGCCCCACACGAAGGTGAACTCGTCGCCGCGCACGTTCACATCGTCGCAGAACCACTCGCTGAACCCGCTGGGGGTGCTGATCATGTCGTACAGCGCATTGATGGACGTGCGCATGTAATGTTCCAGCACGAAGCGCTCCTTGGCGGCACGCTTGGTGAGGCGCGCAGGCCCGCTCAGGGGGTCCACGCCGGTCATCACGGCAATGATCGGTTCCTTGGGCTTGGCGGGTGCCTTCACCTTGGCCGCTGGCGCCGCGGGTTTTGGTGCCGGTGCCTTAGGGGCAGGGGCTACTGCGGCAATTTCGGCTTCCTTGACCGGAGCCAAAGGCTGTGCCGCAGGTTTCGCGGGGGTCTTGACCGCCGCAGCGTTGGCGGAGGGGAGCTTCCCTGTGGCCGCCTTGGCCGGAACTACTGGCTTGGCAGCGGGTTTCGCCGGGGCCGCTTTTGGGGCCGGTTTCGTAGTGGCCTTGCCCGCCGTAGCTGTAGCGGAGGCAGGCTTCGTCGCTGGCTTGTTCGGTTTCGCCGGGGCCGCTTTGGGGGCCGGTTTCGTAGGGGCCTTGCCTGCCGTAGCTTTAGCGGAGGCGGGCTTCACCACCTTGCCCTTGGGGGCCGGTTCGGTCGATTTCTTCGGTGCTGGCTTGCCCGACTTGGCTTTTGCGGTCGAGGGCTTGTTCGCTTTCGCCGGGGCCGCTTTTGGGGCCGGTTTCGCAGGGGCCTTGCCCGCCGTAGCTTTAGCGGAGGCAGGCTTCGTCACAGGCTTGTTCGGTTTCGCCGGGGCCGCTTGGGGGGCCGGTTTCGCGGGGGCCTTGCCCGCCGTAGCTTTAGCGAAGGCAGGCTTCGTCACAGGCTTGTTCGGTTTCGCCGGGGCCGCTTGGGGGGCCGGTTTCGCGGGGGCCTTGCCCGCCGTAGCTTTAGCGGAGGCAGGCTTCGTCACAGGCTTGTTCGGTTTCGCCGGGGCCGCTTGGGGGGCCGGTTTCGCGGGGGCCTTGCCCGCCGTAGCTTTAGCGAAGGCGGGCTTCACCACCTTGGCCTTCGCCGTGGGCTTCACGGTCTTCTTGGCCACGGCACCGCCTCCCGCACGAACTGGCTTCCTGGTCGCCGGCTTGGTCGCTTTCCCCGGCTTCGCCTTGGCGGCCGGTTTCGCGGGCTTGGACTTCTTGGGTGCCGGGCGTGCCGGGGCTTTCTTCGCCTTGGTGGCGGCCTTCTTCACAGGGCTGGACTGCTTCCTTGACATCGGTTCGAAAAGGGCGCATAGGGCCCGGGGAAAGGTAACGAAAAGAGCTTCCCTTCCAAGTCCTTGCTGATGTCCGCCGGTTCATCCAACCGGCTATATTTGCCGCCCGTTTGCCGTGGAAGTTCCATGCGCAGGTGGGATGTAATGGCGCGGTAGCTCAGCTGGTTAGAGCGCATGATTCATAATCCTGAGGTCGGGAGTTCAAGTCTCCCCCGCGCTACCACTACGACAGCAAGCCCTCCAGCGAAAGTTGGGGGGCTTGTTCATTAGGGGAGGGGTAAATAGTGGGGCAAATCCACAGCCCTAGAACGTCAGTCCCAGCTCTTCGGCTCCCGGTCCCGTCTCCATTGGGCTTTCACCCATTCCCACTTGGCCGGGTGGGTGAAGAGCAGGCGAAGGACTAGGACCGCCCTCCAATAGATGCGGACGCCGAGGTTATGATGGGGGGGGAGGCATCATGTAAAGTTCGGATTGGCCGGAACAATTCAAAGGATGCGCATAGTGTGCCATTCTCAAGGTAACCCGATATTCGTGGAGCTAGTGCCACTCACAATAGCTGAAAGCGCCATGAACCGGACGCATGTTCTTTACCCCGTCGTTAGTCTCATGTTGGTGCTAGGGACGATGTTAGCCCACGGGCAGAGCGAAAGCACGAAAGCCATAGAGCGGCTTTCAAGATCCCTCTCGGCTACGGATCACCTTTTGGATTCGCTTTGGCACTGGGACAGGGAGACTATTCGACCTGTTCTACACCACGTCATCCAATTCGGGATACCACCCGGAATCATCCTGGTTCAACTTCTACTTTACAACGGGTATAAGCGCCTTGATCGGAGCTTTCGTTTCGTACAGATCCATCTGGAGAAGGCCTCTGGTGTAGATGGGCACCCCAACCGGCGCTCGGGTGTTTCCCGAGTGCATTTTGTATTCCGGCCTCCGGCCACTTGAGGATTCCCATTGGTCGATCATACATCCAGGCGACGACCCTACCGCGCAGTTGACCTTTGCCATCTTTACCTCATGAAGCCGATCCTTCTGACCATACTTCCTCTTTTCTTCTTCGGCAGTTGCCAGCAGCCCAGCTTCCAGGCCGACGAGCAAGCCATCCGCGCGGTCATGGCCCAGCAGGAAGCCGATTGGGACGCGGGCGATGTGCGGGCCTTCATGAACGGCTATACGGACAGCGTGTGCTTCATCGGGTCGAAGGGCATGACCTGCGGGCGCGAGGCGGTAACGGCGAACTACTTGAAGAACTACCCGGATAAGGCGGCCATGGGCGACCTCGCCTTCAGCGAGCTGGAGATCCTGCCGGCCGGCGCGGACCATGCCTGGTGTACGGGGCAATGGAAGATCGTGCGGGCGGATACGGTGGGCGGCGGCTTCAGCCTGCTGTGGCTGCGCACGCCCCAGGGATGGCGGATCCTGCGCGATCATTCGTACTGAGCCTCCGCTATCTTCGGCGCGCTGCCGACGCTCCCCGGAATGACCCTAGCCATCATCGCGTTCACCGTGGTCATCAGCCTGCTGGGGCTGCAGGACCAACGTGTCTTCCAGCAGCTGGTGTTCGAGCCGTACACGATCCACGCCCGCAAGGACTGGTTCCGCTTCGTTACGCACGCCTTCCTGCACGCGCACATCCCGCACCTGGCCATAAACATGTTCGTCCTGTATTCCTTCGGCAGGGTGCTGGAGCGCTCGTTCAGTACAGAGCTGGGCATGAACGGGTCGTTACCGTTCGTGCTGCTGTACCTGGGCGGTGTGGTCTTCGCGGCACTTCCATCCTACAAGCGGCATCTCTACGATCCGGGTTACCGTGCGGTGGGCGCTTCGGGCGCGGTATCGGCGGTGCTCTTTGCCACCATCCTGCTGTTCCCCATGGAAGAGCTTTACCTCTTCGGGGTGTTCCCGATCAAGGGCATCCTCTTCGGGCCGCTCTACCTGGCCTACGAATACTACCTGGACAAGAAGGGCAACGACAACGTGGCGCACGATGCGCACTTCTACGGGGCCTTGTTCGGGCTCGGCTTCATGACCATCCTGAAGCCTTCGCTCTGGATCCAGCTGCTGCAACAGATCGGCATCGGGGCATGAGCGTGCTGCGCAAGGCCGTGTTCCTGGACCGCGACGGCGTGCTGAACCGCGAGCGCGGGGAACATACGTGGCTGTTGCCGGACTTCGAGGTGCTGCCGGGCGTACCGGAGGTGCTGGCCGCGCTCCAGCGCAAAGGCTGGCTGCTGATCGTGGTGAGCAACCAGAGCGGGATCGGGCTTGGCCTATACGGTCACGCCGAAGTGGAAGCGCTGCACGCCTATCTTCACACGCGCCTCGCCGAACAGGGCGCGATGCTCAACGCTGTGTACTACTGTCCCCACCACCCCTCGAAAGGCAGGTGCCTGTGCCGCAAGCCGGGCTCCCTGCTGCTGGAGAAGGCCATCGCCCGCTTCGGTGTCGATGTGCGCGGTTCCGTGTTCATCGGTGATCGCGAGCGTGACGCGGAGGCGGCGGTGGCAGCGGGCGTAAGGCCCGTGCTCGTGGCGTCGAACGCGAACATAAGGGAGGTGGTGGAACGGAACGGACTGCTGGCATGACACCGTATGTGATCATCAATGGGGAACTGCGTGAAGGCGACAAGCCGGTGATCACGCTGGACAATCGCGCGTTCCATTACGGGGACGGCATCTTCGAATCGATCCGCGTGGTGCGCGGGGTGCCCTGTTTCCTCGATGCCCATTGGGCGCGGCTCACCGAGGGCATGAAGGTGATGCGGATCCAGCATCCCGCGAAGCTCGACCGTGCTTCCATGGAGCGATACCTCATTCAGCTTGTGGCGCGCTGCGGCTTGCAGAACGGGCGGGCGCGCCTCACCGTGTACCGCGATTCACCCGGCTACTACAGGCCCCAGGAGCACACGGGCGGGTTCACCATCGAACTGAAGCCGGTCCCCACGGAAGTGTACCAGCTCAACGATCACGGCCTGTCCGTGGATCTCTATCCGGAGATCCGCAAGGCGGTGAACATGCTCTCGGTGCACAAGACCCTCGGTTGCCAGATCTACGTGATGGCGAGCCTGTGGTGCATGGAGCGCGGGCTGGACGACTGCCTGCTGCAGAACGACCGTGGCAACATCATCGAGAGCAGTGCGGGCAACATCTTCATTGTGAGCAACGGCGTGCTTTACACACCCTCCTTGTCCGATGGATGCCTGGGCGGCATCATGCGCATGCAGGTGATCAACCTGGCGTTGGAGAACGGCATCAAGGTGTACGAGTGCTCCTTGAACCCGCAGAACCTGCTGGCGGCGGACGAGCTGTTCTTCACCAATGCGAGCCGCGGGCTGCAGTGGGTGGGCAGCTACCGCACCAAGCGCTACACGCACCGACTGGCACAGGCACTGGTGGACATGCTGGTGAAGAAGGTGCTGGCCGGTGCCTGATCGGTTCAGTTGAGCGCTGGGTCGTCCGGGAAGTTGGCGAGGGGCGCGAAGGCCTTGCCCATGCCGCGGAGCGTATCGGCCCAGAGGTCCTTCAACGTGGTGTTCATCACGCGGCGCTTGTCCGCCGGATGCACGAGCCACGAACGCTGGCCTAGCTCCTTATCCAGTTGCTTTCCGCTCCAGCCGCTGTAGCCCACGAAGAAGCGCACGTGTTTGGCGAGCTTCGGGTCGGTGGCGAGCACCGCGCGCAACTGTTCGAGATCGCCGCCCATGTGGATGTCGTCCAGCACCACCTGGCTGCCTTCGATGTGCTTGCCCAGGGTGTGCAGGTAGTAGAGGTTGCCGCTCTGCACCGGGCCGCCGATGCCGATGCGCGTGCGGATCGGTGGCATGTCCTCCATCAGGTCGGTGAGGTCCATGTCGATGAAACGGTTCAGCACGAAGCCGAAGGAGCCCTCCTCGTTGTGTTCGCACAGCAGCACCACCGTGCGCCGGAAGTAGGGGTCGGGCAGGAAGGGCTCGCTCACCAACAGGCGTCCGGGTGCCGGCGGGTGAACGCTGTCGGGGTCGAGGTCGAGGATGCTGCCGGGCATGGAGCGGGTGCTGCGTGAAAAGTTAGGGACTTGAAGGCGATCGGTGCAAACCCCGATCGATGTTCGATGGAGTGCGAGCGAGCACCGGTATCTTCGGGCCACACATTCGCACACCATGGAGGACGGTCACCGAACGCATCACCGCATCGATTACACCAAGGCCACGTTGTTGGAGAGCGAGGCGGGCGACGACCCGTTCGTGCTCTTCGGTCGCTGGCTGCGCGCGGCGGAGGAGGAGGGCCTGCCGGAGCACAACGCCATGTCGCTGGCCACGGTGGGTGCCTTCAGCATCAGCTCGCGGATCGTGCTGCTGCGTTCGTTCGACCGCGAGGGCTTCGTGTTCTTCACCAACTACAACAGCCGCAAGTCGCTCGACCTGGAACGTGATCCCCGTTCGGCGCTCACCTTCTTCTGGCCACAGCACGAACGGCAGGTGCGCATCGAGGGCCGTGCCGGGCAGGTCACTGTGGAGGAAAGCGATGCGTACTTCAACAGCCGCCCGGTGGAAAGCCGGATCGGTGCGTGGAGCAGTGATCAGAGCCGTGTTGTGGAGGACCGTTCGCAGCTCGATGAGCGGTATGCGCGTTGGAAGGAACGCTTGAAGGACCAGGAGATCCCGCGCCCGCTGCACTGGGGGGGCTTCCGCGTGAAGCCGGTGCGCATCGAGTTCTGGCAGGGCAGGCCGAGCCGCCTGCATGACCGCATCGTGTTCGAGCATTTCAACGATGGCACCTGGGGGCGCATGCGGTTGCAGCCGTGATCCCCGTGAGCACTAAAAAGAAGAGCCCCGACCAGGTCGGGGCTCTTTGCTTCTGCAGCGTGTAAGGCTTACTTCTTCTTTGGGGCGGCCTTCTTGGCTGCGGCCTTTTTCGGAGCGGCCTTCTTGGCGGCCTTCTTCGGAGCGGCCTTCTTCGGAGCGGCCTTCTTGGCAGCGGCCTTCTTCGCAGAAGCTACCGTGCGCTTCGCAGGGCGGCTCTTGCCGCGGCTGCCGATGGTGCGCTTTCCTTTCTTGGTCTTCTTGTCACCTTTTCCCATTGTCTGGAGTGTTAAGGATTTGTTCAAAAGTATCGTGGTGTTCATACGTGCGTGTCCATCGATCGGTTTCACTTGTTCACCGGCGCATGTTGAGAACAGTGCATCCGGCAACGCGCGATCACGGGCGTGCACCAGGATGTGATGGTGCGTTCGCGAGGTGCGCTGCATCGCGCAGGAAAACGTTCCATCAGGCACGCATCGAGTTGGAGATGCGCGGGCAACGTTCGCCTGAAGCGCACGCGAGCAACACGCTTACGAAGCGTCAGCGCCATCGGCCTCGCGGCGCAATCGCGCTTCGAGGTGCTGCGCGCTGTGCACCACCTTGCGTGCCCATTGCAGCTTCAAGTTGAGCAGCTCGTCGGGAGGAAGGCGCCAGTCGATGGTGCCGGTGCGAAGCCGTTCCATCACGGTATAGAGAACGATGGCCGCTGACACGGAGATGTTGTAGCTCTCGGTGAATCCGTACATCGGGATGCGCAGGTGTTCATCGGCGTGCGCCATCAGCACATCGCTCGCGCCCGTGAGCTCCGTACCGAAGCAGAAGGCCATGGGCGCATCGAGCGCGATGGAGGACGGTGTGGCGTTGTCCGCGTGCGGGGTGGTGACGATGATGCGGTACCCATCACGCTTGAGCCGTTGCACGCATTCCAAGGTGTTGTCGGCACGTTCACGGTAGCGGTGCATGTCGACCCACTTGGAGGAACCCAGGGTGACATCGGGGTTCACCGTGTACTTGTTCCTGTTCTCGATGATGTGCAGGTCCTGGATGCCGAGCAGGTCGCAGGTGCGCACCACGGCACTGGCATTGTGCGGTTGGTAGATGTCCTCGAGCACGGCGGTGACGTGGCGCGTGCGTTCGGGTGCGAGGCGATCGAAGAGCGAACGCTTGTTGTCTGAGATGAACTCCGCGAGCCTGTCGTAGAGCTGTTGGTCGGTCATCGTTGGAGGGGTGGGGTGAAAGCAGGAAGGTCCCTCTTGCGAGGGACCTTCCGATGTTCTTGCGAACGATGCTTACTTCACCTTGGTGGAGAGATCGGCACCGGCCTTGAACTTCACCACCTTCTTGGCAGCGATCTTGATCTCTTTGCCGGTCTGGGGGTTACGTCCTTTGCGAGCAGCACGCTTGGTGATGCTGAAGGTGCCGAAGCCCACGAGCGCAACGCGCTCGCCTTTCTTCAGGGCCTTGGTGGTGTTGTTCACGAAGGCGTCGAGCGCGCGCTTGGCGTCGGCCTTGGAGATCTTCGCTTCAGCGGCGATCCCTTCGATCAGTTCAGCTTTGTTCAGTCCCATGTTCGTAGTAGGTTTTGAGTTGTTGTGGTTAATGAACTCGGGACAAATGTATCCGCACACCCTGTGTTGTCAAGGGTTTCAGACGGTATCTCCTGAAAATGTTGAAAAAACAGGGGTTTTGTTCATAAGTGCGCCTGTAGCCCGCCCCCAGCAAGGGTTTCAGAAATACGCACCGGACCACTTTTCAAAAACTGTTGGGTCAACGGCTATGCGGATGGATCCTCCGCCGCATCGACCCGGATGATCGACCGGAGGTACGGCCATTGTTCCGCCGCGCCGCGCCATGAAATGATCATGCCGTACGTCTATGTGATGCGCAACGAACGCTCGAAGCGCAGCCCCCGCAGCAGTTCACCCACGGGCATGCGCCGTTTGCCTTCGGGTTGCACCTCGAGGAGCTCCACCTGTCCACTGCCACAGTGAACGTGGATCCGCGCGCCATCGATGCGCACCGAACCGGCGACCCCGTTATGGTGATCGCCCATGGCCGTGCGCAGTACCTTGAAATGGACCGGTGGCTTTTCATCGATGATCAACTGGGACCAGGCACCCGGGAAGGGGGAGAGTCCGCGAACGTGATCGTGCACCTGTTGCGCGGTCCTGGACCACTCGATGCGGGCAAGGGCAGGAGTGAGCTTCGGGGCCTCGTGCAGCTTGGCGGTGCCGTTGGCCTTCTGCGGTGTCCGTTCGGCCCTGCCGGCGAAGATGTCATGCACGGTGCTTGTGAGCAGCTCGCCACCCAGTGCCATCATTCGGTCATGCAGTTCACCCGCGGTCTCGTCAGGCCCGATGCTCAGTGCTGCACTGTCGATCAGGTCGCCGGTGTCGATCTGGTGGCGGATGAAGAAGGTGGTGAGCCCGGTCCTGGCGAAGCCGTTCATGATCGCCCAGTTGATGGGCGCGGCACCACGGAGGTCGGGCAGGAGCGAAGCGTGAAGGTTGATGGTGCCCAACATGGGCCGGCACCACACCACTTCAGGCAACATGCGGAAGGCCACCACCACGTAAAGTTGCGCACCGGTCGCGTCCAGCGCATCAAGGAACACCGGGTCCCGCAGTTTCTCCGGTTGAAGCACGGGGATGCCGAGCGCCAATGCGCGTTCCTTTACGGCCGAAGCCTTGAGCTGCAGTCCGCGACCTGCCGGTCGGTCCGGCGCGGTGACCACGGCGGCCACGTCCAAGCCGGCGGCCACCAGGGCATCAAGTGATGCCGCCGCGAAGGCAGGGGTACCCATGAACACGATGCGTTGCTTCATGGCAGCAGGGAGGCGTCCAGGATGAAACGATAAGGAAGCAACGCGTCAGGGCCGGCATAGTCGGCACCGATGCGGGGTGCGATGCGGTTGTTGGCCGGGTCGATGGGTAGCTCACGGTCCTCGATGGTGATGGGGCCGCGCATCAGGTCCGTGCCGGTGTGGCGCACCTCGATGCCCAACGCCTTGGCGAACACGCCCGGCCCGCCCAGCGCGTGCACCGTACGACCCGGTCGTTGTTCCATCACCGCATGTCCTTCCAGGGGTAAGCCCTCACGGATCAGCGCGGCATGGGGGATGTTGATGGTGTTGGTGACCACGTTGAAGAGGTGATGGATCCCGTAGCACAAATAAACGTAGGCGGTGCCTCCCTTGGCGAACATCACCTCTGTTCGGGCAGTGCGTCGCCCTCCGAAGGCATGCGAGGCACGGTCGTTCACACCGGCGCAGGCTTCGGTACCGGTGATCACCGCAGCCGTACGCAAGCCGTCGAAGTCCGTCGTGACCACCTTGCCGATGAGGGCACGCGCCACCTTCACCACGTCCGGGTCCAGATAGAAGGAACGGTCCGGCCTGGTCATGGGATGCGATCGCCGTCCTCGTCGATCCGCCATCGCTCGCGCAACATCGCCTCCTGGTCAATGACACCGGGAGGAAGCGCTTCGTCACGTGCCCTTGCCTTACATCGGTCGCAGGTGCCGCAATCCTTGGTGAGCGGTTCGCCGAAGTAGGCGAGCAGCACGCGCGACCGGCAATCGACGGGGCCGAAAGCGTAGTTCAGCACGGCGTCCAGTCGCGTCATGGCGCGTTCCTTCCGGGCGGTGAGCGACTCGCGTTCAAGCATGAGCAGCTGTGCATCACGGCGCGGAACAAGGAGTGTTGCCAGCGGTTCATCCGACCGGCGGCGATAGCTCACCAGGTTCAACCCTTCCATTTCCTGAAGTCCCTTCACCACCTTGTTGGTGCTCCATTGGATCAACGGTGCGATGCGTTCCTCCTCGATGATCCCGGCCTCCTCGAACAATCCGCCATAGAGCCGGAGCACACATTCCATCAAGGGCCCCAGCCGCTGGTCCTCCATCCGCAACCGGTTGATGGCGGCATGCCCTGCGGTGATGAACAGGCGCGAGGGGCTGCGGGCACCTTCGCTGAGCACCAGTGCACCATCGAGCTCCAGGGCCTTGAAGGCATGGGAGACCGTTGCGGGCGTGAGGCCTGTGCGTGCGGCGATGCCGCGCAGGTCGATGGAGTACTGTTCCAAGGCACCCGCCCCCAAGGCGATGCGGTGCATGTCGGCGAAGGCCTGGTACACAAGGCGCACTTCTTCGATGCGGGGAAAGGAGGCGAGCACCTTGTCGCGGATGCGTTCAGCATCACCGGGGTGGGTCAGGAGGATGGCGAAGGAGCGTTGCCCATCGCGCCCGGCGCGTCCGGCCTCCTGGTAGTAGCTCTCCAGATCGGGTGGCGGCTCAAGGTGCACCACCAGGCGCACGTCGGGCTTGTCGATGCCCATGCCGAAGGCGTTGGTGGCCACCACCACCCGCAAGGCCCCTTGCATCCAGGCCTGTTGCACGCGGTCACGCTCCGCGAAGGAAAGGCCGGCATGGTAGGCTTCAGCGGAGATCCCTTCCCGTTGCAGGGCCTGGGCGATGCGCACCGTCCCGCGACGATCGCGCATGTACACGATGCCTGCCCCTTCCGCTTTGGCGCAGATGCGGAGCAGCCGACCGATGCGGTCCTCGGTCCGGTACACCCAGAGAACGAGCTCCGGCCGGTGGAAGGAACCGTGCACCATGTTGGGTGCGCGGAACTTCAGCTTGGCCATGATGTCCTCCGCCACCGCCGGTGTGGCCGAGGCGGTCAGCGCGATCACCGGCACGGTGGGGAAGCCGGCCCGCACCTCGGCGATGCGCTGGTACGCCGGACGGAAGTCGTAGCCCCATTGGCTGATGCAGTGCGCCTCGTCCACCGCGATGAGGGTGATGGGCAGTCGGTGGAGACGCGCCGCGAAGAGCTCGGAGCCCAGCCGTTCGGGGGCCACGTAGAGGAAGTCGACCTTGCCGAGGGCCGCGTTGTCCAGGGTGATGTCGATCTCCTGGCGGCTCATGTCGGAGGTGAGCGCCCGGGCCCGCACACCCCTGGCGCGCAGGGCCTGGACCTGGTCGCGCATCAGGGCGACGAGGGGCGAGATCACCAGGCAGAGCCCGCCCATGGCGAGGCCCGGCACTTGGAAACACAGGCTTTTTCCGCCTCCAGTGGGTAGCAGCGCAAGGGTGTCACGCCCGGCCATGACGTGCGCGATGACCTGTTCCTGCACGGGCCGGAACGCCGAAAAGCCCCAGGTGCTGTGCAGCACCTCCTGGAGATCACGGGGCCGACCTGCCTTCACAAGCAGCGGTGGTTAAGCGGGGAACAGCAGGACTTCATGTGTTCTGTCGGGGTCGGCCGGTGAAGGCATTGGTTACATTTGTCCACATCAGCAACACCTCCCGAGATGTTCACGACCGGGCAAAAGATAGCGATCGAAGAGACCAAGCGTTCCCGGCTTACGGAGACCGACCTGGACAACATCAAGTTCGGAAGGGTCTTCAGTGACCACATGTTCGTGATGGATTACGCGGACGGTGCATGGCACAAGCCGCACATAGAAACCTTCGCCGATCTGCAAATGAGCCCGGCGTGCCTGGTGCTTCATTATGCGCAGACCATCTTTGAAGGCATGAAGGCATACCGCACGACCGATGGCGGTGTGAACCTCTTCCGTCCCAAGGCGAACATCGCGCGGATGAACCGCAGCGCGCACCGCATGTGCATGCCCGCGATCCCCGAGGACCTCTTCCTGGATGCCTTGGTGGAGCTGGTGAAGCTGGACCGCAACTGGATCCCCGGTGGCGATGAGGCGGCCTTGTACATCCGTCCCTTCATGTACGCCAGCGATGAGTACATCGGTGTGCGGCCCAGCGATGGCTACCGCTTCATCATCTTCACCTGCCCGGTGCGCGGCTATTATAGCGAGCCGGTGCGTGTGAAGATCGAGACGGAGTACAGCCGTGCCTTCCCCGGTGGAACGGGCGAAGCGAAGTGCGGAGGCAACTATGCCGGTGGCCTCTATCCCGCCAAGATCGGACAGGACCAGGGGTACCACCAGCTGATCTGGACCGACGGCCTCACCCACAAGAACATCGAGGAGAGCGGTACCATGAACGTGTTCTTCCGCATCGGCGATACGCTGGTGACGCCGGAGACCGATGGCAACATCCTGCATGGCATCACCCGCGACAGCATCATCCGCATCGCGGAAGCCGAAGGCGTGAAGCTCGAGGTGCGGCAGGTGACGGTGGACGAGGTGGTGAAGGCACTGCGGAACGGCACGATGCTGGAGGCCTTCGGTGCAGGCACGGCGGCCACCATCGCGCACATCAAGAGCGTGGCCTTCGATGGCGATGAGTTCCTGCTTCCTGCCTTGGAGAACCGTGAGTATTCGAACTTCCTGGGCAAGCGGCTCGATGATATCCGTCGTGGTCGGGTGGCGGACACCTTCGATTGGTTGGTGCCGGTGCATTGAGCACCGTGCTGAAGATCGCATCACGAGGGCCGGATCGCCGGCCTTCGTCGTTCATTGGCGCAGCCCCTCCAAGCTGTCCGGCAGGATGAGCAGTCCGGGGAGGGTGAGCAGCAGGTTGAACAGGCTGCGGTCCTGGAAGGTGATCAAGGCACAGATGCCCCCCACGAGCGCAAGCCCGAAACAAAGGCCCGTGGCATGCAGCCCGCGGAAGATCCGCCGCTCTGTGCGCGTGGCAGGCCGGTCGGTCAAGGTGCTGCGTCGCATGCACGAGGTCCTGGGGGGAGGTTGCGGCGCGGCCCCGTTGCCATGCGGTCGCCTGTTCCTGGAATCGTAAGCGGCCCGTCGCAGGGGATCACCCAGCGTTTCATAGGCCATGCGCACCGCCCTGAAGTGCTCCACCGCGCGGGGCGTGGGATCACGGTCCGGGTGATGACGCATCGCCTTGGCGCGGAACGCGCGCTTGATGTCCGTTGTGCTGCACTCCTGCGTTATGCCGAGCAGCGCGTAGAGGTCGGTGCCGTGTGCGATCATGTGCCGTTGCCTGTTGGTCATCCACCTATCCTTGCAACGCGATCATGCGATCAAGGGTGGTCCGGTATCTTAGGTAAGGAACGAAGGACATGGGGCGTTCGTTGTGCATCCTGCTGCTCGTGCTGTCGGCGCTGATGGGCTCGGCCCAGTCGGGCACGGTGCGCGGCGTTGTGCTGGACAGCGCCGATGGTCGCGCTGTGGACGAGGCGCAGCTGGGCTGGGTGGGAGAGGGCATCTCCGTGGTCACGGATGCAGAGGGTCGGTTCACCATCAGTGTACGGAATGCGGAAGCCATGCTGGAGGTAACGCATGTGGCCTACCGCACCCAGCGCATCGTCTTCAAGGGATCGCAGAGCCTCACGGATGGGCGGTGGGTGATCTGGCTTGGGGCACGCACCATCCTGTTGGATCCGGCCGAGGTGCGCCGACCGAAGCCCGAGGTGATCTACCAGCGAAAGGACCTGCACGCGGCCGACCTGTTCATCAATACGGAGGGTCTGTGGGTGCTGGCCTACGAGCATCCGCGGATGGTGCGGAGCGAGGCGGAGCAGGGGCTCGAGATCCTGCGCGATGTGCGGCTGGTGCTGCTCGACACCCAATTGGTGGAGCAGGCCTCCGTACCGTTGAATGAGGATGTGCTCGGCCTGTACCATGACCTCCGCGGCATGCCGATCGTGCGTGGAACCCGGCTGGCCTATGGCGTGACCCGCGTGGCCGAGGACCTGCTGCTGTCACCCTTCCCGCTGGAGCAGTTGGAACGCGCGGTGCTGCCCTGGACGGACTCGATCCCCCAATGGGTGCTGGGTTCACGCAAGGATGACATCCTGCCGCAGGTGGACCATGTGGGCCTTGCGCCTGCCCTGGATTCCACAGCGCTCGTCGCCTCCGTCGTGGACCCGCTCATGATGGAGCTGTTCCGCAGTGAGTACAAGTACATGAGCGGAAGGGACAAGGTGATCGCCATGGACCTGGCGCGGGAACTGAAGTTGGACAAGCAGGTGGTCGCAGGCTATATGTCCGGCTTCGATCGCAACATCTGGTTCAGGCCGGTGTACGCCCCGCTGTTCGTGGTCGGTGATACGGTGCTGGTGTTCGACCATTACCGCAACAGGTTGCGCAAATACGACCTGGCGTTCCGGCCGGTGGGTGAGGCACCCCTCGCGCATCACCTCTCGAAGCAGGGCCGCGATTGGAAGGGCCGGTTGCTGCAGGACGCACGAACGGGGGACATCTATGCCGAGTACCAGCGTTTCGGGCAGGGCTGGCTGCAGCGTGTGGACCCGCACACCGGAGCGCCGGGTGCCATTACGCGATTGCAATACCGCTATCCGGAGAAGGTGCAGGTGTTCAATGGCGAGGTGTACTACATCCAGCGCCCACAGGGTTCGTTGCAGAAACGGACGATCTACCGCGAGCGGGTGCGCTGATCAGTGCATGCCGGGATGCAGCTTCGGGTGGTCGTGCCACACCACGGACGCCAGGCCCATGGAAGCTTCGGACCAGGAGCCGATCAACAGGTCGAGGCGCACGATGGCACAGGTGGGCAGTTCTCCGAGGTCCGCGTCGCCGAGGTGTTCCACCAGGTCACTGAGCCCGGGGTTGTGACCGAAGAGCATGACGCGCTCCGCTGCATCAGGGAGCGTGTTCACCCGTTTGATGAGGCTGGGTAGGTCAGCGAGGTAAAGGGCGCGTTCCTCCACGATGGCATCCTTGTCGCGTCCCAGGGCCATCGCGAAGTGACGGGCCGTCATCAGCGCCCTCACGGCGGTGCTGCTCACCAGCAGGTCCACAGGCTCGTTTCGCTGGGCGAAGGCGCTGGCCATGAAGGGGGCATCGCGCAACCCGCGCTCGTTCAGTCCGCGGTGGAAGTCGTCGAGCTGCGGATCGCTCCAGTTGCTCTTGGCGTGGCGGGTGATGTAAAGGGTACGCATCGTTCGGTGGTCCGACGGCAGCCCTAAGTTATTCGAGGTGGTGATCCGATGATCAGGAGGCGTTGTAGCGCTTCAAGCCGTCGAACAGACCGTTGAGCAGCACCTGCGGATCGGGGCTCATGGGCAGCTGCAACTGGGCATGCTTCGCGTCGCTGAACTGGTTCGCATTGCGGAAGCCCTTGGAGAGGTTGAGGAACAAGGTCTCGGGGTAGTGCCCGGTGAAGTGCAACTGGTACGTGGTGCCTCCAGCCATCCGCAGCACGTAGCGCGGGTAGTGGTTCAGGGTGTTCTTCCACGCGGTGTCCTCCTCCAACACATGGCCTTCGCTGCGCAGGTCACTGGACCATTCATCAAGCATGTAGTTGAGCACGTCTTCCACGAAGACCTCGGGGTCCGTGGGGAGCTGGTGCTGGCGGAAGTCGATGGGGGCGAGCAGGCGGGCGCGGGTGCGGCGCAGGGTGCTGGTGAGGTCGTCGAGCTGGGGGATGTAAGGCATGGTCTCCGAATTCTTGCCGGGAGCAAAGTAGACGGTCGGCACATGCGTGGCACGCGGGTGCGGAAGGCGTTATGCACGATCGATCCCACGATCGCTGAAAAGGAGAAGGCCGCACCCCTTGCGCGGTACGGCCTTTCTTCCTATGGAGGGAGCGATGCGCGTCAGTCGCGCAGTGGAAGATCCCTCACCGGTACTTGAACCACGCCGCCATGAAGGGGTTGTAGGGGGCGTTGACCGGCTTGCCTGCGTCGGCGGTGTGATCGCTGAAGTAGATATGGTCGCGGTCGATCAGGGCTGGAAGGCGCTCACCAGCTCGGAAGCAGATCGGTAAGGAGATCTTAGTCGCGTTTGTTCACCAAGCGGATCGATACCGCGCAGCTGAATGTTAGGTCCAAGCGCGTTCCGTTGGCTCAGCGGGCGGAACATGATCAGCTCGTCCACGCGGTTGAGGAACTCGGGCCGCCTGCGCCAAAGCGCTCCGGCGACGGCGCGGCGCACGATCTTGCGCATCAGGTCCATCACTTCACGCTGGGCTTACTGCGGCCATGCATCCGTGCTCCGGAACCTATTGGTTTGGTTCATGGTCCGCTTCGCGATCTTCTCCAGGGAAGTCATTGGAAACGACCTTGAAATGACGTTTTTCCACTAGCTGCGGCACGCGCTCCAAAGCGCCGATCGGTTCTATGCCCATTGAGGTCAGTCGTTCGACAAGTTCTTCGGTCACATCCTCTCTACGCAGTTGCCATGTAGAAGCAAAGCATCGCCAGAAAGTCCAGCCAGCGCGCTCCAGAACCCTTTGTCGTGCCATGTCGTGCGGCCATCGGTCGGGGCCATGGAACTCATCCCCATCACACTCGATGGCTAAGCGCACATCGCTAGCGCCTTCGACGACCATGTCGATTCTGTAAGCCCCGGCTCGTACTTGTGGGACGACCCGATAGCCCCGTTCCACAAGCGCTGAATACACTTGCCTCTCGAATCCTGATTCGCAGCGATCGATGAGGACTTCGGATTCCGTCTTGTCAGAGACGATGGGTTTGTCGAAATGCCCTAGCAATGATCTCCGTAGGTCTTTGTCTGATAGGTGCTGGTCCGTCACGGACCGGATCAGGTACATGCGGTCACGCGCACGGCTCGCAGCAACGTTGAAACGCTGTTCAAACATATTTCCTGAGAGCGCCTTGGCGTTGTTCGGGTCAACGACCATCGACAGGAACATAATGTCGCGCTCACTTCCCTGGAAGGTCCGGGCATCGCCACATTCGAATTTTCGTTGTCGCAGATCTGTTGCATTGGACTGAGTACGAACCAGCATATCAATGAGCTTGACCTGTTCCATGCCGAGCAGAGACACGACGCCGATCGTGCGTCCTGCGAATCGTTCATCGGCAAGCAGCGCGGCGGTCTCATTGGCAATATACTCCGCCTCTGCGCGATTACAGTTCCGTCTGTCACGCAGCCCGCCTTCCACGTAGACATCGACCAATGGTGGGTTGATACGCTCTGTGCTCTTCGGAATTCTCAAAGGTTGAATGACTCCCTTGTAGAACGTGCGATTTGAGTAGGCAATGATGGGTGGTACACATCGAAAATGCTCCCGTAACATAACTTGATGTGCCGCGAAAACCCGGGCCGCCAGGTCATATAGCGACTTCTCTGGTGTCATTTCCTCTTTGAATGGCTGATCTGCCAGGAAGCGGTCCCGGAGTTCTTGGATGCGCTGCGCCGCGATGAAGCCACCGTCTGGTGATACCTGTTTATCATCGCCAACGACGAGGATCTTCTTGCCCCGCAGGACGGCTGGCAATGCCCATAGATCGGACTGGCTTGCTTCGTCCACGATCACAAGGTCGAAGCTGCCGATGTCAGCAGGCATCGATTCCGATACCTTTGCATGGCTCATTATCCAGCAGGGCACTGCACCGGCAGCACTGGTCATATGGTGGCGTGCATCGCGCCGATAGCGAGTAGCATTGGAGCCTGTTCCCATTCCGATCCTTCGGATCGCGGTGGCATAGCCCTGTAGAGCTTGAAGTACTCGCGGCGAAGCATTTCGCTTGGTTTCCAACCATGCGGCCTCGGCAACCAGTTGTTTGTACAGCTTCGAAAGACCCTGCTCCAGGTCTCGTCGGCGAGCGGATAGGGTGATCAGTTCCGCACGCGCCTCGATATGTTCAAGGTGACTTTTAACGCGAGCCCAGGTCCAAGCGCGGCGCCAGGTCACAGGCAGAACCGTATCCTCGCCGCTATTGGGCACTGTGATCGATCGCACTCTGCCGGCGAGCTTGGGCGCACCGGCGCGTGCCATCCGAGTTGATGCCTCACGGACAAGGGCAAGCTCAGGACTCAAGCCTTGAATACGGCGAAGCTCAACGAGGAGGGTTGCGTAGTCGGCCGCAATGCGTTCGGGACTGATGCCCTGTTGGCCAAGGACCTCATCGACGAACTCTATCAGCGCCTTTGATACTGGACCTGATGAACCTGCAAGCTTGGATTTCAGGGTTGCTAATTGTGTTGCAGCCCTCGCAAGGTCTGCCTTCGTCAAGTGCGCGATAAGTTGTCTGCGGAGGCTGGCGAGCTCCTCAGTTCTACCCTGAAGATGACTCAACGGGATCTCCACGAACACTTCTTTCGACCTGCTGATGAGAAGGACGTCGTAATGTGTTGCCAGATGATGAGCCTTGGCCGCAATAGAGGCGACCATTTCGATGCGGCGTAATTCGCTTATACCTCCATTGAGTGTTGGAGCTGCAAGCACCGGCGCGAATTCATTCCAACGAGCGACGAACGATATCGTCCGGATGTTAAGGTCCAAGAAGCTGAGAACATGACACCAGTCATCTTGGGTCTTGGGTGGCAATCCCGCCACCTTCACTTTTCCTAAAGCATCCTTTACTTCGCCGGTTCCGAATGACATGAAACCGAACGGTTTCCCAGTGTCTGCACCGCGCTGCACCGACTCGCGCACTTTGCTCAACGACAATGCATCAGGCGGAACCTCCACAGGCCTTTGGAGGAAGCTGGCTCGCGCTTCGGTCAGCGTGGACATTTCCTCAAACAACGATTCCAGTGCGGTTCGCTCCGACTGAAGAGATGCCATCCTGCAATTGATGCGCAGTTGATAGGCCCAGGATTCGCCGAGTTCATCTATCTCGTTAAGCAGGCTCTGTGCTGAATCGATGGTCTCGAGCAGTTGGCGAGTTGCGTCAAGTACCACAGGAGTTGTCGCCCGCAAAGGGAGCAGCCTGCCTTCGGCGATCTGCTGGTCGATATCTTCAATGCCTAACAAGGCACAATGCAGGAGCGCCATGTCGGACGGATTCAACAGGTCTTCCGAAGCGGGAATGCGCGCATCAACGTATGCCAGATCATCCCCGAGGATGCGTCTGATCTCCCTTAAATGCCCAGATTCATCGTCGGAGAGAGGTGGGGCATTGTCCGTAGCAAGGGAAAGCACATCGTCAAACCAGCCGTATTCACGTTCGCCGTTCATCACCAGTTCAGCGAGGTCTCGCGCTCGCATCACTTGACCATCGATTTCAATCTCAGAAAGCTGGGATATGGCGATGTCGTCCACTCTTCGGTCTATCGCAGCCAGTTCGGCATGAGCACGGTCAATTTGCCCTTTGTAACGTTCAATGTCGCGAACTGTCAGTTCCTGATTGAGTTGGGATACTTTCGCTTGTATCGTATTGATCGAGCTTTCGAATTGACGCAGACTTTCCCGATCACTGGTAAGCAATGCTACCGTGAGCGCCCGGACTTCTTGTGGGATCTTGTCTTGCAGAACTTCCAAGGCGGGCTCACCTTTCGAAGTGACAAGAACCCGACGCCCCGTAGCCAGATAATGGCAAATGATGTTGGCGATAGTGTGGGTCTTGCCTGTCCCAGGTGGACCCTGCACAACCACGCCTTCGGACTGTTCCAGCTGCTGAACTATGGTCACCTGCTCTTGGTTGTAGGCGAGCGGGAAATACAGCTCCCTCACTTCTCCGGCGCCTCCACCACTACCTCGCCCGGACATCCCTCGAAACTGGATGCTGGCGAATGGAACTGGTTCGTCTGATGGCAATGTCACCAGTGCGGAAGGACCTATTGGAATATCGCAACCTTCATCGAGACGCTGCTTCAGACGATGGAGATCTTCTATGAGGTAGTTATTTGAACGCGGCCGAATGAACAGCGCCCATGCATCCGTGACCACCAGGTTCTCGCCTGGTGGCGGAACGGAGCTGTTGCTCTCAGTTAGCGGACGATACACTCCCTGGCTATCCAGATTACTCGCAGCGAGCCTAAGTACGTCGCTATATGAACCTGGATCGAATGGCGTTACAGAGCGTTGTTCGAGACGACCGAGCTGCTCACGGGCTGCCCGCTCAACATCAGCGGCGTTGCGCCCAAGGCAGACAGCGAACACATCGCCCTCGTAGCGTGTATCGATAGTGCGTGGTCTAAGGAACAAGGCCATGGAGGCCTCGTCCAGTCCGACCTCCATTTGCTGCGTTAACAAGGGATACTCGAAGTCAACCTCTGAGGATCTTTCTGGCGCCTCCTGCCACTTCAACTTCCAAGTAGCGATACCAATGCCCCAAACGAGCTCAATAGGGTTTGAGGTCTCCTCCGCTTCGAGCTGGTGTTTGATGGCGAAAAGTTCACCGTAGAGATCTATACTTTCTCGACGGGGCTTTTCTCCTTCAGCCCAGGCCTCCCAGAGGTTGGCATATTCCTCCAGGGATCCCTCGATAAGATCGCGGTCAACTCCAACAAGGTTGGAGGGATGATTCGGTTGGTCGCTTGAAGCAGACAGCGCGAGACGATCGCGGAATGCTGTTTCGTCGATGGATGGCTTGGCTCCCTTCGGGTGATCACTGACCCGAACGATGCCATTCAAAAGTTCGTTAGGCGCCGGTGGCTTTGTCGCCTGTAATCGCTGCACACGCAGCCAGAGATGGTCTCCTTCAACGCTTAGGTCGAACTCGACACCAGGCAAACTTACTAGGCTTGAACGCCGTTTGAGGAATCCCTTGTTGTTGGAAAGCCGGAATGAACGCGGGTCGATAACCTTTGCTTGCTCCTCGATGTATGATAGTAGCTGGATTAGGAGGTTCCTGTTCGACATGCAAGAAGCGGCAAGAAGGTGTGTTGCTTGGTGTGGAACAAATCTAACCGGGCATGAAGTATTGTCATTTCTGATGTGGATAGGATAGTTTCAGAAGTGTTGCTTCGTACCCGTCAACTGTGTTTTCAATGGGTTAGCGCAGCCGCGTGAGGGGGCTCATCGGCAGCCCGGCGCAGGCAGGGCCTTGCAGCCACGAGCAGCTAGGAGACCCCGACGATAGGAGTGGACCTCGAAGCACAGTTGATGCTGGCCAGGTGAAAAACGACTGCAAAGCAGCCGGCCCCGCCCACTTTCAAGAAGCGCGACCGGGCGCAGCCCGTTGATGGTCTGTCAGAGGGCGGGGCCTCGCCCACGATCCTTACGCCCCAGCCTTCGCCTTCTTCGGTTTCGATGCCCCCTTCCCGTTCTTCTCCTGCTCATCGATCGGCTTCCGCAGCACGATCTTCGTTCCACCGCCGTAGCCGCTTGGCGAAGGCGGTTCATCGAACACATCGATCACCTGCGGCTTGCCGGTCTCGAGCGTGCCGGCGATGATCTGCTTGCTGAGCTCGTTGAGCAGTTCCTTCTGGATCATGCGCTTGATGGGACGCGCACCGAACTGCGGATCGAAGCCGGTGCTGGAGATGTGTGCGATGAGCTCTTCGCTGGGGATCAGGTGAATGTCCTTCTCCTCGAGCTTGCTCATGAGCATGTTCAGTTGCAGCTTCACAATGGCGCGCACGTCGGCCTGGCTCAGCGGGCGGAACATGATCAGCTCGTCCACGCGGTTCAGGAACTCGGGGCGTACGGTCTTGCGCAGCAGGTCCATCACCTCGCGCTGGGTCTTCTCCACCACGGCCTCCACGTCCTTCTTCTCGAGGTCTTCGAAGTTCTCCTGGATGATGTGCGATCCGATGTTGCTGGTCATGATCACGATGGTGTTCTTGAAGTTCACCACGCGGCCCTTGTTGTCGGTGAGGCGGCCATCGTCCAGCACTTGCAGGAGGATGTTCCACACGTCGGGGTGGGCCTTCTCGATCTCGTCGAGCAGCACCACGCTGTAGGGCTTGCGGCAAACGGCCTCGGTGAGCTGGCCGCCCTCGTCGTAACCCACGTAGCCCGGAGGCGCACCCACCAAGCGGCTTACGCTGTGGCGTTCCTGGTACTCGCTCATGTCGATCCGTGTCATGGCGTTCTCGTCGTTGAAGAGGACCTCGCTGAGCGCCTTGGCCAGTTCGGTCTTGCCCACGCCGGTGGTGCCCAGGAAGATGAAGGAACCGATGGGGCGTTTCTCATCGCCCATTCCTGCGCGGCTGCGGCGTACGGCGTCGGCCACGGCATGCACGGCCTCGTTCTGGCCGATGACGCGTTTGTGGAGTTCGTCCTCCAGCTTCAGGAGCTTCACGCGTTCGGCTTCGAGCATGCGGGTCACTGGCACGCCGGTCCAGCGGCTCACCACGGCAGCGATCTCCTCCACGTCCACCTCCTCCTTGATCATCTTGCTATCGGCCTGCATTAGCAGCAGCTCATCCTTCGCCGCGAGCAGTTCCTTCTCGGTCTCCTGGATGCGGCCGTACCGGATCTCCGCCACTTTTCCGAAGTCACCCTCGCGTTCGTATTGGGCCGCCTGGTGCTTCAGGTCCTCGATCTTGTCCTTGGCGCTGTTGATGCGTTCCACCAAGGCGCGTTCGCTCTCCCAGCGGGCCTTGAAGCCATCGCGGGTTCCGCCCAGCTCGGCGATCTCCTTGTTCAGTTCAGCAAGCTTGGCCTCATCGTTCTCGCGCTTGATGGCCTCGCGCTCGATCTCCAGTTGCATGATGCGGCGGTCGATCTCGTCGAGCTCCTCGGGCTTGGAGTTGATCTCCATGCGCAGCTTGCTGGCAGCCTCGTCGATCAGGTCGATGGCCTTGTCCGGCAGGAAACGGTCAGCGATGTAGCGCGTACTGAGCTCCACGGCGGCAATGATGGCGGCGTCCTTGATGAGCACTTTGTGGTGGCTCTCGTACTTCTCCTTCAGCCCGCGCAGGATGCTGATGGCATCCTCGCGGTTGGGCTCCTCCACCATCACCTTCTGGAAGCGACGTTCGAGGGCCTTGTCCTTCTCGAAGTACTTCTGGTACTCGTTCAATGTAGTGGCACCGATGGCGCGCAGTTCGCCGCGGGCCAGGGCGGGCTTCAGGATGTTGGCGGCGTCCATGGCGCCATCGCCTCCGCCCGCTCCCACCAAGGTGTGGATCTCGTCGATGAAGAGGACGATGTTCCCCTCGGCACTGATCACTTCCTTCACCACCGATTTCAGACGCTCCTCGAACTCGCCCTTGTACTTCGCTCCGGCGATCAACGCGCCCATATCGAGGCTGAAGACCTGCTTGTTGGCGAGGTCCTCCGGGATGTCGCCGCTCACGATGCGCTGCGCGATCCCTTCGGCGATGGCGGTCTTGCCCACGCCGGGCTCACCGATGAGGATCGGGTTGTTCTTGGTGCGGCGGCTGAGGATCTGCAGCACGCGGCGGATCTCCTCATCGCGCCCGATCACGGGATCGAGCTTGTTGTCCTTGGCGAGCTGGTTGAGGTTCTTCGCGTACTTGTTCAGTGCGTTGTAGGTCTCCTCCTGGCTCTGGCTGGTGACGGTGGAACCCTTGCGCAGGTCCTTGATGGCGGCCACCAGGTCCTTGCGGGTGACGCCATTGTCCTTCAACAGTTGCGCGATCGAGTCGCCGCTCTCAAGGATGCCGATGAGCATGTGTTCCACGCTGGCGAACTCGTCACCGAACTCCTTCATCGAGGCTTGCGCCTTGATGAGCGCTTCGTTCGCGTGGCGCGATAGGCTGATCTGCCCACCGCTCACCTTGGGATAGCCCTTCACGATGCGGTCCAGGGCCTGCGTCATCGCCGGCAGGTTCACGTTGAGCTTCTTCAGCAGGAAGGGCGTCACGTCGGCATCCACTTCAAGGATGCCCTTGAGCAGGTGGCCGTTCTCCAGCATCTGCTGCCCATGCCCGCTGGCAATGGTCTGTGCCTGTTGGATGGCTTGCTGGGAGCGGATGGTGAATTTGTTCAGGTCCATGATCGGTTCGTATTAGAACGGTTGGCGTGTCGCCGAAGCATCAAGGTAGGGTCCGATCCGGGTGAAAGGCCTGATGCAGGTCAGGCTGGCAGCGTGAAGGGAAGTGTTCGTGACGGAACGGCTGATTAGAAGGGTGCGGACGGATGATCTGACAGTTCACGAGGCGAACAGGGAGATCGAGAACTGAACGTATCATGCACCCCCAGTTGTGGGTAGTTCGCTGCGCGGATGGACCATTGTCCGCCGTGGGGCGCTATCTTGCTCTGAATGCACCGTTCCTGTTCAGCGCTAGCTGCCGTGGTCGCCTCCGTGGCGCTTCATGCCCAGCCTCATTGGGCCAAGGACATGGGTGGCCTGGGTGCCGATCATGTGGCCGACGTGCAGGTGGATGCAGCGGGGAACGTGTTCGTGGTCGGCGAGTTCAGCAACAGCCTCACCTTCGACGGAACCACCTTGCTCTCTGCGGGCAGCGTGGACGGTTTCGTGGCGCGGCTCGATGCCTTGGGAGCCTTGGTCTGGATGGTGAAGGTGGGAGGCCCCGGCACGGACCGTGCGATCACACTGGACGTGGATGCGAACGGGAATGTAGCGGTGGCCGGTGAGTTCACGGCAACGGCGAACGCCTTCGGCACCAGCATCACCTCTTCCGGAGGAACGGTTGACGCCTTCGTGGCGAAGCTCGATGCCTCCAGCGGGACGCTCCAATGGGTGCGGCAGGGTGGTAGCGACACCTGGGCGGACCGACCGTATGGCATCACCTTGGCCGGCAACGGGAATGCGATCGTGGCCGGTGAGTTCAAGGGCACTGCGCTTTTCGATGGGCTCCCCATCACCAGCCTCATCGATCCGCTCACACAACTTCCGGGCTTCGACGTGTTCATCGCGAGCTACGATGCCAGTGGCACCTTGCTCTGGCTACAGCAGGGGGCGGCCAGCCGTGTGGACCGTGCGATCGATGTGGTGAGCGATGCTGCGGGTAACAGTTACGTCTGCGGCCAGTACAGCGATACCGTCACTTTCGACGTGCAACACCCGGGCGTGGTGCTCAATGCCACCTTCCTGGTGAAGTTCGATGTGAACGGGGTGGAGCAGTGGTTCCGCCGGTGCGGCGGCGCCTCGTTCAACCATGTGCGCGACATGCAACTGACATCCAGCGGAACGCTGCTGCTGTGCGGCGACCTGCAAGGAACCATGACGTTCGAGGATAACGTGCCGAACACGATCGTGGGCGGTGCGGACCATGCCGGCTACCTTCTTCATGTGGATGCGACAGGCGAACTGCTGGGTTCGCAAGTGCTGGGCTCGGACAACATGCTCGGGGCCCAAGGGCTGGTACAGCAGGGCGGTGAAGTGGCCGTGCTGGGCGAGTTCCAGTGCCGACTGAGTTCGCTCTCCGCGCTCTATGGATCAGGCACCTTCCTGGCCACTGGCGATCCGGACCTGTACATCGCGCGCTACACGTTCCCGGGCCTGCAGTACATCGAAGCGCAGCAGTTCGGCGGGGTGGCGGGCAAGCAGGCCGGTCGCATAGCTGCGCTGCCCGGCGGTGACCTGGTGTTCTGTGGTTCCTATGCCGATCAGCTCGTCTTCCCCAGCGATGGCCAGGCCTGGGGCGAGTCCCCGTTCACGGGGGTGAACGGCACCAGTTCGTTCTGTGGCGATCCGGAGTACGGGTCCTTCTCCGCCAACTTCAGCATAGGGCTCTTCGATGGCTTTGTGGCGAGGGCTTATGTGGAGGGTCGCGCGCCCTACGACTTCTTCGCCCGGCCCGGCGGCCCCTGCGCAAGGCCCGAGCTCGACTTCTGCATCAAGCGCTGGATGTACGGTCCTGCATGCCCCGATCCGATCATGGCCTGTGATGCCGTTGTGCTTGAATTGACCACACCTTTCGCCTGGAGCGACGCCTTCATGCCCAGCCAGCCGAACGAAGGTCCACGCCTGAACATCCTGTGGTCCGATGGTTCGAATGGACCGTTCATGTCGGTGACCGGCACAGGATGGTACTGGTGTACGCTGAGCAGCGCCAATAACTGCTGGTCCGTGACCGATTCGGTTTTCGTGGACATCAGCGTTGCGCCCGACGCCACGGTGAGCGATGGGCAAGGGGTGAACTTCTTCGCCGACTTCCCACAGCCGCTCTTCCTGTGCGACACCACCGTGTGGTTGTGGTGCCCCACAGTGCAGCCGGGCGATGTGGTCACATGGGCCTTGCAAGGTGGAGGGATGAGTGTGCAGAACGACAGCATCCTGGCGACGGTTGATGGCAACTACGTGGTAACCGTGGTGGGTGCCAACGGCTGCTTGGATGAGACCACGATCTATGTGGCGGTGACCCCGAGCGACCCGCTGCCGAACGTGACCGGGGTGGAGTTCACGTTCTACGATACGTGGGGCGGTATCCTGGACGGCGATACGCTCGGGGGCTGTCCGGGCAGCGGCATCATCGGACCGGCGGAGGTGCAGTACTACATCGACAGCCTGCCCGGCACGATCCCGTCGAACCTGCAGATCGCGTTCAACAGCCTCGGGCTTCCGGGCGGGGCGTTCCTTCTCCCGGGTGATCCATACAACTGGGCGGTGATCGCGGATCAGGGCACGGGTTGGTACACCTTCACCTTCACCGTCAACATCTTCGACACCCCGTGTCCGTCCGATACGCTCACCTTCATGCAACAGGACAGCATCTATTGGGTGGAGGTGCCCGAACCGACCGCGACTTTCCCCGATTCAGTGCTGCTCTGTCCCGGCGGAACGGGGGCCATTGTGGTGCAATGCCCGGATTGCGATCAGTTGCTCTGGCAAGGACCGGGGATCGATGAGCGGCAACGGCAGCAGCACCGACTATTCGGAGCTTCCCTCCCCGGGTGAAGGTGCGTTGGAGCCGCGCTTCACCAGCGAAATGGCGCGGTGGACGCTCCGCTTCAGCAGCACGCTGAACACCAAATTGAGCGCTAAGCACAAGCTGCGTTCAGGCATCATCGTCTCCGCGGAACGCTACCGCCTATCGAACAGTGCATGGGACAATGACCTGGGCAGCATGGTCACCGAACTGGATGCGGACGGACGCGCAACCACCGTACAGGCCTTCACCAGCTGGAAGTGGCGATGGAACGAGCAATGGTCCATGACCAGCGGGGTGCACCTGTTGCACTACACCTTGAACGGGGCCGCTGCCGTGGAACCGCGTGCGGCCCTGCGCTGGCAGCAACGTCCCGACCAAGCCTTCACCCTGGGCGTGGGTCTGCACTCCCGCACGGAGGCCATCATGACCTACGAGGTGGAAGCGCTGGACGATCAAGGCAATGCCTACCGACCGAACCAGGACCTCGGCCTCACCCGCGCGGCGCATGCCGTGCTCGGATACGAGCGCAAGCTCACGGAGGACATCCAGCTGAAGGCCGAGGCCTACTACCAGCAGCAGTATGACACGCCCGTGGAGAACGACCCCACCAGTTCGTTCAGCCTGGGCAACTGGGCCGGCTGGTACACCACGCGTCCGCTGGTGAACAAGGGCGTGGGCCACACCTACGGGCTGGAGGCCTCCGTGGAGAAGTTCTTCACGCGCGGCTACCACTTCATGATCACCGGCTCCGTGATGAACGCCAGCTACAAGCCGATGGACGGTGTCTGGTACAACTCCCGCTTCAACATGGGCCTGGTGGCCAATGCGCTGGCCGGGAAGGAATGGAAGCTGGGGCCGGCCACCAGGGACCGCGTGCTCTTGACGGGCTTCCGCTACTCGGTGGTCGGTGGTCAGTACAGCACGCCGATCGACCTGGAGGCCAGCATCGCCGCGGGTGAACAGCAGGAGACCGGAACCGCGTGGAGCGTGAAGGGCGCACCGGTGCACAAGCTCGATGTTGTCGTGTCCTACCGTGTGGGACGCCCCAAGGTGAGCCACGAGTTCAAGGCCGATGTGCAGAACGTGCTCAACGCGCAGACCACGGTGTACCACTATTACGACGACCGCAGCCAGAGCATCAAGACCGTTCCGCAGCTGGCGATGCTGCCGGTGCTGCAGTACACGCTGCGCTTCTGACAGTGCGACCGGCAGCCTTGGATATTGCAGGGAAGAAGGCCTCGCAGCGGCGCACTTGGGTGTTGCGCGCGCAGGGACTTACAAGCCCAACTTCTTCACCACGGCCGTCACCTCCTCTTCGGTGGTGCGCAGCATGTCACTGCAGAACTTGATCAGCAGGGCCGCGCGCTTCACCTTCACGGTGAGTTCATCCACACCGATCTCGTCGTTCTGCAGGGCTTCCATGATGCCTTCCAATTCCTCGTAGGCGCTTTCGTAGGTCAGTTTTTCCTCAGCCATGGGGATCGATACGGTTGATGGTGGACCAGGTGCGGCCCGTCGCGAATTCGGTGACCACTTCCTCGCCGGGTTTCAGGTGGGCGGCATGGCGAACGGCCATGCCATCCTTGCGGGTGATGCTGAAGCCCCGTTGCAGGAGCTTGTCCGGGGCCAGCAGGCGCACGGCGTCGTTCATGCCATGCACGCGGGAGAGCAGCAGCTGCAGGTTGCGGGTGGCCACCAGCTCCAGTGTGTTGCGGATCTCCAGCAGGCGGGCGGGCTCTGCTTCAACGAGCTTCTGCCGCGGCAGGCGGCCCAGGTCGCTGACATGTTGAAGCATCAGCTGCCTTGAGCCTTGCAGCAAGGCGATGGACAAGCGGCCGAACTGGCTTGCTGCGTTGTGCAGCTCACCCCGCCGCGAGCGGCAGAAGCCTGCAGGCTGTTGCACCAGGTTGGCCTTGTAGCGGGCAAGCAGTTCCCGGTTCCCGGCGACCAGTCCTTGCATGGCGTGCTGGATGCTCACGAGGAACCCGTTCAGGCCGGTCTCGAAAAAGACGCACTTGTCCACCAAATGGTCCGCGATGGCGGTCGGGGTCTTGTGCGGGCTCCTGGCGATCAAGTCCACCACGCTCACGTCCACATCGTGTCCGATACCCGTCATCACGGGGATGGGGAGCCGGGCCAGCATGCGGCACAGGTCCAGGTCGTTGAAGGGCTCCAGGTCCAGCTTGCTGCCACCGCCACGGATCAGCACCACCGCATCAAAGTGCGAGGGATCGACCAACGTCACGGCCCGCCGCAGTTCCTGTGCGGCGGTGTCGCCCTGCACCGTGCTTGGGAACAGCTTCACATGGAACCGGTAGCCGTATTCGTTGCCTTCCAGGTGCTTCATGAAGTCCTGATAGGCGGCGCTGCCGGCCGAGGTCACCAGCGCGATGCGTTGGACCACCATGCGCTCCTGCACGGCGCGGTTCAGGTCGAAAAGGCCCTCGGCCTTCAGCGTGGCGATGGTGGCTGCCTTGCGGCGTTCCAGTTCACCAAGGCTGAAGCTCAGGTCCACCTCGTCGATCCACAGGCTGAGCCCGAACACGTCGTGGTAATGCAGCGACGCATGGAAGAGGATCTCCGCGCCCTCCTTCAGCACGTTGGCCTGCTCGGCGCCCAAAGCGTTGCGGATCTGCTGGTAGGTGGTGTTCCAGATCAGGCCTCGCATCACCGCCACCTTGTTCCCGTTCCGGTGCTCCACCAGTTCCAGGTAGGCGTGGTGCGGGGCCCTCAGGCTGGCGATCTCGGCCCGGATCCAGAAGTGTTGGCCTTGCGCAGCGTCCTCAATGCGCTTCCTGACGGCAGCACTTAGCTGAAGCAGCGAGAAGATCTTCCGTTCGTCCATGGCTCAGCGCTCGGTCGGTTCCACTGGACGTTGCGAAGCACGGGTCCGCTGGCGCTTCACAACACCCGCCTCACGAGCCGGAGCTTGTGCGAGTAGTTGCCATCCTCGGCATTGAAGATGCCCTGGTGATCCAGCTTGTCGATGCGCACGCGACCACTGGCATGGGCAATGCGCAGGTCGCCTTCCTCGCTGCGGGTAAGGATGACACCGACGTGGATGATGGCGCCCTCGGCGTTCTCGAAGAAGGCGAGGTCGCCGGGTTCGCTGAGGTCGAGCAGTTCCACGGCGTCGCCCTCTTCGGCCTGTTGGGAAGCGTCGCGGGGCAGGTAGATGCCCATGAGGATGAAGAGCATCTGGGTGAGGCCACTGCAATCCACGCCCGAAGGGGTACGGCCACCCCAGAGGTAGGGTGCGCCCAGAAAGGGGTGGAGGTAGAACTCCATGAGGTCCGCACGCTCCAGATCCGGCCTGTGGTTGGTAACGGCCTGCACGGGGATCCGGTGGTCCTGCCAGAGGATGGTGCCTTCGTCGTAGAACGGAACAACGCCTCCGTAGGGCATCAGCACCTGGCGTTCACCGAGGTCGGCGATGGTGCTCTGGTCGATGACCCGCAGATCGGGGTCGTAGTTCGGTGTGGTGCATGCCGCGACCTGCTTGTTGTCCACCCAGCCTTCGTATCCGTCGTGGTCGAAACGCAGTCGCGACCACTTCATTCCCTTCTCCAGCACTTCCGCCGTTTCTCCGAAGAGCCATTGGGTCACCATTTCTGAGCGGTCGCTGGGGTCCTTGCGGACCGGTACGATGGAGAGGGGGCAGATGACGTGCTCCATGGTCAGGGGGTCAGAGCGCTTCGATCACCATGGCGCTGGCACCTCCGCCACCGTTGCAGATTCCTGCCGCGCCGTAGCGGGCGCCGTTCTGCTTGAGCACGTTGATGAGCGTAACGATGATGCGTGCACCGCTGCAGCCCAGTGGATGGCCGAGAGAGACGGCGCCACCGTTCACGTTCACCTTGGCTGGATCGAGACCCATCAGCTTCGTGTTGGCGATGCCCACCACGGAGAAGGCCTCGTTGAGTTCGAAGAACTGGATGTCGGACATCTTCAGACCGGCCTTTTCCACAGCGCGGGGCACGGCCTTGGCGGGGGTGGTGGTGAACCACTCGGGGGCCTGCTCGGCATCGGCGTAGGCGAGCACTTTGGCGATGGGCGTGAGGCCGAGGGCCTTCGCCTTGTCGGCGCTCATGAGCACCAATGCCGCAGCGCCGTCGTTGATGGTGCTGGCGTTACCGGCGGTCACAGTGCCGTCTTTCTGGAACGCTGGTTTCAGTGCAGGGAGCTTGTCAAAGCTCACGTTCTTGTATTCCTCGTCCTCGCTCACGACCACGTCGCCCTTGCGGGTCTTCACGGTCACGGAGATCACCTCGTCCTTGAACTTGCCGGCGGCCCAGGCTGCTGCGCTGCGGGTATAGCTCTGGATGGCGAAGGCGTCCTGTTCCTCGCGGCTGATGCCGTGCTCCTTCGCGGTATTGTCAGCGCTCACGCCCATGGCGGTCTGGTGGTAGACATCGGTGAGGCCGTCCTTGCCGATGCCGTCGATGAGCACGCCATTGCCGAAGCGGTAGCCGTAGCGGGCCTTTTCCACATAGTAGGGGGTCTGGCTCATGCTCTCCATGCCCCCGGCCACCACCACATCGGCATCGCCGAGCAGGATGTCCTGGGTGGCCATCATGATCGCCTTCATGCCGCTGGCGCAGACCTTGTTCACGGTGGTGCATGCCACTTCGTTGGGCAGGCCGGCGAACTTGGCCGCCTGACGGGCAGGGGCCTGGCCCAGATTGGCTTGGAGCACGCTGCCCATGATCACCTCGTTCACGATCTCGGGAACGATCCCGGCGCGTTCCACTGCGGCCTTCACGGCGGCGGCACCGAGTTGGGTGGCGGGTACTTCAGCAAGGCTTCCGCCGAAGCTGCCAATGGGGGTGCGCACTGCGGAAACGATGACGACTTCGCGGGCCATGGGGTGGGGGATCAGGGTGTTTTTTGAAGCGTGTCAAAGGTAGGGATCGTGAATGGAGCGATCGTCTATATTTGCCGCCCCGCCGAACGTGGTTGGGCCCATCTGGAGAGGTGGGTGAGTGGCTTAAACCAGTAGTTTGCTAAACTGCCGTACGGGTTATTCTGTACCGGGGGTTCGAATCCCCCCCTCTCCGCCAGAATTGAAGCCGCCGCAAGGCGGCTTCGTTCGTTCAAGTTGGCCCAGTGCGATGGACCGGATCCAGCTGATTCTTTCAGCAAGAGGTCAACCGCTCACAGAACATCCTACATTTGCCGCGCCTTACAAAAGATCGGGGCGTAGCGTAGCCCGGTATCGCGCCTGCTTTGGGAGCAGGAGGTCGTCAGTTCGAATCTGGCCGCCCCGACATCAATGGAAGAGCTGACCTGTCCGGTCGGCTCTTCCGCGTTAGGGCTTTGCCGGGGGACCCTTCACCGGCGACGCATCACCGAGTAACTTCGCCGTTGAATGATCCCGTAGCTCAGCTGGATAGAGCATCTACCTTCTAAGTAGACGGTCACAGGTTCGACTCCTGTCGGGATCACCAAGGCCGGGTTCTCTCCCGGCCTTTTTCATGCCTTGATCGCCGCTTTTCAGGCGCTCGACCCTGGAGCGCGCCGACGAAACGGTAAGAACGGGGGACGAATCGGATAAGCCCCTGAGGGTCAGCGAAGCGCGCCACTGGCCAGAGCGAAGATCCGCAGTGCCATCCGGTGCCTACATCGGATCCCATCGGGGTCCGGTCGAAATGTTGATCACGTGGAGGGCCATGGGTCGTGAGCGATCCATGTACGGTGGATTTTCGCCGCACGATAAAGTACGCGAAGCCATGCTACCCTCAACGCTGCGCCAACTCACGTCCCTCGCCAGCATGTTGCTGATGTCACTCAGCGGGCAGGCGGTGACGTACTACGTTTCACCAACCGGCAACGACGCCAACGCGGGAACCTCCCAAGCAGCCCCGTGGCGCACGATCACCCGGGTGAACCAGGTGATGTATGGGCTTGCCCCCGGCGATCAGGTGCTGTTCCAGCGTGGTGGCAGTTTCGTGGGCCAGTTGACCATCGGGTCGAGCGGCGTGGCAGGCAACAACATCGTGTACGGCGCCTATGGGACAGGCACGGCTCCGGTGATCCAAGGCAGCAATACCGTGACCGGCTGGACGCTTCATTCCGGTAACATCTGGAAGGCGCCAGTGACCGGATCCGTGAAGTACGTCTATTGCAACGGTGCGCTGCAGACCCTTGCGCGCTACCCGAACACCGGGTTCCTGCGCAACGATGTGGGGGGCAGCAACTGGTTGCAGGATGCCCAATTGACCCAGCCGAACGGTTACTGGACAGGCGGGAACCTGGTGGTGCGCAGTTCCAATTGGAGCTACGATGTGCTGCCGATCACCAACTACACCACCGGCCAGCTCAGTTTCAGTTCCATGGTGTACAACCTCACCAACTTCGAGTGGGGCTACTTCCTGAACAACAAGCTCAGCGAACTGGACATGGCAGGGGAATGGTTCCAGGACCCTGGGAGCGGACAGCTGTACCTCTGGGCCCCGGGCGGGGTTAACCCATCGACGCTTTCCGTACAGGTGAACAACGGCATCGAGTGGGGCGTGTGGATCTACCCGAACCGCCACCACGTCACCTTCACCGGGCTCACCTTCAAGCACCAGCGTTCCGCCGCCTTCAAGCACGAAACGGCCAATGACATCACCATCCAGGCCTGCACCTTCCAGGACCTGAACCAGGCCTTCTACAGTTTTGGCAGCAACAACCAATACGTGAACAACCTGATCGAGCGCACCTATGCCACGGCCGCGATGATCGTGGACCAGAACAGCACCTTCGCCGACAATACGCTCAACGACATCGCGGTGATCCCTGGCATGGGCGAATCGACCTGGGGCTACATGGGCCTTCGCATCAGTGGTGCGGGCAACAAGGTGCAGCGCAACCGCTTGCACAACATCGGATATATCGGCATCGCGGTCGAGCAGGATTGCCTGGTGGAGCGCAACTACATCGACGCGGCGTGTTACATCCTGAACGACGGTTCCGGCATCGGCTGGGACAATGCGGACGGCGCCATCGCGCGCGAGAACATCGTGGTGAACACCGTGGGCAACCTGGAAAGCTCCGCACCGGATGATCCCTCCACCTACTACTACCAGGCCAACGGGTTCTACTACGGGAACCTGAAGGTGCAGAACACCGTGCTGCAGAACAACACCTTCGCCCACTGCAGTGGGAACGGGATCCTCGTGGACCATACCATGCTCTCCAGCGGCAACCAGATCACCGGTAACACCTGCTTCGACAACCACTACCAGATCACCTTCAGCGACTGGTCCAACTACAGCGGCACGGGAGCGGTATCGCCCTATTCCATGCCCACCTACCCGAACGAGACGATCACCGGGAACATCCTTTATTCGATGAACAAGGACCAGCTCTGCATGCGCCAGATGCAGGTGTGGACACCCGGTGGCTGCGACTTCGGCACCTTCACCAACAACCGCTATTTCAATGCGTGGGACGAGTCGAGCATCATGCAGGACTACACCATGGCGGGGGGGACGTACAAGTATTACAGCGTGGCGCGCTGGCAGAACGACAAGGTGGAGGATGCCGGAAGCACGGCCCATCCCCTGAAACTGAACGCTTACGTGGTCACGGGCGAACTGAGCACGAACCTGGTGCAGAACGGAACGTTCGATGTGAACGCCAATGGCTGGGGCGGTTATCCCACCAACGCCACGGCGGTGCGTGACCTTACCTACCTGGACAACGGTGCGCTCAGGTGCAACCTGCCGAACAACAGTCTCGCTCCGTACTTCACGGTGCGCAACCCGAACACCTTTTCCATCACCAGCGGTCAGTGGTACCGGATGAAGTTCAGCATCCAGGGCGATATCTTCGGTGAGGTGATGGCCGGTGTGAAAGGGGTCTCGCAGATCTCCGGCCCACTGACCATTCACGAGCGTCGCATCCCCTGCAGCCCGGTGCGGCGTGAGGTGGAGCTCGTCTTCCAGGCCGGTATCACGGACAATGCCTATGTGCAGTTCGTGAACCAGCATACCGACCCACGTTATTGGGTGGACAACATCCAGGTGCACCGCGTCTCCGTTCAACCGGTGGACCCCACCCTGGACCATATCATCCTTTACAACGACCAGCAGGCGGCACAGACCATGTCGCTGCCGGCCGGGAACTGGTGCGATGTGGATGGGGTCGTGGTGACCGGCAGCATCGTCCTCCAGCCTTTCCGATCACGCGTGCTCTACCGCACCACGGCCATCGTGGTCCCTCCGCCTCCGCCACCCAGTTACACCGTGGGTTCAAGGATGTACTTGGGCGGCGCCCTCAATTGGGGGTCGAACCTGATGCGGGACAACCTGCGCATCTTCAACCTGCTGCCCAATGCGGAACCCTATACCGGCCTCGGGCTGCCTGTGGCCAACACCGGTGCCACCATGGGGAGCGGACTGATCGCCCAGACGGGCAGCACGGCCATCGTCGATTGGATCCTCGTGGAGCTGCGCAACAACGACGCCACCTACACCGTGGCCGAGCGGCGCGCGGCATTGGTGCGTGCCAATGGCGATGTGATCAACCCGGACGGATCGGCCTTCGTCACCTTCACGACCAACCCGGTGGGCAAGCGCCTTGCCTTCAGGCATCGCAACCACCTTGCCGTGATGTCCGGTCAGAACATCACCAGCAACGGCCAGGTGATGGATTTCACAACCCCAGGATTCGCCGCCTTCGGCACCAACCCCATGCAGACCGATGGCATCCGCATGGGGCTCTGGCCGGGCGACGTGAACACCAATGGCGTGGTGCGCTATACCGGTTCAGCGAACGACCGTGATCCAGTGTTGACCGCCATCGGCGGGGTCGTGCCCACGGCGACGGTCACCGGTTACCGGAGGGAGGATGTGAACCTCGACGGTTGGACGATCTACACCGGGTCGGGCAACGATCGGGACTTCATCCTCACCACGATCGGTGGCACAATGCCCACGAATACACGCAGCAGCACAGTGCCGTGATCAGACCCGTGCCTGCGGAAAAAGCCCCGGACATGTCCGGGGCTTTTTCGTTCCGCGCAGTACCGCTTCAAATGCGGACGAGTGTGGCGGGAGGCATCCACCCGACGCTGCCATTGGGCAATCGCACTTCGCTCCAGCCGTTCCGGTCCTGCAGCACCATGACCTTGGTGCCCTCGTGCAGCACAAAGAGCGTTGTGGCCGACTCGCGCGGTTCGCTGCGCACGTCCACCTTGGGAGTGAGAATGATGGCCTGGCTGTTGTCGGTGGCTTCGCGCACCCGGTAAGCGGCCAGTCCGATGCAACCGGCCGTGAGCAGGAAAGCCAGTGCACTAGCGCCCAACAACACGTTCCGCCAAGCCCTGCGGCGCACGAGAACCCATGCCGTGAGCAGGCTGAACAGCAACAAGGCCGACCACAGTGACCGACGCGCCCATTGATCGATGTCGCGACCACCGCGGATCCGTTCCCAAAAGCCGCCCAAGGTGAAGGCTGGCAGTTCGTTCACACGGTCCACGGCCTGCATGCGCGCCAGGTCAAGATTGGCCTGCACGTCCTCCGCACCGGGCGCCAGACGCAGGGCGCGCTCATAGTAGAGGATCGCACGTGGAACGTCGTTGAGCTTGAAGTGGCAGTTGCCGATGTTGAAGAGGAGCGCGGCCGATGACCATTGGTGGTTCAGTGTGTCGTATCGCTGGAGCGCCAGCCGATGGTCGCCACGTTCGTAGGCCGCTTGGGCGCTGTCCACCAGGGCCTGGGGTGCCTGGGCCAAGGCACTGCCCAAGGTGCAGGCCAACAGGAGGAGGAGGGAGGTCGCTCTCATGCGCGGAGGTCGTGTTCGATCCGGGTGATGAGCGATGCGGCCTCGTCGTAGACCTGCTGGCGGGGCTTGTCCTCGAAGGGAGCGAAGCGGGCGAGTTCACAGCTGTCCAAGAGCTTCAGATAGGCGTCGGACGCATCCCCGAGGGCCGCCAGCTTCTCGCGGACCACGGTGGCGTTCACTTCGGCGACGCCCAGTGCGAACTTGTCGGCCAGGTAGCCTTGCAGGGCTTTCGCCATGGCGGTGTAGAAGCCTTCGCGGTCGTTCGCTTGAAGGGCCTCCGACGCGCTCTTCAAGCGTTGACGGGCCACCTTGTCGGCGCCCTTGCGGCGCATGCCCAGCGCATCGGAAAGCTCAGCGTCGCGCTTACGCCGCCACCCCAGAAGGACAAGGAAACCCAAGGCGGGCGCGACCAGGCCGACCAGGTAGGGCCACGAGCCGAAGAGGTGATGACCGAGCGGTACCAGTTCCAGATCACCGGTGCGGATGTACCGGATGTCGCGGTCCAGCAATTCCACCTCGTTGCGGCTTGGGCGGCTGATGGTGGCCGCACCTCCCGTGGTGGGGTCGCCCTTCTCGACCGTGAAGGTGAGCGGACCTGAGCTCAGTTGCTCGTAACTGCCTTTCTCCGGATCGAAGTAGCTGAAGGTGATCGGATCCAGCGCATACACGCCTTCATGCCTGGGGATCACCAGGAACTGGAACTCGCGGCTGCCGTTCATGCCGCCTGCGTTCACGGTCACCTTGTCGCTCACCTTCGGGTCGTAGGATTCGAAGTCCCCGGGGAAGTCGGGCTTGGGTGCGTCAAGGAGCTTCAGGTTGCTGCGCCCGCTGAACCGCACCTTCAGGTCGATCGCCTCGTTCACCTTCACGGTCGTGGCACCGGTGGTGACCTCCATCTTCAGCTGCCCAACGGCACCGCTGAAATCCGCGGGCTTGTTGGGCGGCAGTTCCTTCACGGTGAGATCCACCGTGTTGCTCAGCACCTTCATGTCTGAACCGCGGTTGAAGAAGGTGCGGCCCACCACACAGTTGAGGGTGGCCGGCTCGATCCGCAGCCGTCCGCTCTTCTGCGGGAAGAGCAGTTGCTTCTTGATGATGGCGACACGGTATTGAAGGCCGTTCACAGGCACCAGGGCACTTTCCCATTCCAGGTCGCCCATGTTGATCTCCTCCGCCCAGAATCCGGTGAGCTTGGGCAGGTCATAGGTGGTGAGCTCAAGGGCATTGTAACGGCAGTAGAGGGTGTAGGTGGCCACCACTTGTTCGCCCACATAGCAGCTGTTCCGGCTCAGCGTGATGGTGGCGAACAGGTCCCTGGTCTGCTTCTGCTGCTGGCTCAGGACACTGCTCGGCGCTTCGTTCGTGGCCCCCTTCTCCACATGCACCTGGATGGGTTCGGTCGCAAGGACACCACCACCGACCTGGGCCTTGGCGGGGCCGATGGTGTAGTCACCGGCTTGCGTGGCCGTGATGAGGTAGGTGCGGCTGATGGTGGCTGAACCCCGGCCGTTGATGAAGTTGTACGCGCTGGATTCGAACGGGCCCTGCACCACCACAAGGCCTCCGAGGTCGGGGTCCACGATCCGGGCCTGGGCATTGCTCAGGGTGAGCACGAGTTTGATGTTCTCGCCAACGGAGAAGTTGTTACGGTCAACGACCGCCTTGAAGGTGATCTCCTGCGCCTGCACATTCCCGCAGAGGACCGCCAACACGAGCACCAGGAAGGGGAGGGTCGTGCGCTTCATGGTCACCAGTCCTTCTCGATCGGTTTCCGCGTGGCGCCCTTGGCCTTGCCCCGCACCTTGTTCTGCGTGTTCTTCTCCTGCTGCTCCATGGCCTCCAGCATGCGCTCGGCGTCCTGCTTGTTGATCTCGTTGGGCTGCGGCTTCGGCTGCTGCTGCTGGTCCTGCTTCTTTTCTTGAGGCTGCTGCTGCTCCTGTTGCTGCTCCTGCTGCTGGTCCTGCTGCTGGTCCTGCTTCTTCTTCTGTTGTTCCTCCTGCAGCTTTTTCTGGGCGTAGGCCAGGTTGTAACGGGTCTCCTCGTCGTTGGGCTGGCGGCGCAGGGCCTGCTTGTAGGCGTTCACGGCTTCCTCATACTTCTGCTGTTGCATCCAGCTGTTGCCCAGGTTGTGCATCGCACGGCTCTGGGCGTTCGGGTCCTTGGTGGCCGCTGCTGCGCCCTCATAGCGCTGCTGCGCATCACCGAACTTCTCCTGGCGGTAGAGCGCGTTACCCAGGTTGAAGGCGCCGCGTTCATCGGCTGCGGCCTGCTCATAGGCCTTTGCGGCATCGTCCATGCGGCCGTTCCTATAGGCCATGTTGCCTTTGCGAAGGGCGCTGTCGGCCGGACGCTGTTGAGCGCTCAGGGTGGCGGCCGTGCCCAACATCAGGAGGAAAAGGAATTTGCGCTTCATCATCAGGTGGTGCTGGTGCGAAGGGGTAAGCGGAAGCGGCGATCACCGAAGAGCATGCCCAACAGGAGCAGCAGGCAGCCCAGGGAAAGCACGGGTTGGTAACGGTCCTCGTAGCCGGCGAAGCGGTAGGTGCCGGTCTCGCTCTGGTCCATCTTCCGCAGGTCCTGGACCAGCGCGTTGATGCCGGTGTCCGCATTGGAGGCCAGCACATACGCTCCCTTGCCCGCGGCGGCCACGCGTTTCAGCATGTCCTCGTTCAACTTGGTGATCACCGTCTGGCCTTCGCGGTCCTTCTTGAAGCCGAGCATGGCCCCATTGCTTCGCTCAGGGATCGGCGATCCGTTCGGGGATCCCATGCCGACGGTGTTCACAACGATGCCTTGCTCTGCCGCGGTCTGTGCGGCGGCCTCGCCGTCGTCCTCAAAGCTCTCTCCATCACTGATCACGATGATGGCGCGACCCACGGAGGCATCCTCCGGAAAACACTGGCGGGCCCGGTCGATGGCGGCACCGATGGCGGTCCCTTGCACGCTGAGCATGCCGGGTCCGATGCTGCCCAGGAACAACTTCGCAGCGGAACGGTCCGCGGTCAAGGGCAGTTGCACATACGATTCACCGGCGAACACCACGATCCCCAAGCGGTCCCCCTTCATGCGATCGATGAGCTGCTCCAACGCGCGACGGGCGACCTCCATCCGGTTGGGAGAAAGGTCCTCCGCCATCATGCTGTTGCTCACGTCCAGCGCCACCACCACATCCACACCACGGGCCTTCACCTCCTCGATGCGCGAGCCCAACTGTGGACCGGCAAGCGCGAGCACCACGAACGAGAGGCCATGCCGGGTAAGCAGGAAGCGCATGGCGGACCGCGTGCTGGAGGTGGCGCTCATGATCCTTGCGGCCACCACCGCATCACTGAACCGGTTCATTGCGCGGTTGCTGCGGTAAAGATCGAACAGGTACAGGGACACCATCACCGGGCCGACCGCAAGCCCCCACAGCACCCAGGGGCGCTCCATGCGGAAGGCCGGAACATGGCGGTCAACGACGTACCAGGCCACCACGCCCAAGGCCCACGCCACCAGTTCGAGCAGCAGCACCACCACGGCGATGGGCATCAGGCGATAGGTCGGACGCGCGCTCATGGCATGGTGCGGAACAGGGTGCGGTCAAGCATGAAGCCCAGCAGCAGCAGGGATGAACCGGCCAGCACGAACGGGAAGTACTGTTCGTTGCGGCGGCTGTGCTCGGTCACTTTCACGCGTGTGCGCTCCAGCTTGTCGATCTCCGTGTAGATGTCGCGCAGCTTGCGTTCGTTCACCGCGCGGTAGTAGCGCCCATCGGTCTGCGCGGCGACCTGTTTCAGCATGTCCTCGTCGATCTGCACTTCGACGTAGTCATATTTGAAGCTGCCGTTGGGGTAGATGGCCACCGGGCTCAGCGCCTTGCCCCGGGAGCCCACGCCGATGGTGTACACACGGATGCCGAACTGTTTCGCGATCTGGGCCGCATCGATGGGCTGGATGGTGCCGGCGTTGTTCACCCCGTCGGTGAGCAGGATAACCACCTTGCTCTTGCCGTCGCTGTCGCGCAAGCGGTTGATGGCAGTGGCCAGTCCGGTGCCCACCGCAGTGCCGCCCGTGATGAGCCCGCTCTTCGCCTGGAGAAAGAGGTTCTGCAACACCTTGTGGTCCGTGGTCAACGGGCACTGCGTGAAGGCTTCGCCCTCGTAGACCACCAGGCCGATCCGGTCGTTCGGGCGGTCATCGATGAAACGCATGGCCACCTCGCGGGCCGCCGTAAGCCGGTCGGGCTTGAAATCCTTGGCCAGCATGCTGGCACTGAAGTCCATGGCGATGATGATGTCGATGCCTTCCTTGGTGACGTCCTGCCACTTGTCCTTGCTCTGCGGGCGCGAAAGCGAGGCGAGGAGCACACCGAGCCCGCACAGGCCCAATGCGAACGGCAGGTGGCGGAGCCGGGCCAGCACATCCACGGGACCCTTGCTGAGCACGGAAAGCGTCGGCAGCTTCACCTCTCCGCCGCGTCGGCGGATGCGCCAGAGGTAGAGCGCGGCCAGCAACGGCAACAGCAGCAGCGACCACAGTGCCTTCGGCAGCTCCAGCTCGTAGCGTGACCACAGCACGAAGGTCGTGGCGGCCACGCCGGCGTGGGCCAGCACGAGCAACACGGAGGCCAGTGCACGATCACGCATGGGCGGGCGGCTCTGTGGTGTCCATGATGAAGCGCACGGCGCTGGCCATGAGCTGTTCGTTCTCCGCGGGCAGTGCCGTGTACTTGGCGAACTTCACCATGTCGGCCAGGCGGAGCATGTTGCGGAGGACCTCCCGTTGCTCGCCGCTCATGGCGCTCACCCGCAGTTCCGCGATCAGGTCATCGGTGGTGCGTTCCAGGGCTGGCACGCCGTAGCGCTCTTCCACATGGCCGCGCAGCAGGTCGGTCACCTCGCTCTGGTACTGCTTCACCAGCCCTTGTTGCCAGAGTTTTCGGTTCTCGATCTCCGCCAGGGCCTCCAGCATCCGCTCGCGCAGTGACTTGGGAGGTGCTTCGGGAAGAACCGCCTTTCGCGGGCGGCGCAGGTAGAGCAGCAGCACCAGGATGGCGACCGCGAGTCCTAGTCCGCCGGCGAACCAGGGCCAGTGCTCGGTGAACCAGTCCAACCAGCTGAACGGAAGCTCGTAGATCTCCTTGATGTCGCGGAAGGCCTGCGCGGTGTCCACCTCCACGGTCTCCACGCCGAGCAGCAGCGGCCTTGTCTCCAGCGTGTCGCCGTTCACCACGAAGCGGAAGGGGGGGATGGCCCAGTAGCCGCTGTCGAAGGAGGTGATCCGCAGCTGACGCAACTGCTGGAAGCGATAGGGGTCGCTGTCGTTCACCACGGTATCCACCCCGCTGTCCTCCACCACTTCGATGTGTCCGGTGATGGTGTCGCCGGTGATCATGGGCCAGGTGATGTGGACCGGTGTGCCTTTATCCACGCGGTAGTTCACGCTCAGCTTCAGGCGCGTCTGCTCACCGATCCTGATCAGTTGCGTGTCGAGCTCCGCCAAGGGTTGCAGGTCCTGCGCGGGTGCGAGCCGCGGCAGGAGCAGGAGCAGGGGAAGGAGCAGGAATTTCCGCATGGCTCAGTCGCGTCTGCGGAAGAGGTTCATGAGGGGGCGCACATAGCCTTCGCGGGTGCCGATCACGGCGCTGTCCACACCGGCACGTCGCAGGATGTCGCGGGTGCGTGCCTGGTGCTTCAGGGCCTCGGCGCGGTAGAAGGCGCGGATGCGCTTGTTGCCGGTGTCCACCCAACGGGTGTCGCCGCTTTCCGGATCGGTGAACTGGACCAGCCCCACATTGGGCAGTTCCTGCTCGCGGGGGTCGCTCGTGCGCAGGACAACAAGGTCGTGCTTGCGGTTGGCGATCTTCAGCGCATCGTCGTAGCCCTGGTCCATGAGGTCGCTGATCAGGAAGGCGATGCTGCGCTTCTTGATCACGTTGTTGAGGAACTTGAGCGATCCGGCAACGTCGGTGCCCTTGTGCTGCGGCTTGAACTCGATGAGCTCCCGGATGATGCGCAGGGTGTGGCTGCGGCCTTTCTTCGGCGGGATGAACTTCTCCACACGGTCGGTGAAGAGGAGGAGCCCGGTCTTGTCGTTGTTCTGGATCGCGCTGAAGGCGATCGTGGCGCACACCTCGGTGATCAGGTCGCGCTTCAGCTGGTTCTCCGTTCCGAACTCGCCACTGCCGCTCAGGTCGGCGATCAGCATCACGGTGAGCTCACGCTCCTCCTCGAACACCTTCACGAAGGGATGACCGAAGCGTGCCGTGACGTTCCAGTCCACCGTGCGCACCTCGTCGCCGTGGCTGTACTCGCGCACCTCGCTGAAGGTCATGCCCCGCCCCTTGAAGGCGCTGTGGTACTCCCCGCTGAAGATGTGGTCGCTGAGGCCGCGCGTTTTCAGCTCGACCAGCCGCACCTTCTTCAGGAGCTCCTTGGTGTGTTGGGCCGTTTCCATGTGCCAATGTGCTCATGTGCGCATGTGCCCATGGTTGACCGTGCCGCTGCATGGGCACATGGTCGCATGGGCAGATGCTCGCATGGTCAGGGTACTTCCACCATGTTGAGGACCTTGCCGATGATGTCGTTCACGGTGACGTTCTCGGCCTCGGCCTCGTAGGTGAGCCCGATGCGGTGGCGCAGGATGTCCGGGGTAACGGCACGCACGTCCTCGGGGATCACATAGCCGCGGCGCTTGATGAAGGCGTAGGCCTTGGACGCAAGCGCCATGTTGATGGAAGCGCGGGGGCTGCCGCCGAAGGCGATGAGCGAGGTGAGCTCGGGGAGCTTGTAGAGGTCGGGCTTCCGGGTGGCGTGAACGATGTCCACGATGTACTGCTCGATCTTCTCGTCCATGTACACCTCCCGCACCAGCTTGCGCGCCGCCATGATGTCGTCCGGGTGCACAACGGTCTGCGTTTCGGCCTGGCCACCCGGCCGCACGTTCTGGCGCAAAATGAGCTTCTCCTCCTCCTTGCGCGGGTAATCCAGGACCACCTTCAGCATGAAGCGATCGCTCTGGGCCTCGGGCAGGGGGTAGGTGCCTTCCTGCTCGATGGGGTTCATGGTGGCCAGCACCAGGAAGGGCTCGGGCAGCTTGAAGGTGGTGGACCCGATGGTGACCTGGCGTTCCTGCATGGCCTCCAGCAGAGCGCTCTGCACCTTGGCCGGCGCCCGGTTGATCTCGTCGGCGAGGATGAAATTGCTGAACAGCGGCCCCTTCTTCACCGTGAACTCCTCGTTGCGCTGGCTGTAGATCATGGTGCCGATGAGGTCGGCGGGCAGCAGGTCCGGGGTGAACTGGATGCGGCTGAAGCCCACGTCGACGGTCTTGGACAGGGCTTTGATGGCGAGGGTCTTCGCCAGGCCGGGCATGCCTTCCAGCAGGATGTGACCGTCGGCTAGCAGGGCCACGAGCAGTTTCTGCACCATGTCCTTCTGGCCCACGATGACCTTTTCCATTTCGCGCTCGATCAGGTCCACGAAGGCACTTGCGCCCTGGATCCGTTCGTTGAGGGCTCGGATACTGTCGGAGGTTACGCCTCCCATGCCCGTATTCGTCGTTGTTTCCATGATGTTCATTGGATGCGGCCCAGGCCGCCGCGAAGGTGGAACGCAAAGTTGGCCGGAGGGGCCGTGCGGCGCGGGAGTTTTCCAGTTAAAGAGTGTTAACCGTTCGCCCCGGCGCGGAAGGCGAGAATGTGAAAATGGGAGAATGTGAGAATGAGCGGGAATGGTGGAGAAGTGCCAGGGTGCCAGGGTGCGATGGTGGAGCAGTGCGATGGTGCCAATGGCTGATCGGCGATGGCAGATGGTCGAAGGTTGAAGAAAGAGGATCCGGTCTGGCTTCGCCCCTTAGCCTTTGCCCATCGCCCATCGTCCTTTTCGCCCCCAAGGCTACCTTCGATCGCATGACAAAGCCTGCTGAACCCCTGACCCTGACCGAGGCCATCGGTCACGTCCGCAAGTTCCATGATGCCTTCGGGATCCCCAACGCACAGTCACCCGCCGGCAACATCGGCGACCGCGATGCCCTGCTCCGCTACAAGCTGATCCGCGAGGAGAACGAGGAGTACCTCGACGCGGCGTTGCGCGGTGACCTGGTGGAGGTGGCCGATGCATTGGGAGACATCCTGTACATCCTCTGCGGCACGCTGCTGAAACACGGCCTGGAGCACAAGATCGACGAGGTGTTCCGCGAGATCCAGCGCAGCAACATGAGCAAGCTGGACGCGAACGGCAACCCGATCTACCGCGACGACGGGAAGGTGCTGAAGAGCGAACTGTATTTCAGGCCGGATATTGCCAGCATCCTGGTAGGCGCCTGATGGGCGATGGCGGATCGGCGATGTGGAAAAGGATGAAGAAAGAGCATCAGCCGTATACTCACGTGGAACCAAGGCGAAGGGTAGATAAAATGGGAGCATGAAACACACTGATCTGGAGGACCGGTTGGTCCAGCTTGCGGTGGATGTGGTGAAGATGACGGAGGGTATGCCGCCATCGCCAGCTGGGCGCTACTACGGCGGACAGGTGCTGCGTTCCAGCGGTTCGGCGGCGCTTAACTATGGCGAGGCGCAGGGAGGAGAGACCCATCGGGACTTCACACACAAGTTGAAGCTGGTCCGAAAGGAGGTGCGGGAGTCGTATTTGTGCATGCGGGTCATCACCGGCGCGGGTCTTCATCCCAAAGCTGAATTGCTGTCTGCCATCTCCAAGGAAGTGTCAGAGCTCTTGTCCATATTCACGGCTGCGGTGAAGACGGCGGAACGGCGCAGCCAGCGCAAAGGCTCAAGCGAAGCGCCATGACGGTTTCCGTCTTCGACCTTCGACCATCTGCCATCGCCGATCGTCCATCAATTCCTTTGACCCATTGCCCTTAAGCCTTTACGGACCATGAACCTGCCATCCGCCCTTGCCAACGCCCGCACCTCTGGGCTGAGCCGCGCGTGGTTGAACTTCATCCTGCCCTGGATGATCCCCTTCAACCGTCCGCACGGCTTCAAGGTGGTTCCGTTGCCGGAAGGCGGCATCAGTGTGCAGATCCCGTACTGGCGGATCAACCGCAACCACATCAAGGGCATCCACGCCTGCGCGTTGGCCACGGCCGCTGAAATGTGCAGCGGGCTCAGCGTGTTGGAGCACCTGGACCCGAAGCACTACCGCCTGATCATGCGCAGCCTGCACATGGACTACCACTACCAGGCGAAAATGAACGCCGTGGCCTCCTGTTCTCCCGATCCGGAGATGATCCGCACCACCGTGGTGGAACCGCTGAAGACCACGGAAGCCGTGGACTACACGAGCACCGTGCTGCTGAAGGATTCGAAAGGGAACCACCTCGCCACCGGTACGATCACCTGGCAGGTGAAGGGCTGGGGGAAGGTGCGGACGAAGGTGTGACCCATGGGAGGAGGTATCGCAGTGCTCATGCTCGGCTCCATGCTGGCCTGGATGGCGGGCTGCATTCCGTTCTATGCGTTGGTCACGGTGCTGTGGTCCCGCATCCCGTGGTTGCTGCGCTTCCTGCTGGGCATGTTCATTTCCGGAGTGGCGTTGGTGCTGCTCTGGTGGGCCAGCATCGAATACCGGACGGCCTGGATCTTCGGACTTTACACCGTGGGCATGGTGGTGGCCACGGTCGTGTCCGTCGTGCTGCTGATCGTGCGCTGGTCCATGCGGCGCGGTTGAGGACACGGATCATTCCTTTTCACGCGGGTCCTTCGGCTTGGGAATGATCCGCCACGCGAAGGTCAGCTGGTACACGATGTTCTGCGTTCGGAGCGTGGCGCTGAACGGCGTGAGGCTCGTTTGCGCCCGGAATTCGAAGCTGGTCTTCTTCATGTCCGTGCCCATGCCAACAGCAGCACTGAACTGGAACCGGTTGTCCGTATTCTGAAGGTCGTACTTCACATCGGACTTCAGTTCGCCATCGAACCATGTACGCGATCGCCCTGCGACATAATACCCGATCGAAGGACCAATGGTCAGGAAGATGCCACCGGGCTTGGCGTCGGTGCTGACCTTCACGAGCACCGGAAGCTCCAGGTAGCGGAAGGCCGATCTGCTGCGCGTTTGCTGTACCTGGTTGCGCACCACGGCGCCCTTGGTCATCCAAAGGAGCTCCGGCATGATGACGAATTGGGGATGGAGCGGAAGCTCAACGCCGTAGCCGAACACCGGAGCGGGAAGCAGGTTGCTGGTGCTTTGGAAGAGCCCACCGACGGATTGGGTAGCCAGGCCCAGACCAAGCCTGGGGCCGTGGATGTACTGTGCAGTGCAGAGCACCGGGGCAAGCAGGATCGGCAACAGGAGGTAACGAAGCTTCATGGAGCGAATATCGGGATCCTCGCAGTGGCGGGACCATGCACCTTGCACCGGTGAGCGCGTTGGCCGGGTCCACAATAGCGAAAGTGTTGGTCGATAGTCAATGGGTATTCGTCGATTAAAATCAAATATTCGTCTTGACATATGGATGTTTGGTCGGCCACCTTTGCGGTGCACCAACCCGCCCGAAACCCCATGTGGCCTGTAATGACCTTGACGCTTCTTCTTCAACTCACCGACGAAGAGCAATTGTACGCCCAGGCGCCCGTCGAACAGCCAGCGGTTACCCAGGAAGCCTCCCACGTACCCGATCCCGCTTCCGCCTTGGAAGTGACGATCACCACCGAAGAGAACGGCTGAACACATCTTCCCGACGGCAAGACCGTCACCAAACCCCGAGCACCCCGGCCCAGCGATGGCGCCGGGGTTTTTCGTTGAGCGCATGTGCCACCTTTGCGCCATGCGCGTTCCGATCCTTGCTTCAACGATCGCCATCACCGTGTCGGCGATGGCACAATGGTCCTTCCAAGGCAACACCACGCCCACCTGGGAGCAGGTCATCGCCCGGTGCGAGCAGCTCGATCGGAACCACCGCGGCGCGAAGCTCCTCACCCTCGGCGAGGACGATGGCGGCCAGCCCATCCACCTCTTCGTGATCAGCGATGGCAGTGGGTTCACGCCCGACAGTATCCGTGCGGCCGGCAAGCACATCCTGTGGATCACCAACGGCATCCACCCGGGTGAGCCGGACGGTATTGATGCCAGCCTGATGCTGGCCCAGGCCCTGTTGGAGAGCGACCATCTGATGGGGCTGGCGGTGCATACGGCCGTGTGCATCGTGCCCGTGTACAACGTGAGCGGGGCGGTGGAGCGGGGGGCGCACAGCCGCGCCAACCAGCTCGGACCCATGGAATACGGCTTCCGGGCCAACGCGCTCAACCTCGACCTGAACCGCGACTTCATCAAGATGGACGCGCGCAACACGTGGACCCTGGTGAAGGCGCTCACCACTTGGGATCCGGACATCTACTTCGAGACGCACGTGAGCGATGGTGCGGACCATCGGTACGTGATGGAGCTCCTCACCACCCAGAAGAACAAGCTGGACATCACGCTCGGACAGTTCCTGGAGCATGCCTTGATCCCAGGCCTGTATGAATGGATGGACCGCAAGGAGGTCCTCATGTGCCCCTATTTCGAGACCGTGGCGGACGTTCCCGACAGCGGTCTGGTGGGCTTCTACGACAGCCCGAGGTACAGCACCGGCTACAATGCGCTGTTCGACCGGATCGGCATCCTGAGCGAAACGCACATGCTGAAGCCCTACGCCGACCGGGTGAACGCGACGTTACAGTTGATGCTGGCCACGCTCGCCGTGATGGACCGGCACAAGGAGAACCTGAAGCAGGCCCGCATGACCGCGAAAGCGAGATCGGCCGCGACAGGGGAGGTCGGCTTCAACTGGGTCCTCGACACCGCGCGGGTGGAGGACCTGCCTTGGAAGGGGTATGCCGCCGTGATCGAACCCAGCAAGGTGAGCGGGCTGCCTCGCCTGCGCTATGACCACGAACGCCCGGTGGACACGAATGTGCCGTGGATGGATGAATACCGGCCTTCGCTCGTGATCCCAAAGCCGGCAGCCTACGTGGTGCCTGGTCAATGGCGGGCGGTGATCGATCGGCTGGAGGCGAGCGGGGTGATGCTCGAACGGCTGCGTCAGGATACGCGGATGAGCGTGTGGCGGGACAGCATCGTTTCCTTCACCACGGTCCCCGGGCCTTACGAAGGGCACTACCTGCACCGGAAGGTGACCACCACCACCACGCGCGCCGAAGTGACCGTGCACGCCGGTGACGTGCTCGTGCGCATGGGCCTGCCCACGGACCGCTTCGCGATGGAAGTACTGGAGCCCAAGGCCGAGGACAGTTACTTCGCCTGGAATTTCTTCGACGCGATGCTGCAGCAGAAGGAGTGGTTCAGCGACTACGTGTTCGAGGACATCGCCGCCGATCTGTTGGAGAAGGACCCGATGCTGAAGGAGGCACTGGAAGCTGAACGCGCCGCGGACCCTGACTTTGCTGCTGATGCGTGGGCGCAGCTGCTCTTCATCTACCAGCGTTCGCCCTACTTCGAGCGGAGCTACCGCGAATACCCGGTGATGCGGTTGATGGAGCTTCCTGCCGAACTTCGCGGCCACTGACATTCCCCATGCAGAACATCAAGGCACGTCGCTCCGAGGATCCCGGTATCGGCACCAACTTCGATCGTCCGGTGGATCGGTTGGTGGGCAGGGACGACCAGTTCACGGTAAGGAGGGTCGGAGCCAGCACAGGTGTGCGCGAAGCCTTCGTAAGCCTGGTGAGCATGAGCACAGGCCGCTTCCTCGGTGTGCTCGCGCTCGGATACCTGATCATCAACCTTCTTTTCGGGGCCTTTTTCATGGCAGTGGGTGTGGAGGGGATCGGGAACGCCCGGCTGGAAACGCTGGTCGACCGATGGGCCACCGCGGTGGAGATGAGCGTGCAGACGATCACCACCGTGGGGTATGGCTCTTTATATCCGGATTCGCCCGGCACCTGGCTCGTGGCCGGCGTTGAAGGCATGTTCGGCATCCTCAGCTTTTCGCTGATCGCGGCAGTGATGTACGCCCGCTTTGCCCGGCCCAACGCGCGACTGGCCTACAGCGAAAAGGCCCTCATCGCCCCGTTCCGCGATGGTTGGAGCTTTCAGATGCGACTGGCCAACCGGCGAAGCACGTTGCTCATGGAGGTGGAGGCGCGCTTGATGCTGGTGATGGCCGATGTCGACGAGCACGGAGAGCGTCTCAATTACTACAACCTTCCACTTCAATTGGAGAAGGTGAACTTCCTTCCGCTGAGCTGGACGCTCGTGCATCCGATCAATGCCGAGAGCCCGCTCGCTGGGATCTCCTTCAACGAACTGGTCGAGCGTCGCGCTGAGGTCATCGTGATCATCAAGGGGGTGGACGAGGGGTACATGCAGCATGTGTATACGCGCCATTCCTACCGCTACGATGAAATGGTCTGGGGCGGTCGCTATGTCAGGGCCTTTTCGGCCACCAAGCAAGGGACGATGCAGCTCGACCTCGACAAGCTCAGCGACCATCAACGGGTGGATGCCCCGGAGCGCACGCCCCACGGGAGCGGAGTGCTTGCCTGAACCCTGCGGACCGTAAGTTCGCGGTCCACCTGCGCACCAACGCGTGGGCGGGAGCACATGGAATTCTACGATCTGGCCTTCGGGGCGCGGGTGAAGCATCCCACGCTGGGCATCGGGGTGATCTACGACATCGACGTCCGCACCGTGTACGTCTTCTTCAAGGAACACGGCGAACAGCCCATCAGCCGGAGCTTCGAGGGTCTGGAGGTGATCGGTCCTGGTCCCGAGATACCCGGCGCGGAACTGGACATCGACAGTGTGAAGGATGCGCTGCGCGATGTGCTGGAGGAGATGCAGCAGCCCCAGCGGCCCGTGGAAATGGCCCGCAAGTTCTACGGCGGCAGCTTGGAACTGAAGCCGAAAGACACCTCGCTGAAGAGCAAGGAAGTGCCCATCGACGACTTCTTCCACAAGATCGTGATGATACGCGACCGCTTCCGCGTGCTTGAGCAGAAGATCAACGCTCACCCCGCCCTCAACGAGCCGGAGAAGGTGGAGCTCCAGCAGTACATCACCCGCTGCTACGGCAGCCTCACCACCTTCAACATCCTTTTCGAGGACAAGGAGGACCAGTTCGTGGGGCAGAAAGGCGATTGATCATGTGCCCATTCGCCCATGTGCGCATGTGCCCATGGTCGAACGGCCTCCGTACGACTTTTCAACCAAGCCTTGCCATCGCCCATTTAAGCGCACTACATTTGGGTCACTGTTCCGTTCTTTCTCAGCCGTGTGCTGATCAACGTACAGCCCACACAGGCCACAGGTTCTCAAAACCAACACTTATTACTCAGGGTCGGAAGATCCAGAGGGCAAAGGCGGGCCGCGCATCCTCTTCGGGGGATGTTCCTTCGGGACAACGCGGATTACTGACCCCTTTCTGTCCAACCCGCTCATGCGATCCATGGGTTTTTTGAACTCGGTCCTGTGTGGGCTTTTTTTGTCCTGTCGTGAACGAGACCGCCGCTCTTCCCACTCGCGCTTCCGCCGTGCTCCCGGTGATGGAGGCCTTCTACACCGTACAGGGGGAAGGGCTCTTCGCCGGCCAGGCCGCCTGCTTCATCCGCTTGGGTGGCTGCGATGTGGGCTGCGTGTGGTGTGATGTGAAGGACAGCTGGGACGCCGATGCGCACCCGAAGCTGGCGGTGGAGGCGATCGTGGCCGAGGCTGCGAGGCACCCCGCACGCATCGCCGTGGTCACCGGGGGTGAGCCGTTGATGCACGACCTCAAGCCCTTGACGGACGCCCTCCGTGCCGCAGGCTTCCGCACGCACATCGAGACCTCCGGTGCCCACCCGCTCAGCGGCGATTGGCACCATATCTGCTTCAGTCCCAAGAAATTCAAGGCGCCCGTGACCGGTTTCCACCTGCATGCCCATGAGCTCAAGGTGGTCGTGTTCAACAAGCACGATCTGGCCTGGGCCGATGAGCACGCGGCGTTGGTGCCTGCGGAATGTGCCTGCTACCTTCAACCCGAATGGGACAAGCGCGACGCCGTGATGCCACTGATCGTGGAGAAGGTGAAGGCCGATCCCCGCTGGCGCATCTCGCTCCAGACCCACAAATACCTGAACATTCCTTGAGCCTTCCCGCAATGCCAGCCCGCAAGTGGCGAGTGGCGAGTGCCAACGCACGATACCTTCCCAACGAGTGGCGGGTATGGAGCCTGCGCATCGCAGTGCTCTTACTCGCCACTCACTACTCACCACTCGCCACTCAAGCCCAACCCGGCAGCTACACCACCAAGGAATCGCGCGCCATCAAGCTGCATGAGGACGGCATCGAATGCATGCGCGTGCAGAAATGGGCCTGCGCGGAAAGCAACCTGAAGAAGGCCGCCGCCTTCGATGAGCGCTTCGTGGAGCCGCGCTACACCCTGGCCGAGCTTTACGACATGCAGGGCAAGGACGCGGAGAGCATGGCCAGCTACCGCGAGGCCATCGCCATCCAGCCCGGCTTCTTCCCCAACGCCTACCTGCACCTGGCCGACATCGAGTTCCGCAACCAGCAGTTCGGTGGGGCGGAGCAGCACTACCGCGATTTCCTGAAGCTGGAGAACGAGCCGGTGCGCCGCGATCGTGCCGAACTGGGCATCGCCAACTGCCTGTTCGCCGCCGAGGCCATCAAGAACCCCGTGCCCTTCGATCCGAAGAACCTGGGGCCCAACGTGAACACTGCGGATCCCGAGTACTACCCGTGCATCACGGCGGACGATTCCACGCTGATCTACACGCGCCGCGTCACCGATCCCGAAGCGCAGCCCTACGGCATGCAGGAGGATTTCTTCGTGAGCCACCGCGGTGCCGACGCGACCTGGAGGAAGGGCGAACCCGTGCCCAACGTGAACACGCGCCAGTTCAACGAAGGCGCTGGCACGCTCACGCCGGACGGTCGCTTCATCGTGTTCACCAAGTGCGCGGGCGATGACGGCATGTACGGTGGCGGCTTGAAAGGCCTGGGCAGCTGCGACCTCTTCATCAGCCGCCGCGTGGGCGATCGTTGGTCCAAGCCGGAGAACCTCGGGTCGCCCGTGAACTCGCGCGCGTGGGAGAGCCAGCCGAGCATGGGCAGCGATGGCCGTTCGCTCTACTTCGTCCGTGGCCAGCGCATGCGCGACGGGGTGAAGGGCATGGACATCTTCGTGACCCGCCTGCAGGACGATGGTTCCTTCAGCAAGCCGGAGAAGGTGAGGGGCCAGGTGAACACGCCGATGCAGGAGGAAAGCGTCCAGATCCACCCCGATGGCCGCACCCTCTACTTCAGCAGCGATGGGCATGCCGGCATGGGCGGCCTCGACATCTTCGTGAGCCGCCTGCAGGAGGACAGCACCTGGAGCAAGCCGCAGAACCTGGGCTACCCGATCAACACCCACGCCGACGAGAACAGCCTGCTCGTGAGCGCCGATGGCAAGATCGCCTACTTCGCCAGCGACCGCCCCGGTGGACAAGGCGACCTCGACTTGTACAGCTTCGAGCTCTACCAGCAAGTACGCCCCAACGCGGTGAGCTTCGTGCGCGGCAAGGTGTACGACAAGGAGACCAAGGCCGCGCTTGAGGCCGATGTGATGCTCTACGATCTTTCGACCGGCGCACTGGCCACGGCCGCCTACAGTGATCCTGCGACGGGTGAGTTCCTCGTCTGCCTGCCCACGGGAAGGGACTACGCGCTCAACGCCGGACTGGAGGGCTACCTCTTCTTCTCCCAGAATTACGCGGTACAGGGCGAAGGCACGGTCACCAAGCCCTTTACGCTCGATGTGCCGATGTCATCACTGAAGAAGGACGCGCACATCGCCTTGCGCAACGTATTCTTCAACACGGCCAGCTTTGAGTTATTGCCGCAGAGCAACGTTGAACTGGACAAGCTCACGAAGCTGATGTTCGTGAACCCGACCTTGAGGATCGAAGTGGGTGGGCACACGGACAATGCAGGCTCCGATGCGGACAACCTGAAGCTGAGCGATCAGCGCGCCAACGCCGTCCGCGACTTCTTGGTGAAGAAGGGCATCGAGGCCGCGCGCATCACGGCGAAAGGCTACGGCGAAACGCAGCCCATGGCCACCAACGACACCGAGGAGGGCCGCGCGCTCAACCGGCGGACGGAGGTGGTGGTGCAGTGATCAGGAAAGCGGATCGCACGCAGGCTCCCCCTCCACCCCCTCGTTATTCCTCCCGATGGTCGGACGAGGGGGATGAGAAGAAGCGATCCGCAATTCACCACGGTATGATCGGGAAGCCCATGCTTCCTTTCATCCCCCGCGCCCCTGAGCGCAGTCGAAGGGAGCGAGGGGGTGGAGGGGGAGCCAGCTTGCATGGGCTTCCTCAGGCAGTTACCTCCACCGCTTCCTCCGCGTACCGCCTCTTCCAGAAGCGGTCCAGCAACCAGCAGCCCAGGCCATAGAGCGGTGTGATGATGGGGTAGAGGCCGAGGTGGAAGATCGTGTAGCCGTGGAAACGTCCGGCATCCGGGCCGATGGCCATGTCGATGAGGTCGTAGCTGAAGAGGAAGGCGATCAGGAAACCCAGCGGAGCCAGCAGGACCCCAATGATCAGCGCGGCGGAGCGACCGCGGTTCCCGTTCACGCGGAAGCGGTGCATCCAACGGATGTGGAGGAGCAGGAGCACGGCACCCACGCCCAAGGCCAGGCCGAAAGGGCTCAAGCCCATCAGCGTGCGCGCAAGCGGACAGACCTTCGGGGTGTACGCGACGTTGATCACGTCCGCGGGGATCTCCGTGAACCGCCACACGGCGCGACCGGGCAGGCTTCCGTCCGTGGGCGCCTTCAACGAACTCCGGAACAGGCCGTCAGCCTCCGGTACTTCCACAATGACCTCCAAGGGACCGAAGCTCTTCCAATGCCGCGCAGGTGAAAGCGAATAGCGGATGCTGCTCTCCCGGATCCAGTCGCTTCGGTCGATCCATGGCGATGCGGTGTAGTACACGTCCACGGTATGCTCGCCTGGCGTGACCTCCAGGGTGAAGGCTTGCAGGTCCTTCTGGCTATACACCCAGCCCCCTTTCCGGCCTCCCCAGAAATTCACGACCACCTCATCATCTCGCCCTTCGTCATCATCGAGGTAGCTCCCAAAGTCCAACGAAGACACTGCTTCAAGCACAACGGGTCGGCCATCGTAGAGGACGCGCAGGACATCATGCAGGTCCATGGCCACGAACAGGAGCGGCAGTGCTCCATGGACACCGGGCGGAACCGAGATCCGGTAGCTGGCATGAACGGCCGCACTGTCCAGCTTGCCGAAGGCGCGGATGTGCAGGGTCTCGCTCAATACATCGAGTTGGCGGCTCACCAAGGGTGCGGCACCTTTCGATCCGTGGATCTCTGCAGAGGCCATGTTGGCTGAAGCCTTGCCCGGCAGCAGGCACAGCACGAACACGGACAGGAGCACGCGCCGGATCATGGCAACAGGGCGAGTTGGTCGGCTATGCATCGGCGCTCGTGTACCGAAAGGTATTGCAGAGCGATCCTTCGTTCGGGATGCCGGTCGAAGGTGTAGAGCACCAGCACGAAGAACCACTCCAGCGGCTTCATGGCAAGGTGCACCAGGTCCGAGACCCACTTGCGGTCCAGCAGGTGGTAGTGCCGTTCCACCTGCGCGCCGACGCTGTCGTAGGTGCGGCGGATCACCGCGTGAAGACGGGTGAAGCGCTGCTGTACCAGTTCCTCGAAGGCGTTGGCCACCAGCAGTTGCCGGTTGCAGATGATGGTCCTTCCACCGCGCACGCCCAGCCGCTGAGGATGCACCACCGCTGCGTGGCCCCGCGCCGCCACCGTGCACAAGTAGTGTCCGCCACAGACCACCCCGGCGCATTCGTGGTCCAGTTGCGAGAGGCCGTGCCGGTAAGTGTCCGTGAAGGCGCGGATGAAGCTGTCCGGCTTCTGGCCGAAGAGCATTAGCAGGCCAGCGAGCACTGCCAGGACAGGCACGCAGAGGACCAGCAGCAAAGGATACTTCGCCCAGGGTGAGGCATGGAGCAGTTGCCAACAGCGGTGTTCGACCATGTTCCTTCCACGCTGGCTTTCGGCCTGTGCCAGGAAGAGGCGGTGGTTGCGCACCAGCACCATCAGATAGAGCAGGATGATGGGGATGTGGAAGATGATCCCGACGCCGCCCATCTCCTCGTCCTCGTGATGAAAGACCATCACCCCATTCAACAAGATACCGGCGAGCAACGCACAATTGATCAGGACCTCTGGCAACGGCGGCAACAGGTTCCTTCTGAACGTGCTGTATGAATAAGCCAACACACAAGCGCCGATCAGCACGTACATGGACAAGCGATGGGTGGGGGAGAAGAACGCCGAAGAACCACAGCAGTCGTTCTTCAGGTCGAAGTCTCCGATGCCCAGGAAGAAGCCGGGGAGCACAATGATGCTCATGACCTCTGCGAACCGGAACAACCATCTTGGTATGTGCGAGCCCCGCACCATGGCCAACACTTCCGCGAGGACGATCAAGCCGGGAGAGAGGAACAGCAGTATCTGGAACCCATAGAAGAAGACAATGTTCCCGTCGCCGCTCATTGGATGATCGCTATCAACACCCCCAGCTGCCCATCGCGCTGGTCCATACCCGCTTCCGGGATGTAGGCCCGGCTGATCGCGCCATCGAGGTAGAGCGCATCGGTGCAGCCCTGTGCCTTGAACCAGCTGGCGAAGTCGTGGAAGTTCACCGGCTCGCGGCTGATGGTGAAGACCACACGGCCATCGGGCAGTATCCCCACGCCGTTGCGGATGTTGAGGTTGGCGCTGCCCTGCTTGAACTGGGCGTTGATCACGCCCTTCACCAGCAGCATCGGACCGCTCTGGGTGGCGTAGCGGAGCGTTCCGGTCGCAGGGCACTCCGCCGTGGTGTGGACGAAGGCCTTGCCTTCCTTGGTGATCCCGAACACGCCGTTGGGCTGCATGTGGAAGTTGCCGCTTCCACCCTTGGTGGTGTTCAGCTTGTGCAGCACCCGACCTTCCTCCACATACAGGCCGACCGGCGCCTGCTGCGGATCGTACATACCGCCGTTCATGGCGAAGACGAGCTTTCGGCCCATGCGCTTCACCTCTTGGTCCAGCGCGCCGATGTTGCCGAGGACCTTGCCTTGGCCGTGTTCATCCTTCCAGTGAAAGGTGATCTGCTCCTTTGCAGGATCTACGACGCGGCTGGCGATGCGTGGATCTTCAGCCGGACGTGCGGAAAGGAAGGACAGCGCGACGAGCGCGGGCAGCAGGAGCATGAGCCATGAACGCAGGAGCGGGCCGATCATGATGTCGTGTTCAATCCTCCAGCACCCCGAATTTCCCGGCGGCCAGGTCCTTGAAGGCCTGCTCCAACTCCTCGTGCGTGTTCATCAGGAAGGGACCGTACTGGGCGATGGGCTCGTTGATCGGCTCTCCAGCAAGCAGCAGCACGATGGCCTCCTCGTTCGCCACCACTTCAATGTGCTCGCCTTCGTTGGTGAAGAGCACGAAGTGGTCGGTGGGAGCGGGCTGGCCGTTCACCGTTACGGAGCCCTTCACCACCAACAGACCGGCGTTGTGGCTTGCGGGCAGGTCGAAGGCCATGCGGCCACCGGTGTTCAGGCGCGCGTCCCACAGCTCGATCGGCGTGAAGGTCTTCGCGGGGCCTTTCACGCCATGGTAGCTCCCAGCGATCACGTTCACCGTGCCTCCGTTGTCCGGCAGTTCGGCCTTGCCCATGGCGGCGTGCGTGAGGCCCTGGTAGCCGGGCGGGTCCATCTTGTGCTTGGCGGGCAGGTTCACCCACAGCTGGATCATCTGGAAGGGGCCGCCCGTGCGGGTGAACTCGGTGCCGTGGTATTCCTTGTGCAGCACACCGCTGGCCGCCGTCATCCATTGCACATCGCCGGAGCGGATCACGCCGCTGTTGCCTGCGCTGTCGTGGTGCGCCACCTCGCCGTGGTAGGCGATGGTCACCGTTTCGAAGCCGCGGTGCGGGTGCACCCCCACGCCGCGCGGATGCTCGCTGGGGCTGAAGTCCACCAGGCTGTTGTAGTCCAGCAGATAGAAGGGGCTCATCCGCTTGCCGATGCGGTAGCCGTTGGGGAAGAAGTTGTGCACGCGGAAGCCGTCGCCCACCATGCTGGGCGGCAGCGGGGCCAAGATCGCTTCGATGGTGCGGGGAGCGCTCATGGAACCAAGGTACTTTCCCGCTGGCAGAACGGATCGCCTTGCTCAACAGCCGGTGTCGCTCTGGGCATGGGGGAAGAAGGCTTATCCCGGAGTCGATATCGGACCTTAATGCTGCGGAACGAGCACCATAGCCGAAGCCGCCTCCGCCAGATCCTCGCACACTTGGATCAGCTCCGATTTCTCCCCGGGCACCGTAGCAGGCAACTTCAGCGGAAAGCCGATGATGTGCGCGTGGAAATGATGGTGATCATCGGGTTCATCCGAACCCACATCGAGCGCCTTGATCACCCGGACCTGGCGGACTTCGATGGTGCACCAACCTTTCAGTGTGTTCCCCGCTTGGAAGACCACATGCTCGCCTACTTCACGGATCACTTGGTCAGCCATTCGGCTCACGCGTGAAACGGAAAGCACGGTGCTCTCCTTCGGTGGCATGAACAGGTCGCGCTTGGGCCTGAAGGGGGCCGCTTTGAAGTACTGCGTGGAATGGCGTGCGAAGCGGGCAACGAGCTCCTCGTTGCTTACGTGTTCCGGGAGGCCTGAGGGCAGCATCAACCGTTTATCGGGAAGGTGCCGATAGCTTCCAACAGCTCATCAGGGATGCTGTCACCGAGCCATTCCGTGCCGTTCAAACGCCGGGGACCTATCCGGTAGGCATAAGAAACGCGGCCCGTGGGGCCGATGCTAAGCGAAAGCCGGTGGCCTTTGCTGCCTATCCACGACAGGGTGATCTCCCCGTCCGGGTCCAAACCGGGGTCCGGTTCAGCAAAACCCATGGGCAGTGCATCCACAAAGCGGAGAGTATGTTCCAAGGTGAGCGGATCAATGGGGTCGGATCCTTCCTCCACACCACGCAGTGCGAATTCCAAGGCCAGGTTCCGTAGATCGGCTTTCAGTTCACGGCGGGCCAAAGGGTCGAACCAATACGAGCCATTGCGCATCTGGCGCTGGCGCTCGCTCGCGGCAGTGATCGCCCTGCCCTCTGTGCTCTGCACCAAGGCATCAGTGAGCGCATGGTCGGGGCCGCGCTGGCCACGCAACGGATGGGTTATTGGAAGAGAAGCTTGCATGTGGGGGTCAGGCTTTGCTCAAAGACATGCGTACACCAATCGTGCAGTTTGGCGAACCGGAGCCAGATGTCCTCCTCGGTGGCCACGTTGGCAGGGTCAAGTGTGGCTTCCGTGTCCAGCGCGAAGGACCAAAAGCCGGGCTTGTCCTCCAGTGAGGACCAGATCACGCGGGCACGTACGTCCTGGGCCTCATCGTTCAAGGAATACTGCACATAGCAGTTGTGCGCCTTCAGGCCCAAGGTGGGCGGCGCTATGGTGAAGTACTTGTCCAGTTCCATGTTGTTGCCATCGCGCGGTATGTCGATCCGGTCGATGTAACGCAACGTAACGGCCACGGCGGGTGCATGGCCGGTAACACGCTGATACACGGCCCAATGCTCCTTGAACATCGCCAGGCAGGCGGCATAGCCTGAATAAGGTGGCAAGAAGTTCAACGAAAGGCCCTGCATAAGGTAGTGGGCAAGAAAGGCCTTGTCCGGGGCGATGAACTGGTAGCCTGCGAAGTCCGTTTTCAGGTCGTGGCCAAGCTCACCATCCGGCTTCACGGTCAGGGCGCTCTCGAAGAGCTTCATCTCCTTGTGTTCCGTGAACACCCCGGGGAATGCCAAGTTCACCGGTTCCGGGAAGATCCGGGGATCAATGGGTTGCGGTAGCGCGGTGCGCACATTGAATATGACCTCAACGGCGGGTGGCTTCGGGTATTTCACCGTTGCGGCAGGGGGCAAGGGTTCGCTCACCATGCTCATGGTCTACTCCAAAGGTTTGCTCCGGCGGCGTTCTCGTCAACCACCGGCATGCCAATTAACGTGAATAGGACCGTGTTCATACCGAAGGGCGCAGAATAATACCTCCGGTACAGGTCCATACCGCCCTTTCAGCCTGCCTGCCAGGGAAACCCGGTACCGCTGCTCCAATACTTCGGCAACCCCATGTGCTTGCACAACCGTGCCTTGCGATGCACACACCGCTGGCAGAACGGATCGCCTTGCTTAACCGTCGATGTCACTCCGGGTCTGCCCCGGAGTCGCGTGCATGCCAAAGACCCACTTCCGCTTTCCTTTACCCCGTGCCCCCCAAGTCCTACCTCCGCGACGGCCGCGCCCCCGTGCCCACCGACGCGCGCACCAGCGCCACCATGAGCCGCATCCGGGCGAAGCACACCGGGCCGGAGCTGGCGGTGCGCAGGGCGCTGCGCGCACAGGGCCTCACCGGCTACCGGCTGCACTACGCCAAGGCCCCCGGCAAGCCCGACATCGCATTCGTGGGCCGCAAGGTGGCGGTGTTCGTGCATGGCTGCTTCTGGCACGGCTGCCCGCATTGCCAGCCCCGCCGCCCCAAGACGCACAAGAGCTTCTGGAACGCCAAGCTGGACCGGAACATGGAACGCGATGCCGAGAAGGCCAAGGCGCTGAAACAGGCCGGCTGGAGAGTGATCACCTTGTGGGAGTGCCGGGTGAAGCAGGATGTGGGGAAGGAGGTGGGGAGGGTGGTCGCGAAGTGCAAAGTGAGAAGTTCGAACTGTGAAGTTTGACCTCCTTCAGAAAGGATCATGGCTATGAAAAGCACCGAACTCGACCTGTTCATCAGCGCGGCATTGGTGATGCTCTTCGTCGGCAGAGCACACTGTTCGAATACCCACGCTGCAGGATGATCAGCATCCGTGTCCACCTGCCTGCCGTTAGTCAGGTCTGTGGTTCACCTCACCTCCCCCCGAACAGCCTCCCGAAAAACCGCTTCTCGAAGTCCCAGAAGAAGCGGAACTGCCCGAACAGCGCGCCGTACACGAGCAGGATGGCATTGTAGAAGGGCAGGATCAGCAGGTAGTACAGCACCGAGAACCAAACGCTCGGTTCACCTTCACCGGTGGCCCAGGCCACCACGGGCCGCTTCAGGAACATCACCGTGAAGCCAGTGCACGCGAAGACCAGCAGGATGATGAGCACGCGTGAAGGCGAAACCTTCCACCGCACCGCCAAGCGGTCGATCCAAGCCGGACGAGCATCCTTCTCCACGGGGCGAAGATCGGGGGGAATTCCATATTGCACATGTGAGCATGTGCGCATGAGAGCATCCGGCAAGTGCGGAACAGGTCGTGCCGGTGGGAGCAGAACCCCGCTGATCTCGGGTACCCTTTCAGGTCATGCGCCTATGGGCCCATGCGCACATGCGCCCATGTACTCAATCCTTCCACTCCGCGATGAACAGGTTCGTGTCGCGGTTGCCTCCGTTGTTGCGGTTGCTGCTGAACACGAGGTACTTGCCATCGGCGCTGAAGACCGGGAACGCATCGAAGGTGTCGCTGGTGGTGAGGCGCTCCAGGCCGCTGCCGTCGGTGTTGATCATGAACAGGCTGAAGGGGAAGCCGCGCTCGGTCTGGTGGTTGCTGGCGAAGATGACCTTGTTGCCGCTGGGATGCCAGTACGGTGCCCAGTTGGCCTTGCCCAAACTGGTGATCTGCTTCGCGTCGCTGCCATCCGCGTTGGCGATGAAGAGCTCCATCTGCGTGGGCTGCACGAGGCCCTGCTTGAACAGGTCCTTGTACTCCTTCACTTCCTCGGGCGTCTTCGGTCGGCTCGCGCGCCACAGGAGCTTGGTGCCATCGGGGCTGAAGAAGGCGCCGCCGTCGTAGCCCAGGGTGTTGGTCACGCGCTTCACGTCGCTGCCGTCGATGTTCATGGTGTAAAGCTCCAGGTCACCGTCGCGCACGCTGGTGAACACGATGCGGTCGCCCTTGGGGCTCACCGTGGCCTCCGCGTCGTAGCCCTTGGTGGTGGTGAGCGGCTTGCGGATGTTGCCTTGGAGGTCGCTCACGAAGATGTCGAAGCTGTCGTACAGCGGCCAGGTGTACTTGCCGCCGGGCTTGCGCTCGGGCACGGGAGGGCACTGCGGACCGGCGAGGTGGGTGCTGGCGAAGAGGATGAGGCTGTCGCCGGGCAGGAAGTAGCTGCAGGTGCTGCGGCCCTTGTTCACGCTGATCTTGGTGGGCGCACCGGCCTTCAGGTCATCAGTGAAGGGGTTGAACCAGCGGATCTGGTCGCAGGTGTCGCCCCAGGCCTGGTTCGTCACCTGGAAGGTGAGCTGCTGCCCGTTGAAGCTCCAGTAGGCTTCCGCATTGTCGCCGCCGAAGGTGAGCTGCTTCAGGCTCTTGAAGTGCGTTTCGCCGGGAAGGATGAGGCTGGTGGTGTCCTGGGCGGTGCTGTCGGTAGTGTCGCCGCCTTCGCTTGGAGCTTCGGCGGGCGCGGCAGGGGTGCCGCAGGAGAGGGCGAGGAGCGGCAGGGCGAAGAGCAGGTGCTTCATGGTCCTTGGTTCGAAGGGCCGCGAAAATAGAAGCCCGGTTCCGGGCGAATGTCACGGATCGGCAAGCGGGACTATCTTCTGCCCATGGCATCTGACGGAAAGCCTGTCAAGGGGCGGGGCGCGAGCGAGCAGGTGGCGAACCGCTTTCTGAAGCGCTCCTATGGCGTGCTGCATTGGGAGGGCATCGATGAGCCCATCGACGAGGCCGGCCAGCCCACGCGCTACCTGGTGGAGCACCCGAGGACCATCCTGAACAAGGTGGATTCCCCGGACCTCTCGTTCCCTTGGAGCATGAACATGTACCAGGGCTGCGAGCACGGCTGCAGCTATTGCTACGCGCGGCCCACTCACGAATACTGGGGCTACAGCGCGGGCCTCGATTTCGAACGCGTGATCATTGTGAAGCGCAATGCGCCGGAGCTGCTGGAGAAGGCGCTGCGCCACCCGAAATGGGCCGGGGAACCGATCATGATGAGCGGCGCCACGGATCCCTACCAGCCCGTGGAACGCACCGAACAGCTCACACGCCGCTGCCTGGAGGTCTTCACGAAGTTCAGGCACCCTGTCACCATCATCACCAAGAACGCCCTGGTGCTGCGCGACCTGGACCTGCTCTCCGCGCTTGCGGCCGATGGACTGGCGCAGGTGGCCATCAGCCTCACCACGCTGGACGAGGACCTGCGGCGTGTGCTGGAGCCGCGCACCAGCACCGGTGCCAACCGCGTGAAGGCGATCGCTGCCTTGTCGGAGGCCGGCGTGCCCGTGCACGTGATGGTGGCCCCGATCATCCCCGGCCTCAACGACCGCGAGGTGCCAGCGTTGCTTAAGGCGGCCGCGGAAGCTGGCGCGTTGAGCGCGGGCTACACCGTGCTGCGCACCAACGGTGCCGTGGAGCCCATCTTCCGGAGCTGGCTGGAGCAGCACTTCCCGGACCGCGCTGCGAAGGTGATCGCGCAGACGAGCGCGTTGCACGGTGGGCGCATGAACGACAGCGTGAGCGGACGCCGGATGAAGGGGGAGGGGCCTTACGCGGAGAGCATCAAGCGGGTGTTCACCGTGTTCCGCAGGCGCTACTTCGGTGATCGGGTCTTGCCGGCACTGGACCGCACGAAGTTCACGCGTCCGCCGGAAGGTCAGCTCGACCTGTTCACATGAAGATGTAGGAAGCGATGGGCGTGTGCACCGAGCCGGCGGGGTGCAGCTCGGAGCTGAACACCGTGAGGTGGTCGATCGGGAAACGTTCCAGGCACACGGTCTCCTCGCGCAGGAAGGGCACGCCCTTGTGGCTTCGGGCCAGGGTGATGTGCGGCCAGTAGGGCTTGCGCGCATCCGGCGCCAGGCCCAGTTCAGCGGCCAGCCGTTCGTGGAGCTTGGTGAGCACGGGGCTGGGATCGAAGCGCACCCAGAGCATGTAGGGGTCGGTCTCCGGCATGGTCACCAACCGGCCGTTGAGCACATGGAAGCGCGGCGTTTCCGCAGCGATGCTGCGTACCAGCTTGCGGATCTCAGGCAACTCGGCGGCCGGACGGTTCCCCAGGAAGAGGGCCGTGAGGTGCCACTGAAGTTCGGGCATGGGGCGCCAGCCGGGGCCGCGCAGTGCGGCCGAGGCGCTGGACCGGATCGTGGCGATGGTGGGGTCGGGCAACGAGGTGCCCACGAAAAGCCGGAGGTGGTCAGCGTTTGACATGGAAGTTGGGGTGGTTTTGGAGCGGCCCTTCTTGCACCACCACCTCCTTCACGCGGGCTGCCGGTGGACCGATGCGGCACCAGGTGACCAATTGTTCCAAGGCGTTGCGGGAGCCTTCCGCCTCGATGCGCACCGAACCATCGGCCTCGTTCATCGCATAGCCGTTCAAGCCCAGTCCACGCGCCATCTCCAGTGTGCTCTGGCGGTACCATACGCCCTGCACATGGCCCTTCACCTCGATGATGTAGCGTGCCTCGACCATCCCGAGAAAGATAGGGTTTTTCCTTGGCCCCGATGATCCGTGTATTGATCCCCGTCGTTGATCGGGGTAGTTTGGTGGAAGCTGTCACCGCTACGACGGATCCCGAACATCAAGCTCTGTGGAACCATTGAGCGCTCGACCTCCTTGCTGAGCCGGACGATCCTTCCTGTGCTTGGGCTTTCCCTTTGTTGTGGAACCGCGACCCGGGACCAGAGCGTGCCTGCGGGGTTCAGCGATGCGCTGGTGATGGGCGGCTGGAACGAGGCGCTGGGCTTCACCACGGACGCGAACGGTCGGGTGTACGTGTGGGAGTAAAACGACATGGTGTGGATCATTGAGAACGGCGCACGCCTGCCGAACCCCCGCATCGACATCAGTGAGGAAGTGGGCAACTGGCGGGACCATGGCTGTCTCGGTTTGGCGCTCGATCCGGCCTTCCTGAGCAACGGTCGCCGGGCCTTGTGGAGCAGGAACGCGCAACGGAACAATGATCTGAACTGCACCGGCGCTTCCAACGATCGTGCTCCGCTGCTGTTGCAGATCGGTGGCACGATCCCCACGGCCATGTTCAGCGGCTACATCGGTAATGACCTCAACCTGGACGGGTTCACCAAGTACGCTGGTGGACGGAACCAACGGGTCCTCATCCTGCTCAACATCGGCGGTGCAACGCCGACCATGACCCGTTCGGAGCAGCTCCCCTAAGGTGGAAATGTCCAGTTGATGGACATGGGCCGTTAAGATTCAGACCTTGCTGGACGTTGTCCTGGCGAGCAGGTAAGCCTTCACGGCTTGTCCGCGTGGTTCACGCAGCACTGTGCTCAGCACCGCTTTGGTCCGGGCATCCAACACCTTGTCCAAGGTGCGGTCATGCGTGCGGTCCTGGAATCGTTTTCCGGTCGTGGCCATGGCTCTTGTGGTTGATGGACGCAAACCTCCATTGAATAGCAGGTGCACACCATACCGCGATCAAGGTATCCTGCACGCCTGTCATCAACGATCGAAGGTTCAGGATCGGTTCCCGTTGCTGTCCAACCCAATGGGCATGGCGTGCTGTTCAACGGGTTGATGGCAGTGCCCGCGGTGGTCCCCGCTTTGGTCAGCAGCTGCTTGGAGAAGACAGGGCCCCGCTGTCCTTCGCGGTGAGCGTTCAAGGTGCGACATGGAACGCATTCGATACGTCCAGGGGGGTAGTTTTGAGCCATGCGTGAACGTGCGGTCAGGCTTTTTCTGTTGTGCTATGCCTTGGTCGCTGTGCCCCTGTTCATCGCTGTGCTTGGCGTGGACCGGTTCGTCCTGCACAAAGCCATGAACGCCCACCACGGGGACTTCGGCGATCTGCTGTTGAGCACCGGAACACACCTGGCCGACGGCTGGGTGCCCACCGTGCTTGCCTTGTTGTTCCTACTGAAGGACAACCGGTCGTTCATGATGGTGGGGATGAGCGCCTTGTTCAGTGCCATTGTGACACAGTGCATCAAGCACTTCCTCTTTCCAGGGTCCGATCGCCCAACGATGTTCCTGGACCACATGCCCGGGCTCGTGCTGGTGCCCGGTGTTGAGCTGCTGCAGCACAACAGCTTTCCCTCGGGCCATACGACCGCGGCGTACAGCGTTTGCTTGGCGCTTGCGGTGATCGTAGGGAGACCGGGCGCTGCGATCGGACTTGCGGGGCTCGCCGCCAGTCTGGGTTTCGCACGTGTCTACTTATCCCAACACTTCACCGAGGATGTCCTTGCAGGTGCGACGATCGGGACGCTGACCGCCTATCTGGTCTATCGTTGGTTGTACGTTTCGCCGTTCTCCCGGCGAGCCTGGTTGGATCGGACCTTGCTTCGTCGTCAGGACCGGTAGTGGTCAACGATCGCCCCGTCGACGTCGAAGTTTGTGCGTTCGTGGAAGGCGAAGTGGGCCATCTGATGAGGGATCAGGCCTTGGCCAGCCAGTTCATCAATTCCTGTGTGCTCCGCGGGTCGAAGCTCGTGACCGGCATGGCCCACATCCGGATGAGCCGGTCGCCGAGCACTTCCCGTGCCGTGCGTTCCACCGTGGTGTACAGGAGCGCCTTGGTGAATCCGGTCAGGTGCGTGAGCTTCCGCCGTGATGGGGCCTCACCGTCCCACAGAAGGTCCACGTGATCCTCGATCACATCGAACATCAAGAGGCGGTGCTGGTTGAGGATGCCTGCGAGCTCCACAGCATCAGCTTCGTGTTCCGTGAGAAAGGAAATGCAGACCATGGGATCAAGGGGTGTTGGAGATGATCTCGGCGACCTGGCTCCAGAGGATGCCGGCGTCCTTATCCAGAACGAAGAAGGCCTTCCGGTATTTGGCCAGCAGGTCGATCTGTTTCAACTGACTGTCAAGAAGCGCCACTTCACGCAGGTTCACCAGGAACAAGGAGCTCTCGCCAGCTTGGAAACGCCGGTTCTCGCCACTGAGCAGGCCTGAGAAGTTGGATACCATCGAGCCCCCGAGCCGCACTTGCCGGTCAAGAAGGGCCAGCTCATTGCTGCGTCGGCCGATGGTGGTGCGGATGCGTTGGCGCTCGCGATCGATGTCAAGTTCGGCCTCGGTCTGGCGCAGCCGGGCCAGCGACAGGTCACCGCGTTCCTTCCGCAGCAGCACGGGCATGGAGAACGCGACGCCCCACTGGCGATCATTGGGGCTGCGTACCGACAGAGGTCCTTCGTTCAACACCGCGCCGTCAGCGAGGAAGGTATAGTTGAGGTCGAGCTGTGGTTTGAGGTATTCACCGCGAAGGCGCCGCTCCACATCGAGCTGTTCCAATTTTCCGGCGAGCTCGAGAAGCTTGGGATGCTGGTCCATGGCCCGCATGAGCAGGCTGTCCATCTGCGGGTCCTCGGCCGGGGCGATGAGGTCGAGGGTGTCGGGCAGCAACAACGCATCGATCTCGAGCGGTCTGCGGAATTCATCCCAGAGGTGGTTGCTGAGGACAAGGCTGGCATTCCGGTAGTTGACCTCCGCATCCTGCAGCCGCATGAGGCGGTCCTGCACCTGAAGCAGGGCCTCGAGCGTATCGATGGCCGGTCGATCGCCACCGCGATAGCTGCCCCGGATGGCGTTCAGGCGCACCTCGGCCTGCCCCACGGCACTGCGGGCCACACCAAGTCGCAGGTAGGACGCGATCCAATCGAGATGGTCGGTCAGGGTCTCGTAGTACACGTCGTTCAGCAGTCGCAGTCGCTCCGCTTCGGCCATGTCCTGGTAGGCCTCCGCCTTGCGCAGGTCGGCCCGCCGCTTGTCGATGAAAAGCCCTTGTCCGATCGGCACCGATACACCGGCCTTGAGCAACCCGTCGTCCGGCGTGAGGTCCTCGTCATTGACGTAGATGCCCTGGTTCGATTGGAAACCGCCATACACTTCCACGCCGAACCAGGTGGGCACTTTCAGACCCGCGTCGAGCAGGGAATAGTAATCCTGGTCGTTGAAGTCCTTCTCCGTGTAAGCAGCAACGGCTTTCGGGTCGAACGCGCCGCGCGCGGAGCGGAGGGCCGCATCACCCATGTCGTTGCGCAACAGGGCCTGCTTCACCGAGGGATGGTTGTCGGTGACCAGCTGCAGCAGCGCCTTTCGGGTGAACACCTTCACGCTGTCCGATTGCGCTTGGGCACAGGTCAGGTGAAGGAGGAGCTGAAGGAAGGCAACGCTCCTCATTTCTTTTCCGGCTTGGAACCATGGATGCCGGCCGGGTCCTCGTAGAGGTCCGGCGGGAAGCCGTTCAACTGCCGCCAGAGCTCGTACCAGATGGACACGTCCTTCAACAGGGCCATGCCCACGGCACCAGCGCCCACACGCAAGGCCGTGGGCCACGGCTTGTCGTCCGGGTCGGGGCTCACCAGGATGCGGTACTTGCCATTGGTGCTGATGAGGTTGTCGATGGCCACGACTTTCCCGCCGAATGTGCCATAGCTGGTGTTGGGCCATCCGCTGAAGACGATCGCAGGCCATCCGTCGAACATGAAACGCACCTTCTGTTCAAGGTTGACCAACGGCATGTCCATGGGCCTTATGTAGAGCTCCACAGCCAGGTCGAAGCGAGCAGGCATGATACTGATGAGGTCCTCGCCTTCCTTCACCAGTTCACCCACGCCGGTGGTCACCGCCCTGGTGATGTATCCGCTCTGCGGAGCGCGAATGATGTAGTTGCCTGCGCGAACGGTGTAGCTGGCCAGGTCCACCTGCATCTTGGTCACCTCCGCTTCGGTGGTGTACATCTGGCTCAGGCTCGCGTATTTCTCGCTTTCGGCCTTTGACAGTTTGTCGCGGAAGTCGTTGCGGATCCCGTTCACATCGAGTTCGGCGTTGAGCAGTTCGTTGCGTGCGTCGAGCAGCTTGTTCTCCGCGTCGATCATGGTAGCGTTGGCCCGCTGCTCCTGCACCCTGCGGCGTTCGAGCTCCACCATGCTGATGAGCCCTTGGTTGAACTGTTCCTCACCGCGTTTCAGCTGGTCCTTGGCCACCTTGATCTCCGTGCGTGCCGCCACCACACGAATGCTGTCGCTCTGCACCTTCAGCTTGCCCTGTAGGATCTTGTTGGCGGCTTGTTCCAGCTTGATGCGCATGGACAGCGTCAACGCATCGACCTGGCTGTCCAGGCTGTTCACCTTCTCCTGATAGCTGCGGGCGGTCATTTCCTTGGCCTGGATCTGCTGGCCGGTGCGGTCCAGGAGCTGAGGGTCGAAATACTCCTGCTTCACTTCACTGATCCGCAGGATGGTGTCGCCCTTCTGCACCAGTTGCCCTTCACGCACATACCACTGCTCGATACGGCCGGGGATCACGGCATGGATGGTCTGCGGACGTTGGTCAGGATTGAGGCTGGTCAGGGTGCCGCGGGCACGGATGTTCTGTGTCCAAGGCAGGAAGAGCGCCGCGAGGAAGACCAGGGTGGCGCCGGCCACAAGGCGTCCGAAGCGACGTGCGGCGTGTGCTTCGCCGATGGTGTGCATGGCGATGTACTGGCCTTCGTCCAATTCGGTCGTGGCACACTCGGGGGCGGGTGAGATGTTCAGCATGGCCGGTCAGAGGGATGAGCTATCCACGATGCGCCCTTTGTCCAGGGTGATGATGCGCTTGAAGTGGCGCTGGAAGAGCGGATCATTGCTCACAGCGATCAGCGTGAAGGGAGCATCGGGTCCGGTGAGCAGTTCAAGCAGCACGTCATGGTCATTGGAGGGCATGGGCAACGCATCGTCCTCGTAGAGCACAAGCCGGGGTCTTCCGGCGAGACAGCGAGCGATGATGATGCGGCGCACGAGGCTCTGGGGAAGGCGTGACCCCAAGGGGTCCAACATGGTGAAGAGCCCATCCGGGAGATCTCCGAGCATGGGCGAAAGCCCGGTGCGATCGGAGGCTTCGCGCGCATCATGTGCGGTGATCCAAGGGCGACCCATGATGATGTTGTCCAACACCGTTCCGCTGAAGATCTCCTGTTGGGTGAAACTGTCGCCCATCGCGCTGCGCACATTCTCGAGCTTGAGGCTCCGCAACCCCTGGCCGTCGAGGAGCACGCTGCCTTGTTCGGGCTCCACCAGACCGGCCACCAAGTGAAGAAGTGTGCTCTTGCCGGAACCGTTGGGGCCGGTGATGCACACCTTTTCACCGGGTTTCACCAACAGGTCCACATCCTGAAGGACCGCGGAACCGCTCCAGTGACTGCGGAAACCAACGTTCCGAAGTACAACGGTCATAGCTCCTCCTTCTTCCACGGTAACAGGGACCAGCATTCCGTCCTGTTTCTCCAACGGCAGGTCCGTCACGTTGCCGATCTTCTCCAAGGCGACGAGCACATCGTAGATCGAGTCGAGACCGAGGATGACCTTCTCCACGGCATTGAGCACCAGGATGATGACGATCTCCGCGGCCACGAACTGGCCGATGTTCATCCGTTCGTTCATCACCAACAGGCCTCCCAGCAGGAGCAAGGAGAGGGTGACCACGGTCTTGAACACTACCATGGCCCAGTAATGACCCAGTAGGACCCCGAAATGCGCCTTGCGGGCCTTGGTGTACTTGGTGGCGAGCTCATCTGCACGTTCAAGGGGAAGGCTCGTTTCGCCGGCCAGCTTGAAGGTGCTGTTGGAACGCCCCAGCTCCTCAAGCCAGAACGCCGTGGCGTATTTGTACTTCGACTCCTCCAGGCTGGTCTCGAACCCTTTGGTGCCGGTGAACCGGTACACCACCCAGAGCGCCGCGATCAGGAACATGGCGAAGGCGATGAAGAAGGGGTGGTAGAATGAAAGCAGCGTAAGCCCCAGGATGATCTGAAGACCACTTACAGGGATGTCCAGCAGCACCTTGTTCAATCCTTTCTGAACCGTGATCGTGTCGAAGAAGCGGTTCACCAGTTCGGGCAGGTAGCGGCCGTGCAGCTGGTCGGGCCGGATGCGCGGAAGCCGGAAGGCGAACTCCAGGGAGGAGCGAACGAAGAGCCGCTGCTTGATGTGCTCGCTGAGGGTGAGCTGCATCACCTGCATGGCACCGGTGAAGACGACCCCCACGACCACGAAGCCGATGAGAACACCCCAGGACGTGGCGAGCTGGCCACCGCTGATCAAGTTGATGATGGCCTGGATCCCCAACGGCAAGGTCAGGGTGATGGTTCCGCCGACGAGTGCGAACAGGTAGATGTACAGGATCTCGGTCCGGTCCAGACGCAACAGGTCGAACAGCCTTTTGAACGGCTTCTTGGGAAGGGTGGAGCTCATCGTTTGCGGCTGTTGATGGTGGCGAACACCAGTTCCACGAAGTGGTCCGGCATCCTGTTCCGGGCGTTCTTCTCGCTCAAGGTGGGGATGTGCTCGGCGAAGAAGCGCTGTACCATGGAACCGTCGACCACATTGCTGGACAGCAGGGCAGGGAAGGGATGGTCGGGTCGAACATCAAGGATGAGCTCGCGCAGGCGGTCGCAGATGCGCTTGAAGGAGCTGAAGCAGCCTTCCTTGTGCTCGCCATCCACTTCCTTGGTCATGTAAGCCTTCCCCGATTCGCTCACCGCGATGCGATAGAGCGCCCGGAGATCCAAGTATCCGAAACTACCCTTTTCGGTGATCGGGTCGGTGATGGACCGGATCCCCTTTTCCAAACGGACGGAGGGATCCGTGATGTTGGCCGTGTCGAACACGAGCTTGTACTCGCGCCAGCTCCAGTACCAGCCCACCAGGTAGATGAGCAGTCGGTGCTTGTTCTCGAAATACCGATAGATGCTGCTTTCCGCCGTGCCCAGGGAGGCGGCGAGCTTGCCGAAGGTGAAGGACTCCAGGCCCAGCTCGTCAATGAGGTGAACGCTCTGTTCGATGATCCTGCGCCCCAGATCCGTGATCTGCGGATCCTTCAGGTACACCGGTTCGGTCACCTGCACGTTCACCTGCATCAGTCGTTCCATGGGATCCTGTTCAATAGCGATGGAACAAAGATGATCAACTCTTGTTCCATAACTTTCATAATAAAGTGTAAATAATTGCAAAACGATAGCAATGCTATCTTCATCGGGTCCCAGGTCTTCAACCCTAAGCTGCCAGGTATCACTTGCCGTTGTAGCTGATCCGGTAGATCAGGTCGGCCGTGTCGTCGCTTACCAGTAGCGAACCGTCAGGCATCTCCAGTACATCCACCGGGCGGCCCCAAGCGCTGTTGCCCTTGAGCCATCCTTCGGCGAAGACCTCCACCGCGGCGGTGCCATCCGGGCGAGGAAAGGCCACCATGAGGCGGTATCCGATCGGTGTGCTGCGGTTCCAACTGCCGTGTTGGGCGATGAAGATGGCATGGTGGTACCGGTCGGGGAATCGCGCACCGCGGTAGAACCGCATGCCCAAGGGGGCCGTGTGCGGACCCAGCAAGGCCGCGGGGGGGATGAACGCTGCACAGGGCTTCCCGGTGCCGAATTCCGGATCAGGCACGGTTCCGGCATGGCAGAACGGATAACCGAAGTGATCACCGTCCTTTTCGAGCCGGTTCAGTTCACAATCCGGAAGGTCGTTCCCCATCATGTCACGACCATTGTCCGTGAACCAGAGATCTCCGGTCTCCGGGTGCCAATCGAAGCCGACCGTATTGCGCACGCCGTGCGCGATGATCTCGCGGCCGCTGCCATCGGCGTTGATGCGGGTGATGCTGGCGTAGAGGCTATCGGCACTGAGGCAGATGTTGCAGGGGGCGCCCACGGGCACATGGAGCTTGCCATCGGGCCCGAACGCGATGAACTTCCATCCATGATGCGTTTCGGTCGGGTACGAAGCGGTCACCACTTCCGGGGTGGGAGGGGCGGTCAGGCGATCCTCGATGGACCTCAACCGCACGATGCTGCTCACCGCACTGACGTAAAGGTCACCATCCTTGAACGCCACGCCGACGGGCATTTTCAACTTCGATGCGACGGTCAGCACCTGGTCCGCCCGCCCATCGCTGTTGGTATCCCGTACCGCATAGACATTGCCCTCCTCACGTGATCCAACGAAAAGGGTGCCTTTGCTGCCCCAGCACATGGCACGGGCGTTCTTCACCCCCTCGGCGTAGATGTCGATCCGGAAGCCTTCCGGCAACCGGATGTCCTCCAGGCGCGGATCACCCGCCAACATGGAGGGCTGGCAGACACCTCCCCACAGCGGCAGTACAAGCAGGACGAACGGCCAGCGGATCATCTTCATGTGGAGCATGTGCGAGCAACGTCAATCACGTTCGGTGGGCGGTACGATCACGATGGGGGTCGTGCTGCGCTTCAACGCCGATCCGCTCACACTTCCGGTGAGCGCCTTGTACAACCCGCCACGGCCATGGGAACCCATCACCAGCAGATCGGCGTGCAGGCGAGCGGCCTCCATGAACAAGGTATCCACAGTGGGCCCTTGGACGAGCAAGGCTTCGGCGTCGGTCCCAAGGGCTTTCATGGCATCGCGGAGGGCCTGCAGTTCACGGTGCTCCTGTCGCAGTTCTTTGGCGCGGGTGTCACGCACCACCTGTGGTCCTGCGTCAAAGCCGACGAATTCGGGATCGGGGGCGGCGATGTGCAGGATCCACAGCTTGGCATGCGTGCCACGCGCGAGGGTGCCTGCCAGTGCCACCAGCCGTTCACTCACTTCGGACAGGTCGACCAGGGCAAGGATGTTCTTCATGGGGGACCGTGTTGCGGACCCAAGCTAATGCATCGGAGGCAGTGCTCGTGAGAGCCATGCCGGCCGGCAATGGAAAAGGGCGGCCGAAGCCGCCCTTCAACAGGTGCACGTTCAGGTTCAGTCCTCGGTGAGCACCAGCTTATCGTAATGCTGGCGACGGAGTTTTCCGCTGCTGGAGAAGAACCAATCCTTCAATCCGTAATGGTAGCCGCGACGAAGTCCGGTGTGGTGGGTTCCGAGCGCTTTCTTGCGACCGCTGAGCTTCTGCAAGGTACGCGTCAGGAAGGCTTCGACTTCCGCTGGCGACATTGCCGGCTCATGCTTGGCCGCCCAGGCAACGGCATGGTTGAGAAGATCCTCCTTCGGCAGAAGGCGCCCCGTGTTCTTTATCGCATCCAGCACCATGATATCCCAAGGGTTCAGATCGCGGACCTTGCGTTCGCGCTTCGGTGGGCGCCCTGGACCGCGTGCCGACTTTTTCGCCGGTTTCGCCTTGCGCCTGGCCTTGGCAACCGGAGCGGAACCCCCGACATTTCTCGGTCTTCCCGGTCCACGTTTGACCCCAGCGACCTTCGGAGCGGAGGTGGTGGCTGAAGCGGGAAGCGAGCCCTTCGTTCGTTTCAAGTCCAGGATCGCCGTGCGAACGGTCTCCAATTGAAAGGAGAGTTTCCTGCGTTCGCTGCGATAGTGGGACAACAATTGATCGATGTCTTTTTCGGAAAGAAGTTTCTTGGCCATTTCGATCGTGCGTTTCGGTCGTGTTTGGAGAGATCAGCGGCGTGCAAGATACAAAATGGCCACGACGCTCCCGTGCACCGGGTGCTCGATGAAGCGCACCAATTGACCGGAAGAAAGAAAACGTGAACGGCCTAGTTCACCGAGATGGTGAACCCTTCTGCGGTCGTTCTCAACGCCCCTATCACCATGGCTTCGTGATGTGTGGTCCGCAGCAGGTCGAGCACGGTGTCGATCTCGTCGGGGGCCACGGACACCAATAAGCCTCCACTGGTCTGCGGGTCGCTGAGCACCATCATGCGTTCCATGGAGGTAGCACCGTGGATGCGATGCCCATAGCCTTTCCAGTTCCGGAACGAGCCATCCGGATAACAGCCTTCGTTGAGGTAAGTGATGGCTTCGGGGAGCACCGGCACGGTGGCGTGATCGATTATCGCGTTCAGGCCGGCACCATCGCACACCTCGAGCAGGTGGCCCAGGAGCCCGAACCCGGTCACATCGGTCAAGGCGTGCACGGCTTCCATTGCCCCGAGCTTGGTGCCGATGGCGTTGCTTCGGCACATCAGGTCGGAAGCGACGTTCGCGTGCTCGGGGCGGAGCTTGCCGCGTTTCTGTGCGGTGCTCAGGATGCCCACGCCCAGGGGTTTCGTCAGCACCAGGAGGTCCCCGGCGCGTCCAGCGTCATTGCGTTTCAGGTGGCCGATGTCCACCATGCCGGTCACCGCGAGGCCGAAGAAGGGTTCCGGTGCATCGATGCTGTGGCCGCCGGCCAGCGCAATGCCCGCGTCATGGCAGGCCTGCCGGCCGCCTTCCAAAACCTGTGCGGCAAGTGCGGGCGGCAGGTTCTCCACAGGCCAGCCCAGGATCGCCACGGCCAGCAATGGGCGCCCGCCCATGGCATACACATCGCTCAGGGCGTTGGTGGCCGCGATGCGGCCGAAAGTGAACGCATCGTCCACGATGGGGCTGAAAAAATCCGTGGTGCTGACCAGTGCCCTGCCACCGCCGATGTCATAGACCGCGGCATCATCACGCGTGCCATAGCCCACGAGCAACCTCGGGTCAGGGAAGGTGCCAAGCTCGCTCTTCAGGATCGTCTCCAGCACGGCCGGCGCGATCTTGCAACCGCAGCCTGCGCCGTGGCTGTAGTGCGTCAGTCGGACCGGTTCATCGGACGGGGGAGGAGGAAGCGACATGGTCCTTGAGGCGTTGGGCAAGCCCGCGAAGATCGTTCGCGGAGGCGGGTAGCTGTGTCACTCGTTGGGGATCTCGTGTTTCGGTGCCCCGCAAGTAGGCCTTGTCGTAATAGCGCAATGTGATCAAGGCCACAGTGCGCAGGTCGCCGGCCGCCAAGGCTTCCATCGCCGCTTTGCAATGCTGCGGGCCCAGGCGTCGCTCGATCCGCTTCGTGGCTTCGGCCAGCTGTTCCACCGGGTACCGGCCGTAATCCACCACCAAGCGGTCCGCGCGTTCCTCGATCGGCATGTCGGCGAAATGCAGGACAGCACTGCGCATGCGGGCGAAAAAGGCATCCGGGATGCGCGCCCGACCGATCATCATGCTCTCGTCCTCCACCCAGATGGGGCGAGCGTGGTCCATTCGTTCAAGCGTGTCCCAGATCAGGTTCTCGAACTGTTCGGTGCTGGGTTGTGGTGCTTCGCCCAGCGCTCCGTAGGACGAGCCTTTGTGGTGTGCCAGCGCTTCCAGGTCGAGCACCTGCTCCCCCAGTTCGGTGAGGTGTTTCAGTGTTTCCGTCTTGCCGGTCCCCGTGTATCCGCCCAGTACCGCGAGGTGAAAAGGCCTTTTGAAGGACGCAAGCACATGGTTCCGAAAGGACTTGTAGCCGCCCCTGAGCGTCGTGACCTCAGTGGATCCGGCCTTGTCGAGCAACCAGGCCACGCTTCCGCTGCGTTCACCTCCGCGCCAGCAATGCACCGCGATCCGTCCGTCCGGCGCCCAAGCCCGCGCCTGCTCCACGATGGAGGCCATCTTCGGGCCAACGATGCGAAGACCCTCCAGCACCGCCGCATCTCGTCCTTGCTGCTTGTACAGTGTGCCCACCACGGCCCGTTCCTCATCGCTGAACAGGGGAAGGGAATGCGCACCCGGGATGTGGCCGTGCCCATGTTCGCCGGGCGAACGGACGTCGACCACAGGGGTGGAACGCATCGCGATCAGGAAGTCCTCAATGAGCAGGGAGCGGAGCACGTGCGAAGGTATTCGAAGTGCTGCCCAGCACCACCGAAAGCACTTCGGCGAGCCTGTGTGGGACGGTATCGCCCAGGTGGATGCGGTCGGTGCAGAGGGACGCATCGAGGCTGTCCAGCAGTTCCAACACGGGCATGTTCCAGGCACGGAGCGGATCGAGGAACCGCGTCCGCGGTCGTCGTGAACTGATCGGTCAAGTGCGCGGCGATCCTTCAGACGCGAACCGGGATGATCCGCCCATGCACCTCGCGCCCTGGGTCTGCTCGCGACCGGTTCAACCCCGGTCAGCGTTCTCACCCCTCATCGTCATCGTCCTGGTCGCCCACAACATCATCCGCATCCTTGTCAAAGGGCCCTACGCCGCGCGGATTGAAAAGGCCCCAGCGGTCGATGATGTAGTTGTCCTTATCGAAGCCGGCCACCCAATCGATGAAGAGCAGGCGGAACTCCTCCAGCTCACGACGCAGGATGTTGAAGTAGCGTTGATCGTCCCACCCGAACATCTCCAGGCCCCGCAGGCCCACCACCAGGTCGCGCGCGGCCTTGCGGATGATGGCGGCGTTCTCCATGCGCAGGTCGTACAGGTCGCCACCTTCGGCGTTCGCGATCTTGGCGGGGATCAGCATCGCATCGGCCATCATATGCTGCAGTTGCACCTCCAGCATTTCGCCCATGTCCCCTTCCACCTTCGGGGCGGCCTCCTCCAGCGAGCTCATCACGTCGTGGATCTCCATTGCCTTCTTGTAGATGGGGAGCTTGCTTGGGTCGATCATGTCGTCATCTTCCTCCGTCATGGTTCGGAGATCTGGGTCAAGATAAAGTTAGTCGAACAAGACCATGGGCGCACGAGCTTGTGGCAGAGCACTTCATGTGGTCGGGAGCAGGGCTATCCGGCAGGCCCGCTTTCATAGGTTCAACGACTCGATCCTCATTACCGAACGTCCCGTTGCCGGCCATGGCGACGGATGCGCTGCGCGGGTTCAACGCCTCGGTCAGCGTGAAGGTCGGCGTGTTCCGATCGCTGACCACGATGGCACCAAGGGCCGGGCACATTAGCTTGGCCCCTGTGTCGTTCCGCAACATCCTCGTTCTCGCGTCGCTCCTCGTGGCCTGCGGGGTCTCCATCGGCCAGGATCCCGTCACGCGTCCTCCTGCGCTGATCGGGTATTACGCGGGTCCGGGACATGACCTGGACCGCAAACGCATCGACCGGCTCACGCACTTGATCTGGTGTTTCGGACACCTTGACGGCGACAGCATGGTGGTGGCCCCCGCGCAGGAGAAGGTGATCCGGAAGATGGTCGGCTTCAAACGGCAGAACCCTTCGCTGAAGATCTTGCTCTCCCTCGGCGGCTGGGGCGGCTGTGCCACCTGCTCCGAGGTCTTCAGCAGGAAGGAAGGTCGCCGGAAGTTCGCTGAAAGCGTACGTCAACTGCTGAAGCGCACGTGGTCCGACGGCATTGATCTGGACTGGGAGTATCCGGCAGTGCAGGGCCCCCCAGGCCATCCCTTCGCTCCGGAGGACCGGCATCACTTCACGCTGCTGGTGCAGGAGCTGCGCCGGGTGCTGGGGCCGACGTACGAGATCAGCTTCGCGGTGGGCGGTACGGACGCGTGCATCGTGCAGGGCTTTGAATGGGACAGCGTGATGACCGTGGTTGACCGTGTGCACATCATGAGCTACGACCTGGTGCATGGCTACAGCAAGCGCACCGGTCACCACACGGCCCTCTACTCCACCAAGGGGCAGGGCGTGTCCGCTGATCGCGCGGTGCAGCTGCTGGATTCGTTGGGCGTTCCACGGCGGCAGGTGGTGATCGGTGCTGCATTCTATGCGCGGATCTGGAAGGATGTGCCCCCGAAGGACAGCGGGCTTTTTCAGCCGGGCACCTTCAGTCATACGATCAGCAGCAGCGTCGTCGACACCACCATCACCCCGGCGAAGGGTTGGACGCTGTTGCGTGACGAGAAGGCCCGGGCACCCTACGGATACCGGCCCGCGACGAAGGAGTTCGTGACCTATGACGATGCGATCAGCGTGGCGGCCAAAGCGCGGTATGTCCGGGAGCAAGGTCTGGGCGGCATCATGTTCTGGCAGTTGGTGGACGACCGCCCGAAGGAGGGCTTGTTGGACGCGCTGTACCGTGCGTTGCGAACACCTTGAAGCACCGCCCTGATGGACCCGGAGCAGATCCAGCGGAAGAAGCCCCTGTACCCCGTAAGCCCGGGTCTGTGTGGCTATCTGGAACGGCATTCACGCCGTGCGGACCTGCCGGTCGTTTATGCGGACCTGTTCCGGTATGACGGGCTTATGCCACAGTTCGACGCGAACGGGCGTGAGACCCTGTGGAACAGCGTGCTCTTGCGCCCCTCGGACCAGGAGGAACTGCAGGCACGCCTCGTGGAGCTGTACCAGATGCTGATCGCCGACGGCCGACCGATCGACCACCTGAAGGTGGCCAGCATCGACTACTGCATCTATGGGAACAGCCAGCCGTTCCGCATCAAGATCCTCAACCAGATCAACGACAACCACGACTATTACTACATCAAGCGCGCGGATGCCAGCCGCGTGTACGGCCTTGAGCTGGAGCACCTGCTCAGTCCGAACCGCATCAACTACATGGTCGGTCAAGGCACCCTGGTGGAGGAGCACATCATCGGTGTGCCCGGCGATGACTTCATTGCCGCGCCTGCGAAGTATGGCGGCGAGCTCAATGCGGTGCGCCTGAGCAAGGAGTTCGTGAAGTTCAACGAGCGCTGCTTCGTGCGACTGCTTGGTGACATGCGTGCCTACAACTTCGTGGTGGACGTCATCCAGGACTTCGACCAGGTGCAGTACAGGATCCGGAGCATCGACTTCGATCAGCAGAGCTACGAAGGCCGGCACCGCATGTACCTGCCGCAGTTCTTCAAGGAGAACAGGCCTTACGTGGAGCTTGCCAGCACCACGATCGGGTCGGAAACGGCCCAGCAGTACGCCAACGAGGAACGCGCGCTGCTGCGTAAGCGGTACCGCCTTTCGCATGATCAGCTCGACCACCTTTTCTCGGTGATGCGGGCCGACACGTTGAGCACCCCGGAGCACATCGCCCAACTGGGGAAGGAACTGGCGGTTCATCATGGCCTTGACGCGCTGCGCCAGTGCACGTCCATGGGCGCCCTGCTCGAGCTTCATGTGCACGCCCGCTTGGAGCTGGACCGTCGATCCGCCTGAGCCTCGGACCACTGCGGCTCAATGCCGTCCCGCACGGGGATGAAAGCGCATGATGTTGCTGCGCAGGTACTCACGGTCCAAGTGCGTGTAGATCTCCGTTGTGGTGATGCTGGCGTGGCCGAGCATCTCCTGCACCGCTCGCAGGTCGGCACCACCCTCCACAAGGTGTGTCGCGAACGAATGCCGGAAGGTGTGCGGGCTGATGACCTTTCGCACGCCGGCCAGGGCGGCCAGTTTCTTGGCGATGTTGAACACGGAGACACGGGAGAGGCGCCCTCCACGCGCGTTCAGGAAAACGTTGTCCGCCGCCTTGGCCTGCACGGGGAGGTGGACGCGGACCTCCGTGCGGTAGCGCTCGATCTGGCTCATGGCCTCGGGCCCGATGGGAACGAGCCGCTCCTTGTCGCCTTTCCCCACCACTCGGATGAAGCCATCGCTGAAGTGCAGGCGGCTCAGTTGCAGGTCGCAGAGTTCGCTGACGCGCAGCCCGCAGCCGTACAAGGTCTCGATGATGGCCCGGTCGCGATGGGCCAGGGGCTTGCTCATGTCGATGGCGGCCACGATGGCGTCGATCTCGGCCACCGTGAGGAAGGTGGGGAGGTAACGACCGGTGCGTGGGCTCTCCAAGAGCTCCGTGGGGTCCACCGCCACCACTTTATCCCGGCGAAGGCTGCGGTAGAAACCGCGCACGGCGCTGAGCAACCGCGCCTGGCTGGTGGCCCCTAGCCCCTGCTTGTTCACCCAGGTGGTGAAGGCCTGCAGGTCCTCCAGAACAAGGGCATCAGGCGCCAGGGGAGGGACCTGCTCCTCGGCGAAGGTCCGGAGCTTCGCCAGGTCGCGCAGGTAGGCCTCCACGGTACGGTCGCTCAAGGCGCGCTCCAGTTTCAGGTGGACCCGGAGGTCGACGAGGGCCTGTTGCCATTCCACCGTGCGAAATTCGGCGTGCGTGCAGTCTTTCCCCAGTCCGCATGGAATGAGATACCACGGTCCGGCTGTTATCAGCGCCGCTGGTTCACCACCTTTGCACATCACCATGAAGCTCCTGCTACTGAACGGCCCCAACCTCAACCTGCTAGGCCAGCGGGAACCCGGCGTTTATGGTCATCGCTCGTTCGTTGATCTCCTTCACGAACTGCGCAAGCGCTTCCCCGATCAGGACCTGGACCACTTCCAGAGCAACGTGGAGGGCGAACTGGTGAACGCGCTCCAGGCGGCGGATGGCGGATACGATGGCGTCGTGTTCAACGCCGGTGGTTACACCCACACAAGCGTGGCCTTGAGGGACTGCATCGCAGCGATCAAGGTCCCGGTGATCGAAGTGCACATCAGCAACGTGCTGAAACGAGAGGAGTTCCGGCATACCTCCATGATCGGTGGCGTGTGCCTGGGCACCATCTCAGGTCTGGGGCTCGACAGCTACCGGCTGGCCGTGGACCACCTGGTCAACCGCGCTGGGTGAAGGCTTCCCGATCCAGCCGGTCGAAGGTCTTCGAGCCCAGGATGAAGCGGTCGTAGGCCACGCTGCGCCTGTATTGACCGGTGAGGTCCGTGTTCCGGTCCGAGCGCTTCAATCGCTTGCGCTCGCGCAGCACGGCAGGTAGCCTGGCCATGAAGTGGCGGTGGGCTCGGCCCACTTCCCAGGCATGCGCCGCATGGCCTTCCAGCAGGAACTTCACAGCGGCACAATCGTCGAGGAAGAAACGCCGGAGGATGCGCATGGGCAACCAGCCCCGGTGCAGGTTCTTAGCCAGCACGATGAGGCTGTTGCGGAAATTCAGGTAGGTCTTCCGGGGACTGCCGTAGTCGAGGGCACCGCCACCCACATGATAGACCTTGGTGGCGGCCGTGTACCCAATGCGCCACCCTTGTCGCCGCAGTCGCCAGCAGAGGTCGATCTCCTCCATGTGCGCGAAGAGCGAGGCGTCGAAGCCGCCGGCAGCATGAAAAGCCTCGGACCGGATCATCAGGCAGGCCCCGGTCGCCCAGAACACCTCCTGCTCATCATCGTATTGGCCGTGGTCCTCCTCGGTGATCTCGAAGATGCGGCCACGGCAGAAGGGGTAGCCATTGCGGTCGATGAAGCCACCGGCGGCACCGGCATGCTCGAACCGTTCCCGGTGGGCATGGCTGAGCACTTTCGGCTGGCAGGCGGCCATTTCCGGATGGCGTTCCAGATAGCCGCGCAACGCGGTCACCCAGCCCGGCAGCACCTCCACATCGCTGTTCAGCAGCACGTATAGGGATGCGTCCACCTGCCCTAACGCTTCGTTGTATCCACCGGCGAAGCCCAGGTTCTCGGCGTTGTGGATGATCCGAATGGCCGGGAAACGAGTACGCAACCAATCGACGGAGCCATCGGTGGAGGCATTGTCGGCGACGATCACCTGCGCGTCCGCACCCGTAGCGGCCACAACACCGGGCAGGAAGCGCTCGAGCCATTGCTGGCCGTTCCAATTGAGGATGACGATGGCGGTGGTAAGGCCCATGCGTGGTCGGGGGACCGCAAAAATGGGCGTTACGACGCAGTGGTGGTCAACGGGGATCGTTATAAAACTCCAACGTCCGCTCTTCGCTCGCCGACCGGGGCCTCTGAGGGTCCAATTTGTTCATGCTGTTGTTGCGCGAATGGATGATCTCGTTCCACCGTGCGTTCTGCACTTCACCAGGCACCTCGCTGTTCAACAGTTCGTAGCAATCACCCACCAGTTCGCGCTGGTAGAACACGAACCGGCGGTTGGTGTATTTGCCCGCTCGGTAGTAGTGCCAGATCTGGTAGGGGTAAGCATCCATTTCGTTGCCGCGGTCCATGATGGTGTTGGGCGCCCCGTACTTCAGGTGCACATAGCCCCGGTCCGTATCAAATCCACGGATGTTCCGGCAGCCATAGAGCCTGTTGACCTTCACCACCTCCTGTGCATAGCGCTCCCAGCCCGCTTGGGCGTCGGGTCCATTGCGGTTGTACCAGTAGGTGTACATGAACCGCTTCATCAGATCCATGTCCTTGTCCTTGTAGCGGTCGTCGATGATCTTGCGCTCGAGGTTGTCGGAGATGGGACGCAGGCTGCGAAGGGCGTCGGCGAGGCTGTCGGCATCGGTGAACGCATCCACGAAGGTGTGCCCCAAGGGCGTGTCGTCCGTAAGGGAATATTGGATGGGATTGTTGCGCTGGAGCAACTGTTCTCCCCGGCCCAGCAAGGCACCGTTGCGATCGCGGGCCTCCAGCACGAGCAGGTAATTGCCGGAGGGGAGGGAGGTGATGTCGATCTGGGCCAGCACAGGGGAGACCTCAGCTGCCCGCATGCGCGTCACCTTCTTGTAGGCACCCACCACCTGGTGGTCCTCAAACCCCTCCAATTGGTAGCTGAACACGTACAGGCTGTCGCCGTTCAGCGCCAGCGGTGCCTGGTAGACCTCGGCATAGAACGAAAGGCCGTGCACTTCCGAGGGGTAGTAGTTGCTGGTGAACGGGGTCACCTCATAGCCACTGCGCGAGGTCTTCGAGCCTGGCGCCTTTTCCAGGCTGGATGCCAGCAGGATGTCGCTGAAGTACAACCCCGCCATCGGTTCGCCCACAGGCAGCGGCCATTGCACCTTCGAGACCGCGGTATCGCCGGTGACGAGGTCGCGCAACTCAACCACCAGGCCGTGATCGCCGGGCTGCAGGAGGAAGCTCTCCACATGGACAAAATCCGGACGAAGGCTGTCCGTGCGCTCCGGACCAAGTACGACCGTCTTCCGATAGTCGGCGATGGCGTTGGCTTTCTCGATGATGGTGACGGCCTCCACACGCGACTGGAGGAATCCATGCTCATTCGGGGCGATCTGGGCCGATCGTCCCAATAATGAGATGATCACATCCACCCGCTCGCCCTGGCCCGGTACGTGGAACACTTTGGTCTCCACGATGGCATCGGGACCGCTCTGGCCTGCAGCAAGGGGTGCCAGGGCCAGCAGGGCGAGGCCGAGGAACATCGGTCGGTGCTTCATGTCCCAAAGATAACCGGCAGGGGAGGCGAAGTGGGGCCGTTGCCTGCCCGTGCGCCACCGTTCCTGCAGGCTCCCTACTTTCGCGCCGCTTGGACCAGCACCCCTGGAGAGGTGGCAGAGTGGTCGATCGCGGCGGTCTTGAAAACCGCTTTACCAGCAATGGTAACGGGGGTTCGAATCCCTCCCTCTCCGCCAGAATTGAAGCCGCCCACGGGGCGGCTTCGTTCGTATAGGCGACCCCGCGCTTGCGCGAAGGGTCGCCTATACGAACGAAGCATCGCGCGTAGCGCGATCGGCTTCAACGCTGAAGCCCCCCCCAAAAGGGCTCGCGCGCCTCGCGCGATCCCTCCCTCTCCGCCAGAATCGAAGCATCGCGCGTAGCGCGATCGGCTTCAACGCTGAAGCCTCCCCCCAAAGGGCTCGCGGGCCTCGGGCGATCCCTCCCTCTCCGCCGGACTAAGCACCACCCATTGATGATCTGCGCTGCGCTGCTGTCGGGAACGGCGGTGGATCCCTCAATTTCGCCCCATGCGCCTCACCTTCCTCGGTTCCGGCACCAGCCAGGGCGTGCCCATCATCGGGTGCGGCTGTGTGGTATGCACCAGCACCGATCCGCGCGACAACCGGCTTCGGGTGAGCGTGCTGGTGGAGACCCAAGGAAAGCGATTGCTGATCGATGCGGGGCCGGATATGCGGCAGCAGTTGCTGCGTGCCAAGGTGAAGGACCTGGACGCGGTGCTGTTGACCCACGCGCACATGGACCACATCGGCGGCATGGACGACCTGCGCGCGATCAGTTTCCTCCACGAGCCGCCCCGGCCCGTGCCGATCTACGCCGACGCGGCCACCACGGAGGCGGTGAAGCACATGTATCACTATGCGTTCGGTCCGGGCCGATACCCGGGTGTGCCCGAATTCGATATGCGGCACATCACGCGTGACCCGTTCAACGTGGAAGGGATCGATGTGCGACCGGTGGAAGTGGTGCACATGCACATGCCGGTGCTCGGGTTCCGGATCGGTGGCCTGGCGTATGTCACCGATGCCAAGACCATAGCGTCGGCCGAGCGCGAGAAGCTTCGAGGCTTGGATGTATTGGTGCTGAACGCGTTGCGGAAACAGGAGCACTATTCGCACCTGAACCTGCATGAAGCACTGGAACTGGTGCATGAACTGAGGCCCGAACGCGCCTACTTCACCCACATCAGCCATTGGATGGGCCTGCATGCCGAGGTCCAGCAGGAACTGCCTCCAGGGGTGTTCCTGGCGTACGACGGTCTGGCGGTGGACCTGCAAGAAGGGTAGGCGATCGGGCAGGCCCCGGCCGCGCGCTGAACCGTTTTCCTTCTCATCTTGTTCCTACTGAACCAACCGAACCCCTATGCGCTCCACTTTTCTGCTCGCTCTTGGCACGCTCTCCGCGCTGTCTCTTCATGCACAACAGGCCGTGCCACGGGCCGAGCGGCATGAGCTCACCTACATCAAGGATGCCCGCCAGTTGCCTGATGATGCATGGCAGACCACCTTGCGGGCACGCACTGCCTGGCGCCAGTTCCACGCCCAGCACCCCACGTGGTCCGTGGAGTTCAACGAGGCCAACGGCTTGCCGCATCGGGCCTTCGGTCGCCCCATCCCCACCGCCGGGGCGAACCCTTCCGATCGTGCCATGAACTTCCTGGCCGGCGCACTGACCCCCTTTGGCCTTCCCATGGACGAGCTGCAGGTGAAGCAGGTCTCCACAACGGGCAAGTACCATTTCGTGCATTTCGGCCAGCGCCACCAAGGAGTGGATGTGCTCTTCGGGCATGTGCTGGTGAAACTGGACCTGCAGGGTCGCGTGGTCCTCTTCGGCCTGGATGCCTACCCTGGCATCACCACGGAGCTGACGCCTGCGTTGGGTGAAGGAGCGGCATCCGCTTCCGCACAGAACGGCCTGCCCATGGTGATGAGCGTCGAGCCGCATGGTCTTCGCCTGCTGCCTGTACCGGTGAAGCACAGCGTGCAGCATCGCCTGGTGCATGAAGTGATGGTGCACACCGCCGAGGTGGGTCATCCCGGCCGGTGGCTTTGCTGGGTGGATGACCTGACCGGAGAATTGCTCTACCGACAGAACCAGATCATCAACCACGCACCGGACAACGACGAGGATGTAGGTGCGGATGTTCAGGTGAACAGCACGGTTTACACCACGAACCAACTGGATCCTTCATCTGTGCAGGGCATGCCCGATGTGGACATCACCATTGGCGGCCAGTCCTTCACGGTGGGCAATGACGGATTCCTTGGTTCCGGTATTTCAGGACCGACCACCTTCACCATGGAGCTTTCCGGTGATTGGTCGCGCGTGGATCGCTTCGGTACCACCGCCTCGGTTACCGGCACCCTGCAGGATGGACCGAATGTGCTGACGTTCGACAATGCCGCCACGATCCAGGAGCGAAGTGCCTACCGTTACGTAAGCCTCGTGCACGATCACTGCAAGGCCGTGCTGCCCGCGTTCACGGGCATGGACTTCCAGCTGCCCACCAACGTGGATGTTTCGGGCGGGACCTGCAATGCCTATTACGATGGATCCTCGATCAACTTCTACGCCGAGGGTGGCGACTGCTATTCGCTGGCGAACATCGGTGAAGTGGTGTGGCACGAGTACGGCCATGGCATCAACGACAACTTCTACCAGGACAACGGGGGCTTCTTCCAGAACGGTGGGATGAACGAAGGCTATGCGGATTTCTGGGCCTTCAGCATCTCCGAGGATCCGATCCTGGCCGATGGCTACAACATCGTGACCCCGACCGATGCCATCCGCCGGTACGACGTCGATCGCAAGGTCTTTCCGGTGGACCTCGTGGGGCAGGTGCATTCCGATGGAGAGATCATCGCCGGTGCCTGGTGGGATACCTACCTCCTCCTCGGCAGCGACATGTTGCTCACCACACAGTTGTTCGCGGAGGCCTATCCCGGGCTGCAGGCCGACATCCCCAACGGACAGGAGGGCACGGCCTTCCGCGATGTCCTGATCGATGTGTTGCAGGCGGATGATACGGACGGGGACCTGACCAATGGCACGCCCAACGGGAACGCCATCGTGGAAGCCTTCGCCTTGCATGGCATCACGCTCATCAGTGGCTTTGACCTGATCCATACCCCGGCAGCCGACCAGAACGCCAACAACGGCATCACCATCATTGCGCAGACCACGGTGACCTTCCCGTACACCCAATATGTACAGGGCGTGCAGCTCAACTACCGGATCAATGCGGGTGGTTGGAACACCGCCGTGATGAACAACACGGGAGGCAATACCTATGAGGCCACCATCCCCGGCCAGCCGGAAGGCACGGTGATCGCCTACTACCTCGGCATGCTCGACATCAACCAGCAAGTGAGCGCGGTGCAGCCGATCGGCGCGGCGGAGCCGGACCCCAACGTGCCCTACTACATCCTGGTGGGCTATACGCTCAGCGCCACCGAGGACCTGGACAACCTGAGCGAACTCGGGAACTGGGTGCCCGGACAGCCTGGGGACAACAACACCACCGGGTCGTGGGAACTGACGATCCCTGAAGCGTCGTTCAGCACCGTGGACAACAGTGAGATCCAGCCCGGGGCGCAGCACACCCCCGGCGGCGAGCTCTGCTTCGTTACGGGGAACTCTTCCAACACGACCTCTCCGGGTGACAACGATGTGGACGGCGGCCATACCACGCTCCAATGCGAACCCATCGACCTGTCGCTCTACGAGAACCCCACCTTCACCTTCTGGCGTTGGTATACCAACAGTCCTCCCGGCGGTGCGAACCCCGGCGCTGACTGGTGGCAGGTGGAGATCACCAACGATGGCCAGAACTGGGTGCGCGTGGAGAACACCACCACCAGCGACCGCAGCTGGCGCCGCGTGGCCTTCCGTGTGCAGGACCACGTGACGCCGAATGGTACGGTCCAGATCCGTATGATCGCGTCGGACAGCATCCGTGTGGGACAGAACCTGAGCGGCGGCAGCTTGGTGGAAGCCGGGGTGGATGATATCCAGCTGTGGGACAACAGCAGCACCATCGGCATCGGCGAGGTCAACGTGGCCACCTTCGCAGCGGTGCATCCGAACCCGGCGAACGACCAGTTGAACATCAGCATCGCGCTGGATGGGGCCAAGGGCCTACGCTGGCAGGTGATCGATGCCACCGGAAGGCAGGTGATCGAAAGGAGCGTGGGGGATCGGACAGGTATGGTTCGTGAGCGCCTCGATGTGCGCATGCTGGCCGAAGGCACCTATGTGCTGCGTGCCCTTTGGAACGGCGGGCGTGCCGAGCAGCGGTTCGTTGTGGTGCGGTGATCGATATCGCGCATTGCGCGAAGGCCCCCCGGAATTTCCGGGGGGCCTTCGTCGTTCAAGGGATGAACAGCCGTTGGGTACGGATGCTGGCGCCATCCTGCAGGCAGATCAGGACGATCCCGGCGCCACCGATGTCCGGTGCAGGCAGGATGGAGGTGGCGTGAAGAGAACGCTCCGCAAGGAGGCGACCCTGGAGGTCCATGATCCGAAGGCGGTCCCAATTCCCAGGTGGCAGCAACAGCGCTCCGTCCGCCAAGGTCACGATACCTGGGACACGCTCTGGGACGGTGGTCGCGAAGTTGCCGATGACCAGGTCCACCACTTCCTGCCCGGTGATGGCACGATCGTAGATGCGTACATCATCCAACCCGCCGTAGAAGGGACGCTGTGCGCTCACCAGGTTGCCCAGCGAGACCGGTGCCTGGGGGTGGTAGCCGATGGTTCCGGAAGCACTGGCCAAGCCGCTCGGCGACCCGTTCAAGTAGACACGCATCGTGGTGCCATCATAGGTCGCCGCCAGGTGGTACCACGCATTGCTGAACAGGCTGCCCGGCGGGATATCCAGCGTGTGTACCACACCGGCCGCTCGCACACGGAACCGTGCGCCGGTGTTGTTCACCAGGCTCAGGGACCACACGAAGTCCGCTGCGTCAGGTCCGATGGTCTTGGCCATCAGGATGCGTTCCGTGCCGCTCACGATCACGGGCTTGAACCAGCAGGCCAGGCTCATTGCATCACCGCTGCCGGTGGTGATGTCGCAAGGGCCGGCGACCATAAGGGCGTCGTTACCGTTCAGGATCAAGGCCCCGCCGAATTGGCCACCACCGGGTTGCCAGTGGGCATTGTTCTGCACTGTCCCATCGGAGGTGCCGGCCACATCGTGAGCGAGAATGCCGGATGACTCGTTCAAGGGCCAGTGGTGCAGTGGAGGCTGCGCGTGCAACTGGGAGGCCAGGCGCAGGGTGGTCAGCAGCAGTAGGGAGCGGTACATGGCGCGGTGGTTTGCGAACACCTACGCCGGTCGACCGCCCAGGTTCGGT
>JBIIYP010000005.1:0-145922 GCA_044346705.1 Flavobacteriales bacterium
GAGAGCAGTACCGTCACCGTCACCATCAACTCGCCGCCTGATACCGGAACCAACGGTTCGATCACGCTCTGCCCCACCGACGCTCCTGCCTCGCTCTTCGCGCAGCTAGGGGGAACGCCGGATGCTGGAGGCACCTGGAGCGGCCCCAGCGCGGTGGTCGGTGGTGTCTTCGACCCTGCTTCCATGACCGCGGGTGTCTACACCTACACCATCACGGTTCCGCCTCCATGCACCAGTGCCAGCAGCACCGTCACCGTAACGCTCAGTGCAGCACCCGATGCCGGGAACGATGGCGTATTGACGCTCTGCATCAGCAGCCTAGCCACGGACCTGTTCGCTTCGCTCGGCGGAACGCCGGAGGTTGGTGGAAGTTGGTCGGCTCCGGACGGCACAGCGTTCAGCGGCAGCTTCGACCCAACAACGGATGCGCCCGGTATCTACACCTACACGGTGAATGGCACGTCGCCGTGCCTACCGACCTCTTCCAGTGTGAACGTGAGCGTGATCACTTTACCTGATCCCGGTCTGCCCGGTGTATTGACGCTGTGCACCACGGATGCGGCCACCGCGTTGTTCGCGCAATTGGGTGGAACACCGGACGGTGGTGGCACCTGGACCGATCCTGGTGGAATGGCCTTCAGCGGCACCTTTGACCCGGCCGTGGACCAGGTAGGCATCTACAGCTATACGATCAGTTCGCCGCTGCCGTGCGTAAGCGTCACATCCACGGTGACCATAGCGTTGAACCCGCCGCCGGATGCTGGCTTGAACGGGACGCTCAACCTGTGCGCCACGAGTGGAGCATCGGCCCTCTTCAACGCGTTGGGTGGAATTCCGAATGTTGGCGGCACATGGACGGACCCCTTCGGCAACGCACATGGCGGCACCTTCGACCCGGCCGTGGATGCCCCGGGGATCTATACGTATACGGTCGCCGGCCTGCTCCCCTGCCCCAGCGCTTCAGCTTCAGCGACGGTCACGGTCACTCCACAAATGAACGCTGGCCAACCCTCCATCCTGAACCTCTGCATCACCGGAGCACCGGTGGACCTGTTCCCTGCGCTTGGCCCAGCGGATCCCAGCGGCACATGGACCGGACCCTACGGCGTTTCGTTCGCTGGGATCTTCACGCCCGGAACGGACCCTGCAGGAGCCTACACCTACACGGTTGCGGGCACACCGCAGTGTCCGTCCGGATCCGCGGCGGTCACCGTGAACGTGCTTTCAAACCCGGATGCGGGACTGGATGGGGCGTTGACGCTCTGTAGCACCAATGCATCGGTCGACCTTTTCACCGCCCTGGGCGGAACACCCGATCCCGGTGGCCTCTGGATCGATCCGCTCGGGCAACCGATGACCACGCTGTTCGACCCGGACAGTTCCACCACAGGCCTTTACACCTATCTGGTGCTGGTGACTCAGCCCTGCATCAACGATACCGCACAGGTGAACGTCGCGGTGGTGATCGCGCCCGAAGCCGGGATGAATGGGACGTGGACACTCTGCGTGAACGATCCACCCGTGACGCTTATCGGACTGCTCGGTGGAACACCGGACGCCGGTGGTTCATGGACCGCGCCGAACAACCAACCCTTCACAGGGTCCTTTGATGCCGCTCTGGATGCTCCGGGCAACTACACCTACATCGTTGCTGGTACTTCGCCCTGTCCAAATGATGTGGCAGCGGTGACGATGACCGTGGACCCGATGCCCGATGCCGGTATCGATGGAAGCACCACGGTGTGCCCGGAAGCCGCACCCGTAACGCTCTTCGCCTTGCTCGGTGGCGCGCCGGATGCCGGTGGTCAATGGACCGACCCGAACGGCGCGGCATGTACCGGCGTCTTCGATCCGTCGAGCAGCCCGCAAGGTGTATACACCTACACCGTGATCAGCCAGGGTGCCTGCCCGAACGTTAGCGCGACCGCGACCGTCAGTGTCTATGTGATCGCCGTGCCCGATGCAGGGCCGGACATGGTGGTGTGTGACCAGAGCGTGATGTTGAACGCGACCGGTGTGTGGAGCAGCGGCCAATGGAGCGCCCCTTCAACGGTCATCGTGTTCAATATTGACTCGGCGGCTACGCTGGCCACCTCAAGCATCGGTGGAGCCGCCACCTTTGTGTGGTCCACCATCTCTGCGGATGGCTGCGGAGCAATGGACAGCGTGACCATCACGTTCACGGAGCCCATCATCCCAGCTTTGGTCGCGGAGGATGCGGTGTGCTCCGGCTACTGCGACGGCACTGCGGAAGTGACCACGATCGGTGGCAACGGCGCGTACAATTACCAATGGACACCAGCTATCGCCGGGAACAACGCCTCGCTCGCTACCGGGCTGTGTGCCGGCACCTACGCGGTGACCGTGCTCGACACGAATGGATGCTCCATGCAGTCCACCTTCCTCATCGCCGAGCCGCCGCCTTTGGACATCGACAACATCGTGTCCACGCCAGAGACCTGCCCGGGCGCCTGCGATGGCTCGGTGACCGTGGTCGATGCGCAGGGCGTGCTCTTCAGCTTCGACGGGGGAATCACCTTCCAGCAGGCCACCACGCTCAGCCCCTTGTGCGCCGGTCCGTTCAATGTGGTGGTGATGGACATCAACGGATGCCTGGCGATGGCGCCCACTGCCGTGCTCAGCCCGGCACCGGTGATCGCGGAGTTCGTTGCTCAACCGGATACTGTGCTGGTCTCGGACCCCTCCATCCAGTTCACCAACGAGAGCGAGAACGCCAGCTGGTTCACCTGGGACTTCGCGGGCCTGGGCAGCAGCACCTTTCATGACCCCGGCTTCACCTTCCCTGATCTGCTCGGCGGCACCTACATCGTGTGCCTTACGGCGACCAACGCAAATGGGTGTGTGGATTCCGTATGCCATCCGGTGGTGGTACTCGACCTGCTTTCGGTGCATGTACCCAACACGTTCACCCCGAACGGCGACGGCATCAACGAAGGCTTCATGCCCATCTTCAACGAGCCGCAGCTGCTCACCGAATACGAGTTCCTGATCTTCGACCGCTGGGGCGAACTGCTGTGGGAGAGCCACACCCCCCATCAGCCATGGGATGGCTGGTATCGCGGCCAACTGGTGAAGGACGATGTCTACGTCTGGAAGCTCACGTACAAGGACGGCCGCTCCTACAAGAAGGAAGCGGTGATCGGGCATGTGACGGTGTTGAAGTGAACCTTGGGAGAAAGGAGATCACCGATCCTGACATCCTACCGAACGCACGAAAGCCCCGATCTCCCGGGGCTTTCGCATTTCCAGAACAGGCGGCCCTTCGACTCCGCTCAGGGGCCTGTGGGACTATACGTCGAGCTTCGCGTAGATGGCGTTCTTCTCGATGAACTCGCGGCGGGGCGGCACGTCGTCGCCCATGAGCATGCTGAACACGCGGTCGGCCTCGGCACCGTTCTCGATGGTGATCTGGCGCAGCGTGCGGCGTGTAGGGTCCATGGTGGTCTCCCAAAGCTGCTCGGCGTTCATTTCACCGAGACCCTTGTATCGCTGGATACCCACGTTGGTGTCCTTGTTGGCGCCCTTCATGCGTTCCACGATGGCGTCACGCTCGGCCTCGGTCCAGCAGTAGGCCTGGTCCTTGCCCTTCTTCACCAGGTAGAGGGGCGGCGTGGCGATGTAGAGGTAGCCATGCTCGATCAGCGGCTGCATGTGGCGGAAGAAGAAGGTCATGATCAGCGTCTGGATGTGGCTGCCGTCGACGTCGGCATCGCACATGATCACGATCTTGTGGTAGCGCAGCTTCTCCATGTTGAGGGCCTTGCTGTCCTCCTCGGTACCGATGTGCACACCGAGCGCCGTGTAGATGTTCCGGATCTCCTCGTTGTCGAGGATCTTGTGCTGCATGGCCTTCTCCACGTTGAGGATCTTTCCCCGGAGCGGCAGGATGGCCTGGAACTCACGGTTGCGACCCTGCTTGGCGGTGCCACCGGCCGAATCTCCTTCCACCAGGAACAGTTCGCTCTGGCTGGCGTCCTTGCTCTGGCAGTCGGCGAGCTTGCCGGGCAGTCCACCACCGGTGAAGGCGCCTTTGCGCTGCACCAGCTCACGGGCTTTGCGGGCGGCGTGGCGCGCGGTGGCTGCGAGGATCACCTTGTCCACGATCTGCCTGGCGTCGCGCGGGTGCTCCTCGAGGTAGTTCTCGAGCATCTCGCCCACGGCGATGTTCACCGCACCGCTCACCTCGTTGTTGCCGAGCTTGGTCTTGGTCTGGCCCTCGAACTGGGGCTCCTGCACCTTCACGCTGATCACGGCGGTGAGGCCCTCACGGAAGTCATCACCCGCGATCTCGAACTTCAGCTTCTGCGTGGCGCCGCTGGCATCCGCGTACTTCTTCAGCGTGCGGGTGAGTCCGCTGCGGAAACCAGCGAGGTGCGTGCCCCCTTCGTGGGTATTGATGTTGTTGACGTACGAGTGCAGGTTCTCGCTGTAGGAGTCGTTGTAGACCATGGCGATCTCCACCGGGATGCCCTGCTTCTCCCCCTCCATGTAGATCACGTCCTCGATCAGGCTCTGGCGGTTGCCATCGAGGTACTTCACGAACTCCACGAGGCCGAGGTCGCTATAGAAGGTCTCGTTGACGAAGCTGCCGTCCTCGTTGGTGCGACGCTCATCGGTCAGCGTCAGGCGGATGCCTTTGTTCAGGAAGGACAGTTCGCGCAAGCGGGCGGCGAGCGTGTCGAAGTTGAACTCCGACACCTGGAAGATCGTGGCGTCCGGGTGGAAGGTGACGATGGTACCACGATAATCGGTCACACCCACCTCCTTCACCGCGTATTTGGGCTTGCCTTCGCTGTATTCCTGCTGGTAGACCTTGCCACCGCGGTGCACTTCGGCGAGCAGCATGTCGCTCAGCGCGTTCACACAGCTTACCCCCACACCGTGCAGACCGCCGGAAACCTTGTAGGAGTCCTTGTCGAACTTGCCCCCGGCATGGAGCACGGTCATCACCACCTCGAGGGCGCTCTTGCCTTCCTTGGCGTGCATGTCCACGGGGATGCCGCGGCCGTTGTCCTTCACCCGGATGCTATTGTCGGGCAGGATGGTGACGTTGATGGTATCGCAATGGCCGGCGAGGGCCTCGTCGATGGAATTGTCCACCACCTCGTACACCAGATGGTGCAGGCCTTTCACGCCGATATCGCCGATGTACATCGCCGGGCGTTTCCGCACCGCTTCGAGGCCTTCCAGCACCTGGATGCTGTCCGCCGAATAGCTGGCTGCGGCCTTCTTCTTGTCTTCGCTCATTTCGATGGTCTCTGCCATGTTTCCTTCAGGTCTTTCGCCCCGGTTCTGAAGGGCACGCGAAGATACCTCGATCACCCCCTCGGCCGACAGGTTTTCCTCAACACCGATGCGGGTTTTGTTGATATTTCGACGCCCTCCGGAACTTGACAATCCGAAGGGGATCGCTATGCAGCGAACGGCCGCTCTGGATCGGGTGTCCGGAGGGTCCGTGGAAGGGGCCGGGAAAGCGGCTAGAAGGCGAACGTGGCACCTCCCATGAACAGGGTGCGCTGCACCGGGTAACGGTACCAACGTTCGTATTTGCTGGCGCTGAGGTTGCTCACGTCGACGAAGAGGCTGAGGCGCTTGGTGTAGCGGTATTCCGCTCCGAAGTACAGGTCCATGAAGCCGTCCAGGTCGCGGGTGGTGGCCACGGGTACGTCCGCGAGCTGATCCTCATACCCCAACGCCTTCCTGGCGCCAAGGAACTGGGCCTCGAGCTTCAGGATGAGCTTCTGGCGGAGGTCGTAGGTGGCGCCCAGGCTGATCTTGTAGGGCGGCAGGTTCCACGGCTCTGCCTGCTCGTCCGTATCGTACGTGTAGATATCCACCCGGCCGTTCACCTGGATCGCGCTGCCGGCATGGTAATGCAGCTCGCCACTGATGTCCAGCTGGTCCACACGGTCGTACACCGGTGCGAATTGATCGCCGAAGGACGGATCGCCCGGGGGAAGGCTCACGAACAGGGGACGGGCTTTCATGCGGCTCTTGCTGATGCGCACGTCGAAGCCCATCTGGCTGCTGAAGCTTCCACGCAGCCCCCCGTAGATGTCGTAGTTGAGGCTGCTGTTCACCAGGTCCGGAGCGTCCACCATCCAGGGGTTCTCGCGGCTCAAGCTGCGGAAGCTGTTCCGGATGCGGCGGCCGTCCACGCCTACGTAAGGCATCAGGATGTCGTCGAACAGCCGGTAGCTGGCCTCGGCCTGCGGGAAAAAATGGAAGGTGGTCTTTCCCTGCGCGTCGACATAGATGCCGGCACCCACCTTCACCATGTACTTCTCACCGCTGGTGCTCACCGAAGGCGTGAGCCCGAACAAGGTGCCGTTCTGGCGCAGGTCCTCCAGGCCATTGCCCAACTTGCCCCGGTAGGCGTTGTTGTCCAGTACGATGCCGAGACCATAGCTCTCGGTGCCCTCCTCCTTGCCCAACTGGGCGGTGAGCTTGAGGTTCGTCTCGGTGCTCCGCACATCGTTGCTGTAGGCGTGCACCTCCAAGGCCACGTCATGTGCGATCTTGGTGCCGTCACGGTACAGGCTCTTGATGCGGGCCTGGAAGCCGATGTCGTTGTAGAAGCGCTCCAGTTCATCATCCGTGGGCTGTGCGATGGTATCGTCATCAAGCGCCACGGGCGAATAGCCATAGAAGTTCACGCGCCGCCGGTCGTAGGTCAACCGCCCCCCGACCTCGTGGTGCTTCATGTACTGCGTGTAGAAGCCGTCGATGTTGTTGTACCCGTAGTCGCTCGGCCCCACATCGTCCAGCCCCCCGTTGCTGCTGAAGTGCTTGACATGGATGCCGTACGCGTTCTCGCGGGAACGTGTCTGATCGAAATAGACCTCGGCCAGGGGCGTGGTATAGAGGCCGAAACCCGCCTTCACGAACCCGCGGTAGAGACGCTCCTGCGTGGTCGCAATGTTCAGCTTCACGGCGCTGATGCTATCCACTTTGGCGGGTACGGTGCCTTTCACCGGAAGCAGGTCGTAGGAGACGGCACGGTCCGGCAGCACCGTATCGAACGCGGTCGGACGCAGGTCGATCTTCTGCACGTTGGCGATCGTGGGCACGTACTTGCCGTTGATGACGTACTGCCCGCCCGGGGTGCCGTCGGCATTGGTCTGCGCGCCAAGGCGGGGGACCAGCAGCACAAGGGCGGCGAGAAGGAGCACCGCCGCAGGGCGCTTCGGCGATCGAGGGGTTAGGCGCACGGTGCTCATTGGTCCTTGCCGTCGTTAGGCTTGCTGCCACCGTCCAAGGGGATCTCGATGTCCTCCTGGGGCGTGGGTGTGGTCTGTTGGATCTCGCTGGCGTTGATGGCATCGAGGCGTTGGCGGGCCTCGGCCACGAGCTCCGGTTCATCGCTGTGGTCGATCACGCTCTGCAGCGCGGTCTTGGCCTGGAAGCGGTCATCGAGCTGCAGGTACACATCGCCCAACAGGATGAAGGCCTTGCTGATCCAGTGCTTGTAGGGCCCGAATTCCTTGGCCAGGGCGAAGACCTCCTTCTCCGCATCGCGGTACTTCTTCTGCAGGTGACGTACATAGGCCATGTGATACTTGGCCTCGGCGCCAAGTGCGCCCTTGTTGCCGGTGGACACGGCCTTGAACTTGGTGTAGGCCGCATCCAGTTCGTTGCGGTAGAGCAGGCCCCGGGCGACGGCCAGGCCGGCCTCCGCCTTCAGGTCGGCGCGCTGGTTCCCATCGGGCAGCACCTTGTCGGCCGTGGGGATGACCTTCTCCGCCACCTTGCCTGCTTCTTCCACACGCCCCAGTTCTTTCAGGCAACGCATCTGCCCCACCTGGGCCACCAGCGTGTTCTGCGGCACACTGGCAACCTGTTCCAGCTCGGCGAAGCGGTCCAGTGCCCCTTCCCAACGCCTATCCCGGAACAGGATGTCGCTCGCAGCGAAGAGCGAGGACTCCAGGAACTGGGCGGCCTTGGCACCGATGACGGCCTCGAAGCCGGGCAAGGCCTCGGCATAGCGCTTGGCCTGGTAGTGGCAATCGGCCTGGTAGAAGTGCGCGTTGATGGCGTAACCACCCTTGGGGTACTTGCTCAGGTAGTCCTTGAAGGCGCCCACGGCCTGGTCGCATTTGCCGTCCATGTATAGCTTCTCGGCGCTCTGGTAGTAGTCGTTGTCCAGGTCCTGCGAGGCCGGGTCCACGAAGGAGAGCGTCTTCAGGTAGGTTTCGTATTCGGCCACACGCCCCTGTTCCACATAGATGCTCTTCACCCCCGCGAGCGCATCGCGGCTGCCGTCCGCCGTGGGGTACTTGGCCACGATGGCCTTGAACTCCTCCAAGGCCTTGTCCGGCTGCCCACCGCGCTTGTGGATCAGCGCGCCTTGCAGCATGCTCTGGCGGATGTGCGGGCAGTTCGGGTGACCGTCGAGCACCTGCTTGTAGTAGCGCAGTGCCTCGGTGTCGTTCTCCAGGTTGAGGTAGGTCTCGCCCAGCTGGAATTTCGCATCGGCGGCGTATTGCGAACCGGGCTTGTCGGCCAGCAAGGCCTTCAGCACGGTGATCTTCTCGGTCCATTTCTGCTGCAAACCCAGGCATAGGCCCTTCTGATACTGCGCATAATCCTTGTCCGGTGAACCGGCACGCATGGCATCGTCGTACCACTTGATGGCGGTCGGGTAATCCTCGCCCATGAACGCGCAGTCACCCACGCGCAGGAAGGCATCGCTCTTCTGGCGCGGATCGATGCGCGGGGCACCGGCGAAGCGACGGAACGCGGTGGAAGCTTCACCGTACTGCTTCTGCTTGAAGTAGCAGTAGCCCATGCTGTAGCTGGCCTGCTCGTAGAGGTCGGTGGCGTAGGCGCCGCTGGTGTTGCGCAGCGCATCGTACTTCGCCAGGGCCTTGTCATACTCGCCCAGTGCATACTGGCTTTCGCCGCTCCAATAATGGGCCATGGCGTTGGCCTGCTTGTTCACGGGGAACTTCAGGGCCCGCTCGAAGAAGGTGGCCGCCTCGGCGAACTTCCGCCCTTCGTACAGTTCCACACCGCGGTCGAAGGCCAGTTTCTGGTAGGCATCCTGAAGGCGGATGTCCTTGTTCTTGATCGCGTCAAGACTGGCCAGGGCGTCCTCGTAGTTCCTCGTTTTCAGGAACACGTTCAGCAGGAATTCCTGCGCCTCATCGTGGCGCGGGCTGTTCGGATAGGCCTTGAGGTAATCACGCAGGGCGATGATGGCCTCGTTGTAGGGATCGAACGAGACCTCGTAGCTCAGCTTGGCATAGTTGAACAGGGCGTCCTCGGTGACCTTGTCATCAGCACCGGACACGTTGCCCAGGTCGTAGGCCCGCTTGAAGGCGTTGCGCGCATAGGTCTTCTCGCTGAGCTTAAGGTAGCAATCCCCCATGTGGTAGGAGGCGAGCTGCGCAAGGCTATCGTCCGCACTGGCCACCAGGTTGAACTGGTCCAGGGCGGCCTTCCATTCGGCCGTGCGGTAATAGGTATAGCCCAGGATGTAACGGTCACCCCGGTCAACACCGGTGCGTTGGGTGCTCTTCTGCAGGTAGGGCAGCGCTTCGCTGTACTTGCCTGTGCGGTAGTAGGCCTCCCCTGCCAGTCGGTTGATCTGGTCCACGCGCTTGGCCCCCAGGGGGTCCTCCAACAAAGGCTTCACGTAGGCCTGGAGGGCGTCGTAGTCACCCTGCAGGAACTTCACCTGGGCGATGTAGTAGGGCACGACCTTGCCGAAGTTGGGGTCGGTGCTGAGCTTCTCGAACCCCTGGAGCGCCGTGGCGTAGTTGCCCTTCTCGTAGTTGATGTGCGCGGCGTAGTAGGTGGCAGGAGCCGCATAGAGGCTGGTGCCGTCCTTCACCTTGTTCAGTTCCAGCAGCGACTTGTCCTGCTGGCCCTGTTGGAAATGGGCGTACCCCTTCTTGAAGATGAACTCGTCCCGTTCCGCCTCATCCAGCTCATTCTCCAACACCCTTGAAGCCCAGGCCATGGCATCATCGTAGCGCTTGCGCTCGAAGTAGTGGCGGAACAGCTCGAAGCTGCAGGAGCGCACATGTGGATTCTCGGGGTGCGCGTCGATGAAGGCGAGGAGGCGGTGGCTGGCGTCGTTGTGGAACAGGCGCACGGCGCAAAGGGCGCTCATGTACTCCGCCTCGGTGCGCGTGGGGTCATGCGCGTCGACGATGCGCGCGGTGACCTGTTCGAACTCATACTGAGCTGCGGCGAACTTGGACTTCGCATAGAGCTCCTGGGCGTGGACGAGGTCGGCATTGGTGTGGTCGAAATGGGCGGGCCGTTGGGCGTTGCCGAGGAATGCGCCGCACAAGGCGACCACCGCGATCAGATGGCGCAGGAAGCATGGGCTGGAAAGGCTGTACATCAAGGGATCAAAGTTGCCGGGACGTCCTTCGGACGGGTCGCACCGAACAGTGTACTTATCCACGTTGGGGTGTTCACGTGAAAGGGTCTTTCAACGGTAGGAGAACGCCCATGGGCCATGGGAAATTTTGACCTTTGGCGGCCATGAGCCCATCCCCCATCATCGAATTGAACAACGCACGGATCTTCCAGCGTGAGAACCTGGTGCTGAACAACGTCGACCTCACGGTCCGGCCGGGAGAGTTCATCTACCTCGTGGGCCGCACCGGCACCGGCAAGAGCAGCCTCATGCGGACGCTGTACGGCGATATCGCGCTCACCGAAGGCGAAGGCCATGTGTGCGGTTTCGACCTGCACACCTTGAAGCGCAAACAGATCCCCTACCTGCGCCGCAAGCTGGGCATCGTGTTCCAGGATTTCCAGCTGCTCACGGACCGCACGGTGAACGAGAACCTGCTCTTCGTGATGAAGGCCACCGGCTGGACCGACGCCAAGCGCATGGACCAGCGCATCCAGGAGGTATTGGAGAAAGTGGGTCTGGGCAACAAGGGCTACAAGCTGCCGCATGAGTTGAGCGGAGGGGAACAGCAGCGCGTGAGCATCGCGCGGGCCTTGGTGAACGACCCCGAGCTCATCCTCGCCGACGAGCCCACGGGCAACCTGGACCCCGAGACCACCGGCGAGATCGTGGACCTGCTCTACTCCATCAGCCAGAGCACCGGTGCCGACGGACAGCCTGCGCGCGCCGTGATCATGGCCACCCACGACTATACCTACATGAAAAAGCTCAACGCCCGCGTGGTGCGTTGCCAGGACGGGAAGTTGCTGGAGATGGCGGCGGCTGGCGCTCTGTAGAATAGTGCCTGGGTGCCAGGGTGCCAGGGTGCCAGGGTGCTAGGGTGCTAGGGTGCAATAGTGCTGCGGTGCTAGGGTGCAATGGTGCTGCGGTGCGATGGTGCAACAGTGCTAGGGTGCTAGGGTGCAATAGTGCTGCGGTGCGATGGTGCGATGGTGCTGCGGTGCGATGGTGCTGCGGTGCGATGGTGCTAGGGTGCCACGGTGTGCGCTTGGTCAGGTGCACCACTCCACCATAGCACCTTAGCACCGACCAGAAACAGCCTTGGTTCAACCTATCGGGATAGCAACACCACGATCGCTTCCGCGTTCCGCTGGTTGCTGAAGCGTTCCTCCAGGATGGCCGTGCGACGTTCGAGGGTACTGCCGTTGGCAGGCTTGCCCATGCAGGCCTGAATGGCCATGCGGAACTGGGCGGGATCGTCCTTCACGTGGCAGAGCTCTTCGAGCCCGGTGCCGAGGACCATCGGTGTGTTGCACACCACATGGCGGCCGGTGAACAGGCAGAGCAGCAGTTTCAGCTTGATGCCCGTGGCCTGGAAGGTGGGGAGCACGTTCACTTGGGCTTCACGCACCAGCGCGTTGATGGCCTCAGTGGAGATGTTCTCGCGCAGCTCCACGTTGGTGCTCTTCGCCACCGCATCGCGCAGCTCGCTGGAGGCGTTGCTGCCTGCCACGATGAGCTTCACATCAAGGTCGTTGAAGACCTCACGCACGAGGAAAAGCGCGGCCTGGTCGTTCTCCGGTACCCCGAGGGCGCCGTGGTAAAGCGCGTAGTCGCCAATGCCGCCGGGCACTTCGACCTTCTCGCTCGGGTGGAAGGCCGGCAGGTGCGATACGTTGCGGTAGTGCGAATCGAAATGATCCTCGTCCTTCGGAGAGATGGCCAGGATGTGATCGGCCTCGCTGAGCACCGGCTCGAACTTCTGGAGCTTGCGAGCCTCGTTCGCGAAGTAGGTCCGCTTGAAGGTGCTGCGTTCGGCCCTCGCCAGTGCAGCATAGTACGCGTGCTCCACGTTGTGCGTCCGCACGATGCGCTTGCGACCGTAAAACCGCGGGTCCCCGAGGTGATGGCAGGTATGAAGGCCTTCGAACAGGATGGGATGCTGGTCCAGGCAAAGGCGGTCCACGAGTTCCTCGCTGCGGCGGCTCACCACCACGTAAGGCAGGCTGTTCAGCAGTTGGTGCTTCCCGGTGTGGCGCTCGTAGTAGTGCACCTCGGCGCACAGAGCCTCCAACTCCTGCGCATGGGCGCGACCGTACTCAAAGCAATGCAAGTGCACCTTCACCCCCAGCGCGGCCAGGGCCTTCACCTTGTAGTAGACATCGATCACACCCCCATAATCCGCGGGGAAAGGGATGTCGAAGGAGACGATATGCAGGTGCTGTTCAGGCAAGGCGTGCGAGGAAGGCCTTCAGGACCTCCACCTCCCGCTCCCCATCCAGCGAGCGGGCCGCGAAAATAGCCCTTTGCCGCATGGGTTCATGCTGATGGACGTCTGCTGTCATGCGCTGTATGGCAACGGCGATGATGGCCGGGTCAGGGCTGGGGATCACCAGGCCACAGTCGTACTGCCGGACAATGGCCGCCACTTCAGGCAGGTCCGTGGCCAGCACGGGCACCCCGGCATGCAGGTAGTCGAACAGCTTGTTGGGCAGGCTGAAGCGGTAGTTCAGGTTGCTGTCCTTGTCCAGCGTAAGCCCCACATGGGCGTGGCGGGTAAAGGCCATCATGCGTTCGTAGGGCATCTTACCCAATAGGCGAACACGCTCCTCAAGGCCAAGCCCCCTGACCATCCGTTCGAGCACCGGCCACGCATCGCCTCCCCCGATCACCAGCAGCAGGTGGTCCGGCAGGTCCTTCATGGCCAGCACCGCTTCCTCCGCTCCGCGGTCCACGTTGATGCCCGCCCCTTGCATCACCAGCAGCTTCACCCCTTCCGGCAGCCCCAGCTCAGCCCGGGTCGGTTGCGGACCCAGCTCGCGCTTCATGGGGATGTTGCGCACCACGGTGATGGCCTCGCCCTTTCGCTGCGGATAGCGCTCGGTGTAGGCGTTCGCGATGCTCCTGTTCACGGTCATCACGTGATCCAGCTTCGGGAAGATCCAGCGCTCGATCGCCAGCCAAACGGCGCGCACCCGCGACCGGGCCACCAGTTCCGGCACTTCCGTATAGAACTCGTGCGTATCGTAGACCAGTTGCTTCCCCCGCAACCGCGCCACCAAGTGGTTGGGAAGCAGCGTGTCCAGATCGTTCGACACGAACAACGAGGCCCGAACAACGAGCAGAAGAAGGAACAGGCGCAGGTTGTATTCAGCATAGAACAGCGGTCCCTTCCGGAAGAGCAGCCGCATGCGTTTGGTGGCATAGAGGCGCTCCAACGGCAGGCTGCCGGGCAGCATACGTCCCACGAGCAGCACGTCGTAGCCCAGTTCCTGAAGCACGGTGCAGGTGCGGTGAACGCGATTGTCCGTGGCCAGGTCGTTGGTCACGGAAACGACGGCGCGCTTGGCGGAAGATGGCATCGGGGCAAAGTAACGCGGGCTTGGCTGTAAACTTGCCCGCCATGGAGATCCTGCGCGACGCCGACCTGAAGCCTTACAACACCTTCGGCATTGCGGCCCGGGCCAATGCATTGGGACGCTTCCACGACCTGGGGCAGCTGCGCGGCCTGCTCTACGCACCCGAGCTTTCCGGCCTGCGACGGCTGATCCTGGGTGGCGGCAGCAACGTGCTTTTCACCCGCGACTGGGACGGTGTGGCACTGCTGAACGAAGTGCCCGGCCTGGAGGTGCTGCGCGAGGACGAGGAGCACGTATGGCTCCGCAGTGGCGCCGGCGTGGTGTGGCACGACCTGGTGCTGCACGCCGTGGCGAACGGATGGGGCGGCCTGGAGAACCTCAGCCTGATCCCCGGCCGCGTGGGTGCCGCGCCCATGCAGAACATCGGGGCCTACGGCGTGGAGCTGAAGGACATCTTCGACTCGCTCGAGGCCTTGAAGATCGACGACGGCACGGTGGTCACCTTCAACCGGATCGCCTGTCGCTTCGGCTACCGCGAGAGCTTCTTCAAGCGCGAGGGCAAGGACCGATTCGTGATCGTCAACGTCACGTTCAAGCTCAGCAAGCGACCTGTGCTGAACACGAGCTACGGCAACATCGGCCAGGAACTGGCGAAGCGCGGGATCACCACCCCCACCCTGCGTGATGTGAGCGATGCCGTGGTCGCCATTCGCAGCAGCAAGCTGCCGGACCCAAAGGTGCTCGGTAACGCGGGCAGCTTCTTCAAGAACCCCGTGGTGCCTGTGGCCGTAGCGGAAGCGATCCGCGCACAACACCCCGATGTGGCCGCTTACCCCGCTGGCGAAGGTCATGTGAAGCTCGCTGCCGGCTGGCTGATCGAAAAGGCCGGATGGAAGGGCTTCCGCGAAGAAGGCTATGGTGTCCACAAAGATCAGGCACTCGTGCTGGTGAACCATGGCGGGGCCACAGGAAGGAACATTTACGACCTGAGCACCCGCATCCTGGCCAGCGTCCACGAACGTTTCGGCGTGGAGCTGGAGCGCGAGGTGAACATCATCTGAACCACTCCCATGATCCGTCGCTCCTTCTCCCTTACCCTTTTCGTGGGTCTCCTTACCCTCAGCGCCACCGCTCAGCAGAAGGAACTGACCCTGACCCAGGCCGTGCTGAAGGCCGGCACCGACCTCGCACCCCAGCGTCTGAGCGGGCTGCAATGGATCCCGAACACGGACACCTATTGCTTCGTGAAGGATTCGCTGTTGCTGAAAGGCGGAGCAGGAAAGATGGCGGAAGTGCCACTGCTCAGCTTGAAGGAGCTGAACACCGGTCTTGCCCGCAAGGAAGCCCTCAAGCGACTGCCGCCCGTGACCTGGACCGGTGCGAACCTCTTCTACTTCGACGTGGACAGCGTGACCTACCAGTTTGATGTATCGAAGAGAACGATGCTGGCGCACATGGCCCTGCCCGCCAATGCGGAACACCAGGACCACGATCCCCTGTACACGCAGACCGCGTACACCCTGGGCAACGACCTGTACATCCACAGCACGCGGGAACGCGAGCACACCATCCGCGTCACGAACGATGGCGCCGACGGCATCGTGAACGGTGCCAGCAACGTACACCGCAACGAGTACGGCGTGGAGAAGGGCACCTTCTGGAGTCCGAACGGCGACCTCCTCGCCTTCTACCGCCTGGACGAAACGATGGTGACACCCTACCAGCTGGAGGACATCAGCACCAAGCCCAGCACCTTCAACCCCATCCGCTACCCCATGGCAGGGCAGACCAGCCACCATGCCACCATCGGGGTGTTCGACACACGAACGAAGAAGACCGTGTTCCTGAACACCGGCGAACCCAAGGAGCAGTACCTCACCAACCTCGCCTGGGCCCCGGACCAGAAGAGCTTCTTCGTGGTACACCTGAACCGCGCCACCGACCACCTGCGCGTGGTGCAGTACGATGTGGCCACGGGCAAGGTCTTGAAGGAACTGTTCGACGAGCGCGACCCGAAATGGCTGGAGCCCCTGCATCCGATGCAGTTCCTGAAGACCGATCCGGACAAGTTCCTGTGGTGGAGCCAGCGGGACGGCTACCCGCACCTCTACCTCTACAGCCTGAACAGTGGCCTCGTACGACAGTTGACGCAAGGCGCCTGGGTGGTGAAACGCGTGATCGGCCTCGATGCGAAAGAGACCAACCTCTTTGTGGAAGGCACTGCGTTGATCGATCCGAAGATCCCAACGGGCGCCACCGAAACACACCTCTATCGCGTGGAACTCAATTCAGGCAAGGCCACCCGGCTCAGCAACGAAGCCGGAAGCCACAACGGCATGCTCAGCACCAGTGGCCGCTTGCTGCTCGACACGTGGAGCAGCGTGACCGTGCCTTCGAAAGTGGACCTGCGTGAAACGGTCAACGGCAAGGCGATGAAGAACCTGCTCACCAGCAACGATCCGCTGAAGGACTTCAAGGTCGGCACCATCGAACTGGTGACCCTGCCCGGCGAGAACGGCGATGTGCTCAATGCGCGAGTGATCAAGCCCAGCGGCTTCGATGCGAAGCGGAAGTATCCTGTGCTCGTCTACCTGTACAACGGACCTCACGTGCAACTGGTGACCAACAGCTTCCTGGGCGGCGCCTCCCATTGGATGCTGCAGGCCGCAGAGCGCGGGTACATCGTGTTCACCGTGGACGGACATGGCAGTGACAACCGCGGCAGGGCGTTCGAGCAGGCCGTTCACCGTCAACTCGGTACGGTGGAGGTGGCGGACCAACTGCGTGGCGTGGAGTACCTGAAGTCATTGCCGTACGTCGATGCAACGCGCATGGCGGTCCATGGCTGGAGCTTCGGCGGTTTCATGACCACCTCGCTCATGGTGAAGGCGCCCGACACCTTCAAGGTGGGCGTGGCCGGCGGGCCGGTGGTGGATTGGAGCATGTACGAGGTGATGTACACCGAGCGCTACATGGACACCCCACAGGAGAACCCTGAAGGCTATGCCACCGCCGCGCTGCCCGACAAGTGCGACAAGCTGAAGGGCGACCTGCTGCTGATCCACGGCGGCATCGATGATGTGGTGCTGCCCGAGCACAGCTACGCCTTCATCAAGAGCAGCGTGAGCAAGGGCGTGCAGCTTGATTTCTTCATCTACCCCGGCCATCCGCACAACGTACGCGGTAAGGACCGCCTGCACCTGATGACGAAGGTCCTGGACCACATCGACCGGGTGATCGGACCGAAACCCTGACGATCACGGGGTGCGGATGACGCGCACAGTGCGCACAGTGCCTCCGGACTCCACACGCACCAGGTAGGTACCGGGTGTCAGCGCATGAACGGGTATCGGGAAGGCACGGCCTCCCGCAGCGACCTGGCCATCGTGCAGCACCTGTGCTGAGCGGCCCAGGGCATCGCAAAGGGTGATCCGCACTACGCCGGCTTGGCGAAGCTCCAACCAGAGACGGGCCTCCTGTGCGGCCGGGTTCGGGAACACACGGAGGGCCGCCACCGGGGGCGCAGCCACATCGGCAATGGCCGAAGGACCGTTCACGGGTACAGCGAGCACCGCTGTGGTGCCGATGCTCAAGCGCGTAAGGTCCTGCCAGTAGGCCAGATCCATGTACTGCAGCAGGTCCGTGGGCGTATGGTAATGCGGATTGCCGTCGTTGTCGAAGTCCTCGATCACCAGGATCGCTCCGTAGCCTTCGCTCCAGAACGAGGCATGATCGCTGTAGGTGGCCCCGGGGTTGTTGATCGCGATGTTCAGGTTCAATCCGTAGGTGGTGTTGACCACCAGGGCGCTGTCCTTGATCGCCAGGCTGTTTGCCACGGGCCGGGTGTGGATGCGCATCAGGCCATCGCCGTTCCCATCGTAGCTGATGGCGTCCATGTTGATCACTGCGGCGATGGTGTCATCATTGGCTGCGGATACACCGGCATAGTAGGCACTGCCCACCTTCCCCTGCTCCTCCTCATCCCACAACGCGAAGACGATGGTGTTCTCGAAGGAATACGGTGCCAATACGCGTGCGGCTTCCAGCACACTGCAGGTGCCGCTGCCATCGTCGTCCGCCGCAGGGGCATTGACCGGCCCGCCGGGCATGGCATCGTAGTGGCCGCAGATGATCACCTTGCGCCCGGGGTGAAGCGTACCGACCTTTTCCGCAAGGATGTTCTCACCCGTTCCGGCATTGAAACCCTGCACCACGGGCGAATAGCCCAAGGCCAGAAGGCGCTGCTGCAGCCAGTCCGCGGCCAGTGCATTGCCGGTGTTCAGTTTATGGCGTGAAAGGATGGACTCCGGTCCGTTCCCGACATCCACGGTCCGCTCACCCGTGAGGCGCTCCAGATCCAACACCAGGGAATCGAGGCTCACCGCAGCCAGGGCGGAAACGATCGAGGGGTCCTGGGCCTGGACCTGATGCGGGCTGAAAAGCTGTGATCCGGTGGAAAGGAACAGGAGAAAGCGGTTCACCATGGCGGAAAGTTAACCCCGACCGGGGCAATGCGGATAGGACGTCCCGTTCGAGCAAAGCGCTGCTCAGACCAAATGCGCCCTGCTCGCAGGTGTGGCATCCTTCCTTCCGTCATCCCAACGGGCGCGTGGACGAGGTCCCAGGTCCCGGGCACCTGCACGCCACACGATCAGGATGCCGGCAACGATGAAGACCAGGCTGAACCAGGAGACGTAGTCCACGTCGAGCAACACGTTGTTGCATGCCTCCGGCGGGAACATCGTTGGGGTACCTGGCTGGATCTCGTTGTTGGGCGGCAGGATCGGGGCAATGAAGAACGCCGTGTTGCTCACCACCTGGGCCAACAAGAGCACGACCCCGCTGTGCGTGTTGTTGTAGAGCCAGGCCAGCAGGATGGTGAGGCTGATCATGCAGCCATGGAACACCAGGATCGGATAGCCCGGCGGAACACCTTCATTGATCGCGACCATGGGCAGGTACCAAAGCCCCCAGCAATTGCCGATGATCAATGTGCTGACGAGCGCTGAGTAGCGCATCTGCAGGCGTGTCAGGCAGAACTTCATCCAGCTCGTCTCCTCCACGAAGGCGATACCGAGGATGAAGGGCAGGGTCACCAGCCAACCATCCCAGTAATGCGGAAGCACCATGCCCTGCCCAGGCCACTTGCCCAAGGCCATGATCACCACGCCGATGCCGAGGTAGGCGAAAAGGAACTTCCAAAGACCGGCGGCGAGGTACCACTTCGCGGGGACACGCCACACCAGGTAGGAGGAGAACAGGTTCCGCAACCCCGCCGTGCGTTCCAGCCACCAGGTAATGCCTACACAGGCCAGCAAAGGGCCGAAGACCCGCAGCCTGAACAGCATGTGCAGGCGAGGGTCATCGTGCAAATGCCCGCCGGGCGGCAACATGAGCCACACACCGAAGACGACGCCGAACTGCAGCCCCAGCGTGACCAGGACGAACGTGGCCACCGGATTACGGGTTACGAAGGCTTTCACGGAGAGTGGTGTCAATCTATCCGGAAAGACGGATCATCGGTACCCCCTCACCTCAAAGTTATTGTTGGCTTCACCTCGATAGCGAGACCACGCGCTCCACAAAGACCTTGTCCTCGGTGCGGATCGCCACGAGGTAAGTGCCGCCGACAGCAGGCAGATCAATGGCCCATTGGCGTTGACCGAGCACCGGCGTCCGGGCCACCAGCGCCCCGCGTGCATCGTAGACCTCAATGCCCAACACACGTTCCGAGAGGCCGATGATGTTGAGCCGCCCATCACGCACCGGATTGGGGAAGATGCGTACACCAAGCTCCTCCAGGTCATCAACGCCGGTGGACAGATCGGTGAACACTTCCTCCTTCACCAGCACAGGGCTGTTATCGGCGTCGAGGAAGTAGGTCTTGAACGTGTCGATGGCCGCTCCGGAGTATGCGAACATCTCGGTCATGTAATGGGGTGGAGCACTTTGGTACCAGAAGCGGGTACTGACATTGAGCACACCGGCGTAGCCGCCTACCGGTACATGGTAGTGCACGATGTCGGTGCCACTGCCCTCCACACCGAGGTCGTCCTTGTTGAAGTCGATGTCACTGCTGCTCACACCGGCCACCGTCGTGGTGTCGTACGCATAGTGGGTGGTGGTGAAGCCCGACGGGGTCAGGCGATTATCCTTGAGCTTGGAGGCTGCTCGTTCCAAGGTGGTGGTGCGGTCCCCGTTCACGTCGGCCATCACCATCTCGTAGATCTGGGCCTGGTGCTGCGCATTGATCACATCGTAGTGGGGCTCCCAGGATGGATCATGACCGATGACGTCATAGGTGCTATCCCAACCTCCACTGCGGAACACCGTGTCCCCATCGGCGTTGGTCACCACCAGTTCCACCCAGGCGCGGCGCGCGGGGTAGCCACTGGGGAACTTGTGGCCGGCAAGGTTGGTGAGCTTCACCTCAATGAAGGCCGTATCCGCTGTTCGCGCGGCCATGGTCGGCTCCAGCAACAAGCTGTTCTCCTGGAGCAGTTGGGTGGTGCGCAGGATCGTGCTGTCGAATTGGGCGGCGTTCGCGGTCAGGCCCAGGTCACCGATATGCTGCTTCAGCATGTTCAGCATGAAGACGTTCGCCCCGGCGAAATAATGCAGGCCGAACGGTGTACGTGGCTGCAGGAAGAGGTAGTTGGCGGAGATCACCACACCATCATTGATGCGCGGAACATGGCACCCCTGGCAGGTGATGCCGTTCACGTGCTCCTTGTTGTTGAAGAAACTGTTGAGCCACTCGTGGTAGGTGGCCTGCTCCACGAAGGTGCCACCGGTGAGGTTCCCGCTGAGGTCGGCGGTCTCTGTAACGAGCGTATGGCAACTGGCGCAAAGCCCACCATCGTTGATGTGCTCTCCGTACAGCGGCTGGTAACCCACGAAAGCGGTCATGGGCGCTCCGAACAGGGCGATCGGATCATCAGGACCACCGTACGGGCCGTAGAGCGGATTCCCGAGGGTGTCGAACTTCATGTTGCCGGAGTTGAACAGCCCGATGCTGTCCGCGCTCTGGATGTGGCAGGGCACGCAGCTCACACCGTCCTGCGCCAGCACATCCTGCTCGAGCTCCGCAATGGAATAAGGCCCCTGGCCCATGAGGTGCTTGTCATGCCTGCCCATCGGTGCATGGCAGCTGGTGCACTTGTCCTCCAGCGCGACCTGGTTGGCGGGGTTCACCTGTACTTCATGGCTCACCTTGGCGCGCCAGAACGGGTCGCGGGCGCTGTTGGCCATCATGCTGCTTCGCCAATCATCCACCACGTTCACGTCCACGCCCTCGCTCGTGATCATGGCGAACCCGTTCGGGTCGTGACCATGGCATCCGTCGCAGTTGCCGCTGCCCATGAAGTAGTTGTTCGCACCAACGGCCAGACCAATGCCCGCGCGGTACTGCGCCAATTCCACTTCCGAATGGTACGCGCGGGCCACCGGCACGCCGCCACCGGACCACGATGCGAACAAGGCCACCAGGCCACCGAGCGCCGCGATAACGGAGGAACGCAACAGAAGGGAGGAACGTCGGATCATCAGGTTCGAATGTCTTGCACGAGCCGCAAGTTAGCGCACCCGGATGGTGTCGCGCCACAGGTCGCCTCCCATTCTTGAACGGCCAAGAAGCAGGTGTTTTCCCTGAACGACCAGCGAGCCGTTTCAGTTCTTTCGGGCCACCACGATGGTGCTTGCCCCGGGTCCCGGGAGCACCTTGTCCCACACGCGGAACACCGGCGTGAATAGGTCGTAGATGCGCAATTGCCAGGTTGTGATCCGACGTTGCCGTGCGATCTTGAGCACCAATGCCCAGGCCAGCCGGCCCGCCTTGTTGAAGTACTGCTGGTGTTCCACCATGAACCCGGCCTCCGTCATCTTCCGCTCCAACTCACCCTCGCCGTACCGACGGAAATGCCCGACGGCCTTGTCGAACGGGGTATACAACCGCAGGTCATACGGCACCAGCACCACCAGCCGGCAGCCGCTCGGTACGAGGGCATGAAGGTCGCGAAGCACTTGCCCGTCGTTGGCAATATGCTCCAGCACATTGGTGAACACGACGGTGTCCGGTGACAGCTCGCGCAGGACGCGAAGGTCCTGAGGAACGGTCATATCCGCCTGATGGACCTCTACGTTCGCCCGCTGCCCCCAGCGTTCGCGCAGCATGGCCACATGGGTCGGGTGCTGATCGGTGAGCATCACCCGGGCATGGGCCACGAAATGAACGCTCAGGTTCCCGCGTCCCGCACCAAGCTCCGCCAACCGAACGCCAAGCCAGGGACGTAGCGCATCGTACATCCACCGGTTGAAGCGGGGTGCATGGGCGAACGACTCCAGGGTCGCTTCGCCTGCATCAGCAGGCATGAGGGGATGGGCTGACCGGTCCATGGAAGGAGCGGTTCACAGCAGGGGGTCAGCTGCCGCGCTGGCTGCTCTTGCGCAGGGTGGTGCCGGCGGACTTGGTCTTGGTGCCTGGCTTCGGGGCACCGGCCTTCTTGGCACCGCCCTCCACCTTGGCCTTGGTCTTGGCGCCTTTCTTCTCGCCCTTGCCGCCCTTCTCCCCTTCAGCAGCCTTCGCCGCTTCCTCCTTCGCGCTGAAGACACCGGACTTCAACAGCTGTGCGTACCAGGTGAAGAGCTTGCGCACGTCGCTCACATAGATCCGTGAGCGGTCGTTGGTGGGGAGCGCTTCCCCGAGCTTCTTCCAAAGCGCCTCCTCATCGCCCTTGGGGTCGAGGGAAGCTCCGCCTTTCTCCACTTCGTGCAACTTCGCCAGCACATCGCGCAGGGGCACATCATCGCCCGTGGTGAACATGCTGATGTCGTCCAGGGAACTCACCTTCAGCGAGGCGTGAACAGGCACGCGTTTGCCATCCTCGAGGGATTCGGCGATGATGGCCTGACGGCCTTGTGCAACGATGCGGTAGAGACCGGACTTGCCGGCCACGGAGATGATCTTCGAAAGGTCCATGCGATGCGCTTGAGGACGCAAACTTAACCGAAGGAGCGGGCCGCACAGCAGCACTTTGCACGGCATCTATCTTCGGCATCCATGGGAACCGCACCGGAGGCCGCTCGCGAACGCCGTCTTGAACTGATCATTTTCCTGGTCTTCCTCGCGGTGCGCGGGCTTTTCATGGTCCTCACGGCGAACCTGGGCCTGGACCTGGACCGGGACAACGCGCGGTACGACCAGCAGAGCGACGCCATCCTCCAGGGGAACTTCGACCTCGAGACGCGTTTCTTCATCACGGCACCGTTCTATTCGTTCACGCAGGCCTTCTTCAAGCTGGTGTTCGGCGGTTACTGGACCCTGGCGATCGGGGCCGTTCAATTGGCACTGTGCGCCCTGTCCGGGGTCTACCTGCGTCGGCTGGCGCTGCTGCTGTTCGACCAACGCGTGGCCTGGGTGGCCACCGCCGTATACGCCGTGTTCCCACTGACGCTTCTATGGGTGGGGACCAAGGCCCAGGACATGCCCTTCCAGCTCGCGCTCATCTTCGCGCTGCATGCGCTGATCCTGGCCGTGCGCAAGGACGACCTGCGGAGCACGGCCACCGCTGCGGTGCTCTTCGCGATCACCTTCCTCACCAAGTCGCACATCCTGCTGTTCGCTCCCTTCATTCCGATCTATTGGTGGATGAACGCATCGACCACCAGCTATCGAAAGGCCGCACACCTGACGCTGTTCGTGTCCATCAGCCTTGCGAGCACCCTGCCTTTCGGGCTCTACAACCTGCAGCGGCATGGCATGTACGTGCTGAGCAGCACGGGGCACGGCGGTCATTTCCTCACCGGTCACAACGAGGACGTATACCGGTTCATCGTTGATCCGCCACAGCTGGGGTCACCGGAGCACCGCCGCATCTTCAACATGGACTACGCGGTGATGCACGAGATCGCCGACACGCTGCTCACGCTGGACCACAAAGGCAAGCAGGACCTCTACCTCGCCAAAGGCCTGGAGTGGTGCAGGGCGAACCCCGATAAGCTGGTGGAGCTGTCGCTGTACGACCTCTATTACTTCCTGTTGCCCGGGCTGAACCCGCACCATTACGGTTTCCTGAACTGGCTGGCGATGTTCGCGTTGTCCTTCCCGCTCTACCTCTTCGCGTATGCGGGCATCGGGCTGGCACTGCGCGAGAACTTCCGGCCGCATTCCTGGATCCTCGGGCTGTTGCTGGCCATGGTGGCGTTCAGCGTGGTGTTCTACGTGCAGAACCGGTTCCGCACGATCACGCTGGAGCCGTACTACATCATCTACGGGTCGTTCGCCGCGCTCCGATTGGCGCAACGGCTGGGCCTGCAGCGCCGCTGGCCTGTGCTGGCCGACCCCGTGAAGGCCTGAACAGGCTCAGGTCTTCTGCTTCTTCTTCCGCGCCGCGGGGAAGAGGATGTTGTTCAGGATGAGCCGATAGCCGGAGGAATTCGGGAACAGGCTGAGGTCCGTGGGAGGATCGCCCACCATGTGCTGGTAATCCTCCGGGTCATGCCCTCCGAAGAAGGTCCACTGTCCCAGTCCGAATTCGCCGTGGATGTATTTCACCGTGCCCTGGGCCTTGTTCTCGCCCATCACCAGCACGCCGGGCTTCACCAAGGACTTGCGGAAGGCCGTGGTCTGGCCCATGAAGCCCTTGATCACCTGCTCGTGGTCCTGGCAGAGCATGGTGGGCACAAGGTCCCACTTCGCGCTGAAATCGAACAGGGTGAAGAAGTCCCGCTCCATCCCGATCGTGTTGTGGATGTCCGTGGCGTCGATGTTGCTGAACTCGTACACCATGGGATCGGTGATCAGCCTGAAATCGCGGAACGCGAACGAGCGTTCAAAATCGATCTTCTCCTGGCAGCCCGGATCCAATGCGTCGTGATCGAATTCCGGGGCGCAGATGTCCACACCCTCGGCGGCCAGGGCGATATCGTAGCTGTCGGTACCGGAGCACATGGTGAAGAGGTAACCCCCTCCGGCCACGTAGTCACGGATCTTCCCGGCCACCGCACCTTTCATGCTGCTCACTTTGGCGAAGCCCAGCTCCGCGGCCTGCGCTTCGCTTTCACGCACCTGGTCCTGGTACCACGTGGCATTGCGGAACTGGCGGTAGAACTTGCCGTACTGTCCGGTGAAATCCTCGTGGTGCAGGTGCAGCCAATCGTACTGGGGCAGCGCACCGGCGATCACCTCCTTGTCGTAGATCCGTTCATAGGGGATCTCCGCATAGGTCATCACCAACGCCACGGCATCGTCCCAAGGCTGGAAAGAGGTGGGAGCGTAAACGGCGATCTTGGGCGCCTTCTCCAGCTTCACCACTTCCATGTTAACCTCCGGATCGCCGATCTCGGCCAGGATGGCGGCCGCCTGCACGTCGGCGATCACGCTGAACGTGACCCCCCGGATGGTGCATTCCTGTTCGATGGCCTGGAAATGGTCGATGAGGAAACTGCCACCGCGGTAATTGAGCAACCAATCCACCGTGACATCGCGCTGCAAGGTCCAGTAGGTGATGCCATAGGCCTTCAGGTGGTCCCGCTGCGTGTTGTCCATGGGGATCAGCAGCTTGCTGGCCCAGGTGGTGGAGGAAAGCAGCAGAAAGAGGACCGGGAGCAGGGTCCGGGGTAGCTTAGAACGGTACGGCTTCGTCTGCGTCATGGTCATCGTTCATCCGACTGGGGCGGGTAATGGTCCGCATGCCATCCGATCCCATGCCACCATCAACGCCTTGGAAGCTGGGGCTGGTCTCCAGGTCAGCGAATTTAGCCAGTTCGGCGATGAACCGCAGGTTCACGGTGTCCAAGGCACCGTTCCTGTGCTTGGCGATGATGACCTCTCCGATGCCCAGGGTGCTGCCATAGTGGTCCTCGTAGATCTTGTAGTACTCCGGGCGGTAGAGGAAGCAGACCAGGTCGGCGTCCTGCTCGATGGCACCGGATTCGCGTAGGTCACTGAGCTGGGGCCGCTTGTCGCCTCCGCGGGTCTCCACGGCACGGCTCAGCTGGCTCAGGGCGATGATGGGCACGTCCAGTTCCTTGGCGATGCTCTTGATGGAACGGGAGATGCTGCTGATCTCCTGTTCACGGTTGCCGCCCTTGCTCTCGCCTCCTGCTGTCATCAGCTGCAGGTAGTCGATGACGATGAGCTCCACGTTGTGCTGGCTCTTCAGGCGGCGGCACTTGGCCCTCAGCTCGAAGATGTTCAGCGCGGGGGTGTCGTCGATGAAGATCGGGGCGTCGGTGAGGCGGGAGATGTGCTCGTGGAGGATGGCGAACTCGCTGTCGTTGAGCTCGCCCTTGCGAAGCTTCTCGCTCGATATCCCGGATTCGCTGGCGATCAGGCGCGTGACCAGCTGGGTGCTGCTCATCTCCAGGCTGAACACGGCCACGGCGCGCCGCTGTTCCACCGCGATGTTGCGGGCCATGCTGAGCACGAAGGCGGTCTTCCCCATACCGGGACGCGCCGCCACGATGATCATGTCGCTCCGCTGCCAGCCTGCCGTGATCTTGTCCAGCTTCAGGAACCCGGTGGGAACACCGCTCACCCCACCGGTCTTGTTCTTCGCGTTCTCGATGTTGGTGATCGCATCCTTGATCAGCTCGCTCATCGGCTCGTAGTTCCGCTTGAGGTTGCCGCTGGTGATCTGGTACATCTCCTGCTCGCTGCGGTCCAGCAGATCGAACACGTCGGTGGTCTCGTCGTAGGCATCGCGAACGGTATCCGCGCTGATGCGGATCAGCTCGCGCAGAATGTGCTTCTGGCTGATGATGCGCGCGTGGTACTGCACGTTCGCACTGCTGGCCACCTTGTTGGTGAGCTGGCTGATGTAGAACGGGCCTCCGACGATGTCGAGTTCACCGCGGCGCTTGAGCTCCTGGGTGACGGTGAGCAGGTCGATGGGCTGGTCCTTGCCGAACAGCTCGTGGATGGCTCCGAAGATGCGCTTGTGCGCCTCCACATAAAAGCTCTCCGACTGGAGGATGTCGATCGCCTCGTTCACGGCGTTCTTCTCCAACATCATGGCGCCCAGCACGGCCTGCTCCAGGTCGGGGGCCTGGGGCGGCAGCTTGCCGGCCTCCAGGCTGGTCTCAAGAAGTGAATTGCCCGGCCGTTTGCGGCGGTCGGCGATGCGTGTGGAAACGGGATCAGCCATGGGAAGGGGCGCGAAAGTAGGTCCGTCCGCCTCTCCAGAAAGGTAGGTTGTACAGGAAGTGGTGAGCACAGCGTTAACAACCCGATCACGAACAGCTGTTGATGGATCATTGGACCCGCGTCCACCGTTACTTTGCAGGGATGCGTTGTCAACACCACCTGCTGCTGGTCGTCATTCCCGCCCTCTTGTGGGCAGGATGCAGGAAGGACGCTGATGGAACGCCCCCATCCGTGCGCATTACCACGCCAGGCACGGCCTTTACCGCCGTGATGCCCGACACGGTCACGGTGGTCGCGGAGATCAGCGACGAAGTGAACATCGAGAGCGTCACCTTTTCCATCATCAATGAACAGGGCTTCCCCGTCACCGAGGCGATCACGATCCAGCCAAGCGCCAATGCGGTCACGCTCACCGTATCGCTGCCCCTGACCAGCGATGCGGTGGTGAGCGGCCCGCACGAGGTGAAGGTGGTGGCCTTCGACGGAACTGGACGTGGAACGGCGAGCCGCACGATCGATGTCGTCGGCATCCCCCGGCGCCTGAGGGCCTTGTATGTCCTCACGCGACCCGGGTCCGACCTGGTGTCGCTCCACCGGATCGACAGCCTTGGGGTGTTGGGCCTGGTGAACACGATCGATCAGGACCTATATGTGACCGGGGTCAACTCAATGGGGCAGCGGCTCTACCTGGGCGGCTCCACCACCGGCCCCCTGCGAAGCATCTTCCCGGACAACGGCCAAACACTGGCCCAGGTGCCGAACCTGAACACCTTGGCGGCACCCTATTTCACGGCGTTGCAGGTGACCCCGGGGGGATCGGTCTTCACCGCCACCAATGATGGGCAGTTGCACCGGCTTGGAAAAGACCTGAACGGAACCGGTTACCAGGCCGATGCACTCGCCAACTACCGGATCGACAAGGTGCTGGAGCTGGAGAACGCCGTGCTCACCGCCCAGTCCGCCGTAGCCTCCCCCGACCTTCGGTTGGTGCAATACAGCCCGGTCGGCGGCGCGCAGACCGACGTTCGTGTTTTGGACAAGGTCCCCTTGGAGATGTTCAACCGGGATGCGGACCATGTGCTGCTGTTCGGCAACCGGAACGGTGAAGGGGTGGTGGAGGACCGGGACATCACGGACGGGGGATACTGGGAACCCCGGGTGTTTCCGGAGCCGTTGCGCGCCGTGGTACGGATCACGGAGAACCTCTACATCCTGTCCGTTGGCACGGAGCTCATCCGCTTCACCTACTCGAACGCAGGGGCCATCACCATAGCATCCGGTATCTCCGCCGACCACCTGGCCTGCAATGAAGTGACCGGGGAATTGGTGGTCGCTGATGGCCAGACCGTCCTGGTCATGGACGCCGGGGACGGGAGTACGATCGCTAGCTACACGTTCCCTCAGGAAGTGGTGGGGTTGCTGCCTTTGTACAACCGCTGAACCGGTCCGATATCAGGACTTGCCCTTCGCCTTGTGGACCACGCCCATGTCGCAGAACTTCGCGATGCGGCGGTCGACCAGCTTTCCAGGATCCATCTTTGTAAGCCTGTCGAGGTGCTTCTTCACTTCGGCCTTCACGATCCGGCAGACCTCATCCACATCGGAATGCGCACCGCCAACAGGCTCGGGTATGATACCGTCGATGAGCTTGTTCTTCAGCATGTCCTCCGCCGTCAGCTTCAACGCGCTGGCCGCCTGTTCCTTGAAATCCCAACTGCGCCAAAGGATGCTTGAGCAGGACTCCGGGGAGATCACCGAATACCAGGTGTTCTGAAGCATGAGCACCTTATCTCCGACACCGATGCCCAAGGCACCGCCGGAAGCCCCTTCACCGATGATCACACAGATGATCGGGACCCTGAGCTGGCACATTTCAAGGATGTTCCGTGCGATGGCCTCACCCTGCCCCCGCTCCTCGGCCTCCAGGCCTGGATAGGCGCCGGGCGTGTCGATCAAGGTGACCACGGGCTTGTTGAACTTCTCCGCCAACCGCATCAGTCGCAAGGCTTTGCGGTAGCCTTCCGGGTTGGCCATGCCGAAATTCCGGTACTGCCGCATCTTGGTGTTGATGCCCTTTTGCTGTCCGATGAACATCACTGTACGGCCATCCAGCAAGCCGAAGCCACCCACCATGGCCTTGTCGTCCTTCACCGTGCGGTCCCCATGGATCTCCATGAAACTGCCGTCGGTGATCTTCTCGATGTACTTCAGGGTATACGGACGATCAGGGTGCCGGCTCACCTGCACGCGCTCCCACGGGCTCAATCGGCCATAGATGTCCTTGCGGGTCTCCAGCAGTTTTTTCTCCAGGTCCTTCAACGTGGGTCCCACATCGACCTGGCTCTGGCTGGCCACCTCCTTGAGCTTCTCGATCTGCTCAATGATGTTCTGGATGGGCTTCTCGAACTCGAGGAACGTTTGCATGGTCCGTTTCCGCTAGGGAGGGCGAATGTAGGACGCCTGTTGAACACAGCGGGAACCGCTCGAAGGGCCATCGTTGCGTAGCTGATCGCCAATGACCACATTCGCGGCGCCATGATCGTCCGTCCACCCGCCAAGATCAACCTGGGATTGCAGGTCGTGGCGTTGCGTAAGGACGGTTATCGGGACATCCGGACCGTCATGGTGCCCGTGCCCCTGTTCGACCTGCTCGAGGCGGTGGTGGACCCTGAAATGGCCGCCGGATCAGTGACCATGACCCACAGCGGGCGCCCCATCCCTGGCGACCCCGCGAAGGACCTCTGCCTCAAGGCCCTGGCAGGACTGTCAATGGTGCGGGACCTTCCCGGGCTGCGCATCCATCTTCACAAGGTCATTCCCACCGGCGCGGGACTGGGTGGCGGCAGCAGCGATGGGGCCCACCTGCTGTTGCTGTTGAACCAACTCCTGGCGCTCCAGCTCAACGAGGTCGAATTGCATGGCTTGGCATCCGGCCTCGGCAGCGATTGTGCGTTCTTCCTGAAACCCGGGGCGCAGCTCGCTGAAGGGAGAGGGGAACTGCTTTCGCCAGTGCCGCTCGACCTGGGAGGTTGGTGGCTGGTACTGGCCAACCCGGGAACACATGTCAGCACGGCGGAGGTTTATGCGAACACCCCTGCGCGGCCATCCGATACCGACATGCTCGCATTGATGCGCCAGGGTCCTGAACACTGGCCGGAGCGGTTGGTCAACGACATGGAGGCGTATGTATTCAGCGCCTATCCGGAGGTCGACCAATTGAAGGAGCGGTTCCTGAGGATGGGGGCCGTGTACGCCGCCATGAGCGGCTCAGGCTCCACGGTGTTCGGCTTGTTCCGCCGCCGACCGGACCCCTCACCGCTCGGGGATGCCTTGCTCCTGCTTTCGAAGCTCTGATCCCTCTCCAGGCAGCCGCCCTGCAAGTTCCATGGCCAGGGCCTCGGGATCGTAAGGCTTGGCAACGATCCTGCGTTGCGCGTCCAGCAGGATCATCGTCGGCGTCGCTTTCACCTCGTAGGCCTTGGCCGCAGAGCTTCCCCAGCCGTTGAACTCGCTAAAGCACGGAAAGGCCAGGCCACGGCCCAGGATGTTGGACCGGAACGAATCACGGTCGTCATCAAGGGCAATGCCGACCACGCCGAATCCCCGGCCGCGGTACTGCGCCAGCAGCGCGTTCACACCCGGCATCTGGGCGTGGCAATGATCGCACGTGCTGCTATAAAAGAACAGAAGGGTGAACCGTTGGCCCTTGGACACCACGGACAAGGGGTCCACGCGGCCAAGGGTATCGGTAAGCGGGATGTCCGCGCCCTGGGCGCCAAGGGAGACCGCGAGAAGTCCTTCGACCTTCGCCCTGAGCCTCGGAGCCATCGGCATCACAGGCCGATCGCCGGCCAGGTAGGCATCCACCAGATGTTGCAAAGTGCTTTGGGGACCATACACGGAGAACAGGTCCACCAGGTGCTCGATCATGTAGTCACGGCATTCCATGCTGCTCCATGCGAGTTGGAGCAAGGTATCGGAAGCGTTCGTGAGCTGTTCCTCGCTGATGGCGTTGATGCTCTGGATGAAGGCCATGACCGCCTTGTCGTAGACCGAGCTCCGCAGCAGCGATGCATCAGCAAAGTCGAATACGCCCGCGATCGCATGGGGTCCGTTAACGACCTCCCGGTCAATGGCGGCACTGGCCTTGACCACGCGAGCGAAATAGCTCCTGGGTGCTTCGGACGTTAAGGCATGGAGCGTCCGGTCCTTCTCCTGCATCGCGACGGCCTCCGTGCTATCCAGCGCCATGATGCGCCGGACGTCCATGGGGTCCAATGCAATCTTTTCACGGGCCACCGTCTGCTGCACGGCTTGGGCCTGACGACTGGCGAGCTTGTAACGCCAAAGCAGCTGGTTCTCCACGCTCGTGCCGATAGCGACCGTGCGCTGGAGGGGCAGCCCGGAGAACCCGAGCTCAACAGCTGGTTCCCTGGGGTCCAGGATGATGTCCACCCGATCGGAATCGTGCAACGCGAGCTGGTAGAATCCTGCACCGGGTCTATCGCGGTCCGTGAAGCGGAAATCCCCCTGGGGGCCGATCACTACCGAGTCGATGGGATAATGCTCGCCCCCCCGGGTGGCCAGGAGCACCAGTCGGTGCCCGGCCAATTCGGGCCCCGCGATATGCCCTGAGAGCACCTGTGCCCCGCAGTCGTCCACAAACGGTGCGAGCAGAAGGAAAGGCAAGGCTATCGTGGCTGAACGCATGATCGAAAGGACCGGCTGCACGACAAGAATAGCGCCGGGAGGACGCCCATCGCAGGGTGTGGGGTAAAAAAAAGAACCCCGTCCATTGCTGGACGGGGTTCAGATCGGCGACGACATACTCTCCCGGGCTTGTGGCCCAGTACCATCTGCGCTGGTGAGCTTAACTTCTCTGTTCGGAATGGGAAGAGGTGGACCTCACCGCAATAGTCACCTGAAATCGTAGATACGATCTCAACTTATTGCTAAACTGAACCAAGACAGCCGATGATCGTTCCACGGAAAGATCTAAAAAGGTCAAAGTCTACGGGTAATTAGTACTCCTCGGCTATGCCATTGCTGACTTTACACCTGGAGCCTATCAACGTGGTAATCTTCCACGACCCTTATAAAGAAGTCTCATCTCGAGGTGGGCTTCGTGCTTAGATGCTTTCAGCGCTTATCCCGTCCGAACATAGCTACCCAGCGATGCAGCTGGCGCCACAACTGGTACACTAGCGGTTCGTCCACCACGGTCCTCTCGTACTAATGGTAGCTCCCCTCAAACTTCTAACGCTCGCAACAGATAGGGACCGAACTGTCTCACGACGTTCTGAACCCAGCTCACGTGCCACTTTAATCGGCGAACAGCCGAACCCTTGGGACCTTCTCCAGCCCCAGGATGTGACGAGCCGACATCGAGGTGCCAAACCATTCCGTCGATATGAGCTCTTGGGAATGATCAGCCTGTTATCCCCGGCGTACCTTTTATCCTATGAGCGATGGCCCTTCCATACGGAACCACCGGATCACTTTGCCCTAGTTTCCTACCTGTTCGACTTGTCGGTCTCACAGTCAAGCTCCCTTGTGCCAATACACTCAACGCACGGTTACCAAGCGTGCTGAGGGAACCTTTGGAAGCCTCCGATACTCTTTTGGAGGCGACCACCCCAGTCAAACTACCCACCACACACTGTCTCCCTGTTTTGCAGGGGTTAGACATCAAATGAACGAAGGGTGGTATTTCAACGTTGACTCCACGATGCCTAGCGACACCGCTTCAAAGTCTCCCACCTATCCTACACATCGGGCAGCCGATGTCAATGTGAAGCTATAGTAAAGGTGCACGGGGTCTTTCCGTCCCGTTGCGAGTACCCGGCATCTTCACCGAGACTACAATTTCACCGAGCTCGTGGCTGAGACAGTGCTCAGATCGTTACACCATTCGTGCAGGTCGGAACTTACCCGACAAGGAATTTCGCTACCTTAGGACCGTTATAGTTACGGCCGCCGTTTACTGGGGCTTCGATTCAAAGCTTTGCCTTGCGGCTGACTTCTCCTCTTAACCTTCCAGCACCGGGCAGGTGTCAGGCCTTATACGTCATCTTTCGATTTCGCAAAGCCATGTGTTTTTGTTAAACAGTCGCCTGAGCCATTTCATTGAAACCCACCTAAATGGGTACCGCTTATTCCGAAGTTACGCGGTTAATTTGCCTAGTTCCTTAGCCACGGATCACTCGAGCGCCTCAGGATACTCTCCTTGACCACCTGTGTCGGTTTGCGGTACGGGCGGCTTGTAGCTGAAGCTTAGAGGTTTTTCTCGGAAGTCTGATTAGGGTCAATGCATTCGGCCGAAGCCTCCTGCTACTGTCAAGTTTCAGCTACCCCGGTGGATTTTCCTGCCAGGGTAATACCTACGCTTTTCACCGTTCTATTCCGTCAGAACGGAGACCTTTCACTCCTTCGTCACCCCATCGCACTACAAGTCGGTTCAGGAATATTGACCTGATGTCCATCAGCTTCGCCGTTCGGCTACACCTTAGGCCCCGACTAACCCTGATCCGATTAACGTTGATCAGGAAACCTTGGTCTATCGGCGGGCATGTTTTTCACACGCCTTATCGTTACTTATGCCTACATTTTCTTTTCCGGACGCTCCAGCATGTCTTACAACACACCTTCTACGCAGACCGGAATGCTCTCCTACCGCTCCTTACGGAGCCCACAGCTTCGGTGACACACTTGATGCCCGATCATTATCCATGCCGGACCGCTCGACTAGTGAGCTGTTACGCACTCTTTAAATGAATGGCTGCTTCCAAGCCAACATCCTAGCTGTCAATGCAGTCCGACCTCGTTAGATCAACTTAGCGTGTACTTGGGGACCTTAGCCGATGGTCTGGGTTATTTCCCTTTCGCGCACGGACCTTAGCACCCATGCGCTCACTCCCGGATAATTATGTCATGGCATTCGGAGTTTGTCCGGGTTTGGTAGGCGATGAAGCCCCCTAGCCCGATCAGTAGCTCTACCTCCATGACAGTACGTCCGAGGCTGCACCTAAATGCATTTCGGAGAGTACGAGCTATCTCCCAGTTTGATAAGCCTTTCACCCCTAACCACAGCTCATCCGAAGACTTTTCAACGTCTACCAGTTCGGACCTCCATTCCGTGTTACCGGAACTTCATCCTGGCCATGGTTAGATCACTCAGGTTTCGCGTCTGCCGCCACTGACTACACGCCCTGTTAAGACTTGCTTTCGCTTCGGCTGCGGGGCTGAACCCCTTAACCTTGCCAGTGACGAGCAACTCGTAGGCTCATTATGCAAAAGGCACGCCGTCATCCCCGAAGGGACTCCGACCGCTTGTAGGCGCACGGTTTCAGGGTCTATTTCACTCCTCTGTTCGAGGTGCTTTTCACCTTTCCTTCGCAGTACTGGTTCGCTATCGGTCTCTCAGCAGTATTTAGCCTTGGCGGATGGTTCCGCCGGATTCAGACAGGATCTCACGTGTCCCGCCTTACTCAGGATACCACTAGGTACCACATGCATTTCGTGTACGGGACTATCACCCGCTATGGTCCAACTTTCCAGAAGGGTTCCACTATGCATATGGAGTCCACGTCGTGGTCCTACAACCCCGGGGCCGCCTAAACGGTCCCGGTTTGGGCTGTCCCCTGTTCGCTCGCCACTACTAGGGGGATCACTGTTTTGTTTTCTTTTCCTCCAGGTACTTAGATGTTTCAGTTCCCTGGGTTCGCTTCCCTTGCGGGATAATGCCACTTCATGGCACTGGGTTGCCCCATTCGGAGATCCACGGATCACAGGATATTATGCTCCTCCCCGTGGCTTATCGCAGCCTATCGCGTCCTTCATCGCCTCTGAGAGCCAAGGCATCCACCGTACGCCCTTAGTAACTTTTCAACCTTAAAGGTCTGTACTCGTGGACCGATCTCTCGGTCTGTCTTGGTCAGTCTAACAATAAATCAAAGAACGATGCCCTGGATGGGCGGCCACATCGCCGAAGCTTGGTGGCACTGGTGGAGAATATCGGAGTCGAACCGATGACCTCCTGCTTGCAAAGCAGGCGCTCTAGCCAGCTGAGCTAATTCCCCGTTCCCTATCCCTGGTAGTCCTGCGCAGATTTGAACTGCGGACCTCTACATTATCAGTGTAGCGCTCTAACCAACTGAGCTACAGGACTAGGAGAAGGTAACGGAAAGGCACCGTTAACGTATTATCCATCTGAAACAGCAGGTATCGAGAGCCATATTTCTACGGCGAACAGAGACCTTGACAACTTACTCTAAAAAGGAGATGTTCCAGCCGCACCTTCCGGTACGGCTACCTTGTTACGACTTAGCCCCAGTCACCAGTTTTGCCCTAGGTAGCTCCTTGCGGTCACCAACTTCAGGCACCCCCGGCTTCCATGGCTTGACGGGCGGTGTGTACAAGGCCCGGGAACGTATTCACCGCATCATGGCTGATATGCGATTACTAGCGATTCCAGCTTCACGGAGTCGGGTTGCAGACTCCGATCCGAACTGAGACGAGTTTTAGAGATCTGCATCTGCTCGCGCAGTAGCTTCCCTTTGTTCCTCGCCATTGTAGCACGTGTGTAGCCCAGGACGTAAGGGCCGTGATGACTTGACGTCGTCCCCACCTTCCTCACCGTTTACACGGGCAGTTTCTCTAGAGTCCCCGGCATTACCCGCTGGCAACTAAAGATAGGGGTTGCGCTCGTTATGGGACTTAACCCGACACCTCACGGCACGAGCTGACGACAGCCATGCAGCACCTCGCACGCAGTCCGAAGAAGATCACGTTTCCGCGACTGTCTACGTGCGTTCGAGCCCTGGTAAGGTTCCTCGCGTATCATCGAATTAAACCACATGCTCCACCGCTTGTGCGGGCCCCCGTCAATTCCTTTGAGTTTCAGCCTTGCGGCCGTACTCCCCAGGTGGATCACTTAACGCTTTCGCTAGGTCACTGACAGTGTATCGCCAATGACGAGTGATCATCGTTTACGGCGTGGACTACCAGGGTATCTAATCCTGTTCGATCCCCACGCTTTCGTGCCTCAGCGTCAGTTTCGCCGTTGTGAGCTGCCTTCGCTATCGGTGTTCTGTGCCATATCTAAGCATTTCACCGCTACACGGCACATTCCGCCCACATCCAGCGTACTCAAGAATGGCAGTATCAATGGCAATTCTACAGTTAAGCTGCAGGATTTCACCACTGACTTACCACCCCGCCTACGCACCCTTTAAACCCAATGAATCCGGATAACGCTTGCACCCTTCGTATTACCGCGGCTGCTGGCACGAAGTTAGCCGGTGCTTATTCCTCCGGTACCGTCAACCCAGGACACGTCCTGGGGTTTCTTCCCGGTTAAAAGCAGTTTACAACGCGTAGCGCCTTCTTCCTGCACGCGGCATGGCTGCGTCAGAGTTGCCTCCATTGCGCAATATTCCTCACTGCTGCCTCCCGTAGGAGTCTGGTCCGTGTCTCAGTACCAGTGTGGGGGATAACCCTCTCAGGCCCCCTAACGATCGTAGCCTTGGTGAGCCGTTACCTCACCAACTAGCTAATCGTGCGCATGGTCATCCTTTACCGCCGGAGCTTTCAAAACCAAGTGATGCCACTCAATTTATTATGGGGTATTAATCCGGATTTCTCCGGGCTATCCCCCAGTAAAGGGCAGATTCCATACGTGTTACGCACCCGTGCGCCGGTCGCCGGCGATGTATTGCTACACCCCGCTGCCCCTCGACTTGCATGTGTTAAGCCTGCCGCTAGCGTTCATCCTGAGCCAGGATCAAACTCTCCATTGTAAAGTTTGTTTGATCTGGTTCGTTTGACGAGGTCTCTCATGTTGACCCTCTCGGGTCACAAGGACACCTTGCTGTTTTCAGATTGGACAATAGGTCAAAGAACGTTATCAGTTGCGGGCCAAAACCCGTTCCCAAGTCAGTCGTTCAGCGCCCTCCACAGTTCATGCGAACTGCTGTGTTCTGCGTAAGGGGTGGCAAATGTAATACTACTTCTTCATCTCCAACATACCAAGCGAAAAAAACTTTCACTAAGCCTGTTTCTACTCCTCACTACACTGCCACCTCGGGGCGCCTCAAAGAACGTTTTCTAAAAGCGGCTGCAAATGTAAGGGGCTTTTCGACACATCCAAACACAGGGGTAACAATTTTTTCATCCCGCGGCGGTCAAGGTGTACCGACAGCAACCTGTAAGGTCTTGCCGTTAAACAGCTTAGCTCCTTCCAAAGTGAAGCGTGCAATGAACGCACCAACCTCTTCCGCTGCTACCGGAGCCCTGAAGCCCGGGAATGCCTCGCGCAGCATTTCCGTATCCACCGCCCCCAAACACAGGCAGTTAGCGCTCACGCCCCGGTCCTTGAGCTCTTCGGCCAGGCATTCGGTGACCGTGACCAATGCACCCTTGCTGGCGCTGTAGCCCAGCAGGCCTGGAAACTTGGCGCTGCCCTGAACGCCTCCCATGCTGCCGATGTTCACCACATGGCCGGCAGGTGTGCCCGCCAATCGGTCCGCCAGCAGCTGCACCAACAGGAGCGGCGCCACCACGTTGACCCGATACAACCGCAGCATATCCTCCGAGGACCACGTCCCCAGGTCCCGCTTCAGGAGCAGACCGGCATTGTTCACCAAGGCGGACACGCGGCGCGGCCCTATGGCATCGCTCACCTGCTGCGCTGCCTCCTCCGAGGCAAGGTCAAGCACCAAGGTCTGCAGCCGACCGCCTGCTTGCTGGGCTTCCAGCTGAAGGGATCCGAGGGCATCCGCATCGCGCGCCAAGGCAAGCACATGGCGGCCATGATCGCGCAACAAGGCCATGGCAGTCGCCCGACCGACTCCACGACTGGCACCGGTAACGATCACGAGCCCTTCTTCCTTCATGGTTTCCTGCGCTTACGTTGCCGGCGTTGCTCCTTTCGTTCCATTTCCTTCCGCATGCGTTCCCGCACCTCCGGATCGAAGAGGTCGCCCAGGTTGCTCATCTGGCCCACGATCCAGCCTTGTCGACGCGAGACATAGCCGGAAGGGCGTGCACAATCGAAGCGACGTGGGGAGGGAAGCACCGCGGCGATGAGGGCGGCCTGAGACCGGGAAAGGCGCGCTGCCGGTTTGCCATAACACCGCTGTGCCGCAGCCTCCACGCCGAAGCAGCCCTTGCCCGTCTCCGCCACATTGAGGTACACCTCGATGATCCGTTCCTTGGACCAGAACACTTCGATGAGCACCGTGAACCAAGCTTCCAACCCTTTGCGCAGAAAGGTCCGGCCCGGCCAGCAATAAACGTTCTTCGCGGTCTGCTGACTGATGGTGCTGGCCCCTTTCACCCTGCGTCCCTTCTTCCGCTCGTTGAAGTCCATCGCCTTGCGGATGGCCTCCACATCGAAGCCGAAATGGTCCATGAACTTCTGGTCCTCAGCGGCCATCACGGCAAGTGGCATATCCCTGGAGATCTCATCCAGATCCCGCCAGGTGCGACTGAACGCCTTTTGCTCGGAGGCCTGTTCGGCCATGACCCAGGTGACCGGCGGATCCACCACAGCCAGCAGAAGCACCCAGAGCACACTGACCACAACGGTCCAGAACGCGGTGGCAAAAAGCCAACGGAAGGTGGTCCTGATGGATCGCATGGTACGTGCAAATGAACGAAGCGGGGCCTTACGGTCCCGCTTCGCAGCATCTCCGGTGGAACGAACTACCCCTGTTGCTTGCGCCGGACGATGAACTGGTGAAGGACGAGGGCAAGGCCGCCGAAGAGGAGCACCATGATGCCATAAGGCAACGGCGTGTCGCCCATATCCCCATCGACACCGTTGGACCGCATGTTCAGGTCCATGATGTAGCCGAAGAAGAGGCCGAGGCCGGCGCCGATCATGAACAGTCCGTTCCGAAGGCCGCGCAAGGGAACCTCCCTGTCCAGAAAGCCGCCTGGGTCCATCCCCTTCTCGATCATGGCCATGCGCTGCCGATGCCTCGCCGTGACAACGACATAAACGATCCCGAAGACCATTCCGGACAAGGCGACGGGGACGATGACCTCTTGCATGAACATGATGGGGATGGTGTTGCGTGGCTTGCTGTCCATGTGACGCTGCTGCCTGACCGCCGGTTACGATCCGGTCATCCGTTCACGGTGAACCTCCATCCACCCGGACATCCGTTCCTGTGGGAAAGCTCGCCTGTAGGTGCAGGACCCGACACCTTCGTAACCTGCGATGGGGCTTTGAGCGTCCCACACCCGCACCTTCCCCGTGGACGAACAAACAGCGATCGCCTCAGCCCGACTCGGTGACCAACGGGCCTTCGCATCGTTGATGGGGAGGTACAAGCACATGGTGTACACCGTGTGCATGCGGGTATTGCGATCGCAACAGGACGCGGAGGAGGCCGCGCAGGACACGTTCGTCAAGGTCCATGCGCACTTGGGCGGGTATCAGGGCCAAGCCCGTTTCAGCACCTGGCTTTACAGCATTGCCTACCGGACAGCGCTCTCCAAGCTTCGTTCACGACGACCGGGAACGGTCGGCTTGGAAGACGTGCGGATGGAAGGTGCGGAACCGGAGCAAGCTCCGGAAGGCGAGAACATGGACCGCAAGGCCCTGGTCGAATGGGCGGTTGCCCAACTCCCTCCAGAGGATGCCGCAGTAATGACCTTTTTCTACCTGGAGGAGCTGGGGGTGGACGAGATCGTAACCATCACCGGACTTGGGGAGTCCAATGTGAAGGTGAAGCTGCACCGGTCGCGCAAGAAGTTGCTGTCGATCCTGCAGGACCACCTGAAGGAAGAAACATGGACGCTCCACGCCGACTGAACGGACCGGAAGCTGACCGCGCACTGCGGGAGCTCTTCCTAAAGGCCGGCCCCTTGCGGGCGCCGGATGGCTTGGAGGACCGCGTCCTTGCGCGCTTGGCCGCGGACCGTGCAGCGCCGTTGGTGGTGGACCGCCCGTTGATCGGCAAGGGTGTCTGGGTGGCGCTAGGCGCGCTTTTCCTGGTCGCCGTCGTTACCAGTGCGTTGGCCCCCGCCGCCATTGCCGTTGGCGAAGGCAGTTCCCTCCGTCACCTGCCCGACCTTTCGCTGCCGCAGCTCAGCGCCCTGCTGACCTCACCCTGGACCCTCATGTTGATCGTTTGCGGTGGAGCATTGCTCGCATTGGAGGCTTACCTGTCCCGCATGACACCCGTCCGGTCCGGGCGTTGATCTCAGATCAACGCCTTCGCTGCGTTCAATGCCGCCAGGTAGTCCGGCTCGCTGCTCAGTTCAGCGGTCAACTCTTGGTACCGGATGCGGCCATCCCTGTCGATCACCCAGGTCACACGGGCTGTCGTTGCCCTCAACGGACCCTCGGCGATGGCGGCGCCCCATTGTTCGCTCAGGTCGCGATAGCGGAAATCGCTTCCGGTATGGACGTTCACGATCCCTTCGGTCTCGCAGAAGCGTTTCATGGCGAACGGAAGGTCCATGGTCACCACCAGGACATGGGCCCCCAGGCCGGCGGCAAGCTCATTGAAGGTGCGGGTCTCCCGCGCACAGGTGCTCGTATCGAGGCTGGGCATTGAACACAGCACCACGACCTGTCCGCGGAGACCGGCGAGATCTCCTTCCGTGCGGTCCTGGCGGACGAAACGCAGCTGCGGGGCCAAGGCTCCCGGGCCGGGCAATGGTCCGATGGTCGGGGGGTGTGGCATGCGAGAATGACGAAGCTTCAAGCGTCTTGTGATCGGACGAGGCGCAACGGACAGAGCCCTGAAGCGCCGGCCCGGTCCTACTGCTCGCTCATGACCGTGGGGATGGCCTCCTCGTACACCTTGCGGGCATCCTCAATGTTGCCGAAGGACTCGTCATCCACCATGAGCTTGCCCTTGGTGACGTGCCCCAGGAGGATGAAGGGGACCTTGCTCAAGCGGAGGATGTCAAGGAACTCCGTCTCATGGTCCTCATTGAGCGCGATGACGATGCGGCCCTGACCTTCCCCGAACAGGAAGGCATCGGTGCGCACTTCGCTGTCCGTGACGATGTCGAAGCCAAGACCCTTGGGCAGCGCCATCTCCACCAGCGTGGTCCAAAGGCCACCATCACTAACGTCGTGCGCGGCGGAGATCAGGCCCTTCTTGATGATGTGGGCGATGACCACGTGCGCCAGGTGCTCCTCGCGGAGGTCGAAGTAGGGTGCCGGCGAACGCAGGATCTTATGGTGCCGCACGAGGTACTCGCTGCTGGCGATGTCCTCGGTGACCTTGCCGATGAGGAACAGCAGGTGGCCCTTCTCCTGGAACGCCAGGGTCATGCGCTTGCTGATATCGTTCATCACACCGACCATGCCGATGGTAGGCGTGGGGAACACCGCGACATCCCCTTTATCGCTCACGGTCTGGTTGTAGAAACTGACATTCCCACCTGTCACGGGGGTCTTGAACTCGATACAGGCCTCTCCCATTCCCTTGATCACCTGTGCGAACTGCCAGTAGACCTCGGGGTCGTAGGGGTTGCCGAAGTTGAGGCAGTTGGTGACGCCACAGGGCTCGCCCCCGGAGCACACGATGTTGCGGGCGGCCTCGCTCACGGCGATCATGGCCCCCACGTAGGGATCCGCATGCACATAGCGGCCGTTGCAATCCACGGTGACGGCCAGTCCCTTGCCGGTCTCTTTCACCAACACGAGACCCGCATCGCTGGGGGCGTTGGTGGTCATGGTGCCGGTGCGCACCATGGTGTCGTACTGTTCGTAGATCCACCGTTTGCTGGCGATGTTGGGGCTGCCGAGCAGGTCGTAGGCCACGGCCTTGAGGTCATCGGGTTCGGGCACCTTCGCGGCTTTGAACTTCTTGTTCTCCTTAATGTACGCAGGTTCGCGCTCCTCCCTGGTGTATACGGGCGCACCACCGCCCAGCACGAGGCTTTCCGCAGGCACCTCCGCCACCAATTCGCCGTTCCAGAAGTAACGGATCCAGCCGCCATCGGTCACCGTGCCGATGTCCACGCAATGGAGGTCCCACTTGTCGAAGATGGCCTTCACCTCGGCCTCGCGGCCCTTCTTCACCACCACGAGCATGCGCTCCTGGCTTTCGCTGAGCAGGATCTCCCAAGGGCGCATCCCTTCCTGGCGGGTGGGTACGCGGTCCAAGTGAACATCCATGCCCGATCCGCCCTTGGCGCTCATCTCGCTGGTGGAGCAGGTGATGCCGGCCGCACCCATGTCCTGCATGCCGATGATGGCATCGGTCTGTGCGAGCTCCAGGGAGGCTTCCAACAGCAACTTCTCCATGAACGGATCGCCGACCTGAACGGCGGGAAGGTCGTCCATGCTGGTGCCGGTGATGTCCTTGCTGGCGAAGGAGGCGCCGTGGATACCGTCCTTGCCGGTGGCACTGCCCACGATGAACACCGGGTTGCCCTTGCCATGGCTGGTGGCGCTGATCACCTTGTCGGTACGCACGATACCCACGCTCATGGCGTTGACCAGCGGGTTGGTGGTGTAGCAAGGGTCGAAGTAGACCTCACCACCGAGCACCGGTACACCGAACGCGTTGCCGTAGTCACCGATGCCCTTGACCACACCGCGCATGTGCCAGCGGCTGCTCTTCTCCTTGGTGATGTCGCCAAAGCGCAGGGAGTTGAGCTGTGCGATCGGGCGGGCGCCCATGGTGAAGATGTCGCGGTTGATGCCGCCCACTCCGGTGGCCGCACCCTGGTAGGGCTCGATGGCGCTGGGATGGTTGTGGCTCTCGATCTTGAAGGCACAGGCCCAGCCATCGCCGATGTCGACCAATCCGGCGTTCTCCTGACCGGCCTCGGCCAGCAATTTGGGACCCGTGCGGGGCAGCGTTTTCAGCAGGCGGATGGAGTTCTTGTAGGAGCAATGCTCGCTCCACATGGCGCTGTAGATACTGAGCTCGGTGAAGTTGGGCACGCGGCCGAGGATCTCCTGGATGCGGGCGTACTCTTCCTCGCGCAGTCCGAGCTTCTTCGCCGTTTCGATGCCGGCAGGCTTGGTATCGGGAAGGTCGGTGGTCGGGGCGGTCTTGGTGGCCATGCTGAAGCGGCGTTGTCCGGGGTGGGGTTAGGGGGACGAACGCGGGGACAAAGAAAACCATTGTGCACGGGACCTCCGGTGACCCGTTGGAGCCCAAGGCAGGCAACGGTCTAACTTGCCCCGCGTCGTAACCGGCCCACATCCCACCATGCCCGGCATCCTGCTCGCCCTCGGCTATACGGCCTTGTTACTGGTGCTCATCCACCGGTCGAGGTTCTTCCGCGTGGAGGGCGTACCGCACCCCTGGGTTCATGCAGCGTTCCTGGCGAAGGTGCTGGCCGGCACAGCGCTGTGGGCGCTCTACACCTACGTTCTCGTAGATCGACCGAACGCGGACATCTACCGCTACTTCGATGATAGCGCGGTGATGTTCGGGGCGCTCAAGACCGCTCCGGGCGACTACCTGCGCATGCTCACCGGCATCGGCAATGACAGCCCTCACTTCGACTCGCAGTACTACCGGGTGATGAACAACTGGTACCGGCAATACGAGAGCAACATGTACAACGATGCGCACACCATCATCCGGTTCAACGCGCTCGTGCGGCTGTTCTCGTTCGGGTCGATCCACGTGCATACGGTGTTCGCGGCCTTTCTGGCGTTCGTTGGGTCCATTGGCCTGGCGAAGGCCGTGGGGGCGCTGCTTTCGCAACTGGAGAAGCCGGTCTTCCTGGCCGTTCTTGTGGTGCCGTCCGTGCTGTTCTGGAGCAGCGGGGTGATCAAGGAGACCTTCCTGATGTTCGCCCTGGGCCTGTTGATCTGGCTGGTCTTCGGCATGGCCCGAGGTCGGTTGAACGGCCCCTTGCTCTTGATTGCGATACCGCTCACCACGCTCCTCTTCTTCCTGAAGTTCTACGTCCTGTTAAGCATGGTGCCTGCGCTGCTGGCCTTCGGCTGGTGCCGGTTCAGGCCTTCGCGCCCCTGGCTGAAGTTCGTGATCGTGCACCTGGTGTTCCTGGTGGCCGGAGCGAACAGCGAAAAGGTGATCCCGGGCTTCGACATCCTCGACACGCTGGCATGGAAGCAGAAGGACTTCATCGGGCTGGCCGTTTCGGTGAACAGTGGCAGCTACGTGCCCACGCCCTACCTGGAGCCGACGCTGGCCAGCTTCGTTTCCGCCGCGCCGCACGCCCTGTACACCACCTTCCTCGGACCGCTCGCGGCCTGGCGCAACGGCGCCCTGGGGCTGGTCAGCGCGTTGGAGACCCTGGCATTGCTGGCCTTGCTGCTGCTGCTCCTGAGGCATCGCCGGACATGGAAGGACGTGGACCAGGCCTTTCTCTACTACTGCATCAGCTTCTGCCTCCTGCTGGCCCTGGTGATCGGCTGGACCACACCGGTGATGGGGGCCGTGGTGCGGTATCGTGTGCCGCTACTCCCCTTCCTGCTGTTCGCCGCCTTGTCGGTGACCGATGTCGAGCGGTTGCTGAGCCGATGGGCTTGGCTGCGACCTTTGCGCCCATGAGGACCTCGAACCTGCTCCTTGCGCTGGCCCTGCTCACCAACGGATGCGCTTACAAGAACAAGGAAGCCGACCTGGTCGTGCACAACGCACGCATCATCACGCTGGACAGCGCCAATTCGGTGCACCAGGCCATGGCCATCAAGGATGGGCGGATCGTGGAACTGGGTGCCGAGCAGGAGATCCTGAACCGCTACCGCGCCACCGAGACCTACGATGCCGCCGGGGCCTTGGTCTATCCGGGGTTCATCGATGGGCATTGCCACTTCTTCGGCTACGGGCTGAACAAGCAGAAGGTGGACCTGAGCGGCACGACGTGGTGGAAAGAGGTGGTGGACCGCACGGTGGCCTACGCCAAGGCTCATCCTGAAAAGGAATGGATCATCGGTCGCGGATGGGACCAGAACGCCTGGCCCATGCACGTGATGCCGGACAATGCGTTGCTGAACGAGCTGTTCCCGGACCGTCCGGTGCTGCTGCAGCGGATCGATGGGCATGCGGCGGTGGTGAACCAAGCTGCGCTCGACCGTGTGGGACTAAGTGCGAACAGCGTGATCGCCGGTGGCCTTCTCGAAGTGCGCAACGGCAAGCCCACCGGGCTGTTGGTGGACAACGCGGTGGACGTGTTCCAAAAGATCTTCGACGAGGCCGATGAGGCTACAAAGCGGAAGGCCTTGCTCGATGCTCAAGCCGACTGTTTCGAAAAGGGCCTGACCATGGTGTGTGACGCAGGTCTGGATGTGGGCACCATCCTCCTGATCCAACGCATGCAGCGGGAAGGAACGTTGAAGATGCGGGTGTACGCGATGGTGGCGGATCGGCCGGAGAACCTCGACCACTTCGCCAAGAGCGGACCGATCATCGAGGACCGACTGGTGGTGCGCAGCGTGAAAGTCTATGGCGATGGCGCACTGGGATCCCGCGGGGCCTTGCTGTTGAAACCCTACAGCGATGTGGACAGCGCCTACCATGGGCTCCAGCTGCAGACCATGGCGCACTTCAAGGAAGTGGCCCAGTGGTGCAGGACCAACGGCTTCCAGATGGCCACGCATTGCATCGGCGACAGCGCGAACCGGCTCGTGCTGAAGGTATACGGCGATGCGCTTGGCGGCACGAACGACCTGCGTTGGCGCATCGAGCACGCACAATGTGTGGATCCGGCGGATATGGGCTTGTTCGGGACGTACTCCGTGATCCCCAGCATGCAACCCACGCACGCCACCAGCGACATGTTCTGGGCCGTGGACCGGATCGGCCCCGAGCGGATGCGGACCTCCTACGCGTTGAAAAGCCTGCTGCGCACCAACGGACTGATCAGCCTGGGCACCGACTTCCCGGTGGAAGCGATCGACCCTTTGGCCACGTTCTACGCCGCCGTTGTGCGGAAGAACGCTGAGGGCCAGCCTGCCGCCGGTTTTCAGATGGCCGATGCCCTGACACGGGACGAGGCCTTGCGCGGCATGACGATCTGGAACGCCCTGGCCACCTTCACGGAGAAGGACCTGGGGTCGTTGGAGGTGGGAAAACGCGCGGATCTCACCGTGCTCGACCGGGACATCCTAACCGTACCTGAGGAGCAACTGCGCAAGGCGAAAGTGAAGGCCACCTTCATTGGCGGCGAGCAGGTGCACTAGGCCTTCAACGCCTGCAAGGTCCGGTCGATCTGCAGCAGGTGCCGTTCCTGGTGGGCGGTCGCGAACGCGAAGGCATCGGCGATCTTGAAGCGGAATACAGGACCCAGCGTACTCGTTATCCGTGGGCCTTTCATGCCCTTGTCGACAGCAACATCCAGCAATGTGCGGAAGCCTTCGAGCATGCTGATGAGGTCGTCCAGGGCATCGAGCCGTTTCACCGGTGCCTGCAGCGGCTCGAACATGCGCAAGGTGGCCATGGGCATCCGGATCCGGCCTTGCTGCGTGGGCTGCATGGTGCGGGTAAGCATGCCCCCCCAGAAGCCCGGCACATGGTTCTCGCCGCGCACAAAGCGTGACCGCGGGTCGGCATAGGCGTTCCGCAGGTGGGCCAGGTAATGCCCGCTGCTCAGGTTCATGTGCTCACAGATCTCCAACACGCTCCATTTCTTCGGCGCTGGCCGTTGTTCAAGGAGCACCAAGGGAAGTTCACGCAACGCCCTGGCCCGTTGCAGCTGCCGCTCCAAGGTGGTGCGCAGGTCGGCGATGAGGTGTTCCGTATTCATGACGCAAACGTATCGGCAATGCCCTGCACAGTCACTTGATGTGGATCAAGAAGTGCTCAGCGCACCCGGGATCGCAAGCGGCTGATGGTCTCCGGTGTCATCCGCAGGTAACTCGCGATGTCCTTCTGGGACACGAGTTGCAGCAGGTGCGGGCTGCGCGCGACCAAGGCCCTGTAGCGCTCTTCCGCGTCCAAGGTCAGGAGTTCGATCTCCCGCGTGGCACGGCCCACCACGAGTTGTTCCAGGATCAGTCTGCCGGCCCGTTCCAATGGAGGTATGCTTCGGTAAAGCTCCTGCAGGTCATCATGGTGGATGCTCAAGAGCATCGAGTCGGTAACGGCCTGCAGACCGAAGCGGCTCGGGGTGCGGTTGACAAAGGAATCGAAGACCCCGCTCCAGCTGTGGCCGTACGAAAAGCCGATGCATACCTCTTCCCCATCATGAGGAATGAACATGCGCTGCACGCCGGTGCCCACGATGCTGAACCAGTCCTCGACCTGTCCGACCGCGGTGATCATCGCTCCGCGAGCGAAGACACGCTCCCGCCAATACGGCCGCATCACCGCCCACTGTTCATCGGACAGGGGCACGTACCGTTCGAAGGTCGCCCGCACAACGTCCATGCTCACTGCGATGCGCGTAGAACGGACCGTGCGTGATCGTAGCCGACCTGTTCAATGCGCTCGGTGTGGCGGAGGTCGAACATGCTGTATCGGGCAAGCTCCGGTGGCTCGATGTACAGGTGGCAGCCTTGTGCGGACCGCAACACCATCTCGCGGAAGCTCAGGTGGAAGGTGCGGTCCAGGGTGTTGCGGATGGAACCTTGTGGTCGATACACGGGAAGCGGATTGACATACACTCCGATCACATCGCCCCGTCGGTCGTTGAAGGGTTCAATGGGGAGGTTGTTGCTCAAGCCACCATCCACGTAGGCAGTGCCGTTGATGACCACGGGCGGAAAGACCAAGGGCACCGCACTGGCGGCCAGCAAGGCAGGGACCAGGGGGCCGCTGCTGAAGATCCGCTGACCACCGCGCTCCGCATCGGTCACGCTCACGAAAAAGGGCATTTTCAGTTCCTCAAAGTCCCGGCACGGTAGGGTATCCCGCAGAAAATCGCCGATGCGCCGCTGGGTGAGGAGCTCCCCGCGCAACACCTTCCAGCGGGTGCGGTGAATGCGCCACTCCTCGCGCAAGAGCTCCATGGTCCGCTCCGGGGTGAACCCCGCGGCGATGAAGGCCCCCAACATGGCGCCGGCACTGGTGCCGCTGATGGCCGAGGGGGTGATGCCCACTTCCACCATGGCCCGCAACACCCCCAGATGGGCGAATCCACGGGCACCTCCACCGGAAAGGACGATGGGGCGCTGTTCCATGCCGTAAAGGTGCAACACCGATCACCTACCTGACATGACCACCGTGTGCCCTGCCCCATGTACCGTGAAGCCCATGCCTGAACGGCCACCCCGGGGGAACCCGGCTCAGCGCACGGACAATGGAGCGGACCAGGAAGCAACGCCGTCGAAAAGGCGCAATCCGTAGAGGCCCGAAGCCAATCCGTCCAGGCGCAGCTGCTCCGTGCCGTTGCCCTGGAGCACCAGGCGCCTCACGACGAGCCGCCCTTGTGCGTCAGTGAGTTCAAGGATGGCTGAAGCACCCATGTCATCGGGCATCGTGATGTTCACCACCTCTTTTGCCGGGACGGGCCACAGGGTCAGTGCGTCGGTGCGGGGAGACGGTGAAAGACCCGTGCTGATCACGAGGAGCGTATCGCTGTTGGCAGGGCAGCCGTTGGGATCGCTCACCTGCACGAAGTAGTCGCCCGTGTCGTATACATCCAGTGTCATGGCATTGGCACCGGCGATCGGGGATCCGTTGAAGAACCACTGGTATGTGGAGGCCGGGGTGCTTTCCAGCGTGAAGCCCACCTGGCTCAACTGCGGTGCGGGCACTGGTGGGTTCGCGATGAGCATGAGGGTATCGCTCCAACCCTGGCAGCCGCTGGCGTCCTGAACGGTCAGTGACACCGGGCCTGCCGCTGCTGTATGGAACGACTCCGTCACGGCACCTGAGCTCCACGTGTAGGCGGCCCATCCGGAAGCGGCGTGCACCATGACGCTATCGTTGAGGCAGATCACGGGAGAGGGGTCGGCGGTTATGGGCAACTCGTTGTTGCGCACCAGGGCAGCGAAGGAATTGAGCTTGCCATGGCCCCAACGGGTGTTGGGCAGGGTCCCGGTGAAGCCATCACCGAAGGCCGAGGACCGGATGCTCCGTCCCGCATCCGCATAGGTCGCGTTCGGGCACTTCTGGAAGTACAGTGCCAGCGTGCCTGCCACCACCGGCGAAGCGATGGAGGTGCCTCCTGCGCGGAGGTGATAGCCGCCCGGAGCCACCTTGAACGCTCCGGGGCCGGAGGTGAGCGTGGCCAGGAAATCCAGCGGACCAGCGGAGAAGGTGATGTCTCCGGGCGCGGCGAGGTCGGGCTTCATGCGGCCGTCGCGCGTGGGGCCGTTGCTGCTGGCGTTGGCAATGGCGTTCTCGGTGCCCGAAACGCTCTGCGGCAGGCCGTTGTAATCGATGTAGTTCGTTTCGTTCTGGTAGTTGGCCACGGTGATCACCTTGTCCGAACAGGCCCAGGAGTCCACGATGCGCTGGTCGTTGTCCGGAAGCACATAGTGCACGATCGGCGGGAACACGGCGGGGGTCGGGAGGTTGGTGACCATGCGCGACGTGCCGAAATAAAGGCTGCTCCACACATCGAAGGAGCCTGAACCCGTGGTGAGGAAAGCCCAGTTGTACCCGCTGGAATCGGGCTGTGGCAGGAAGACCTCGAGGTGCACCTGAGCACCGCGGAGCTCGGCGTAGGTCTCCACCACGGCAAGGCGGTTGCCACCGATGCTCACCAGCGTATCGGTGAGCAGCACGCCCAAGTTGTCCTGCATGGTGCGGTAGGGCGTGTTCCCGCGGCGCGCATAGCCTGTGCCACCGTCGGCACCAATGGCATAGTGGACCTGGCTGAAGTCGGCCGTGTCGGCCCATACCTCCCACAGCGCCGCGCCAAAACCAAGCCCCGTGATGTTCGGCTGTTCATGGGCGAACCACGTGAACGAGGTGTCCGCGGTCACTTCTGTGCGCAGGTGGTAGGCGGGGATGGTGTAGCTGTTGCCGGCCGCACATACGAGCGCACGTCCAGGAGCGGCTTCGAGCAGGCTGTCGATGAAGAGCGCGGCAGCGTCCAGGCCATCATGGCTGCCATAGTAGTCACCCAGGCTCGCGTTGATCACCACCGGGCGACCCAGGGCATCGGCGGCATCGAAGATGTACTTCACCGCATCGGCCACGGAGGCCTTCCAATTGGCGCGATCGAAGTCCGTGGCCACCATGATGATGTCGGCGGCCGGAGCTGCACCTTGGAACGCCCCTGTGGCCAGCCCATTGCCCACGGCCGTGCCGGTGACCGTGCTGCCATGGCCATACCAGGAAGGAAGGTCCGTTGCCGTGCATGCCCCCGCGTTGATGGCCGCACTGTCCCAAGCCTGACCGTAACCGTATGGCAGTGGGGTCAGCGTATTGTCGAAGGAAAAGCTCTGGTCCCAGTAATGCAATACGCGCGTATTGCCAAGGCTATCGTTGAAGTCGGGGTGGTTCAGGTCCATGCCCGTATCGATGATGCCGACGATGGTGCCTTCCCCCCGGTAGCCCTGCAACAGAGGAGCGGTGCCGGCATGGATGTCCGTGATGCGCGTCTTCACCCGCATGCTGTCGTTGAGGGTGTGTCCTTTGGAAAGGCTGAATTCGAAGGTCCGGACGGACGGATCCAGCGCCAAGGCCTCCACACGGTCCACCGGCACGGTAGCGCTCACCAGTCCGTTCATGCGCATCTTCACCCAGCCCCCTTGGGCGGCCACGGCCTCGGATACTGCGCGTTCCTCCCCTCGGATGAAGAGGTCCACCGCTTCACCGGGCGCATGCTGGCGCCCCAGGTAGTTGCGCAGCTGCAGGTTGATGGGGGTCGGCTTCTGAGCACTGACCGAAACGCTCAGGAAACCGAGCACGGCAATGGCTGAAAGATGACGCATGGTACAAAATTAGGCCCGGTCGGTACCGGCCATGGCCCTAAAACCGGGCATCTTTGAAAGGAAATGAACAGCCCCTGTTGAATGTTCGACCCGACAGCAATAGTGTTGAAGGCCGTTGGTGACGAACAGGAAAGCGACGCGGAATACGATGTTGTAGCGCGAGGCCTGCTCGAACACGGCCTGATCCAGCTTCACCGAGGGGGCCTTGCACTCCACCAGGGCCAGGGGTGAACCATCGTTCCCATGCACCACCAGGTCCGCGCGCTTGGTCATTCCGTGCAAGGTCAACGACCGTTCCACGGCGATGAGCGAGGCGGGGCACTTCAGGTCGTTCACCAGGAACAACAGGAAGTGCTGGCGGACCCATTCCTCGGGGGTAAGGGCCACCCACTTGCGGCGCACGGGATCGAACACGGTGTCGCCCTCGGGGGTCTGCTTAGTTTTGACACCGTGGTCCGGCAGGTTCAACGGCTGCATCACGGCAAAGCAACGAAACCCACGTGCGCACCAAAGAGGACATCGTGAACAACTGGCTGCCCCGGTATACCGGCGTGGCCCTTCCGGACTTCAAGCCGTATGTGCTGCTGACCAACTTCAGCAACTACTTGGACATCTTCGCGGAACAGACCGGAGCCGTGATCCACGGACGTGACAAGGCCATGCCCGTAGCCATAGCGGAGGATATGGCCATGATCAACTTCAGCATGGGCAGTGCCAATGCGGCCACGATCATGGACCTGCTGAGCGCGATCGACCCGAAGGCCGTGCTCTTTTTGGGGAAATGCGGCGGCCTGAAGAAGAAGAACGCCATCGGCGACCTGATCCTGCCCATCGCCGCGATCCGTGGGGAAGGAACGAGCAACGACTACTTCCCACCCGAGGTGCCGGCACTGCCCAGCTTCATGATCCACCGTGCCGTGAGCGGCGTGATCCGCGACATGGAGCTGGACTACTGGAGCGGCACCGTGTACACCACCAACCGCAGGGTGTGGGAGCATGACGACGTGTTCAAGGAGAAGCTCCGCACGCTGCGCGCCATGGCCATCGACATGGAGACCGCGACCGTCTTCATGACCGGCTTCTTCAATGGCATCCCCACCGGAGCGCTGCTGCTGGTGAGCGACCAGCCCATGGTGCCCTGGGGCGTGAAGACCAGTGCCAGTGACATGCAGGTCACCAGCGGCTTCGCACACACCCATGTGAAAGTGGGCATCGCCTCCCTGCGCGAGATCATCAACCAAGGACGATCCGTGAAGCACCTGCGTTTCGAATGAGCACTACGGAGGACTTCAAGAAGATCGTCAAGGACGTCCGCGCGAAGTCCTTCAAGCCGGTGTACCTGCTGCATGGTGAAGAGGCCTTCTTCATCGACCGTGTGGCCGAGGAGATCGAGCGCAACGCCTTGGAAGAGCACGAGCGGGACTTCAACCTCACCGTGCTGTATGGCAAGGACAGCGATCCGGACCAGGTGAAGGACGCCTGCCTGCGCTTCCCCATGATGGCGGAGCGGCAGGTGGTGGTGCTGCGCGAGGCACAGACCTGGCGCATCGATGCCTACGACAAGCTGGAGTCCTATTTCAAGAACCCCACCCCCACCACCGTGCTGGTGATGCTCTACAAGCACAAGAAGGCCGACGGGCGGAAGGCCTGGCTGAAGGACGTGGCCAAGAAGGGTGTAGTGTTCACCAGCGACAAGCTGAAGGACGACAAGCTGCCGGAGTGGATCGCCAAGTACGTCCAGTTCCAGAAGCGGCGGATCGGGCAGAAGGAGGCGGTGCTACTGGCCGAACACCTGGGCAGCGACCTGGGAAAGCTCACCAAGGAGGTGGAGAAGCTCTGCATCGTCACCGAGGAAGGGGGCACCATCACCGCGGACCTGATCCAGCGGAACGTCGGCATCAGCAAGGAGTACAACGTCTTCGAGCTGCAGAACGCCATCGGCAACCGCGACCACCTGAAAGCGCAGACCATCGCGCATTATTTCGCACAGGACCCGAAGGACCACCCGCTGGTGCTCACGCTGGGGCTGCTGAACAGCTACTTCACGAAGCTCATGGTGGTGCACGCTTCCGCAGGGCTGGGGCAGGGTGAACTGGCCGCAGCGCTCAAGGTGCCGCCCTTCTTCGTGAAGGACTACGCCAATGCTGCGCGCAACTACCCGCCGCTCAAGCTCCGCGAGGTGCAGCACCTGCTGCGCGAGGCCGACCTGAAGAGCAAGGGCCTGGGCAACGCCAGCGCCGACGACGGCGAGCTGCTGCGCGAGCTCCTGGCACGGGTGATGAACTGAACCAGCAACTGAAAATGCGAACGGCGCCCACCGGATGGTGGGCGCCGTTCGCGTATTCCGCCGCAGCGGACAAGCAGATCCTAGTGGGCAGGTGCCACGGCCGGAACGGCCGCAGGGGCAGGAGCGCCGGAAGCCTCCACGGTGCCTTGGATGCGCACCACCTTGCTCGGGGCGTTCGCCGCGTTGCTGGTGATGGTCACGCTCTTGTTGATCGGACCGACACGGTTGCTGTCGTACTTCACCGTGATCTGGCTCTTGGCGCCGGGCTTGATGGGGGCCGTTTCGCACTTGGGCACCGTGCACCCGCAGCTGCCTTGGCAATTGCTGATGATCAGGGGCTGGTCGCCGGTGTTGGTGACGGTGAAGACGCACTCGCCGTTGCCACCTTGCTTCAAGGTGCCATAGTCATGCACTTCCTTGTCGAGGCTGATCTGTGGGCCGGTGCCGCCTACGGGCTTGGCATTGTCCTGGGCCTGCACGCCGAGGAAGAGGGCGCTAAGGCCGAGGGAGAGGAGGAACTTCTTCATGAAAATGTTCGGTTTGGTGGGTTTCGTACGGCGAAAGTAGGGGGAGGTTAGGGGGCGCGGACCGGTTTAACAGGACATTAACAGGGGCCTCAGAGCATCGCGGATCGACTGTCGGGGACCATTCCGCCGCTTCCGCCATACCCCCGGCCCCGGCTACCTTTGCGGCCCGGTATGAAGCACACGTCGGCGAAAGGTGCGCGCATTCCGGCAACGAAGCATGGAACAGATCGAGATCCCCAAACGGTTCGAACCCGCACAGAGCGAGGACAAGTGGTATGGACACTGGATGCGCCGCGGCTACTTCCGCAGCGTACCGGACGACCGCGAGCCCTACACCGTGGTGATCCCGCCCCCGAATGTGACGGGCGTTCTGCACATGGGGCACATGCTGAACAACACCATCCAGGACGTGCTGGTGCGCCGGGCCCGGATGCAGGGCAAGAACGCCTGCTGGGTGCCGGGTACGGACCACGCCTCCATCGCCACCGAGGCGAAAGTGGTGCGCCTGCTCCAGGAGCAAGGCATCAAGAAGAGCGTCATCGGACGGGAAGAGTTCCTGAAGCACGCCTTCGCGTGGAAGGAGAATTACGGCGGCGTGATCCTCGAACAACTGAAGAAGCTCGGCGCCAGCTGCGATTGGGACCGCACGCGCTTCACCATGGAGCCCGACCTCAGCGAGGCCGTGATCGACGTGTTCATCGACCTGCACAGGAAGGGCCTGGTGTACCGCGGCCTGCGCATGGTGAACTGGGACCCCGTGGCCCTTACCGCCGTGAGCGATGAAGAGGTGATCCACAAGGAGGTCAACTCCAAGCTCTACTACATCCGCTACAAAGTGGAGCGTGAGGATCCCGATGGTGTGGAGGAATACGTCGTGATCGCCACGACGCGTCCGGAGACGATCCTGGGCGACACGGCCCTGGCGGTGCACCCGGAGGACGAGCGTTACGCCGACCTGAAGGGCCTGCGCGTGCAGGTGCCGCTGATCGGCCGCAGCATCCCGGTGATCTTCGACACCTATGTGGAGCGAGAATTCGGCACCGGCGCCTTGAAGGTGACCCCGGCCCACGATGTGAACGACCACGAACTGGGGAAGAAGCACGGCCTCGAGACCATCGACATCCTGGAACCCAACGGCACGCTGAGCGCCGCAGCGCAGCTCTACGTGGGTGAGGATCGCTTCGTGGTGCGCAAGAAGATCGTGAAGGAACTCGAGGAGAAAGGCTTCCTGGTGAAGACGGAGGACATCAAGAACAAGGTGGGTTACAGCGAGCGCACCGATGCCGTGATCGAGCCGCGCCTGAGCCTGCAGTGGTTCGTGAAGATGGGCGAGCTGGCCAAGCCCGCCTTGGAAGTGTTGAACGACGGTCGCGTGAAGCTGCACCCGCAGAAGTTCGCGAACACCTACCGGCATTGGATGGAGAACGTGCGCGACTGGTGCATCAGCCGCCAGCTGTGGTGGGGACAACAGGTGCCCGCCTGGTACAACGACGCCGGTGACGTCGCCGTGTGCCGTACCGAAGCCGAGGCCATCGCGCAGTTCACGGCCGCCGGACAGCCCACGACCGGGATCAAGCAGGATGAGGATGTCGTGGACACCTGGTTCAGCAGCTGGCTGTGGCCGATCAGCGTGTTCGACGGGTTCAAGGACCCGGATAACGCGGACATCAAGTACTACTACCCCACCAACGACCTGGTCACTGCGCCGGAGATCCTCTTCTTCTGGGTGGCGCGCATGATCATGGCGGGCATGGAGTACCGCCACGAGGTGCCGTTCAAGAACGTGTACCTCACCGGCATCGTGCGAGACAAGCAAGGCCGGAAGATGAGCAAGAGCCTGGGCAACAGTCCGGATCCGCTGGAGCTGATCGAGAAGTTCGGCGCGGACGGGGTACGCGTGGGCATGCTCCTCACCTCCCCTGCCGGCAATGACCTGCCGTACGACGATTCGCTCTGCGAGCAAGGCCGCAACTTCAGCAACAAGATCTGGAACGCGTTCCGACTGGTGAAGGGCTGGCAGGTGGTCGACCGTCCGCAGCCTGATTCCTCTGCGGCGGCCGTCGCCTGGATCCAGAGCCGCGTGCTGCGCGCCACCACCGAGATCGACGCGCTCTACGCGCAGTTCCGCATCAGCGAGGCGCTCATGGCCACCTACAAGCTGATCTGGGACGACCTGTGCAGCTGGTACCTGGAGAGCATCAAGACCGGCTTCGTGAAGAACGCGGCCGGCGAAGGTGTGGCGGAGCCCATCGACCGCCTGACGTACGAGGCCACAGTGACCGTGTTCGAGGACGTGATGAAGCTGCTGCATCCCTTCATGCCCTTCCTCAGTGAAGAAGTGTGGCACTTGTTGCGCGAACGCAAGGAAGGCGACGACCTGATCATTGCGGCGTGGCCCAAGGGTGGCGAAGGCGATGCGAAGCTCGAGGCCGAAGTGCAGCATGCCTTCGACCTGGTGACGGCGGTGCGCAACGTGCGGAACGAACGCGGCATGAGCCCTAAGGAAGCGCTCGATGTACAGGTGAAGGGCGCCGTGCCGATGCGGGAAGCAGTGGCCTCCCTGGTGAACAAGCTTGCGAACGTGGGCGCGATCACCGGCATGGAAAAGGCTGGCGACGGCACGCTCACGTTCCTCGTGGGAACCACGGAGTACGCGGTGGATCTGGGTGGCAACATCGACCCCGAAGCGGAGGTGAAGAAGGCCGAGGCGGAGCTGGAGCACCTGCGCGGCTTCCTGAACAGCGTGGACAAGAAGCTCGGCAACGAACGCTTCGTGGCCGGCGCACCGGCGCAAGTGTTGGAGAACGAGCGCAAGAAGAAGGCCGATGCCGAGGCCAAGATCAGATCGCTGGAGGAACGGTTGGCGGTGTTGAAATGAGAAGAGTGAAAGACCACATCCTGTGAAGCTGTGAGACCGGACGTGGACCTGCGAAGGAAAATGAAGACCACGACCGAGATCTCAACGGTGTTCGACACCACACTGGAGCGGGCGTTCAAAAGCCCCATGCTCTGTGACATCACGCGGATCCACACCGGCCACGGCATCACGCCCAAGGTCACGCACTGCACGGAAGATGCGACCTGGGGCCAGGTGGGCGGCAGTCGCAAGGTGCACATGGCCAGGACACCGATGTTCAAAGGAGGCGAAGCGTGCTTGGACAAGGTTCTGGAGCGAAGGGAGAACTCCTACTGGAAGATCGAGGTCTCCGACTTCAGGTCATGGTCCATGGGCTTCACGAAGTTCCAAGGCGAGTGGTTCACTGACCCGCTTCCGGATGGGAACGTGCAGGTGCGGTATCGGTACACCATGTTCTCCAACAGTGTCGTGTTCCATCCCATCCACAGGCTGTTCACCAAGACGATCTGGCGGAACTACATGAAGCACGTCTTGGAGAACATCCGGGAACTCGCCAAGAACGAAGCGCCCTACTTCCACGAATGATCTGGCAGCTACGTGTTGGCGCTCGGCGATCCGTTGAAGTAAAGACCGCGCTGAGGTCGCCACGGTTCCGAGGTTGCCGCTCATGTCTACCTTCGTCTCATCGAACGCCAGCTCACATACTCCGCCATCGACATCGGATCGAACGCAGTGCGCCTGCTGGTGGGTGAGGTGATCGAACGCGAAGACCATCCGATCATCAAGAAGCAGACGTTGGTGCGCGTGCCGATCCGCTTGGGCGAGGACGTGTTCGACAGCGGTGCCATCAGCCCGGCGAAGCGCGATTACCTGATCAAGAGCCTGAAGGCCTTCCGCCTGTTGACCGAGGTGTACGGCGTGCCCTACCTGCGTTGCTGCGCCACCAGCGCCATGCGCGAAGCCACCAACCGCGACGAGATCCTGACGCGGGTGGAGATCGAGAGCGGTGTGCACATCGAGACCATCGGCGGCAAGGTGGAGGCTGACCTGATCGTGAACACCTTCTGGACGCAGGACCTGCTGAAGGACCGCAGCTATCTCTACATCGACGTGGGCGGTGGCAGTACGGAGCTGAGCTGGTTGGAGAAAGGCCGCCGCGTGAAGAGCGCGAGCTTTAAGGTGGGCACCGTGCGCATGCTGAAAGACAAGGTGAACCCCGAAGTGTGGACGGAGATCCGCGCCTTCCTGGCCGACCTGCGCGAGGAACATGGCCAGCTGATGGCCATCGGTACCGGCGGCAATATCAACCGGATCTTCAAGGAGAACGGCAACTTGTTCGGCGAGCCGCTGACGAAGGACGACATCCAGCGCCAGCGCGACCGCATCGCGGCCTACACGTTCGAGGACCGCATCAAGCTCCTGCGCCTGCGCCCCGACCGCGCCGACGTGATCATTCCCGCTGCGGAGATCTTCCTCCGCGTGATGGCCGATGCCGAGATCGAGGAGATCTTCGTCCCCAAGGTGGGTCTGGCGGACGGCATCATCTACGACCTGTACATGAAGCAGTACGGGCACGTGAAGTATCCGCGGGCGGAGCAGGCCAGCGTGTAAGTGTCAAGGCTCAAGTGTCAAGTAACAAGGGTCCAACACGCCCTTGAGCACTTGACCCTTGCTACTTGAACCTTGTCACTTGAGGCTTCTCACACCATCCCCTTCTTGATCTCGTCCATCACGGCCGTATCCAGCAGCGTGCTCGTATTCCCCAAGCTCCCCAGCTCTCCCTACGCCAGCTTCCGCAGGATGCGCCGCATGATCTTGCCACTGCGCATCTTCGGCAGGCCGGCGACGAACTGCCTTCGCCAGCTACCTTGTGCGTTCACTGATCGACGAAATGGACATCAAGAACACCATCCAGGTCTTCGACGAGAAGCAGGTACGCACCGCATGGGATGCCGAACAGGAGAAGTGGTTCTTCTCCATCATCGATGTCATCGCGGCTCTGACCGGCAACGAACGCCCTCGCAAGTATTGGAACGACCTGAAGACCAAGCTACTGAAGGAAGGAAGTCAACTGTCCGATAAAATCGGACAGTTGAAAATGCCCGCAGAGGATGGCAAGATGCGCGCGACCGACGTGGCCGACACCGAGCAGCTCTTCCGCCTGATCCAGTCCATCCCTTCGCCCAAGGCCGAGCCCTTCAAGCAGTGGTTGGCGCAGGTGGGCAGGGAGCGCTTGGACGAGATGCAAGACCCCGAGCTCACCATCGACCGGGCGTTGGAGCAGTACCTGCGTTCGGGCTACTCTGAGAACTGGATCAACCAGCGGCTGAAGAGCATCGAGATCCGCAAGGAGCTGACGGATGAATGGAAGCGCAGGGGCCTGAACGAAGGCGTGCAGTTCGCCAGGCTCACGGACATCATCACCAAGGCGTGGGCGGGCAACACCACCAAGGAATACAAGGTGCTGAAGGGATTAAGGAAGGAGAACCTCCGCGACAACATGACCAACACGGAGCTGATCCTGAACATGCTGGCCTAGGCATCCACCAAGGACATCTCGCAGGCCAAGGACCCAGAGACCTTCGAGGACAGTAAGGAGGTGGCCCGGCAAGGTGGTAATGTGGCCAAGGTGGCGCGGCTGGAACTGGAGGCGCGCACCGGGAAGAAGGTGGTTACCGGGCTGAATGCGAAGAAGGGGTTGAAGGAAGGGACGGACTAGGTCTACGCGACCACTATCCGCCCTGCCGCTCTTTGGCACATCCCCCTCATCACGCAGGACAAACACTTCAGGAAGCTGATGGGGGAGGTGGGGGTGAGGGAGGTGTGAGGGCAGGAAGGCGGAAGACTTGTGAAGGCCAACGACCGGAAAGACCCATCAGTCGACGCTATTCATCCAAGCTTGTAGGTCCATCAGGAACTTCTCGCGTTGTGCGAAGTCGGGGTACGTGACGCAATCAAATGCACCATCCAACAGGTTCTCCTGTGTCCCCAAAACGCGAATGGGCCGGGAGTGCAGTATCGCGACCAACCTGTCTTTTTCGAAGGCCAATCCAATACGAAAACTCGGTGAAGGGTCGTCGAACGAGTTCTCATAGTTTGAGAAGAGCCGATATCCCAAGAAGTCGGAATCGTCTTGCAAAGCGAATCGGTCGATGAACGGCTGCCAACTTCTAAGCGTTCGAGCTCCGTTCGAATGTTGAATGTACTTCTCCAGCTCAGGCTCGATGATCGACTCCGGATCAATATTTTCCATATGTGTGTAGCCATAGAGAAAGACCCATGCCTTCTTACCGCCGTGGGAGGTTGTGGCACTCATGGTTTTGACAACTTCACCGATGACTTCTCCATCGACTAGGATCTTGCGGCCAGGATGGATACTGTCCATCCCGAACTCGCTTGTGTCGATGTCGGCATAGATACCTACACGATACCAATCGTTCTCAAGAGTCAAGTTATCTACCAGTGCCTTATCGAATAAGGTGAAAATGTGTTTGCCATTCACGGTGTCCCGAACGTTGGCAGGACCATCTATTCGTTCACCCACAACAGGTGACGCCGATGAGCTGGATGACTCAACGGTTGCCGTCGCCTCCGATCGAGGTGCATCAAGGCATGCCGTCATCAACGACAGCGTGACAAGAAGTTGGAAGGTCGTTCTTAGGTTCAAGTTGGAGCAGCTTATCGATCGAAGGTATTGATCGACGCGTATGCGGAAAAAGGAGGTATGGCGATCTCGCCTGACAGGCAAGCTACCTGTCAAACCCTCCCCGCCGTGATCTCCTCCACCACCGCCGGATCCAACAAGGTGCTCGTATCCCCCAAACTCCCCAACTCACCTGCCTCGCCGGCAGGCAGGTTCTCCGCCACCTTCCGTAAGATGCGCCGCATGATCTTCCCGCTGCGTGTTTTCGGCAGGCCGCTCACGAACTGGATCTTGTCCGGCTTGGCGATCCGGCCGATGCCGGCCACCACGGCCTCCAGGATCTCGCCGCGCATGTTCTCCATGGCTTGGGTGTCGTCGGCGGGGATGGGTGTTTCGCAGACCACGTAGGCGTAGATGCCCTGGCCCTTGATGTCGTGCGGGTAGCCCACCACGGCGCTTTCCACCACGCCCTTGGCCTGGTTGATGGCGTTCTCGATCTCGGCCGTGCCGAAGCGGTGGCCGCTCACGTTGATCACATCATCCACGCGACCGATGATGCGGTAGCGGCCATCGGCATCGCGCTTGGCGCCATCACCGGTGAAGTAGTAGCCTTTGTAGCTGCTGAAGTAGGTCTGACGGCAGCGCTCATGGTCGCCCCAGGTGGTGCGGAGTATCCCGGGCCAGGGGAACTTCATGCAGAGCAGTCCTTCCTGTTCGTTCGCGGTGATCTCCTTTCCTTCCGCAGTGAGCAGCACGGGTTGCACGCCGGGCAGGGGCCACGCGGCATGTGCGGGTTTCTCGTCGGTCACGTTGGCCAGTGAGCTGATCATGATGCCGCCGGTCTCGGTCTGCCACCAGGTGTCCACCACCGGACAGCGGTCCTTGCCCACGTGGATCTTGTACCAGTTCCACGCCTCTTCGTTGATGGGCTCGCCCACGCTGCCGATCACGCGCAGGGAGTCCAGCGAGTAGGCCAGCACGTGGTCCAGTCCGGCGGCCATCAAGCTCCTGATCGCCGTAGGTGCGGTGTAGAAGATGTTCACCCCATGCTTGTCGATCATCTGCCAGAAGCGGCCCGCATCGGGGAAGGTGGGCACACCCTCGAACACCAGCGTGGTGGCGCCCGCCAGCAGCGGACCGTAGATGATGTAGCTGTGGCCGGTGATCCAGCCTACGTCGGCCGTACACCAGTAGATGTCGCTCTCCTCGTACTGGAACACGTTGCGGAAGGTGTAGTCCGTGTACACCATGTAGCCACCGCAGGTATGCACCACGCCTTTGGGTTTGCCCGTGCTGCCGCTGGTGTAGAGGATGAAGAGCGGATCCTCGGCGTCCATCACTTCCGCCGGGCAGTGCTCGTTGACGAAGTTGAGCTCATCGTGCAGCCACACGTCGCGTCCTTCCACCATGTCCACCGCCCAGCCGAGGCGCTCGGTCACGATCACCTTCCGCACCGTGGGACAGGTCTCCAGCGCCTCGTCCACCACGCGTTTCACGGGGATCTGCTTGTGCCCGCGGTTGAGGCCATCGCTGGTGAGCACGATGTTCGCTTGTGCATCCTGGATGCGGTCGCTCAGGCTCTGTGCGCTGAAGCCACAGAACACCACGCTGTGGATGGCCCCGATGCGCGCGCAGGCCAGCGTGGCGATCACCAGCTCGGGCACCATGGGCATGTAGATGCAGATGCGGTCGCCCTTCTTCGCGCCGTTCCGCTTCAGGACGTTGGCGTATGTGCACACCTTATCGTGCAGCTCACGGTAGGTCAGCCGGATGAAGCGCTCCTGCGGATCGTTCGGCTCCCAGATGATGGCGGGCTTGTTGCCGCGCTGCTTCAGGTGGCGGTCCAGACAATTCTCCGTGATGTTCAGCCTGCCTCCAGCGAACCACTTCACGTTGGGGCCTTCGAAGTCCCATTCTAGCGCGGTGTCCCACTTCCGGTGCCAGTCGAACGTGTCGGCCTGGGCGGTCCAGAAGCCGACAGGGTCCTTCATGCTCTCAGCGTATGCAACATCGTAGTCGGCCTGGGTGCGGATGCGTTTAAGCGCCATGCACGAAAAGTAGTGCGCAACGGTCACTGATGCAGGTCAGCCTGCGGAAAGGAGGGACATGCGAACTTCGGGCATGCATCGCTGGCTCCTGCTCGTCGGATACCTGGCCTCCCCTGCCTTGTTCGCCCAGGACAGCAGCGCGGTGGCCCCGAAATGGGCGTTGGACCTGTACCTCGGCGGAGGCGGAAGTGAGAAGATCACGGTGCGCACTGGATCCGTGGCCACAGGCACCTTCGACCTGACGGGCTGGTTCCACTTGGGCGCGGGTGTTGATCGTCGTATCGCGGGGCGTTGGAGCGGGCGCTTCACCTTCGGCTATGAGGTCGGCGGTTGGGAGGCGACCGGCGCCACGAACCCCTTCGCCGCGCCAAGCAACAGCGGCGACCGCTGGGCGATCGGGTCGGGCGCTGTGTACCAAGTATATCGAGGCCATCGCAGCCAGTTCAACCTGCAGGGCGGTGCGCGCTTCCTCCTTGGCATGGATGTGCCCACCGTCATTCAACTGGACAGCAGCAGCACCGCCAACGACCTGCGCACCCTCTCCCTGCGCTACAAGCCCTCACTGGCGCCGGTGCTCGCGGTCGCGTGGCGGTGGCGGGCCAAGCGCGGATCGCCGGGCTGCATCGGCACGTCGATCGGCATCACCTACTTCCACTGCACCTACGACCGCGTGGAGCTGCCCAGCGATGTGCCCACCCTCCCCAACGGTTCGCTGCCGCTGACCGGCACGCACGAAGGTTTGCAGCTGCTGTTCACCATCGGCTATAGTGGTTGGTCGCCCAACTGAACTACGACCACAACACCCCCAATACACCAGCCAACCGAGCAAAAAAAGCTACAGTGCAGCCACCACGATCGAAGCTGCCAGACCCTACCGCTCAATGCGGCAGGAAGAAGCCCCAGTACGCGCACCCGGCCAGCACGGGAAGCAAGAGGACCAGCGCCGGCAGCAGCGGCCAGCGCTCGCCCCGGTGCCGGCGCAGCCGAAAAAATAGCACCACCGCCACCACCAGCAGGAACCAGGGCAGCGCGGCCAGCACGGGATGCACATCGCCCAGGCCGAAGTAGAAGACCTGCTCCAGCGTGAGCAGCACGCCCACCAGCCCCACCAGGGCCACCAGCCCGAGACCGGCCAGCACCAGCGGCCAGCTCGTGCGCACCGGGAGCCGACGGAACCGCCGCACCCCGTTCACGAGCACCCACACGCCAAGGATGAAGCCCCACAGCAAAGCCGCTCCGCCCAAGACCAACAAGCCCTGGAACAGCCGGCGTTCGTGGAAAGGCGTGCGATAGGCCTGCAGCGCCTCGTAAGCCTTGTTCGGTGGGAAGAGCGACGGCAGGTCCAACGTGTGTGCGCCCTTCTGAAGTTCATCGCGCAGCTCGAAGGTGATCCGGTGGTCGTAGTCGTGGTAGAAGGCCAGGTGCACGCGGCCGCTGTCGGGTTCGAAGAGCGTGCTGAAGAAGGTGCCGTTCTCCAGGAACTTCCGGCAGGACCTCATTCCTTCCAGCACGGTCCACGCACCGTCCACCGTAGGCGCCACACCGGCCTTGAGGAGCGCACGACCTTGTTGCAGGCGTGGAATGGGAATGGCGTCCATGTCCGTATTGCGGCCCAGCCGCCAGTTCCCCACCGCGAAGTACGGCTCGTCGCCCAGCAGGATGGTGTCGTTCTGCACCACCGCGTAACGGCCCTGCGCATCCGCCAGGAAGATCATGCTCTTATGCAGGAGGATCCGGTCATGCTTCCGCAGGAAGGCCACCGCTTCCGGGACATCGCGGCACTGCTCCAGCATGCGGTTGGTCAGTTCATTGAACTCCAGCGGCGGCTTGCCCGGTGAAGGCGCCACGTCCATCGGCTGCACCGTGAGCCCGTCGAACACAAGTCCGGCCTCGTTCATGCCCAGCTGGTCCGACCAGGGCAGGTAGGGGTGGCCCCGCCAACTGCTGAAGTACACCGCGCCGAGCCGTCCGGCCTCGCCGGGCACGAAGCGCACGCGGCCTTGTACGCACCACGAGTCCTCGTTGTTGCCCACAAAGGTGCGGCCATCCCGGGTCATCTTGAAGGCGGTGCATGCTTCCGCGATCAGGGGCACGCCTGCGCCAAAGGCTATGGCGATGCCATGCAAGAGCAAGGGCACTAAGAAGATCCGCATGGTGTGGGAATGCCGGAGCGGGGACAACGTAACACGCAAAAGACCGATCAAGGCTGCACCGCTGCCCTTAGCGGTACCTTCACCGCACGCCTTCGCCCTTTCGGCTTCGGCCGTTAACGCATGGGCAAGAAGATCATACTCACAGGGGCAACGGGCTATGTGGGGGAAGGTGTGCTGTTGGAATGCATGGCGCATCCGTCCATCGTCGAGGTGCTCGTTGTGGGCCGCAAGTCGTGCGGGGTGAAGCACCCGAAGGTGAAGGAACTGCTGGTGAAGGACTTCTTCTCGCTGGATACCGTCAAGGACCAACTGCGCGGCTACGACGCCTGCTTCTTCTGCGCGGGCATCAGTTCCGTGGGCATGAACGAAGCGGACTACACCCGCGCCACCTACGACACCACGATCGCCTTCGCGAAAGCAGTGCTCGCCGCTTCACCGGGCAGCCAATTCAACTACGTCTCCGGCGCGGCCACCGATGGCAGTGAGCAGGGCCGCGTGATGTGGGCGCGGGTGAAGGGACGCACCGAGAACGAGATAGGTCGCCTGGGTTTCAAGCAGAGCTACAACTTCCGGCCGGGGTTCATGAAGCCCGGTCCAGGCCAACACCGGCCGAAGACCTGGCAGCGGATGCTGATCCCCATCGTGGCCGTGCTCATGCCACGCTATGGCTCCACCATGAAGGAGATGGGACTGGCGATGATCAACAGCGTGCTGAAGGGCTACCCGATGCGGACGCTGGAAGTGAAGGACATCAAGGTGTTGGGGAGGGGGTAGGGAACGATCTCCGCCAGCGAAGGCCGTCCTATCTCACGGTCAGCGACTGGAACGCTCACCGCCATCACCTCAGAACGTCATCCAAAGAGCTGGGCCTGCTGTGAGGAAACTGGGCTTTGAGTCCTGCCAGACCCCATCCACTTGTACTCGGTATGGTCCTCGCAGATCAAAAGTGCCTAGGCGGATCCCGGCATGAAATTGCCATCGGGTCGCTATTCCAACCCGGTATCGGAATCCCACCTCGGAAAAGAAGTCAACGCGCAACGGACCTGCCGTGGTTTCCACGTTGCCAAGCATTGCCCCCCCTCGTGCATCGATCGTGGTCCGCAGCCATATCCCACGGCTGAAGAAGCAGTCCTCGCACCAGGCAGAAGGATCAGCGGCAACTTGGATGAACACGGGATAAAGGACACGATCACCCCAGAGGAAGATACCGCCACCAAGTCCAAACGCCGCGCGAGCTTTAGGAAAGCCATAGTTGATCGCGGCGTCGAAAGAGGCTCCGAACTGAGACTTGCTGCCGACCCAATTATCTGCTTCCACTGGCTCGGTGTAAACGAAAGAAGGGGCAAAACCGAGGTCAAGGCCAAGTCCCTTCCAGGGTTCCTGGGCGGCAACGCCCAGGGCTATGGTCTGGAAGGCAACGAAGAACAGGGACCGCATCAGGGTCGAAAATAGACCGAGGCCTCCGGCGGTGCGTGAATACGCCAGCGATGGGAGCGGCAGCCTGCTGAAGGCCGGGCCTTGCGGGCGGTAGCAGCGAGGAGGCGACCGCAGGAAGCCACCGGAGCGCACCGGCCGCTGAACCGGACAAGGCAACTAAAGCCCCGGCTCAAGGCCGGGTTAAACTCCCAGCCCGTCCGGCGACCCCATTCACCATTGACCAGCCGCCATTCACCGTCTCCAGGGAATAGGAGAATGGAAAAAGTCGAATTGTAGAATGTGAAATGGGCTGAGCCCTTACCTCACTTCCCCGCCGACCGCACCTCCTCCAGCTTCTTGGCGTAATCCTTCATCAACCCTTTGTACGCACCGCCCACGAAGTCGAGACCGTTGGTCTTTCCGGTCAACCGGTCGGCCACATCGTAGGTGTAGGTGTTGCTGGCAGCAATGCGGGTGTCACCCATGCCACTGGCCTCAATGCGACCGATGGACGTATTGAACGTGTATCGGTAGGTCTCTGTATCGGCGTAATCCGGTTTGCTCAGGTCCTCGGGGTCGATCACCTTGAACGGGCCTTTGTAGTATTCGGAGAAGACGTCGTCCAATGCTTTGTTCAGTGATTTCATGGAGCTACGCACCACCAGCAAGGTGCCGGGTGCTTTGCCGAAATCCGGCGGAACGGGATCCTGGTCGCGGAAGACACGTTGGGCCGACGCGGTGCTGACCAGACCGACGAGAAGGAACAGGAAGGCGATGCGGAGCATGGGGTTCCAGGTGGTGAAGATGGTGGGGGCGTGCGGGTTGCCGTAGTGCGAAATTAGAACGCGGATGCACGCGGTCGAGGCAGGTCGCACAGGTTTTCCTGCAGGAAGACTCAAGGCAAAGGACTCAAGTACGAGGTGATGAAGGTTTTCGCTGGAGCGCCTCTTCAGTCTTGAGAACACCTCGAAGAACCCTTGAGCCTTGTGACGTGAACATTGAGTTTTACCTTCCTCCGGTAACTTCGCCCCTATCCCGGGCAACAGCTGTTCAAGACTCAAGATCAACGTCTCAAGTTCCAAGTGATCAAGGTGTTGGACCACAGCCTTTGACCTTGTGTCTTGTGCCTTCACCCCTCCCGGTAATTTCGCCACCATGTCGACCACCTTCGTCCAAGCCGCTCTCTACGTCCCCAAGAACAAGACCTGCCTGCCGGCAGGCAGGTCCGCGTCGTTGGTGCTTGTGACGTCCAAATAATCTGTGCAGACCCCATGTCCACCTTCGTCCAAGCCGCCCCTTACGTCCCCAAGAACAAGATCCGCGTCGTCACCGCCGCCAGTCTCTTCGACGGACATGACGCCGCCATCAACATCATGCGGCGCATCATCCAGAGCACCGGCGCCGAGGTGATCCACCTGGGGCACGACCGCAGCGTGGAGGACGTGGTGAACACCGCGATCCAGGAGGATGCGCACGCCATCGCGATGACGAGCTACCAAGGCGGGCACACCGAGTACTTCAAGTACATGTTCGACCTGCTGAAGGAGAAGGGCGCGGGGCACATCAAGATCTTCGGCGGGGGAGGCGGCACCATCCTACCCAGCGAGATCGAGGAGCTGCACGCCTACGGCATCACGCGGCTGTACCACCCGGACGACGGTCGTGCAATGGGCCTGCAGGGCATGATCAATGACATGCTGGAGAAGGCCGACTTCGACCTGAGCAACAAGGTGAACGGCGAAGCGAAGAAGCTGACACCGAACAACTGGCCTGCCATCGCCAAGCTCATCAGTACGGCGGAGAACCATCCCGAAGTGTTCGCCACCATCGCAGACGAGATCCACAAGAAGTCCGAGGCAAGCACCGCCCCGGTGCTGGGCATCACGGGCACGGGCGGCGCGGGCAAGAGCAGCATGGTGGATGAGCTCATCCGCCGCTTCATCCTCGACCAGCCCACGAAGACCATCGGCGTGATCAGCGTGGACCCGAGCAAGCGCAAGACCGGCGGCGCGCTGCTGGGCGACCGCATCCGCATGAACAGCATCCGCGGCGAGCGCGTGTACATGCGCAGCCTCGCCACGCGCCAGAGCAACCTCGCCCTCAGCAAGCACGTGAAGGAGGCCGTGGACGTACTGAAGGCGGCGGGCTTCGACCTGATCATCCTGGAGACGAGCGGCATCGGCCAGAGCGATACCGAGATCCTGGACCACAGCGATGTCTCGCTCTACATCATGACGCCGGAGTTCGGCGCGGCCACGCAGCTGGAGAAGATCGACATGCTCGACTTCGCCGACGTGGTGGCCATCAACAAGTTCGACAAGCGCGGCGCCCTCGATGCCGTGCGCGATGTGAAGAAGCAGTACAAGCGCAACCACCAGCTGTGGGACGCCGACGACGACACGCTTCCCGTGGTGGGCACCATCGCGAGCCAGTTCAACGATCCCGGCACCAACAACCTGTACGTGCGGTTGATGGAGACGATCAAGAAGAAGACCGGCGTCGACTTCCACAGCACCTTCCACGCGCACGACGAGATGAGCGAGAAGGTGTGGATCATCCCGCCCGCGAAGAGCCGCTACCTGAGCGAGATCAGCGAGAACAACCGGAGGTATGATGACAAGGTGGAGAAGCAGGCCAGTATTGCGGATCAACTGTATGGGCTGCACTCCGCTGTCATCACCTTCGGAGGGCCGGACTTGCTAATTACGCCGCTGGCTCTTGGCTCCTCGCCACTGGCTACTTCCGGTGGAACCGATAAGCAGCCAGCAGCCAGCAGCCAAGAGCTAAAGGCCCTGATCACCAAATTCGAGGAGATCCGCAAAGACCTGGATCCGCATTTGTGGTCCATGCTCACCGGCTGGAAAACCGAAGAGGAGAAATACAGCGGCGAGTTCTACACCTACCTGGTGCGCGGCAAGGAGATCAAGGTGCCGAACCATACCGAGAGCCTCAGTCACCTGAAGATCCCGAAAGTCGCGCTACCGAAATTCCGCAGCTGGGGCGACAAGGTGCGCTGGGCCATGCAGGAGAACACGCCCGGCTTCTTCCCCTACACCGCGGGCATCTACCCCTTCAAGCGCCAGGGCGAGGATCCCGCGCGCATGTTCGCCGGCGAAGGCGGTCCGGAGCGCACCAACAAGCGTTTCCACTATGTGAGCCAGGGCCTGCCCGCCAAGCGCCTCAGCACAGCGTTCGACAGCGTCACGCTCTACGGCCACGATCCCGGTCGTCGTCCGGACATCTACGGCAAGGTGGGCAACAGCGGCGTGAGCATCTGCTGCCTCGACGATGCCAAGAAGCTCTACAGCGGCTTCGATCTCACCGCGCCTACCACCAGCGTAAGCATGACCATCAACGGTCCCGCGCCCATGCTGCTCGGCTTCTTCATGAACGCTGCGATCGACCAGAACTGCGAGAAGTACATCCGGGAGAATGGTCTCGAATCCCTCGTTGAAGAGAAGATCAAGGAACGTTGGGGAGCTACTGGCCCTAAGCCACTGGCTACTGGCTCCAATCCGCAAGCGAGCCAGCAGCCAGCAGCCAAAGGCCAGCAGCCGCATTATCACGGTAACATCCCTGAGGGGAACAACGGTCTAGGCTTGCTCCTGCTCGGAATAACCGGTGACCAAGTATTACCTCCGGACGTCTACGCCAAGATCAAAGCCGATACCCTCGCCCAGGTCCGCGGCACCGTGCAGGCCGACATCCTCAAGGAAGACCAGGCGCAGAACACCTGCATCTTCAGCACCGAGTTCGCGCTGCGCCTCATGGGCGACGTGCAGCAGTACTTCATCGAGCAGAAGGTCCGCAACTTCTACAGCGTCAGCATCAGCGGCTACCACATCGCGGAGGCCGGCGCCAACCCCATCAGCCAGCTCGCCTTCACCCTGGCCAACGGCTTCACCTACGTGGAGTACTACCTCAGCCGGGGCATGGACATCAACGCCTTCGCGCCCAACCTGAGCTTCTTCTTCAGCAACGGCATGGACCCCGAGTACGCCGTGATGGGCCGCGTGGCTCGCCGCCTCTGGGCCAAGGCGCTCAAGCACCGCTACGGCGCCGACGAGCGCAGCCAGATGCTCAAGTACCACATCCAGACCAGCGGCCGCAGCCTCCACGCGCAGGAGATCGACTTCAACGACATCCGCACCACGTTGCAGGCGCTGTACGCCATCTACGACAACTGCAACAGCCTGCACACCAACGCCTACGACGAGGCCATCACCACGCCCACCGAGGAGAGCGTGCGCCGCGCCATGGCCATCCAGCTCATCATCAACAAGGAGCTCGGCCTGGCCAAGAACGAGAACCCGCTGCAAGGCAGCTTCATCATCGAAGAACTCACCGACCTGGTGGAAGAGGCCGTGCTCACCGAGTTCGACCGCATCACCGAACGCGGCGGCGTGCTCGGCGCCATGGAGACTATGTACCAGCGCAGCCGCATCCAGGAGGAAAGCCTCTACTACGAAACGCTGAAGCACACGGGCGAGTATCCCATCATCGGGGTGAACACGTTCCTGAGCTCGAAAGGATCACCGACCATCCTCCCCAAAGAGGTCATCCGGGCAACGGAAGAAGAGAAAGAGGCCCAGATAGCGACCGTCGAGAATCTCCGAACTGCTTATGCGGATGAGGCGGCGAAGGCGATCAAAGACCTGCAACAGGCAGCGATCCGGAATGAGAACATGTTCGAGGTGCTGATGGAAGCTACCAAGTACTGTAGCCTTGGTCAGTTGACCGCTGCGATGTTCGAGGTTGGAGGCCAGTACAGAAGGAATATGTGATGGGAGGCCCGGCACTCCAACATATCAAGGTGGAGTGGATCCATGATCATCCTGACGAGCCCGTTGTGCTGTACAGTGAGCTTGATGAGGGCCGCTGGGAGTTACGGAAGGTGGAGGTATATGCTGATGGTACAATGAACTTCTCTGATGCAGAGCACTCTTCGGGAAACACGCGGTTGGGTAGCCTACCAGTGCCTCCGCTGAACGAACTTTCCGAGGAGTTCATACCTCAGGTCATTACCGCCGCAGAGTTCGAACGCGTTTGGTCTTTAGCTAACAAGTAGCTGATGGAGGCCACGAAGTACTGCTCGCACGGCCAGCTCACCCAAGCGAGGTTCGAGGTGGGGGGGGCAGTATCGGAGGAACATGTGATGCGCACGTTACATCTGCTGCTCTGGCTCTTGGTCGCGATATCGGCCTACGGGCAGATGGACACCGTTCGTCATGAGAGTGGTGAGATCTGGGTCAACGATAAGCCATCGCGTGGTTTTCTGGTCAATGGCTGGACCCGCTATGATCATGATAGCGCCGGTAACCTGTTGCGGAAGATCGAGTTCGCTACCATGGGTCGGGACACCTATACCCTGCGCAAGACCGAGTTGGTCGACGGCCAGGAGGAAGTGGTTTACACCAAGACCTGGATCGCGCGGATGTTCTACGCCTACACCAGCTGGTTCATGGTGATCTTGTTCGCGGCCTTCTTCTCCAGGGTCTTCGTGAACAGCGCCATCATCAACCGCGAGAACGGAACGAATAGGAGCCCCATCTATTGGCACATCGGGCCGTTGGTCAGCAAGAACTACGGTCACAGCCTCTCCAGCACCTTCACCTTCTGGTGGACGGTGGACCGCTTGAAGCCCGGGAACCGACGAGCGGCCCGGATCGCCAACGCGCTCTCGGTGATCGCGCTTTCGCTCTTCTTCGGGTCCATCATCGCCATGGCCGAGGCGGGGGAGCTGAAGTGAGCTGGGGGCGGTCAGCTCTCCCTGGCGATGTTCGAGGTGGGGGGGCAGTACCGGAGGAACATGTGAGGGTCTGCTACAGGCCCAACGCCGGAATGAACGGACCCGCTCCCTTGATGCGCCACCCGGCGGCCAGCCGCAGGTTGCCATAGCCGGTGCCCATGCGCACATCTTCCAGCACCTCTCCGCTGCTCACGAAGCTGAACGTGGTGAAGCCGATGTACCAGGTGTCCGCCACGTAGCCCGTGCCTATACGCACTTCCCCCGTGCCGCCCACGCTCCAGCCGCTGTTGAGCGAGGAGCCATCGTCGCCCCGCACCTCCTGCTCCTGTGCACCGATGCCCGGTATGAGCATGATGTTGAGGAAGCCGCGCTTCCAGAAGGCGAAGGTGTGCGCATAGCCGGCGGTAAGGCTCACCGTCCACCGCTGCACTTCGGCCACCGATACGGGAGTGTAGTACTCGCCCTCTTCGTTGGGCGGAAGGAGGCGGCTGCCGGAGCGCGTGCGCGAATACCAGAACGTGGCACCGGCGGTGAAGGTGCCGGCGCTGCGCTTCTGGCGCTCCATCTGCCACAGCGCTGCGGTCTGTGAATAGCGGCGATGGTTGAACCCGTAGTTCAGCGAGGCGCCGTAGGTCACGTTCTCCAGGTCGCTGCGCACCGGATAAGGGTCGCCCTCCTCCCAGTCGGACACGAGGAGCACGGGGTCCTGCGCGTAGTACCCTTTACTGCTGCGGATGAAGTTGCGGAACCACCAGCTGCGCCCCGTGTAGCCGAAGCCCAGGCCGCGGCTCTCGGTGGTGCCGAGCGTGGTGTCCATGGTGCTCATGCCGGGGATGCTGGCGGTGTACTCCACGCCCAGCCACTTGTAGTCCAGCGCCAGGCCGCACTGGACCGGTGTGTTCGTGCTGAACGTAAGGTCCCCGCCATCGCGGCGCTGCAGGCTCAGGGTGTTCTGCTGATAGAACATCACCGGGCTCAGCACCAGGTCGTTCCGGTAGCTGGCCACGTAGGCCGTGTCGTAGTCGGGTCCTTGGGTGGTGTCGCCGTTCAGCACCCTGTACACGGTGTCCCAGAACTGCCCGTGCACCGTGCCCAACGAGGCCACGGCGAGCAGAAGGAGTATGGTACGATGGATATCCAAGGCAGGCAAAGATGGCAACGATGGCATTGCGTGTACAAGGAGCGATGCGGGAACCGATACCGTGCGATGATGTACCAGCGCGCTTCGGTGCCGCTCCGGACAAGCGTGAGCGGGCGCAGCGGCGGTGGATCACAGGCCTGCATCGGGCGGCTTGTGGGCGCCGGGCGAATACCGCGTGGTGCTGTTGGAGGGCGGGAAGAAGCCGTTGTTCGGTCCACCGTTCCATGTGGTGGAGCGGTGAGCGGGTGCGCTGTTCCATTGAACCGAAGCGCTGGTCGCGTGTACCGGCAAGCATGCGTTCCCTCTTACTCCCCGCCGCGTTGGCGCTGGCGCCCTTACTGAACGCTCAGCCCATCGACCCACCGCCGTTCATCCCCCCACCCGAACCATCGATCAGTCTGCACACGCGTTACGGGGTGCCCTCAGACCCGCTCTACCACCTGGCCGATACTATCGTGGTGCACATCACCGGTTACGTGAAGCTGGACGGCGGTTGTGGCAGCAGCACGCCTCTGTATGGCTTTCAACGCAGAGAGGGCGATGCGTGGGTGGACTACTTGCCGCCCTGCAACGTGCAACTGTGCTGTGGCATGCCCTATCGCTGGTTCCGGGAGACCGTCGCCCTGATCCCTGCGCATGTGGCCCGACCGGCCTATGGCAGGCCATGGAAGCCCGGCGAGTACCGTGCGGTGGTGCTGCTGGTGGGTGATAGGGAGCTGGTGGGGGCGCCGTTCCGGGTGGTGGCGGGGGAGTGAAGCTGCCGCTATCTTGTCCTATCGCGGTTGACGGAAAGTGCGTCGATCGCGAATGGCATGAGCAAACGACCAAAGAAGAACGAAGCCGCCGAAGAGGTGCTGATCTACCGCACCGAGGATGGGCAGGTGCGTATGGACGTACGCAGTGATGGGGAAACTGTGTGGCTGAGCCAGGAGCAGATGGCCGTTCTGTTCGACCGGGAAAGATCGGTCATCACCAAACACATCGGTAATGTGTTCGATGAAGGCGAACTGCTCAAGGAGAGCAATGTGCAAGAATTGCACATTGCTCATTCCACCAAACCGATCAAGCTATACAGCCTGGATGTGATCATCTCGGTCGGGTATCGCGTGAAGTCGGTGCGCGGCACCCAGTTCCGCATCTGGGCCACGCAGCGCTTGCGTGAGCACCTGATAAAGGGCTTTACGCTGGACGACCGTCGCTTCAAGGAGCAAAGCGCGCTGGACCGCTACTTCGACGAACTGGTCGAGCGGATACGCGACATCCGAACCAGCGAGCGGCAGTTCTACCGGAAGGTGACGGACATCTACGCCACCAGCACCGATTATGACCCCGATGCGGAGGCCACACGGAAGTTCTATGCGACCGTTCAAAACAAGTTCCACTTTGCGATAACAGGATACACCGCTGCGGAGCTGATCGGTGGAAGGGCGAGCGCGGCAAAGCTGGACATGAGCCTGACCAATTGGCCGGGTGAGCGGATCCTGCCGCGAGATGTGACCGTGGCCAAGAACTACCTGAATGAGGATGAGCTGAAGCAGCTGAACAACATCGTTGAACAGTACCTGGCGTTTGCGGAATCGCAGGCGTTGCGCAGGAAGCCGATGAGCATGATGGACTGGATCGACAAGTTGCACGGCTTCCTCACCCTGAACGAACGCGAGGTGCTGGAGGGGGTGGGCCACTTGAGCAAGGAAGAGGCGGATGACCACGCCTTGCGCGAGTATGCCAGGTTCCGCGAGGCGAACCGCATTGGTCCGGACAATGAGAGCGATTTCGACAAGGCCGTGAAGCGCCTGAAGGGTGGGTCATCAGGAACTGGCAGTGAGTGATCGTCGTGGATCGCGATACGGCATTGCAGACATGAAGAAGCAACAGAACCAGGAGTTGTCCACGCGCCTCGAAGCCAAGGGCGACGAGGCGCTCTTCGGCGGAGCCAATACCAACGACATGAAGCGCAAACTCGGCGCACCCGACAGTCGACCGCTCGCGGACTTCCTTTCCACCCTGGCGATCAAGGCCAAGGACTTCGCCACGGAGATGACCGGTCACAACGTGCTGGAGAAGGACCTGCGCGGCACCCGGTCCATCAATGATGAGCACGTGGCCAGCAACAAGGCGGTGCGCAACAGCATGCTTCAGCGCGGCATCGAACCGGAGGATCTGCCACCCGGCGAGGATGTGAAGAAGGTGGAACGCCGTTTGAAGAGCGAGGCGAAGCAGGTGAAGCAGGGCGCGAAGCGATTGCGGCCGAAGAAGTGACCGGATCGAGCGCGTTCGGGCATCATCTTTGGTGTCCAGCACCATGCACCTGCGTCATTCGTTCCCCCTCATCCTGACCTGCCTGCTGGCGGGGTTCGGTCATTCCTCCTCCTGGGCCCAGCCCCTCGTTGTGGTCGTTTACGATGAGGAAGGCCGTCCGTTGCCGGGTGCCCACGTGAGCCTGCGCGACGCGCGCGACCGCGGGGTGAAGCCGACGAGAAAGAAGGACGGCGTCTTCACCTTCGAGCAGGTGCCGGAGGGCTACGATGCCCTGCAGGTGAAGGCCGCCGGCAAGTTGTTGAACGGCTGCCAGTGGTATGGGTCCTTGCCTGACACGGTGCGGATGACGATGCGCAAGGGGCCGTATTTCCTGATCGATGAAGGGTATCGTCAACCCCGGCTGGTCTTCGATGAGCGGCGCCTGGAAGTGGACTACCACCGTGGCTTTCGCACGGACAGCCTGCGGCCCTGGTTCGCGGAACAGGGTCTGGTGTGTGAGCCCCATACCTGCACCTATTTGCGGCGAAAGAACGGCGGTAAGTTCAAGCTGCACCACAATACCGAACTGGAAGCGGTGCGCAAGAACCCAGTGGTCAATACGGCCGGGCTCTATGCCGAGCACCAGAAGCGCGATCTCCATGAATGGGTAGGCGTTACGCCGCACGCGGGGCTCAGCATGACCCAGCAGCACCAGTTCACGGGCATCGTGCGGATCACGTTCAATGGTCCGGCGATGAAGGTGCAGGTTGCCCAGTGGTACCTGATGGAGATCAACCGGCTGCTCGATGCGTTCGGCTTCCGGTTGACGCAGACCGCTTCCGGCTACGCGGATGAAAGGATACTCTCCGCGGCGTTCAGCGATCGTGGTGTGGAAGCGAAGCCTGTCTCCGGTCTGGCCGGTCCATTCCTGATCGGGCAGCTGGAGCAACTGGCGCGTCACCCGGCCGTGGGCAAGGTGGAGCTGGTGGTGCCGATGATGTTGGACTGAGGTGGACAATGAGGGTCGATGCGCCAACGTGCGTCCAACGCGTGAACTTCGGCTCATCTTCGGTGTACCATAACCCGATGCGCCACCTCCTCACAGTTCTGCTCCTGACCATCGGTGCCCAAGCGGGAGCGCAGTTCGACAAATTCTCGTCCCGCCACAACTATGCCTTCATCGAGGATGGCCCCACGCTCACACCGTTGAAGGGCACCTACCGCGTGGAGTACATCGGGCGCGGGCAATATTGGACCGTGACCGATCCTCGCTGGACTGTTCACCACCCCGGTCAGCCGCGCAGTTTGACCCCATGCATCAAGGTGAACGGCGCTCCGTTGATGGTGGTGGAAATGCGCGGGATCTTCGGCTACCCGGATAACAAGCTGATCGTGCTGCGAGGAACGGACACCATGATCGTGGACCTGAACCTGGACGGGCGCATGGAGACGCTCATGTTGGAGCGCACCGCCAAGCTGGGTGTGCCGCCGCGTCCGCCCGTGCTGCTGCCGTTCCGCAAGGGCTGGTTCACTGATATCGATCTTGTGCTGGAGCCGAACACGATCGCGCTCACGGAACGCTTCGATGTCCTCTGGAGTGCTGAAGGCGAGGAGTTGCGTGGACTCTACCACACCAAGCACCACAGCTTCACGCTGGAAACGGACGGGTTGCGAACCGGACCCTTGTCCATCAACATCGATCGCGACCCCAATTACGCGCACCACCTGCTGGAGTTCCCGGCAAGCGGACCGGGCACGCGGTTCGAGCTGTACCTGCAGGACAGCACCGGTGTGCCGAGCGAAGCGGTGACCTTGCGTGTGGACATGCCCGCCGATGGCGTGACGAGCACGTGGGTGGACATCACCGAACTGCCGTATGGTCGATACACCACCTACCTGCGATGGGGTGATGTGGAGAGCCAGTTCCTGCTGACGTTCGGTTGGTGAACTGGTTCCCATGCGTTGCTGCCTGTTCCTCCTTCTCGCGCCCTTGGGCTTATTCGCCCAACCCGCCCCGCCTTCGTTCTGCTTCGTGTTGGCCGAGGACCACGCGGTAGTTCGGCCGTTCGGGAATGAAGTGCGCGTGATCCACCACTTTCAGGAGCGCGTGCCCTACGTGGGTGTGAACGGCACGTGGTTGAAGCCGGAAGGGGTGCTGCCATTGCAAGGCGGACCGCTGTTCCGCGACAGCACATCACATTGGACGGTGTACCATCCACGCGAAGCCATGGCGGGGTCGTACGTGTTGATCATCCAGCGGAAGGACACCCTGCGCATCGACCTGCCCGAAGATCCGAAGCCCTTGATCGACCGGGCCTGGGCGCGTGCCGATCGCGACACGCCGGAGGTGATCCGATATCGGAAAGGTCATTTCGCCGTGGAGGAACTCATCGCGGATCAATGGGCCGTTGCAGCTGCTGACACCCTGGCCCAGCAACTGATCGCCGAGGATGAAGCGGCCTATCGGCAGGAACTCGGGGCGTTGGAGCAGCATTACCGCGATCAGCCGCCACCACCACCACCAGCAGCACCGTACACGCCGCCACCGCCCATGACCGAGCAGGAATGGGAAGCCTACTGGGTACAGCAACCACCATTGAAGGAAGCGCATCTGGACCGCGTGAGCGCCGACACGGTGTGGGTACGCATCACTGGTCGCGTGATGCTCGATGGCGGCTGCGCGAGCGGCATGCCCTTGTTCGGGATCGAAATGCGCACGGACACCGGCTGGGTGGAACGCATTCCCTTCGACCTGACCCAGATGGACTGCGGCATGCCGTGGGGAGACTGGCAGGAGCAGTTGGTGATGCTGCACCCTTTGCGGTGGTGGGTGTCCGCGCATCAACCCGAGGGAAAGAAGACGATATTGCCAGGGAGCTACCGGCTGTTCTTCGTTGGCGGGGATCTGAAGCGGTTGTGGACGGAGGCGTTCAGCCTTTTGTGAGCCGTCGGCCGGCCACCACCTCCACCAGGCCCAACGCTGTGATCAGTCCCTGCAGCCAGAAGAGCTCCGTCATCAGCACCTGCACGCCGATCCAGATCAACGTGCCGGTACCGAGCATCAACGCCGCTTGCGATGTGATCGGAGAATGACGCACGGTCAGCACGAAGCCAAAGAAATGGCCCAGCCCAAGCACGCCGAACAGGATCGCTCCCGGCCAGTAGTAGTCGGCGAAGAATGTGCTGTGCATGAAGTCGCCCGGCAATTGTAGCATGGACCCATCGGGAGCCAGCATCAATAGGATGCCCCCGGCCATGGCATTGAGCGCCAGGAAACCTTGGGTGATCAGGAGCGCGATCCGCACACTGCAAAGGTGAGGTGAAATGTTCCGGGATCCAGGCCGAGGAGATGCGGGAACACTGCGAACTGTCCCCTGACAAATGCGACGACCTCATCTACACCGCCCAGTGCTTCACATAGGCACCATCCGCATCGTACATCCCCGCCTGTCGCACTGGATCGAAGCGACGCCCTTCGCGCGGATCATTGCCGACACCGGCGAGGTACTGCCAGTTGCCCCAATTGCTGCACGCATCATAGTCGATCAGCAGGTGCTCGAACCAGTAGGCACCCATGCGCCAGTCGAGACCCATGTCATTAACGAGGTAGCTGGCCACGTTCTGCCGGCCGCGGTTGCTCATCCAGCCGGTGGCTGCCAGCTCGCGCATGTTGGCATCGATGAAGGGTTCACCGGTTCGGCCCTCGCACCACGCTGCGAAACGGCGGGCATCCGTATTCCCGCGCGGTGCTTTACGCGCACTCCCACCGCGGGTGAAAAGGTCTTTGCCGAGCTTGGCCGCAGTGAACTGGAAGAAGTCGCGCCACAGCAGTTCGAAGATGAGCCAGTAGGTGCTTTCGTTGGCGCCGTGTTCGGCTTCGTAACGCTTCACCGCGTGGTAGACCTCGCGGGCTGACAACGCACCAGAGGCGAGCCATGGACTGAACTTGCTGCTGAAATCAGCACCCAGCAGACCGTTACGCGTTTCCTTGTAACGGCTCAGTGCGCGCGTATCCCAGAGATAGTGTTGCAGACGCTGCAACGCAGCACCGCGCCCGGCGGCGAACCACGATGATGCGCGTGGATCGGGCGGATGGTCGGTGAACGGGAGCTCGATGGACGACAACTGCTTCCCCGTCCATTCGCTCGGTGTGCGCACCTGTTCGGGTCCGTGTAAGAGGTCGTGGACCTTCCAGCGTTTCTCCACTTGCTTGCGGAATTCGGTGAACACATGCGGCAACCGGTCCATGGTGAACGGCAGGTCGGCCGGATGCAGCAACGTATTCGGCGCGGCGGTGCGCAACTCCAACACCGATGCCACCGCCTGTTCCTGCTGCTGTTCCTCCCAACCGCACAACGTTTGCACATGGACGATCGATGTGTTCCACTGTGCAGCGAGTTCCATAAGCACGGCGCACGGATCGCCATAGTACACGCGCAAGGCACTGCCTTTCGAACGCAGTTCGGAACCGAGCGCCTCGAGATTCTGATGCCAGGCACGACGCCTGATATCACCAGAGCGCGCAAAGCCGAAGGGTGAAGCGCCGTGTTGCACGGGATCGATGATCGCGATCGGCAGCACCTCGTCATGCGCCGCGAGCGCTGCCGTGAGCGCTTCGTTATCGGCGAGGCGCAAGTCGTTCCGGAACCAGACGAACGCGCGGCTCATAGGGTATCGATGTGGGCCAGCAGTTCATCGCCCTTGTCCAGCAGCGCCTGGCGTGTGGCGGGATCCATCTTGTCCCACGTACGGTACACCATGCCCATGCGCACCATCATGCCGGGGCGTGCCTCATCGCTCTCCAGCCGGTGCCTGTTGCGCGCGTGGAAATGCCAGTACAACGCGTTGAAGGGGCAGGCCTTCGGACCGATGCGCTGCTTTACATCGTAGAAGCAGGTGCCGCAGTGATGGCCCTGCTTGTTGAGATACGAACCGCTGCTCGTGTAGGGCTTGGTGCCCACGATGCCTCCATCGGCGAATTGGCTCATGCCGCGGGTGTTGGTGATCTCGACCCATTCGATGGCATCGATGTAGATACCGAGGTACCAGCGATCCACTTCGTCCGGATGCACCCCTGCGAGCAGGGCGAAATTGCCGGTGACCATGAGCCGCTGGATGTGGTGGGCGTAGGCGTTCCGCAAGCTGCCGCTGATGGCATCGCGCATGCAGGCCATGTGCGTACGTCCGGTCCAGAACCACGCGGGCAGCGGGCGATCATGACCGAAGAAGTTCAGCGTTGCAAAGGCCGGCATCCGTGCCCAATAGATCCCCCGCATGTATTCGCGCCAGCCGATGATCTGGCGGATGAACCCTTCCGCCTGGCTCAAGCTGATGCGCTCGGGATCGGCATGCCACGCGGCTTCCACGGCCTGGCAAACCTCCAGCGGTGAGAGCAGCTTCACGTTCATGCTGAAGCTGAGCCGGGCATGGTACAGTGCCCACTGATCGGGCATCAACGCATCCTGGTAGGTGCCGAAGGAGGGTAACAGATGCGTGCGGAAATAGTCCAGCAGATGAAGGCTTTCAGCACGATCCGCGGGCCATGGGAAGTGGGCGCTATCCACGGAGCCCAAGGTCCTTACACCGGCCTTCTCGATCATCTTCTCGAGTTCACGCAGGTCGTGATCAAAGAGCAGCGGTGGCGGTGCCACATGGCTCTTGGGCGGTCGACCGCGGTTATCGTGGTCATAATTCCACTGACCGCCGGCCGGTTTCGCCCCTTCCATGAGCAGTCCGGTGCGCTCACGCATCACGCGGTAGAAGCGCTCCATGAGGAACTGCTTCTTGCCCTTGAACAGTGCGCCCAGCTCGTCGCGCCTGGTGAGGAAATGCTCGGTATCAGCGACCTCCACGGCACATCCACAAGTGCCCGCGAAGGCTTTCAGTTGCTCATCCAACCGGTATTCATCGGGCTCTTGATGACCGAAGGTGGAGGCACCGCTCTCTCGCAGGATCCAGCGCAGGTTCTCCGTCATATCGGGCCTGTTGCGTGGATCATCCAACGTGATGTAGAGGACACGGTGACCTTGTGCACGCAGGGCATCGCGGAAGCGACGCATGGCCGCAAAGAATGCGAGCACCTTCTGCACGTGGTGGATGGTGTAGTCGGTCTCCTGTCGCACTTCCATCTGCACGTACAGCACCTGTGGATCCAAACGCTGGAACCAGCTGTGCGCTGTGTTGAGCTGATCGCCAAGGATCAGGCGGACGGTGCGGGCTGCTTGCGGTTCCGTTGACATCGTTCGCTGCAGTAGATCACGTTGGGCCAGGTGTTGCGCCAGCGTTTCCTCCATTGGAAAGGTCGCGAACACACGGGGCATATCTTGGTGGGCAGGTGCTCCTTGAACATGGCTTCAATACAGGATCACACCTTCCACGGGATCCCCCACGGCGCGCGCTGAACCTTGACGATGGCGGTGACCGATGAGCCAGCAGAGCCAGGCGTCAGCGGCGTGCCTGTCCTCCGGAACAGGCGGCGGTAATGCGAACATCCCGGCCATCAGGCGCAGCTTGTGCCGGGGAATGGCCTTGCCGTGGGGGATCTTGAGGTGATCCCATTCCTGCCTGATCATCGCGGCCGGATAGACCTCCAGCACCTGCATACCCTTGGCCCGCCACCGATCAGCCAACCGGATGGCCCGCGCTGTAAGCCCCCCGAGGAACATGGGGCTCATGCCACCGGCCTTTCGATCGGCCTGTCGGAAAAAGTGGTCGTTGCCCCGACCGAAGAAGGCCCCCGGCAGGCTGAGGGGCGCATCGATGTAAATGGCTTCAGGCTCCATGGCGTCCACGGTCTCTTCAAGCCAGGCATCGGCATCCTCTCCTTTGGCACACCGCTGGAACACGAACATGCCCCGCTCGCGGGTGCAGATCACGGTGGTTCCGGCGTTCCGGGCTCCGAAGTCGATGCCGATGAGGTCCATGTGCGCGTGAAGAACACCTGTACGGGCCAAGTGTTCCCGGAACACGGAGCGAACATCACAAGCCGTTACTGCGCGGAGGGCCTGATGCAGGCCGAATTGCACGGCTGTGTGGAAGCTGGCATGAACGCTGCTTCCGTCAAGGCATGAAAAGGACCTTGGGCGGCGACTCCCTCACCGCAACTGCACGCCCTTCAACAGCAACCGTTGCCAGGCGGGATGCAGGCGCATGTAAGCCTTGATGGCCGGATGCGTGGGGACCACCTTCCAGCGCTTCTCATCCACGTGGATCAACACCTTCTCCAACAGCACATCGCCCACCCCCACTGGTTCCAGTTCCTTGGGAACGATCAACGAGGTGAGGAAGATGCGGTCCATGTCGCGCTCGTATTCGACGCGGACACGGTGCCCCCCAAAACGCAGCACGAATTGGCGATTCTCCGGCTCGTCGCGGAGTTCCAGCGCGGAAAGATCGATGGGTGGGGCGTGCTTGGCCATGGGCCGCAAAGGTATACGGAGCCACAGGCTCCTGCCGGCCGAACGTCAACTCAGGTCCGCACTGCAGGGTCCGGTCCGGGCGGCAGGGTCCCGATCCGCACCAACGGCTGTCCGCGCAATGCCAATACCAATACACCTGTGGCCAACAAGGCATAGAGCGCAGCCACCACCAGGGTGGCCCTTGTGCTGCGCAGCAGGTGGAAGGACAGGAGCGGAAGCACCTGCAAGGCGTGCATACCGATGAAGTGCGCCACACGCAGGTCGCCGTGCGTGTAGGTCCAGTGAAGCAACGGAAGACCCCGTGTGCCATCCGGACCGCCCACGGTATGGGTCAAGCGCGAACCCATGAAGAACCCCTCGAAGGCGAAGATCACGAAGAGCACGATGCCCAGGCGGATGGACCAGAGGTAATGCGCAGGGAGCGGGGCCACCTGTGGGGTGAAGAAGAGGAACCCGATGTACGCCGTGTAGATCGTCACCACCGTGATGGCGATCGCCATGGCCGAGTACAGGGCCCCGGCGACCGCGGTGCTCACGTTGAAATGGGAAAGCTGGCCAAGGGCCGCACGGTACGCGATGTACCCGATCTCAAAGCTGAGCAGTACGATGAACGTCCAGTCGTAGAACCGATGGTCCCAGTTGGGCAGGTGGCCGATGTACCAGGCCATGGCCCAAGCGAACAGAAAGGTGGAGAAGGCGAATTTGAAGGGCTTGATCCACGCGCTCACGTTGAAGACCTGGGTGGTGCTGACCTGTGTGATAAGGAGGCACACCAGCGAGAATGCCAGGCACACCAGTCCGAACCAGAAAAGCGCTTCATTGCGCAGCCTTACCTCGTGGATGAAGTCCAACATAGGATGCAAATAAGCAAAGGGACTTCAGCTGCGCGGTCAGGTATCCGTGAAGTGTCGTTCCCCATGGATGAACCGCTGGATGAACCTGCTGGATGGCATGGCGACGTGTTTCCTTGATCACCGGAATGGTTCCTGCGACCATTCCTCCGCAGTCCCTCCACCCCTGCCTATCGGTTCATGAACAGACAGCACATGGCGGAGCTTCTCGCGCGCGACCTGCAGCTCCTGGATAGCGCCGTTGCGGCCTAAGCTCCTATCGAAGCCCTATGGACCATCGCTGGCAGTGTGGCGAACTCCGGCGGCACACTGTGCCTGCACCTCTACGGCCACCTCAACTACCACCTCGGGCAGCTGGACCACCACCGGCGGATGGGCGTTCAAGGCGCTCAGTAAGGTACCGCACGCGCAGTGTGCTGAGGTACGGCTCTCCCCAAGGACCTGTTCAAGAGTCGGGAGGAAATGCCCCGCATCCCGTTTGGAAGGATCCATCTTTGCATGACGCCATGCCCCGCACCAAGGCCACCGATGCCCTCACCCTGTTCGATGCGCTGGTGTACACCTGCCAGTACCGCTTGGTGATCGATCCCGCGAGCGGTGTGCTGGCCCGGGTGATGGAATGGCGGCAGGCGGTGCGCGACAAGATCGGCGTGTTCGGAGGGCTCTACCAGATCCCCGGCATCACGTTGCTGGAGTCGGAGCTGCCACCGGACTACGAGCGCCAGCTGTGTGATGCGATCGAGCGGGGCCGCGAAGGCCGCACCCCGTTCCGCATTCACCTCGATGGCTTCGCGCATACGGAGGACCGGAAGACCATCTACATCAACGTGGCGGAACAGGCGCTGATCACGCCGCTGCGGCAGCGTATCGCGGACCATGTACGCGCCGACCGCCGGATCAAGAAGCTTGGTGTCCAGGTGCCGGAGCGCCCCTTGCTCGTGGTTGCCACCGGGTTGAAGGTGGCGCAGTTCGAAGCGGCTTGGAACCTGTTGAGCCCCCACCCCTTCACCGGCGAGGTGCGCGTGAACGATGTGGTGCTGTTGAAACGGGAACTCGCGGACACTTCGCTCGATGAGCATGTGCGGACCTTCCCCTTCGGTCCTGCGGAGTGAACGAATACCGACCTTCGGTGTACCGATCACCGATGCGCGGGTCCACGGTCCTCCTCCTTCTCTGCGTTCAGCTCACCCGGGCCATCGCCCAGGACCCGGACCAGAACCCCTACTGGACGCGCTACACCATTGTGGAGGACAGCGACCAGTTGACGCCACTGAAAGGCAAGTACGTGGTGCATTTCATACAACGTGGCAGGTACTGGACCGCCACCGATCCCGAGGAACCGATCCTCGATCTTCCGGAGAAAAGCATGCCGCTTCAACCGGTGTTCGGCGCGGGCTATCCAACGTTCCAGGCAACACCGGCCCGAGGCACCGAACAGCCCGACGCCAAGTTGGTGGTGCTTCGCGGGCTGGATACGATGATCGTGGAGATCATGGCCTACTATCCCCGCATGGGTTCGCTGGTGAATGAGCGCTGCAAGCACTTGGACTGCGCGCGGCGGCCGCCCATCGTGATGCCGTTCAGGCCGGGCCGGTACCATCCTGACGGCCATGCATACGGCTACGACATGAACAGGGGGCCCGACCCGCGCACGGTGGAACTGACCGATCAGTTCGACGCGCTCTGGAAGAAGGCGATGAAAGCGGATCATGTGATACCACAGCTCAACACGGATACCGGCTGGGCGGAGCGCATTCCATTCGACTTGACCCAGATGGACTGCGGCATGCCTTGGGCCGACTGGGAGGATCACGTGGTGATGATGCTGCCGTTGCATTGGTGGGTGGCCGCCCATCAACCGGAAGGGAAGAAGGAACTTGTATCCGGCAGCTATCGCTTGCGCTTCGTGGGGGCGAACATGAAGGCTCTGTGGACGAGGCCCTTCGTGCTCGATCCGTGAGTTGAAGCCGGTGGATCAGCGAAGGTCCAATGCCCGCAACGGACCCTTCCCCTCCCATGCCTCCACCTGCCGCACATCGCCCAAACGGAAGAGCACGGGGAACCGCATCCGCCGTTCCAACTGCACATCGAGCTTGCAGAAAACGCCCATCCGTTGGTAGTTCCAAGGTGAGGGTATCGCCATCCGCTCCACCGGCAGAACAGAAAAGCTCCGCAGGAGCGACAGGTCCTTCTCCTTCAGCGTACCGGAACCCTGGGCCTGCAGGTCGCACACCAATGCCAGGAAGAAAAAAAGCAGGATGCTCCGCATGTCCCAAAGGTAGGCCGGGGCCGACCCTCAGGCCGCGCCCAGGGCCGACACCGTATCCGCGTAGGTGATCCCCAGATGCGACACCGTGTAAACGCATTGCCCGTTCCGGATCACCAAGACCTGCGGCGACTCGTGTTCCACCCCATAGCGGGCAGCGATGGCGTTGGACAACGACCGGTATCGGATCAGATCAAGGAAGAACACCGTGTGCAAAGCGTCATCCGCCGTCGACCACCCCTTCTCAAGCCGGTTCAGTGCCGCGCTGCTGATGCTGCACCGTGTGCTGTGCTTGAAGATGAGCACCGGCCGCTCGCGCGAAGCACCATCCACAGCCTCCAACTGGGCGTGGTCAATGAGGGGTGTAGAGTGCATTCGAACGGCGATCGATCGGTTTGATGGGCCTGGCAGGGGATGATTCGGAAGGAACACGGGAACCTCCGGAAAGGCACAAGATCGGCAGCGACCAGCGGGCTCCAGCAAGGGGCTTTGGCAAGGGAACCAACCGACCCGTGTTCAGAGCGCGTCCATCAGTTGCTGCACAGCAGCCTCTGTCACGTTCAACCGGGCCTGCAGGCGAGCCGTCAACGGGGCGGGTCGCCATCACATGTTCGCAGCGTACCAATGCCAGGGACCAGGAAACCCGGATCCGATGGTCATCATTCCCCCATGCGCTCCCTCCCACCAGACACCAAGCGCGATCTTGCGTCCCCAAGGAAGCTCCATGGAACTTGAAGTGACAGCGATGGCCGCCACTGCGGCCGCCTTCATCAACAGCACGGACCGCCACGTCTTCCTGACGGGCAAGGCGGGCACCGGAAAGACCACCTTCTTGCGCCAGCTCGCGGAACGCACACACAAGCGGTACGTGATCCTCGCACCCACCGGCATCGCGGCGCTTAACGCGAAGGGTGTCACCCTGCACTCCCAGTTCCTGTTCCCGCTGGGCTCCTTCATCCCCGAACGCAGCGCCCCGGCGGAGATCGGCGCCATGGGCAACTTCTGGGACCGTGACAACCTGACACGCAAGCACCCGCTGAACGGCATGCGCCGCAATGTGCTCCGCGAGGTGGACCTGCTGATCATCGACGAGGTGAGCATGTTGCGGGCCGATCTGCTCGACGCTGTGGACCACCGCATGCGCTGGGTGAAGGGGCGCTACGACCGCAGCTTCGGCGGTGCCCAGGTGCTGCTGATCGGCGACCTGTACCAGTTGCCGCCCGTGGTGAAGGACCACGAGTGGGACGTGCTGAAGCGCTACTACAGGAGTGCGTACTTCTTCGAGGCGCATGCGCTTCGCCAGTATTCCGATGGCAGCGGCGGCTTCGTGCACATTGAACTGGACAAGATCTTCCGTCAGCAGGATGAGCACTTCATCCGCATCCTCAACAACTTCCGCAACAACACCGTGACGGCGGAGGATGTGGAAGAACTGAACACGCACCACCGGCCCGCGGTAAGACCGGAGGACGAAGGCGTGATCACCCTCACCACGCACAACCGCACGGCCGAGGAGCTGAACCGCAGCGCACTGGAACGGCTGAACGGCCCCTCGCATTTGTTCGAAGCGGAGGTGGAAGGTGACTTCCCCGAGGGCATGTACCCGCTGCCGGTACAGCTCGAGCTTCGCGTCGGCGCCCAGGTGATGTTCACACGCAACGATGCGGAGAAGGCCTACTTCAATGGCAAGCTCGCCAAGGTCATGCGCATCGAGGGCGGGGTGATCGAAGTGGCCATGGAGGGGTCCGGTGCCCCCTATGTACTGAAGAAGGAACGTTGGGAGAACAAGCGCTACAAGGTGCTGGAGGACACCAAGGAGCTGATGGAGGACGTCATCGGCACCTTCGACCAGTATCCGATCAAGCTGGCTTGGGCCATCACCGTTCACAAGAGCCAGGGGCTTACGTTCGACAAGGCGATCATCGACGTGGGCCAGGCCTTCGCTCCCGGACAGGTCTACGTGGCGCTCTCGCGGTTGCGCAGCCTGGAAGGCCTGACCCTGCGTACGCGCATCAGCCCTGCGGTGGTGAGCAGCGACGCCGAGGTGGTGGCCTTCACCGCGCGCAAGGAGAAGGCCGCTGCACTGCCCTCCCTGCTGAAGGAACAGCAACGCACTTACCTGCGCGAGGTGCTCACGAACACGTACCATCTGCTTCCGCTGATGGCCCAGGCAAAGGCGGTGCTCAAGACCCACGAGAAGGCCTTTTTCGCGGAGCCCTCCATCCGCGGAACGACCGTGGAGCTCGCTGAACTGCTGGAGCGCGAGGCGGGGAACACGGCGAAGTACCGCGGGCAGCTGGTGCGCTTGCTGAACGACCGCGCGGATGCCGACCTGCTGCTGCGTCTGGAGAAAGGAAGTGCGTACTACGCGGAACTGCTGTATGCCCAGCTGAAGGCCGTGGTAAGGACCATTGCGATGCTGTCGAGGCTCACCGGCACCAAAGCCTACCGCGAGGACCTGGACGACCTGGATTCCGCCTTGATGCGCAAGCTGGCGGAGATCGCCAAGTCCGGCCACATCGCGCAGTGCATCCTCAACGGAAAAGAGGTGACGCGCCACCAAGGGCTGGAGAAGCGGTTGCACGACAGGCGCCAGCTGATCCTGGACCAGGTGAGCGCGTTCATGGCCGAGCATCATCCAATGGGCAAGGGCCCCAGTGGCAGGGTGCGCCGAAAGCGGGCCGAGGACGGGGTGAAGCCGCAGAAGGGCGATTCCTACAAGCTGTCCTGCACGCTCTTCGTGGAAGGCCTATCACTCGAGGAGGTCGCTGAAAAGCGGGGCTTGACGAAGACCACGATCGAAAGTCACATGGCGCCGGGCATCCGGAGCGGGCAGGTCGACATCGAGCGCCTGATGCCCGCGGCCGACCGGGACCGCATTGCCGCGCGGATCGCCGAAGTGCCGGAGGCCAACACCAAAGAGCTGCACACGCATTTCGAGGGAGCCATTTCCTTCGGCAGGATCCGCATGGTACAGGCCTGGGTGGAGCGCGTCACTGCCTGACCGGAAAGCTCGCCCCGCGTGTTTATTATGGCCCGATCGTCGGGAGCGGGTCCAAAGGGGTCTACATTTGCCGCCTAAACCCCGGTGCTTTTGCCGGTGTCAATACCCAGTAGTACAATGTCAAGTGGTAAAGTAAAGTTCTTCAACACGGAGAAAGGTTTCGGATTCATCACCCCGGACGAAGGTGGCAAGGACATCTTCGTGCACAAGACCGGTACCCGTGATGCCCTTTGGGAAGGTGACGCTGTCACCTACGAAGTGGAAGAGAGCCCCAAGGGCCTCAACGCTGTGAACGTGAAGAAGGCCTAAGGCCCCTCCTACGATCAAAACGGGAAAGCCGGTCCGCAAGGGCCGGCTTTCTTCATTCCGTCCGATCACGGAACGACACCCGAACTTTGCGGCCCCGTCGATCCTTCTCCTCCCGTGTCCCTCCGCTCCTTCCGCTGCCCTCGCCATTGCGCAAGCCCGGAGCAAGATGGACCCCATCCCGCATGAACGTGCATACATGAAAAACACCACAACCGACCGCGCTCCGCTCACCGTGGAGATCTGGAGCGATGTGCTCTGCCCCTTCTGCTACATCGGCAAGCGCGAGTTCGAGAACGCCCTGTCCCGCTTCCCGCACAGGGACGATGTGCTGGTGGAATGGAAGAGCTTCGAGCTGGACCCGAACGCACCCGTGCGAAGTGACGAGGACACCTACACCATGCTGGCGCGCAAATACGGCATGAGCCGCGACGATGCGAAGGCCCGCGTGGCCGGTGTCCGCGAAAGGGCCCGGAGCCTGGGCCTCACCTACGACTTCGACAAGGCCGTGATCGCGAACTCCTTCAACGCGCACCGCCTGATCCAGCTGGCGAAGACCAAAGGCTTGGGTGATGCGGCCGAGGAACGCCTCTTCAAGGCCTACTTCACCGACGGCGAGCACATCGGCGACAGCGCCACGCTGGTGCGGTTGGGCGCGGAGATCGGGCTTGACCGCGACGAGGTGAGCGCGATGCTCGCCAGTGATGCGTTCACTGAGGCGGTGCGGATCGACGAATACGAAGCTCAGCAATTCGGCATCCGGGGCGTGCCCTTCTTCGCGATCGACCGCAAGTATGGCATCAGTGGTGCCCAGAGCGCCGACCATATCCTCGGGGCGTTGGAACAGGCGTGGAAGGAACGACCGGTGATGGCACCTGCCGATGGTGCTGTCTGTGAGCCCGCCAAGGCGGACCGTCCGCCGGGGCATTAGCGCGTCCTACCGCACCTTCAGCATGCTCTTCACCTGCTGGCGCCCCATGTTCTGGAAGCGACAGTAGTAGAGCGCCGCTGGGAGGTCACCGAGATCGCAGTCCGTGGTGAACGTGCCGGATCCCATCACCTGATCAACGAGGGTGCGCACCAGCTGGCCCTGCTCGCTGTATACCTGCAACAGCACACGACCGCCGGTGGCCTCGTACCGCACGGTGGTGCGTTCCACGAAGGGGTTCGGGTACACGTCGAGGACCACCTGACCCGCACCCTGGTTCGCCTCGTGCACACTGGCATCGATGCAGCCCTGGGGGTCGATCAATGACAGCGGTTGGAAGGTGTTCAAGAGCACCTGGTCCACCTCGTTCTGCTCCAGGCAGAACCAATCCTTGAGCACGGAAGCATAGACCGAGCGGAAGTCATACTGCATGGCCAGGTTGGTGGCGGGCGTGCTGTTGGGGTCGATCACGGGGTTGGTGCCGAGCATGCCGGGGATCACCTTATCACCGAAAACGAACATGGGCAGTGCGCTGCCGTGATCGGTGCCGCCGGAACCGTTGCTGTAGATGCGGCGCCCGAACTCGGAGAAGGTCATGCCCATCACGCGTTCGCTGATGCCCAACAACTGCACATCGTCCTGGAACGCACGGATGGAATCGCTGACACCGCGCAGGAGGTTGGCGTGCGCACCGATGCTGTGGTCCACGCTGTCGGTCTGCTGGGCATGGGTGTCGAAGCCGGTCTCGCTCACCCAATAGATGCGGGTCTTGAGGCCACCGCAGATCAATTGCGCCACGATCTTCAGCGCTTGGGCCAGCTCCGCGCCGGGCTGGTTGCCGGAAGGATAGAGCGTGCTGAGGTTACATCCCGGTTGTGCCGCGGCTTCGATCACATCGCCGTAGAGGTCGGTCTGGCGCTGCACCGTGCGCACGAAGTCGAGCTTGCTGCCGCTGCATGCACCGGTCACCGGGTCGATGTACACACTGCCCGTGAGGTTGAGCGGATCATCCGTGTTGTTGATGGCCACGGCCATGTTCACCCCGAGGTTCTGCAGGGCGAGGTTCACCGGCCCACCGATGCGGATGGCCAAGGGATCGGGCATGTCCGTGTTGGGGAAACCAACGGGAAAATTGGGGTACTCGTAATTGAGGTAACGCCCCGCCCAACCCGATTGCAGCACCACATTGGAATCACTGCCGGTCTCCCAGATGTCCGTGGCTCGGAAGTGCGAGTAGTTCGGCGAGGGATAGCTCACGCCTTGCACGATCCCGAGCTTTCCATCGTTCCACAGCGCCTGCATGCCCGTCATGGCCGGATGCAGGCCGGAGGAAGCCAGGCCGCTGAGCGGCAGCACCTGATTGGCGGGGATCAATACGTTGTTCCGGAACTGCGACAGCAGGCTGTACTGGTCCAGTGGGATCACGGTGTTCAGGCCATCGTTGCCGCCGAAGAGCTGTATGATCACGAGCACACGGTCCTCGGCCGCTGCGCGGTTGAGCAAGGGGGCGAGCACCGGGCTGCTGAACCCGCGCACGGTGAGGCCACCGACCGTGGCCAGTGATACACCTCGAAGGAAATTCCTGCGGTCCATGGGTTCAGAGGAGTTGGTGTTCGGCGGCGCCTTGCATGTCGATGAACAACCCGGCGAGCAAGGTGGGAACGAGCTGCGCCACCGGATCCATGGTGTTGGGGTCGGCCACGTAGGTCACGTACGCACTGGTCCAATAGGCGTCGTTCATCTGGCCCAGCAAGAGGTAGCCGGTCTTCAACTGGTCCTTCACGCCCTGCGACACACTGACGGTGAAGAGCAGATCCGCCGCCTCCGCCACGAGCACGTTCGGGTCCTCCGCATCGGTGAACTGCTGCACCAAAGCAACCAGGTCCGCCTTGAACGTGAGGTTCTCGCTCGCGGGGTCGTACAGGTTGCCCGGCGTGCTGAAACCCACGTAGGTGAAATACTCGTAGATCAGTTTGCGCACGGCGTAGGTGGCGCTGTCCATCCAAAGCTCATCATACTGCGGTGCGGAATAATAGGCCGACCAACCCGCAACGTTCGGGGGCTCGCCGATGGACTGACCGCAATAGTCCATCAAGGCGTAGATCTCCTGCCAGATGCGGTACTGGGCCTCGGGCACGGTGGCGTCGGGCAGGGTCATATCCAGCTCACGCAAGGTGCCCACCACGAAGTCGGCAGGGCTCTTCACCATGCAGGCCACGATGTTCGCGCTGAAGAAATGCTCACTGGTGAGCAGCGCCTCCAGCACGATGCGCATCTGATCGGGCGATCCGGCGTTGTTGCGGAAGATCAGGGCCAGGGGCTCGATCACATCGGTCTCGGTCTGCGCGGTGATCTCCCCGTGCACGAAGAAGTGGTACAGCTCCCGGCACACGTGCAGGCTCACCTCGTCCTTGCTGAAGATCATGTCCAGCAACGCGTTCAGCTCGATCTGCCCGGCGTTGGGGCCCGTAGCCCCCTGCACCACCGTGTTGTTGAAGAAGGGGCTGAACTGCTTGTCCGTGGTATCGTGCAGGAAAGGCACGAAGATGGTGACGGGAATGATGGCGTTCCCGCCGCTTTCGAGCATGATGCTCCAGCCGGTAAGAACACGGGCGGCGGCCTGCACATCAGCTTCGGTGTAACCGCTGCCCTCGCCCAGGGTGAAAAGTTCCATGAGCTCGCGGGCATAGTTCTCATCGGGCGATCCGGCGATGTTGAGGTAGCCGTTCAGGTAGATCAACATCCCGGTGTCGGTGCTCGTCGCATACATCAGCTCGCGGAAGTTGCCGAGCGCATTGTCGCGTAGGAGCTGGAAATAGCGGTAGATGGTCTCGCCCAGTTGCACGGTGCTGGCCTGCGTCACCAGCAGGTTGTGCCAGAAGAGCACGAGCTTCTCGCGCAGGTTGCGTTCCTGCTCCACCATCAGGCCCACATGCCAGCCCCCAAAACTGTTCCGCCGGAAGCCGGAGGGGTCCGGATTCAATCCGTTCGCTCGCGGTGTGTTCACCCATGTGCTGCCGTAAGGCACGTCCGGATCCACCAGTGTGGGGTCCGGCGTGCCCCCGTTCGGCAGCCAATAGGTCTTGATCGGAGGGGTGGTGTTGTTCGTGAAGGTGAGCAGTTCGTCCACCACCTGGGCAAGCGTCATGCCGTTGAAATGGGCCATGTCGCCCAGCGAACAGCCGAAGAGGCTGCGCCGGATCAGGTGGCGCAGCTCAGGCGCACCGAAGGGGCCGGTGTAGGGGGTGAGGGGCATGCGGAGAGGAGCTTACGGTCGTGTACCAAAGAGACGAGGAGATCGGCCAAGGGTTCGATCGCCCAGGAAAACTTCATGCCAAGTTAACCCGACACGGGGCCGGGGCCCAGGCTCTTTGGAACCGCTCATCAACAGCCCCATCTTCGCAGCCTGCCAAGGACCATACGCAAGGGCGGCCGCACCATGAAACTCATCTCCTTCAACGTGAACGGCATCCGGGCCAGTGTGGGCAAGGGCCTGCACGATACGCTCAAGCACCTCAACGCCGACATCCTCTGTTTCCAGGAAACGAAGGCCACCGCCGAACAGGTGGCGACTGCGCTCGCGGGCGTTGATGGCTACCACGTGCAGGCCTATGGCGCGGAGAAGCTCGGCTACAGCGGCACCGCCATCGCCAGCAAGGAGAAGCCGGCGAAGGTCGACTTCGGCATCGGCATGCCGGGGCACGACGACGAAGGACGGGTGGTTACCTGCACCTTCAAGGAGGTCGTGGTGGTGTGCGTGTACACCCCCAACAGCGGCGAGGGCATGAAGCGACTGGACTACCGCGATGAGTGGGACGCTGCTTTTCGGAAGTACGTGACCCAACTGGCCAAGGGCAAGCTTCCCGTGATCATCACCGGCGACCTCAACGTGGCGCACCAGCCCATCGACATCGCACGGCCCAAGGAGAACTACAACAAGACCAGCGGATACATGCAGCAGGAGATCGACGGCATGGACGCCCTGATCAAGGCCGGCTTCGTGGACACCTTCCGCCAGATGCACCCAGCCGAGGTGAAATACAGTTGGTGGAGCCAGCGCTTCGGTGCGCGGGCGAAGAACGTGGGCTGGCGGATCGACTATGTTCTGGTGAGCAAGGGCTTCGAGGCCAAGGTGAAGGACGCCTTCATCCTGAACGAGGTGATGGGCTCCGACCACTGCCCGGTCGGGATATCATGGTGACCACAACACGTTGTTGATGAAGGTCATCACCGGCCCTTGATCGGGGCGAATGCGGATCCTAGTTTCGGCCCGTTGATGGCCAAGGGCAAGAAGCACATCCGGGTGGCGGAGCTGTTCGCCGGTGTGGGCGGGTTCCGCGTGGGGCTTGAGCGCGCGAGCGAGGCCTTCCATGTGGTGTTCAGCAACCAATGGGAGCCGAGCACCAAGCGACAGGACGCCAGCGACCTCTACGTTCAACGCTTCGGCGAGGAAGGCCACAGCAACGTCAACATCGCCGAGGTGCCTGCGAAGGACATCCCGGACCACGACCTGCTGGTGGGCGGATTTCCCTGTTTCGTGGCAGGCACGATGATCCTCACGGAGAACGGCTACCGACCGATCGAAGAGGTCCGCAAGGGAGACCTTGTGCTCACCCATCGAGGCCGATGGCGGAAGGTCACGGCCACCATGCAGCGGGAAGCACCATCCACGATCATCTTGCGCGGACAGGGCTTCCCTGACATCCGCACGACCGCGGAACATCCGTTCTGGACAAGGGAACTGCTGGGTCGGGCGTGGAGCGGAGGCAAACCACATCGCTCTTTCGGGGAGCCGCAATGGACCGAGGCGAAGGCGGTGCGCGCATCGAAGACCTACCTGAGCCAAGTGTTACCGCACGAACCGCCCGCACCTACCGAGGTCGGTGACTGGACCGAGGACCATTGGTGGCTCGTGGGCCGCTACCTCGCGGATGGCTGGCTCGTTTCAAAACCGAAGGGCCGGGTGGTGATCTGCGCGGCGAAGAAGGAAGCCGAGGAAGTGGAGGAGCGTATCCGACGCGTATTCCCCTGCACACCGAGTGTTGAGCGCACGGTGGTGAAGTTCCACATCACCCGCCAAGGCTTCCACGACTGGCTGCTTCCCTTCGGTCATGGTGCGGAAGGGAAACGGCTACCCGGCTGGGTGTTCACCTTGCCGAGCCCCTTGGCCACGGCCTTGCTGGAAGGTTATAGCACCGGCGACGGGCAGCGCTGGCAGGGTGGTTGGCGGGCCACCACGGTGAGCCGCGCCCTCGCATTGTCGATCGCGCTCCTCGCGCAACGAGCATACGGTGTTGTCGCCAGCGTGCATGAAGCGGAGGTGCCCCCGAAGAAGATCATTGAAGGCCGAGAGGTCAACCAGCGCAAGCAGTACCAGGTCGTCGTACCACCGCGCAACCGGTCAAGCTTCGTATCCGCCGGCTATGGCTGGAAGCTTGTCCGCTCCACGAAAAAGGCCGGAGCTGCGCAAGTGTTCAACATCTCTGTGAAAGAGGATGAGTCCTATGTGGCCGACGGCTGCGCGGTGCACAATTGCCAGGACTACTCCGTGGCCCGCACGCTCAACCAATCCGCCGGGCTCGAAGGAAAGAAGGGCGTGCTGTGGTGGCAGATCCACCGCATCATCAGCGAGAAAAAGAAGAAGCCGTCCTACCTCCTGCTGGAGAACGTGGACCGGCTGCTGAAGTCGCCTGCGCAGCAACGGGGGCGCGACTTCGCGATCATGCTGGCCTCCTTGGCCGACCTGGGCTATGTGGTGGAGTGGCGCATGATCAACGCGGCCGACTATGGCATGCCGCAACGCCGCCGCCGCGTGTTCTTCCTCGGTTACCACAAGGACACACCGCTGGCCAAGGCAGCGCGCAAAGGCAAGGAACCGCTCGACTGGCTGCTCGAGGATGGCGTGATGGCCACGGCCTTCCCCGCAACGCTGAAGCATCCGCACGAGCCCGATCTCTTCAAGGTGGCCGGCGACCTTGCCGAGATCAGCAAGCGCTTCAACGCGAAGGAACGCCGCACCGTAAGCCCCTTCCTCAGCACAGGCCTCATGATCGACCGCAAGGTGTGGACCGTGGACACCAAGGCCGTGTATGATGGCCCGCGCACCACGCTCGGCGACATCATCCTGAAGAACGGTGCGGTGCCGAAGAAGTTCTTCATCACCAAGGACCAGGTGGCGAAATGGAACTACCTGAAGGGCGCCAAGAACGAGCAACGCACCAACAAGAGCAGCGGCACGGCCTACAAGTACTCCGAGGGCTCCATGGTGTTCCCCGACCCGCTGGACAAGCCCTCACGCACCATCATCACCGCCGAGGGCGGCGCCACGCCGAGCCGGTTCAAGCACGTGATCAAGGACGCCAAGGGCCGCCTGCGCCGCCTTACCCCATTGGAACTGGAGCGCTTGAACATGTTCCCCGATGACCATACGGCCGGTGCCCGCGATGAACGCCGCGCCTTCCTCATGGGCAACGCACTTGTCACCGGGATCGTGGAACGGATCGGACGGGAACTGGTGGAGCGGGTGGGACCAAGCGGCAAGTAAGGGAGCGGCCAGCGGCGAGTTCCGCTGCCGCCGCTCACCAACTTGCCGCTCGCCGCTGAGTACACTAGAACTCAAAACTTGAGTAAGCATCCATGAAGACCCTCCTCAAACTCGAAGAGCTCACCCAGTTCCTGGCCTGCCTGTTGTTGCTGGTGATGAACGGGGTGCCTTGGTGGGCCTACCTATTGCTGGTCCTAGGTCCTGACATCGGCATGCTCGGCTACCTCGTGAACACGCGGGTCGGGGCGGTCACTTACAACCTTCTCCACCACAAGGGTATCGCATTGTTGGTGGCGGCGATCGCCTTGGGCAGCGACTTCATGACCTTGGCCCTGGCCACGCCCGACGTGTCCCATGTGTTGCTGCTCACGGCCATCATCCTCTTCGGCCACGCCAGCATGGACCGCATGTTCGGATACGGCCTCAAGTTCGGCGACCATTTCCAGCACACGCACCTGGGGTGGATCGGTAAGGGTGCAGCGGCAAGCCACGAGCGGCAAAGCGGCAAGTGACCCCATCCGGTCAACTCGCCGCTCGCGAATTGGCCGCTCGCCGCTTTGACCTGCTATTCCGGAAATTGCCTTCCCTTTGCCCCCGATGCGCGTCCTCCTCCTCGACAACTTCGACAGCTTCACCTGGAACCTGCACCACCTGCTGGAACCGTTGGTGGATGCCGTGGACGTGGTGCGCAACGACGCGATCACGGTGGAAAATGCCGCACGGTACGACCGCATCGTCCTCTCACCAGGCCCCGGACTGCCGAGTGAAGCGGGGATCATGCCGGAGCTGTTGGCCAAGCTGATTCCCACACACCCCATCCTTGGCATCTGCCTTGGCATGCAAGGGATCGTGGAGGCCTGCGGCGGAACGCTCTTCAACCAGGCCCGTGTTATGCACGGCGTGGAGGTCCCCTGCTTGATCGAGCAGCCCGTGGATCCGCTCTTCAACGGCCTGCCCTCCCCCTTCACCATCGGCCTCTACCACAGCTGGGCCGCCGACCCCACCACGCTTCCTGCCGAACTACGCATCACCGCCCGCAGCGACCAAGGCGTGATCATGGCGCTGCGCCACACGCGCTACAACGTATGCGGCGTGCAGTTCCACCCGGAGAGCGTGATGACGCCGTTGGGTGGAAAGATCATGGAGAACTGGGTGAAAGAGGGCTGATAGGCTCTCGAGGCATCAGGACGGCGAGGGAGTGAAGAGCGGGCCGCATGCCGAGTTGAGCGCGGACCCCTCATCGTTCTATGACGCTTTGACCTGTATAGCATTGCTCATTACCGTGACATGAAGTTATCGGCCAAAGGTGGGAATGGCCGGAACCTGATCTAACTTCAACGCTCTTCAGTGTTTCATCTGTCCCTCTAACCCTAACACGATAGAGTCATGACGAGAAGTACCAACCTCCTAAGAGCCGCGCTTGTCGGGGCCTGTTTTGCCCCCCTTCTCGAACTGACGCCCGGGGCGAGTTCCGTAAGCGCGCAGGACCAACCTGCGCCATCTGTGGAATGGCAAACATGGGACGCACCATCCAACCGACCAAGTGGTGTGTTCTATACATGGGATGCATTGACCTCAACCTACATCGATACCGATGTCCCAGGGACATTGCAAGCGGTTGATGGTAGCGGTGCCGACTGGCATTTCGCGGTTGTGAACACTTACACCAACGGCGTGCACGACGGCTACGTTGCCTGCGGTTATACCAACTTCCAGAACTTCTCTCTGGGCACTAGCGGAACCACTGGTTGCGCGGTAGCACCGGTCACACTCCCACCCACACCCCAGATCGGGGAGACATACGAGATACGCCGAGGAGGACACCTACTCGGAAGTGTCGCCCGGTACGACTTGCAAGGAAACCCCGTCTGGTTTCGAAGCTACCTTGAAGGTGCCTTGCACGGTGTGATCATTGATGGGGAGGGCAACGTTGTGGTGACCGGAGACACCCAAAGCCCGATCATTCCCGATAATGTCAACGCCGGCTTGGCGCTCAAGTACAATCCTCAACCGGGTTCTATTCCTATCAGCAGCAGTGATTGCAAATTGGAAAGATCACAACTCATTGTGATGAAGCTCAACCCGATCAACGGTGATGTCCTTTGGGCGAACATCTATGGGGTACAAGCAGATATTGCAACCGAAGAATTCTACCGAGGAAGTGGCTGGGACCTCGAGCCAACCTACGACGCAAACCTGATCAACAATGGGTATCGTGTTATCGGGCGCAAAGCGTCGTCGATCGCCCCACAGCGGGAGAAACCGTATATCCTTGACATCGATCTGGATGGTCTTGTGAATTGGCAGCGCCTTTACGGCTCATTCGTCCTAGGTGAGAACAACTTCAATGCCTTCAACAATGATGACCCATTCTCTTGGGGCTACGCCATTGCACGAACACCACCAACGTTGGGGGAAAAGTTTGCCGTAACGGGTTTCCGAACTCGGCAGGTTGCGGGCTCTATCACATCTGCATGGCTCATGTTGCTGGACGATGCCACCCAACCGAGCACGCCAAGTGAACCGGATTGGATCATTGATCTACAGAACGACGCCAACACATTCTCAGCGCATGACCCGACAAAGAATCAGAATGCAACTGATGTTTGCTTTATCGTGGACCAAGGGCAACCGGCGATCATCTGGCCTGTGCTCAGCAATTACAGCGGCGGCATCTTTCCTGGGAACCATGAAGCCTCCGGCTTCATTTACCGTATTCCACTACAGAACCCTACAGCCTATGTGTGGCGTACAGATATCGGAGGGCGATTGAGAGCCTTCGACCTTCAGCTTTCCGCCATCCCGCTCAGCACGGGTGGTATCGCCGTGGCATCCACCCGCTGGTCACCTCCTCATACGATCAACGATCCTTGGTCCTTCGATGATCTCACAACTGCCGCCCAAAATTGTCTGACAACAACTTTCAGCTATGCAGGCACCAATTGGCCCACCTCGATCAATGCGATGGGTTTCTGGGGCACCGACAGCTATTGCACCAAACTTTCTAACTCCGGCGAACAGCTCTGGGAATACCAGTGGGATGATGGTTCCGCTCCGGGCGCAGGACATGTAAGTCAGTGCTTTCCGGACAACATCCGGCAACGGCAGTGCAACTTCAAGATGTGCGAAGCCGCCGATGGCGGGATCGTGATCTGCGGCAACACCGGCCATGCATTCGATGACGCCTACTTGGTAAAGCTCAGCCCATGCGATGTGCGGGCCACCTATGCCAATTTGCCGTTGGACTTGAACAACGAATACCACATCACGGCAAATACGACTTGGTCCACGGACATGAATGTAAAGGGCCGAATAATAGTGGACCCATGGGTCACCCTGACTGTGGACGGTGCAACCATTGGCTTTGCAGACACCCGGCAAATGGGCTATACAACCGACTTGGTGGTGATGCCAACAGCCTACCTGCTGCTTCAGAACGGAGCAACGCTCACCTCGGTGGAAGGATGTGATGCCAGCATGTGGGATGGAGTGAGGGTGCTTTCAGAATTTTTAGACCCTGTACTCGATGTGACACACGGCAGGGTTGGCCTTGAAAGCGGTAGCACCATTAGCAATGCTCTGGTAGGTATTGAAGCTGGACCTGGCACGGCCCCATTACTTATGGGCAACTATGGCCCAATCGATATGGGCGGCCACATTGTCTCCCATAATTCCAACTTCGTAAATAACCGGATCGATGTACTGGCAAACCCCTCCTATGTATACCACTTGCCAGGGTCGCAGAATTTCTCTCCCACCTTGCATGCGACAACATTCAAGACCACCAAGAAGCTGAACTACAGCCTGACCACCCCAAAGGCACATGTGCAATTGCGCGGTCATTACGAAGCTATGCTCCAGTCCTGCTCCTTCCGCAACGAACGCACCGACCTGAGCAACAGCTTGGAGATGGGGCACGGCATCGAAGCCTTCAACCAGCGCTTCCGTGTGGTAAGCTGCGTGCAACCTGGTTGCACCGGCGGCACACCGAACACCTTCAGCAACTTGGACCATGCGGTGCATGCCACCGCCAGTGCGGGGAACGCCTACTTCACCGTGGATGGCGCCGTATTCACCGATAACATCTGCGGGGTGTACGCCGCCAACGTGCCCGGCTTTGCTGTGACCAACAACACTGTTGAGCTGGGGCGTTGGGATGTGGACATGACCTTGAATATTGACGAGTTGAATTGGCTTGGCACTCACCGCGCCATCTTCAGCACCGACTGCTTCGGCTTCACCACTCAAGGCAATACCATAAGTCCTTCAAGCCTGGCTGACCCTGGTGTGTTGAAGGAAGGTATTGTGGTAGGCTATGTGCGCGATCACAACGACGTGGTGTTCAACAACACGGCCAGTGGCATGGACGTCGGGTTTGCAGGCGAGGGCATCAGTGCCGACATCCTCGGGCAAGGCAATATGATCGGCTTGCAGTTCCAGTGCAATGACAATACCGGCAACGCCACCAACCTCCTGAGCAGAAAGGCGAATGGCGCCGACCCTGCCGATCAAGATTTCCACACGGTCCGCGGTACGCAAGGCAGCACGGTGCTGGCGGCGGGCAATGGCTTCGACCAAGCCTCCAATGGCTTCGACTTTGAGATGACCACCACGCAGATCCCGCTGATCACCTATTACTACGCCCCACGCAAGCTGACGGGCAACCACAGTATTTCACGAGCTTTCCTGGCGTGAGTGAGATCTTGCCAGAGGCCATTACCGGTGCGGACAATGCCTGCGTTAGCGGGCCTGCAGTGCAACCAGGCGGCGGCACTCTGGGTACCCTTACCGCCACTTTGGAGGCTAGCAAATTGGAGTACGGCAACATCCGTTACATCTACGACCAGCTGATCGATGGGGGCAGTGCGGACAATGTGGTGCAAGAGATCACCAGCACGTGGAGCGTCGAGATGTGGGCTTTGCGCAGCTCCTTGCTGGAGAAAAGCCCTTACTTGAGCGCTGGCGTGCTGAAGGAACTGGTGGACGAAGGCGACGTGCCCCTCGCGATCAAAGCCGAAGTGTTGATCGCCAACCCGGACGCCACACAGTCGCCAGGCTTCCTCACCTGGGCGCAAGAAGACGCTGCCTACCCTTTGCCTACGTACATCGCCGCCAGCATTGTGGCCAGTTGGCGCACGCCCACGTATCGTGGCACGCTGGAAGGGCAGATGGCTGATAAGCACACGGCTATGACCCAAGCCGCCAACGGCCTGATCCACCTGTTCCACCAGGACACAGTGGCGCCCACAACGGACACCCTGCTGTGGGTGTGGCGCCAGCTACCCACCCCTGCGGCACGCTTCGCTGAAGCCGCGCTGTTGTTGTCCCAAGGGGACATGTACTCCGCTTTCACCCTTATTGAAGCCCTGCCCGATGACGAACGACTTCCGGCCCTCGCATTGGCTGAACGCACCAACATGCTCACCTATATAGGTGTGCTCCGCGACGCGGCGAACGATGCCCGCGATGCCTACCATTTGAACACGACAGAACGCATTGCACTAAGCACCTTGGTGGCCGACAATTACGACCGCCCGAGCGGTTGGGCGGCCAATTTGCTCTGCATAGCGTATGGCAATTGCCGCCCGCCCAACACCGGCGGTGGGCGCACCGAGCGATCTTTGGTGGTCTATGGCCTACAAGCACCCGTAGTTCAAGCAGCTCCCTCCTTCACGCTACAACCCAACCCGGCTAGCAATTGGTGTGCGGTCAGTTTTCAGGGGCTTACGGAAGAAGCTGCAGCGGAGGTGTACTTGGAGGATGCCAGTGGCCGCTTAGTTCAACGTATTCGGGCACGGGGCGCTCAAGGGCAGGTGGTGCTTGATACGCAGGCCTTGGCACCCGGCGTGTACACCGTAAGGATGACAGAAAACAGGGTGCCGCTATCGGCCCAGCGCCTAGTTGTACAACCCTGACCATGCGCAGCGCTACGATCGTGACACTCACCTTGGTGGCTGCCCTTGCGGCAGCCACCAAGGGCGTTGCGCAAGCACCTTACGCGCTGGATACCACCTACCGGACGGAATTCGTTTCGGAGAACGTGAACAGCATAGCGCTGCTCGCCAGCGGGAAGATTCTCGCCAGTGGCCGGATCCGGTATGCCAGCGACCCATGGGCCACCTACAGGGGTAGTACGAGGATGAACACCGATGGGAGCAGAGATCTCGTTTTCACAGCTTTCACAGGTGGTGGTAGGATCGTGCCATGGAGCAACAAGTTCTATGTGAGCGCCGGGGCTGTTAGGCGGCTTGATGGAAACGGGGTTGTGGACCCCAGCTTCATTCAGCCGAACACCGACCCCTACATGAACTACAGCGGATCGGGGTCCGACTACCATGTCTATCCGGACGGCAGGGTGCTGGTGGATGGCTCCATTACTTTAATCGACACCATTCGCGGCCACGTCGGTAGCTATGACCTGGTGTGGCTCAGCAATACAGGCTACTACGACACCACCCGAACACCCCGTAGGTGCGAACCGGGGCGTGCCATGTTCAGGATGATGGAATTGACCAACGGCCAGTTCATCTGCAGCAGCAACTGCACCCAATACGAAGGCAAGGCGGTGGACTGGATCTTCCGGTTCAATGCCGATGGCACACCGGATACCACGTTCAGGACAGGGGTGAATGGGGGCGGTGCGTATACTTTTTTACCCCTTTCGGATGGCCGGGTCTATGCGGGTGGCTCGTTCAGGCGGAGCAGCGCTCCGCAGGATACGCTCCGTCTGGTCAGGTTCACCCAGAGCGGATCTTTGGACAGCACGTTTGCCATACCTGCATTCAGTGACGGCACCTTGAACGGCCCCTTCGTAGGCCCGTTGGTCACCAGCCTGACCGCGCTCACCGCTGATCGGTTCATTGCCACAGGCAATTTCCGCTATGTGAACGGGGAACCAAGGCACGGCATCTGCATCTTGGATAGTTCCGGAACGCTCATGCCCGAGTTCGCTGCATGCGGCGTGGATAGCATCTATTTCAACCCGCTCTGGAAGTGTTCGATAGATGGGCTGGTGATCGACAGCCTGAACGGATACATGTACATCTGCGGCTCGTATGCCGGTTACACAGACAGCACCCTTACCGACACCACGCAGCGCTTTGTAAGTCGCTTGTTCCTGGGGAACATAGCCACGAGTGTTGCAGAACGGTTCGTCAATGTCCTACTCGCCTACCCCAACCCCAGCAGCGGCCTCTTCACCCTTGCACTCACCTTGCCAGCAACCGTAGCCCTCGCCGGTGATCTCACGCTCCAGGTCTTCGATGCGCAAGGCCGCTTGGTGGAGCGCCGCAACCTAGGCCGGCAACTGGAGCAGCGCATTGCGTTGGACCTTACTGCACAACCCACCGGCCTCTACAGTGCGCACCTAAGCGATGGCAAGCGGATATTGACGGGGGTAAGGTTGGTGGTTTCTCCGCCGTAGCCCCAGATGCGTAGGTGGGGTGTGCAAGGTCCTTATTTCAGCGCACCCAACCCCTTTTCAAAGGTCACCCTGTTGATGATCATTCGTCATCAGGCACCGCCGCGCCCCTGTGTCCGCTGGTAGTTTTGCGGCATGCTTCTCCGCTCCTTCCTTCTCGCCATGCTGGTCGCCTGCGTTGCCGAGGTCAGTGCCCAGAGCGTACTTCAGCGTACCCTGAACAACGACACCATGCCGAACCTCGTCCCCAACCCAGGTTTCGAGGTCACCAAGAAGGTGCAGTGCGCATGGACGCAGCAGTCCCGCAAGTTCAACGAGGAGGTGATGGTGGATTGGATGTCGCCCACCGAGACCACGCCCGATCTGTTCAGCACCAACGCCGACCCGACGTGCTGGAGCAACCCTGCGAAGCGCACCAACGGAAAGGCCTTGCCCCACACAGGAACCAACATGTGTGGCATCAAGGTCTACGGCAAAGGCAACACGCCCACTTATTGGCACGAGTACCTGCAGATCGCCCTGCCCGAACCGCTGCACGCCGGCACACGCTACGTGGTGGAATGCTGGACGATGCGCGCGCCCTTCTGCAACGAGGCCAGCAACAACATCGGCATCGTGCTGAACGATGTGCCGGTGAAGACGCGCGACTGCCTGCCGCTGTACATCACACCACAGGTGAACGCGGAGAAGATGGTAAAGAGCGGTTGGCATAAGGTGAGCGGTGTGATCGAGGCCACCGGCAGCGAACGTTACCTGCTGATCGGGAACTTCTATGGCGACGAAGCCACCGTGCATGAGCGGCAACCCGAAGGCGAGCGCGGCGCGTACTACTTCATCGACGATGTGAACGTACGCCTGGCGCCGCCCGGAACGGACCTGACCACAAAGCCCAAAACGAGCGTGCCGCCCCCGCCCAAGATCAAGGCTGAAGACCACGCCAGCAGCGCGAAGGTGGACATCCTGAACGTGGAGCCCGCCGTGGGCACGCGCATCCGCCTGGACAACATCTTCTTCGACTTCGACAAGGCCACGCTGAAGACCGAGAGCGAAGCGGAGATCGAAAAGGTCGTGGACCTGCTCACGGACTACCCGTACCTGCGGATCGAGATCGAAGCGCACACCGACGATCAGGGCAGCGACGCCTACAACCTGAAGCTGAGCGAGGACCGCGCCAAGGCCGTGGTGGACGCGCTGGTGAAGGAGAAGATCGAGTTGGAACGCCTGGCGTGGAAGGGTTACGGCGAAACGAAGCCGCTGACACCGAACACCACGGAGGAAGGTCGTGCGAAGAACAGGCGCGTGGAATTCCGGGTGGTGGAGCGGTAAGGGGAACCTCCAAGGTGCGAAGTTCAAAGTTCAAAGTCTGAAGTGAACCATGGATGCCGATCCGGTCAATACGATCGATCGCTAGCGACCTGGGACCACCAGCCATTGCACGTTGAACTTCGCACTTCGCACTTCGCACTTTACACTTTGAACTTTGAACTTCGCACTTTACACTTTGAACTTCGCACTTCCGTAACAAGAGAAAGGGACCGATCGGTCCCTCGCCCTTCCCTGGTGCGGGTCCGGTCCCGAAGCCGCGGGATCCGGGGCAACAGGGTGATGCCGATCACGCGTGTGCCGGCTCGCCCAGGATCCGCCGGGCGATGTCCAGGATGCGCGTATCGTCCAAAGCCACCACTCCGCCTCCGGCACCGGGCTCCAGATGCACCCCCATGGAAGCGCCTTGGGGATGATTGTAGCCGCCGAAGTAGTTCCATACCGTCTCCACGTTCAGGTCCAGCTCCTGTGCGATCTTGTGGATGCTTCCATCGGGCAGGCTGTCCTTGATCTTGCGGAGCTCATTGAAGGTGATGTTCATGATGCATCGGGTTTTGGGGTTGGACACCCTGAAAAGTTAAGCGCACATTCCGCGAATGATCCTCCGAAGAGTATTTTTTTTGTTCAGCCGCCGCGATCATGGGCAGCTACCTTTCCGATCATGCCCCGCCTCTCCGCCGCGGCCCTTCTGATCCTGTGCGTTCTGGCACAGCGGGTAGCCGCGCAACAATACGACCTGCGGGTGTTCGGCGTGGAGGACGGACTGCCCAGCGCCACGGTGCGGTCCGTGACCGAGGACGCTCAGGGTTACCTCTGGCTGGCCACGGATGGCGGCGCCTGCCGCAGCGAAGGGCGCGCCTTCCAGACCTTCGATGAGCGACAGGGCCTCCCCGGCAGTTCGGTCACCGCGCTGCACCGCGCGGCGGACGGCTCCTTGTGGGCAGGAATGGCCGACGGCGCCATAGCCCGCTGGGACGGGAACAGCTTCAACCCCTTCAAGGGAGCACTGAAGGCCCGGGTCCGCTCCCTCTGCGTAGGGGTCGATGGCCACGTATGGGCCTGCGATATCAATGGTCATTCCAAGGTTTTCACCGCGCAAGGCACACCCTTCACCGCACCAGGGGATCACTTGTCCGATCTGTGGGTGAACCGATTCGCGCTTGGCCCTGATGGATCCATGTGGGTGGGCACCAGCGATGGCCTGCTCCGCTACCTCGATCAGGCTTGGACCGAGCTGAGCGAAGCGGAGGGTCTTCCGCATGGCGAGGTGCTCGACATCGCGGTGGACAGCGCGCGGCTGGTGGTGGGCACCACGGCTGGACTTGCCATTCGGACCGAAGGTCGCTTCATGGTGATCGACACCACCGTGGGCCTTCCGGCCATGCGCGTGAACTCCGTACTGGTGGCGCGTGACGGCACGCTGTGGGCCGGCACCACGGCAGGCATCCTTCGCATCTCCCCGCACGGCACGGGGCTTCGGCAACACCGCTACTTCCCGATCACCGAAGCGAACGGGCTTGGGCACAACGATGTGCGCAGCCTCTACCAGGACCGTTCCGGCGCCATCTGGGCAGGCACCACCTTCGGCGGGGTCAGCAAGTTCGTGAGCGCCACCCTGGTGCACGTCACCGAACGCGATGGGCTGCGTTCGCGGATCGTCAGCGCGATCCTGCGTGCGCCCGACAGCACGATCTGGTACGGCACCTATGGCGGTGGCGTGTCACGCTTCGATGGGCGGCGCTTCCACACCTACGGCGCTGCCGAAGGCCTCACCGACCCGTTCATCCGAACGCTGTGGTGCGCACCTGGCGGGGCGCTTGTCGTGGGCACCGAACGAAGCGGCCTTTTCACGTTCATCAATGGCGGCTTCCGACCCATCGCACCGCTGGTGCAAGGCCGAGTGAACATCATCGTGGGCGACGACGAAGGACGCATCTGGGTGGGCGGCGAACGTGGTGTGGCCTGCGACCCCGGAGATCACGTGGCACTCACCGTCGGTCCATCGATCATGGTGCACACCATCGTACCGGCAGGCGACAGCGTCTGGGTGGGCACGGACACCGGCCTCTTCGTCATCAACACGCGCCACCTGCCGTGGGGCCTCACGCCCGTGCTGGCCGTGCCGGAGCAGCAGATCACGAGCATGGTGCGCGACGCGCTCGGCAACCTGTGGATCGGCACCCATGGCAACGGTCTGCTGCGCTTGCAGGGCCACACCCTGAAACGCTACACACCGGCGGACAAGCTCAGCTCGCTCTATGTGGAACAGGTGCTCCTCGATGCCTACCAGAACGTGTGGATCGGCACCCGACAGGGCGTGGACATGCTTGAGTTCGATCCGCTTCAAGAGGAGCTTTTGGATGTGGACCACTACGGGCGAGAGGAAGGCCTGATCGGCATCGAGACCTTCCGCAACGCGTGCTACCTGGACGTGGACAGCGCGGTCTGGTTCGGCACCGTGCGCGGTGCCACCCGCATCGACCCGTCAAGCACCGAGCGCGACGAGAACGAGCCCATCACTCGCATCACCGACATCGAGCTCTTCTACCAGAACGTGGATTGGAGCCCTTGGAGCGCAGGGCGCGACAGCCTCACCGGCCTGCCCACCGCACTGGTGCTGCCCTACGACAAGAACCACCTCACCTTCAACTTCGTCGGCATCAGCCTGGCCTATCCGGAGAAGGTGCGCTACCAGTTCATGCTGGAAGGGCATGATCCGGACATGAGCCCGATCGGTGCCACGGACCGCATCACCTACAGCAACCTCGCCCCCGGCGACTACGTGTTCAAGGTGATCGCGCGCAACGCCAGCGGCATCTGGAACCAGCAGGCCACCGAGTTCCGCTTCACCATCAAGCCACCCGTATACCGCACCACGCCCTTCATGGTCGGTGCCGGGGCGCTGTTGCTGCTCGGCTTCTGGGGCTTCGTGCAGCTGCGCACCCGCCGTCTTCGCCGCGAAGGGGAACGCCTGGAGCATATGGTCACCGAGCGCACGCAGGAACTGGCCGAAGAGAAACACCGCAGCGAGGAACTGCTCCTCAACATCCTGCCGGAAGAGGTGGCGGATGAGTTGAAAGCGAACGGTCGTGCCGCTGCGCATCGCTTCGAACATTGCACCGTGCTCTTCAGCGACTTCAAAGGCTTCACCACCTTCAGCAGCGGCATGGACAGCGACACACTGGTGAGCGAGCTGCACCACTACTTCGGACTGTTCGATGCGCTGTGCGATCTGCACGGGCTGGAGAAGATCAAGACCATCGGCGATGCGTACATGTGCGCCGCAGGACTTCCGCAACCCAGCCCCACCCACGCGTTGGATGCCGTGCTCATGGCCTTCGGCATGATCGAAGCCGTGGAACGCAGCAATGCGGAGCGCCGGGCGAAAGGAGAGCCGGAATGGCCCATCCGCATCGGCACGCACACGGGCCCGGTGGTGGCCGGCGTGGTGGGTACGCGCAAGTTCGCCTACGACATTTGGGGCGACACGGTGAACCTCGCGAGCCGCATGGAAAGCAACGGCGAGGCCGGCATGGTGAACATCAGCGGCCCGGTCTGTGCCCAGGTGATGGAATACGTCGAGGTGCTGCCGCGCGGACCGATCAAGGTGAAAGGGAAAGGTGAGGTGCAGATGTACTTCGCGTTGCGCCTGAAGCCGGAGTACAGTGCGGATGCGAAAGGGTGTGTGGCGAACGAGGTGCTGCTCAAGGTGCGGGAGGAATTGCGGAAGCGGACTTGAACACCCACCCTTCGCACCTGAGCGGCCCACCGCTACCTTGTGGAACGAAGGCTCAGGATCGCGCAACCCCGCCCCCGAGGGACCGTCAGATAGGCAACAACGACCATCCATGCTGCGATCGATACTCTCCATCCTGCTGCTGATCACCCTGGAGGCACATGGGCAGCTCAACTGCATCTTCAACACCACACCGGAGCAATGCACGGCCATGAACGGCACGGCGAACGCAATGGTCACAGGGGGCACCCCACCGTACAGTTACGATTGGGCTCCGGTGCCAGTGAGCGGGCAGGGTACGGCTTCCATCGCGGGGCTGGCCTCGGGCAACTACGACCTGACGGTCACTGACGACCTGGGGCTGCAGCAGACCTTCAATGTGGTGGTGCCGAACGACCCCTCGCTGGGTTACATGGGTTCCGGCACGTACGCAGGTGCACATGCGTACACCGGTTTCGGTGTGCCGTGCGAAGGCGATTGCAACGGCGCCATGGCCATGCCGGCACCGGTAGTGAGCCCGGGCCCGTTCTTTTACTCCTGGTCGGACCCATCGATCGTACAGATCGCAACCACCCCGCAGGGCGATCCGGTGTTCCTTGGCTTCTGCTGGGACCAGCCCTATTCCTACACGGTCAGCGACATGTCCGGTTGCAGCAGCACCGGAGTTCCGTTCACCAACCCGGTAGTGTACGACACCATGCATTGGTACGTGGACCAGATCACCGCCGCCACCTGCGGCAATAGCGATGGCTCAGTGACGCTGGCGCAGGATGGTAACTGGCCTGCGGACCTTTTGGTGACCGATGCGGGTGGCACGGTGGTGAACAGCTCGAACACCGGCATGGGTAGCCATACCGTTACGGGGCTCGCGGCCGGAAGCTATTCGGCGATCTTCAACTATGGTTCAAGCGCCTGCACCAGCTCGCTCTCTTTCACCATGACAGCGGTGGGTCAAGGCTGCGGCACCGTGGCCGGTGCGCTCTACTTGGACAGTGATGTCGATTGCACGGCCGATGCAGGCGAACCGGGGATCGCGTACCGCACCATGCAGGTGGACCCCGGCGCCCATTTGGTGATCACCAATGCGGATGGGAGCTATGCGGGCGGCCTCGCTGATGGCAGCTACATGCTCACCGTGCTCGACCCCACGGTCACACCGGCTTGTCCGCAGTCGCAACCCATCCCCTTCGTCGTGAACGGCAACGTGACGACCCTGGACATCGGTGCCGGCAGCACCAGCCCCATGGACCTCACGGTGACCGCCGTGAACAACGCCGCCCGGCCCGGCTTCGCTCACACCGTTTGGGCGCATGTGCTGAACAGCGCTTCACAACCCAGCGCAACAGTGGAATTATCGTGTGTGCTGGACAATGCGCTCACGTATGGCATCGCCGTTCCCGCCCCCTCCTCCGTCAACGGCAATACGCTTACGTGGAGCCTGCAAGCGCTGGCACCGTATGCGAGTAAAGGCATCCAGCTGGTGGTGCTGGTAGGCACCCAGGTCGTGCTCGGCCAGCAGGTGAACGTGGCGTTCAGCGCGACGAACAACGGACCCGAGGCGAACACCACGAACAACACGTACACCGCCACCCGCATCATCACCGGTAGCTATGACCCGAACGACAAGACGGCGTTCACCAGCACCCGTCAGAGCGAAACGAACTACTTGCTCGCGCAGGACGAATGGATCGATTACGTGATCCGCTTCCAGAACACCGGCACCGATACGGCCTTCACCGTGGTGGTGGTCGACACCTTGGAGGCGGACCTGGACATGGCCACCTTCGAGCAGGGCGCGGCAAGCCATCCGTTCACCGTGAACTTCCTGCCGGACCGCGTGGTGGAATGGCGCTTCGCCAACATCCTGCTGCCCGACAGCAACACCAACGAGCCGCTGAGCCACGGGGCCGTGGGCTTCCGCATCCGGCCCTTGCAGCCGCTGGCGGCGGGCACCGTGCTGGCCAACGCGGCCGACATCTTCTTCGACTTCAACCCGCCGATCCGCACGAACACAAGTGAATTGATGGCTAGCACGAGCACCGGGTGGCAGGCCCATGGGCAAGTGCAGTTCCAGGTGTTCCCCAACCCGGCGCGGGACCGCATCACCCTATCGGCATCGGGCACGGCGCTGCAACACGTGCGCATCATGGCGCTCGATGGACGCACCGTGTTGCAGCAGCAGCTCACGGGTGAGCGCGCTGACGTGGACATCAGCTCACTGCCGGCCGGCTCCTACCTGGTCTCGCTCACCGGTGCGGATGGGCGCGTGATGCAGCAGCGGGTGTTGGTGCTGTAGGGGTAACGTCCAACAGGCGTCCCGCCTGTTGCGACCGATGCACAAACACAGGCGGGACGCCTGTGCGACTTCAGCTCAACCCGCTGATCACGCCGTTGGCATCGATGTCCATGCCTTCGGCGGCGGGCACTTCGGGCAGGCCCGGCATGCGCATGATCTCGCCGCAAATGGGCACCACGAAGCCGGCGCCGGCGCTGATCTCGATGTCGCGCACGGTGATGCGGAAGCCGGTGGGTGCGGCGCGCAGGGCCTTGTCGTCGCTGAAGCTGTACTGCGTCTTGGCCATGCAGATCGGCACGTTGTTCAGGCCGAGCTTGTCGATGCGGCGCAGGGCGGTCTCGGCGTCGGCGCTGTAGTCCACGCCATCGGCACGGTAGATCTCGCGGGCGATGGTGGCGATCTTCTCCTTGATGGGGAGGTTGAGGTCGTAGAGCGGCTTGAAGTTGCTCTGACCGGCATCCACCACACGGAGCACGGCGCTCGCCAGATCGGTCATGCCGTCACCACCTTTCGCGAAGCCTTGGCTCAGCACGGCCTCGGCGCCATGCTCGGTGCAGTATGCCTTGATCATGTCGATCTCCTCGGCGGTATCCGTGGGGAAGTGGTTGATGGCCACCACCGCCTTCACGCCGAACTTGGCCACGTTCTCGATGTGGCGACCGAGGTTCGCCAGACCCACCTTCAGCTTGTCGGGCGCGGCGGTGTTCACCTCCTTCACGTCGACGCCTCCATGGTAGCGCAGCGCGCGCACGGTGGCCACGATCACCGCGGCGCTCGGTTTCAGACCAGCCGCACGGCACTTGATGTCGAAGAACTTCTCGGCGCCCAGGTCCGCACCGAAGCCCGCCTCGGTCACCACGTAGTCGCCGAGGCTCAGGCCCATTTTGGTGGCGAGCACGCTGTTCACACCCTGTGCGATGTTGGCGAAGGGGCCGCCGTGCAGGATGGCAGGATTGTTCTCCAGCGTCTGCACCAGGTTGGGCATGATGGCCTGCTTCAACAGGATGGCCATGGCGCCCTGCGCGTTCAGGTCGCGGGCGTACACCGGTGTGCGGTCCCAGCGCTGGCCCACGTAGATGTTCCCGAAGCGCTTCTTCAGGTCGTCCATGTCGGTGGCGAGGCAGAGGATCGCCATCACTTCGCTGGCGGGCGTGATGTTGAAGCCGTCCTGACGCGGGATGCCGTTGCCGGTGCCACCGAGGCCGATGGTGATGTCGCGGAGCGCGCGGTCGTTCATGTCCATCACACGCTTCCAGGCGATGGTGCGCGGATCGATGTTCAACGTGCGCTTGCGGTTCTGCAGGTTGTTGTCGATGAGCGCTGCGAGCAGGTTGTTGGCCTTCTCGATGGCCGCGAAGTCGCCGGTGAAGTGGAGGTTGATGTCCTCCATGGGGACCACCTGCGCATAGCCACCACCGGCCGCACCGCCCTTCATGCCGAACACGGGCCCGAGCGAAGGTTCGCGCAGCACCACGACGCTCTTCTTGCCCAGCTTGTTGAGCCCTTCGCTGAGGCCAATGCTCGTGGTGGTCTTGCCTTCACCAGCGGGGGTCGGCGAAAGCGCGGTGACGAGGATCAGTTTACCCTTAGCGGCCTTCGCGTCATCGATCAGGTTCAGCGGCAGCTTGGCCTTGTTACGACCATAAGGCTCGATCACCTCGGGGTCGATGCCCAGCTTTTGGGCGATGGCGGAGATGGGCTTCAGCTGCGCTTTCTGCGCGATCTCGAGGTCTGAGGGGAATGCCATGGAGAAGAAAATTCAAGGTGCAAAGTTCAAGGTGCAAAGTTCAACGTGCGAAGTTCAACGTGCGAAGTTCAACGTGCGAAGTACCAATTACAACGTGCGACGTGCAAAGTAGGAAGACCGATGGAACCGGTGCGAGCACCTTGACCTGTGATCACTTCGCGCCACGTGCGGTGCGATCACCGGCAGTAAAAATGGCAGTGAGCTGGGCAGCTTCATCCAGAAGGGCCTGGGCCTGATCATTCGAGCAGGTTCCGCTCTCGATGATCAGCTCCAACCAGTACTGGGACTCGTCCGCCTCTGTGAGTGCAACACCCCATTTGGCTATGAACTCGGCTGTGGACCGCCCTCGTCGCGCTTCCCTGTAGTTGGCACCCACAGAGGTACCCGAACGCAGTAGCTGCCTCCCTAGGACCCGGCTCACGTCATCCTTTGGTAACGACGTATAGAACCGGATCACATCCAACGCGAAACGCTTCACGCGCGCCAGTAGGTCATTGGCTTTGCCATAAGTCAGAGAGGGTTCAGCAAAAAGGATGTCGGGCACCAACAGGTCCAGGTGCACTTCGCCCGGTGTCAGGCCAGAACCCTCGTTGATGTCTTCTTCCGTGGCCATGGCATTGCATCAACGCTGTGATCCCACAAAACGCACTTTACACTTTTCACTTTGCACGTTGAACTTTGCACTTTCCCTGTTGCACTTCTCAGCGAACGACCACCCGTGAGGCGGAAGAGATCCCGGAACCTGTTGCGAACTGGATCAAGTATGTTCCTGTGGGAACGCGCTGTCCCTGCTGGCTTCGCAGATCCCATGTCCAGCGATGGTTACCGACGGTCCGCTCACCCAGGGAACGGTCCAGCACAACACGGCCATTGATGTCGAGCACGGTGACCTCAAGGCGCTCGGGGCGCGACACGTAGACCATCACGTTCACCTCATCGGTGGCGGGGTTCGGCCAAGGCTGCGCCAATGTGATCGGCGATGCGGTCTCGGTGATGCCGACCGGCGCAGCAGGCAGGCTGGCGCTGTAAACGCCGTTGCCATGCGTGCCCACCACGATGGTGCCATCGCTGCCGCGCGCCGCGATCATGTTGATGGGCACATTGCCGATGGTGTTCGGCCCCTCCTGCTCCCACACGGTATTCACGCTGTCCATCACGGATGTGCTGTACACACCGGTGCTGGTGCCCACGAAATACCGGTTCTCCTGGCCGTTCCACGTGGGGTAGATCAGCGCCCAGAAGACCGCTGGTCCGTTGCCGGTGCCGTCGACGTTCTGCTCCAGGTTGGCGCTCACGTCCGTCCACGTATCGCCGCGGTCATTCGTATGGAAGACGCTGCGCACGTTGTAGTTGCTCACGGTGATCAGCCACTCGTTCGGATCGTGGTCGTTGGCGGCCACGCAGCTCACATAGCCATTGCCCAGCACGGCGCTGCCCAGTAGCTGGGTCTTCTGCGGGTTTGTGTTCAAGCTGTCGCAACGCCATAGGCGCCCGGCGATGGTGCCGTAGATCATGGTACCCGGATCGGCCGCACTGATATCCAAGGCGCCAATGCGCCCACTGGTCAGGGTAGCCCCGTTGATGAGCTCCCAGTTGGTATCGATGCGGTCGTAGAAGTTGTTGGTGATGGGGATCCCGGCGAGGTCGTTGTTGCGCCAGATCTTGTTCGCGCTCACCCAGTACAACCGGTTGTTGTTGCCGGGATCGAGGATGAAGGGGTTGATGAAGTTGTAGCTGTTGGTGCCGAGCGTGGGGTCGATGCGCTCGTAGCCGGTGATCACCCCGTTGGCATCAATGGTCTTCTTGTAGAGGCGCCCCTGCTGGCTGCTGCTGAGCTGGAACGGCTGCCCTTCGGGAAGCGCAACGTAAGCTCCGTCATCCTGGTGCACGTACTTCCAGTCGCTGACGGCCTGGTCGTTCATGGCATACCAGCAGCCGTTGTCCTGCGTGCCACCGATGATGTTCGGGCTGGTGGCATTGCCCTCTTCGATGGCCACCGTGTAGAACTGCGTGGTGAGGTAGCCATCGTTCAGGTCATCCCAAATGATGCTGTCCGCAAGGGCGTCCAGGGTCTTCTGCACGCCTCCATCATTCGTACTGAAGAGCACGTCAGGGTCGCTGGGATGGAACTGCAGCCAGTGCTGGTCCGGGTGGTGCAGCGGATAGACATAGTCCTTGGGGTCGGTCGTGTTGCATTTGTACCCGCCCATCCACGTGGTGTTGGTGTTGGTGGCGAAGGCATCGGTACTGCGGTAGATGTTGGTGCCACCGATGTAGACCACGTTCGGCTGAGTGGGATGCACCACGATGCACATGTCGTAGCCGCTCTGTGTGTTGATAGGCGCGAAATTGAAGGTGAAGTAGCCGGTGCAGGAATTATTCGGAAGGCTGTTGCTCAGGTTGGTCCATTGCCCACCGGTGCCGCTTCCATCGCCGCTGAGGTAGGTGAATTTCCAAAGGGAATGCGCCTGCACACCTGCTCCGGGGGTGACGGCGAAGAAGTAGACCGTGTTGGGATCGCTGGGGTCGATGGCAAGGACGGTGCGTTCGGCACTGGCGGGCCAGCTGCCCACACCGATCTTGTTCCAGTTCAGGCCATCGGTGCTGCGCCAGATGCCTTTCTGTGGGCCGGGGCTGCTGAACGCCGCGTACCAGACGCCATCGGGGGTAACGCGCAGGTCGGTGTACTCCTGGTACAGCAACACCGTGGTATCGAGCCCGAGCACGGTGTTCCAGCTGGCGCCGCCGTCGTTGCTGCGGAAGATGCCGTTGAACACCGCCGCCAGCACCACATCGCTGTCGTTGCGCGTGGGGTCCACTTCCATGTGGTTGACCTGCTTGAAGCTGTAGTTCCGATTGAACCGGTTGTAGTCCAAGGCCTCGGTGACGGGCAGCAGGCTCCAGCTCAGCCCATTGTCCGTGCTCTTGTAAATGCCGCTACCGCTGAGCAGGGCACTGAAGCTGGCACCGCTCATTACGCCGTAATTCTCGCCCGTACCAGCGTACCACGTGTCCTCACGACCGGTGCGGGGGTCCTGCGCGATGCAACTGATGGCCTGTACCGCCTGCGGCGCGAGCATCTTGCTCCATCCCTGGCCACCGCTGGTGCTGCGCCAGATGCCACCGCTCACCCCTCCGGCGATGAGGATGTCCGCGTTCCGCTTGTCGATGCCGAAACCACGGGTGCGCCCACCGCGGTTGTTGGGTCCGCGATGGGTCCAGCTCAGGCTCTTGGTGGCATCGCGCTTGGGAAGGGTCTTCGCGAATTGCAGCTCCAGCGCGCGGATGTTGTCGGGCACTTCACCGGTGGCCGGATCGCGCATGCGCTCGGTCTGCCAGATCAGTGCCTCGCCGAACTCCTCGGCGGTTTCAATGGCGGACTCCTCCTCTTTCGAAGAGCCTTCAGGCGCTTTGGCGCAGGAGGCGAAGAGCAGCGCAAGGACGAGGATCGGGAGCAGATCGCGGTTCAGGGACATGGACTTCGGTTAGGATGCTCCGAAAGTACGACCCACAGCTTAGGTACAACGTGCACCATCGGCGCTCAATCGGTGGACCATTCCACGCCGAAGCCCGCTTCCTCGAGGTCCTCCCAATAGCGCGGGTAGCTCTTGCTCACCACGTCCGGGTCTTCCAGGGTAATGATGCCTGTGACCAACGCCAGAGGCGCGAGGGCCATGGCCATGCGGTGGTCCCCGAAAACCCTGAATGGCCCCTCACTCCGCGCGCTCCATGCAACGTTCTCACTATCAACATTGCCGTCAGGGGTGACCGAAATCCAATGCCCTAGACGAAAGAGGCTGTCCACCATTGCCTTGATGCGATCCGTCTCCTTGACCCTGAGAGTGCCAAGTCCAGTGAACGTAACTGGGCATAACTGGCCTGCGAATGCGGAAAGAGTTGGTTGGAAAAGATCAGGTGTCGCAGCCAGGTCGATAAGCCGGAATCCCGGTAATGGGTCGCATCCATGGTCGATACTCTGTGAACTTAGGAACACACCCTGATCCCTGACCTCTGAACCAACGAAGGGACCAAGCAACGTCATTACACGTTCATCCCCCTGCCAGCCATCGCGCTTCAGGCCCATGAGCTCCACTTCCGCATCCTGTGCCAGGGCCACCACTTCATACCAGAACGCTGCCGCGCTCCAATCGCACTGCACCTCGAACGGTCTCGGCAGGTAGTGTCCGGGGCGAACATCGATCACGGTCTCCACCGTTTCCACCTCCGCGCCGAAATGCCGCATCACCTTGGCGGTCATTTCCACATACGGGCGAGAGAGCTGCGTGCCGCGCCATTCGATCCGCAGGCCCTTGTCCATGTGCGGAGCCACCAGCATCAAGGCGCTGAGGTACTGGCTGCTGATCGGGCTGTCGAACGCAATGGTGCCGCCCTTGAGCCGAACACCCTTCACGCGGTACCCTTCCGTGGTGCGCTCGATCACCGCACCCAGCTTGCGCAACGCATCGATCAGGTCATCGTGCGGACGCTCGAGCAACGTCGCATGGCCGGTGAGCAAGTGCTCCTCCCCTTGCTGGACCGCGGCCCACGCCAGCAGGAACCGGAAGGTGGTGCCGCCCAGCCCGCAATCCATTACGCGGGGCTTGTCGCGCAGCGATCCGTGCAGGATGCGCGTGTCGTCGGCGTCGCTCAGGAACTCAAGACAGGACAGATCGCCCGCGAGCGATGCCGCGATGAGCGCGCGGTTGCTGATGCTCTTGCTCCGTGGCAGGTGAATGGTGGCGCGGATGGGCGCGTCAGGCCTCCGGATCGTGATGCGCGTCATGGTGGCGTACAAGCAGTCGGTAATGGTCCAGTGCCTCACCCACCTGTGCCGCGGTCACCGGCACGTCCACCACGGAACGCCCGATGCCCTGCAATAAGGTGAAGCGGAAGCCACCAGTGGCGTTCTTCTTGTCGTTGCGCATCAGCTGCACCAGGCGGTGATGATCATCGTCGTTGAACGGGTAGCCTTTGTACAATCCGAGCAGGTGCGCCTCCAACAGGTCGAAAGAGCCCCTGTCCAACAGGCCCTGGCGCATGCTGATCCACGCCTCGCAGATCATGCCGATGGCCACTGCCTCGCCATGCAACAGGCCGCGCTGCTGGCTTTCCCACGAGTGGGCCTCCAACGCATGGCCGATGGTGTGACCGAAGTTCAGCAGCTTCCGAAGGCCATGCTCATAGGGATCCTCGTTCACCACGACGCACTTGATCGCAAGGGAGCGATGGATCAGCGGGGCCAGCGCAGCGATGTCGTGCAGGGGGGCCTCGCAGATCGCATGGTAGTGGTCGGCATCGCGCACCAGTCCGTGCTTGATCATCTCGGCCACGCCGTTCAGCAGCTCCCGCTTTCCCAGGGTGCGCAGGAAGGGAACATGCACATACACGCCGAGCGGGTCATTGAACAGGCCCACGAGGTTCTTGATGCCTGATGCATCGATGCCGGTCTTGCCACCGATGGCCGCATCCACCATGCCCATGAGGCTGGTGGGCACGTTCACATGGCGGATGCCACGCTTGTACGTTCCCGCGATGAATCCACCGAGGTCGCTCACCACCCCGCCGCCCAGGTTCACCAGCAACGCACCACGCTCCGCCTCACGGTCGCTGAGGTGGCCCCAGATCGCGTTGCACACATCGATGCACTTGCTGGCCTCGCCCGGAGCGATCTCGATGGGCTCCGCATGCTGCAGGTGCGGCACGAAGGCGAGCAGCTCCGGCAGGCATGTGCGCAAGGTGGTACTGTCACCCAGCACATAGCATTGGGTCGGGGGCGCCTCGAACTCGATCCAGCGCTCCAGCATGGGCAGGACGTTCGCACCGAGGTAGACCGGATGTCCGCCCGCCCAAAGCTCCTCAACGTCCTTGCTGGATGCGGTCATTGGCTACTTTTGGGCGGTCCACAGGGGCCGACCCGAAAAGGCCAGCAGCCCAAAGGAACGAACCAGACCCGCACGCCGCAATGCAGTCCCCTGCACCCCAGGCCGTCAACGCCCCCACGCTACCCGACCTTAGCGACACCCGCATCGCCTTCGCCCACAAGAGCGACCACGCACTTTGGAAGGCCTACTGGCTCTTCAAGATCATCGGGAACCGCACGGTGACGGGCGCAGGCGCGGGCCTCACGAAGTTCGCCCTGGCGTTGCGCCTGCCCATCCGTGGCGCGGTGAAGGCCACGATCTTCCAGCAGTTCTGTGGAGGCGAGACCATTGAAGAGAGCATGGCCACCGCGCAGGTCCTCGCGCAGAGCGGCATCGGCACCATCCTGGACCACAGCGTGGAGGGTGCGGACAACGAGGATGCATTGGACCATACCGTGGCGGAAGTGCTGCGCACCATCGCCGTGGCAAAAGGACGGAAGGAAGTGCCCTTCTGCGTGTTCAAGCCCACCGGCATCGCGCGGGTGGCGATCCTGGAGAAGGTGAGCGCCAAGGCCGCGTTGAGCCCTGCGGAAGAGGCTGAGTGGCAGCGCGCCCAAAAGCGCATGGAGAAGATCTGCGCCGCCGCGGCGGAAGCCGATGTGCCCACGCTGATCGATGCCGAGGAGAGCTGGATCCAGGACGCGATCGACCACCTCGCCCAGCGCATGATGGAGCGGTACAACACCCGGCACGCGCTGATCTACAACACCGTGCAGTTGTATCGCCACGACCGCCTCGCGTTCCTGCAGCGCAGCACCGAGGAAGCAAAGGCGAAGGGTTACTTCCTGGGCATGAAGCTGGTGCGCGGCGCCTACATGGAGAAGGAGCGCGAACGCGCTGCCGAGAAAGGCTACCCCAGCCCCATCCAGCCGGACAAGGCCGCCAGCGACCGGGACTACGATGCGGCCCTGCGCTATTGCGTGGACCACATCGATCGCGTGCGCATTGTAGCGGGAACGCACAACGAACAGAGCAGTTTGCTGCTCGCCCGGCTCATGAACGAACGAGGCCTCGCGCACGAGGACCCGCGCATCTGCTTCAGCCAGCTGCTGGGCATGAGCGACAACATCAGCTACAACCTGGCACAGGCCGGCTACCGCGTGGCGAAGTATGTGCCCTACGGACCGGTCCGCGAAGTGATGCCCTACCTGATGCGCCGCGCCAACGAGAACACCAGCGCCCGCGGACAGAGCGGACGCGAGCTCACGCTGATCCTGCAGGAGCGAGAGCGCCGCGCCAAGGCCGGGAAGTGAGCGTCGTTGTGCGTTGGTCGTTGTTCGTGGGGACCGTGTGTTCACGATGCACGAACAACGGTGCACGAACCCGTTTTGCGTTGTCCGTAGGGATCGTGAGTTCACGATGCACGAACAACGATGCACGAGCTGCGAACAACTACCTCTTCACCAAGCGCACCACGGCCCCGTTCACACGAAGGGCAATGAGCCCCGCCGGCAGCGCCGCCACATCGATCCACCTGATAGCGGTCCGCGCCTTGAAGTACGAGCGCCCATCCACCGACCCATGCCGGGAAAGGCTCGCGCAGGCACCATCGAGCCCGAAAGACCGGCATGCCCTGATGAAGGTCTTCCTTTCTCCGCAAGCCGGTACCGACCTTCGCAGCATGGAGAAACGGATGACCGCCGCAGAGGCTGTTCAACTGGTGAAGAGCGGCGACCGTGTTTTCGTGCATGGCAGCGCCGCCACACCGCTCACGCTGATCAACGCCCTGCTCGCACGACACGCCGAACTGGAGAAGGTGGAACTCGTGAGCATCAGCACCCTCGGGAAGCTGGACCTGAACCGGCCCGAGGTGCAGAACAGCTTCTTCGTGAACAGCCTCTTCGTGAGCGAGAACGTGCGCGAGGTGGTGAACGGTCCATACGGCGAGTATGTGCCGGTGTTCCTCAGCGAGATCCCGCTCCTGTTCGAACGCGGCATCCTGCCGCTGGATGTGGCGCTGGTGCACGTAAGCCCGCCGGACCGACACGGCTTCTGCACCCTGGGCGTAAGCGTGGACGTGGCGCGCAGTGCCGTGCGGAACGCGAAGCTCGTGATCGCCCAAGTGAACCCGCGGATGCCACGCACACACGGCGAAGGCCAGGTGCATGTGAGCCGCTTCGCGGCCATGGTGCAGGTGGATGACCCGCTTCCCGAAGTGGACTATGCCAGCCGCATCGGGCCGAACGAAGAACGCATCGGACAGCTTTGCGCGGAACTCGTCGAAGACCGCAGCACCCTGCAGATGGGCATCGGCGCCATTCCGGACGCCATCCTGCGAAGCCTCGGCACGCACAAGGACCTGGGCGTACACACCGAGATGTGCAGCAACGGCATCATGGACCTGCTGGAGCGTGGGGTGATCACCAACCGCTACAAGAAGAAATACAAGGACCGCGTGGTCACCAGCTTCGCCATCGGCACGCGGGCGCTTTACGACCGCATCGACGACAACCCGCAATTCGCCTTCCTCGATGCGCAATACGTGAACGCGGGCCATGTGATCCGGCAGAACCCGCGCGTGGTGGCGGTGAACAGCGCCATCGAGGTGGACCTGACCGGGCAGGTGTGCGCGGACAGCATCGGCACGCAGCAGTTCAGCGGCGTGGGTGGCCAGATGGACTTCATGCGCGGCGCGGCCTTGAGCGAAGGGGGCAAGCCGATCATCGCACTGTGCAGCACCACAAGCAAGGGCGCCAGCAAGATCGTGCCCTTCCTACGACAAGGAGCGGGCGTGGTCACCACGCGAGCCCACGTGCATTATGTGGTCACCGAACACGGTGTGGCCTACCTCTACGGCCGCAACCTCCGCCAACGTGCCGAGGCCCTGCGCGACATCGCCCACCCGGACCACCGCGAAGCCCTGGACCGCGCGATCGTGGAACGCTTTGGGCCGAAGGTGGTGTGAGGGAGAAGTGGATCATCCAACCCGGAACGCACCAAACGAAGAAGCCCGATCACGCGACCGGGCTCCATCTTTACTGCGTAGGATCACTTTGTAAGCACGAAGGGCTTCGCATGCACCGAGCCTGATCGATCCTGAACGCGCATGAAGTAAAGGCCTGGTGCCTGACCCTGCATGTCGATCGTGCTGGTCATCCCTTGAACTGGAACAGGACTGTGTACAAGCCGTCCTATGACATCCACCACCGACAACCTCGTACCGCTCCCTGCTGCATCAACGGTCACGTGGACCTTACCATCGGACGGGTTCGGCCATAGTGCGAACGAAGAACCATCTCGCTCGGGAACTGACAACCATGCTGGTTCGCTATCGTGATAGCGCTTGCAGAAATTCGGCAGGGCACGCGAACCCAAGGACGTAGTGAACTCGTTCAGTTGGAACTGACAGGCGGCGCCGGCACTATCGGGCTTGTGGATCACATCCATCAGCGTCAGGTCCGAGTTCTGATCGCGGTGGGAGCGCAAACGGATCTTGCCCTCCGGGCAGAGCACCACATTGTGCAGGACGCTCCCGACCGCTCCGGAAAGAGGTGCGGTGGATACAACGTACCGTGTAGACGCGATACTGAGGCTGTCGTTGCCGCTTATGGTGAACTGGACCAAGTTCATGGGTACGGAATCCGTGGCCTGCTCTTCCACCAGGTACAGCCTGGACCCATCCGGAGAGAACTCCACACCATGTGCGACATTACCCACCGGCAAGCCGTGTTGGAATTGGATCGAACCAGTGTTGCGGTCGAAGCGGTAAAGCCCAAGCAACGCGATCAGGTCGCTGAACAAGCCTCCCGGACTTGCGGTCATGGCCAACTGCTCCCCTTCCAAATTGGCCACCAGCGTTCCCGATAAGTAGAGTGAGTTGGTGGTGTTGACGGGGTCTGTGGCAAGCAGCACCGGCCCCGTGCTGCTTATCGTAGGGATCGGATCAATTCCATTGCTGGTGAGTTGATGAACCAGGAACTCGTCCGAATTGAACCGGTGCAACAGGATCCAATAGCCATTTTCCTCATCCGGCACCGCGGTCACATGAGCAGTGGTGCTATCCGCAAGCAACTGGAAGCTGCCCGGCACCACATCACCCAGGCCACCATTCAGGGACATGTCCACCACCAGGGTCATGGCCTTGGTGGTTGAGGTATTCGGGATCACACCCGTGTAGCACACTACATAGAGGTCGGATTGACCTGGATATGGCAGTGCGATCAGGGATTGGCTGTAGTACGTGAACGGGATGGAATCTGGGTCCGGACTGTTCGGCATCACCTGATATGTCGCATCGCGAACTCCGTCGCGATGCGCGTAGAACAAGGGTATCCCTTGAGCATCGCTCATGGGTGCTACGGAGGTCAATATTGCTGAGGTCGCCAGCGGCAACCCAGTAGCCAGCGACGGTACACCACCACTAAAATCGAACTGGTCACCTCCGGGCAGATACCAGTTCCAGTTCCGCTGTTGGGCTTGTAAGCCGCAGGATAGACAAAGCGCGAAGGCCGGAAGCGCCCTCCAGCGTCTCATGGGTAGTAGTCAAGCTTGAAGCCATACTTCTGGCTGCCATTGAACTTCATGTATCCCTTGTCCCCGCATGCGCATGGAAACTCCGGAGGATTTGTAGGTCCCGTGCAGCTCCAAGAAGGCGGGGCTGTAGTGGAGCATGACGAATTGTAGCAGTGCATTTCAACTCCTCGAAGGGTGGTTGAACCCGCAGGTGGCGTAATGGTGATCGTCGAATGATCCGGCAACATCACACATTGGGTCACTATCGGCGGAGAAGTCGGACATGGCCCGTTGCCAAATACCAGCTTGACGTAGACATCACAATCGGTATCGTTGGTCATGTCAAAGACCTGTGCATGCGAACTGAGCGTGGCAAAACAAAAACACAGCGCAAGGATCGCATTCAATAGCCGCGAGGCTAAGGGAGAGGGAGTGGGAAGTGGGAACATGACTTTGGGGGTTCTCTCTAAAGCTATACATCTATAAGGGGGGAATGGATCTAAGGTTGATAACTTTTCTCTCCACCGCGAAGCCCTGGACCGCCTCATCACGGAGCGCTTCGGGCCGAAGGTGATCTGAGGTTCGCATGGCGAGGTCGTGTATCCGCCCAACCCACGTTGGGCTTCGCGCCCGGACCACCGGCATTCCCGGATCCTGTGACAACTTGCGGCACACACAGAACATCAATGCCCCACATCAACCTTCCCCCCGGCCACAGTCCCGGCATCAGTGGCCTGCTCATCTACCGACCGGAGACCGCCGGCCCCTTGCGCGAACTGGTGGAGGTGCTGCTGCGCGGCCCCAACTCCCTCACGCCCGGCGAGCGCGAGATCATCGCGGCGAGTGTGAGCTGGTGGAACGAGTGCCACTTCTGCCACACGAGCCACGCCGCTGCGGCCTGCGCCCACCTCGACAAGCCGGTCGGGTTCATCGACGACATCAAGGCCGGTCTGCCGAACGAAGCATTGAGCGAGAAGATGCGCGCGCTGCTGCAGGTGGCGCACCAGGTGCAACGCGGCGGCAAGCAGGTCACCGAGGCGGACATTGCTGCGGCCCGTGCCGCCGGGGCCACGGACGTGGAGATCCACGACACCGTGCTCATCGCCGCCGCCTTCTGCATGTTCAACCGCTACGTGGACGGCCTCGCCACGTGGGCCTGGCCGGAGAAGGAGAAGTTCATGGAGATCGGGCAGAAGATGGCGCACGAGGGCTACATGAAGCCCTATGTCCCCGGTGCGTCCTGAGATCCACGCCCCACAACACGTCCTGATCGTGGGTACATCGCTGCGCAGGCTTCTTGATAAGTGGTCGTGTGACCACGATCAGCGTATCCAAGAAATTAGACCTTTGCTGCTGAATCAACTCACCGACACATGATCAAACATTCCGCCTTCATCCTCGCCCTTACCGCCACTGTCAGCACCCAGGCCCAGAACTGGATCGTAGGTGCGCCCATCGACATGCAGATCAGTGCCATCACCGTGTTCGGTGGCGGCTGCTATCCGGGCGTCCAGGCCAACCTGTTCTTCCCGGTGACACCCGTTACTGGCATCACTTACTTCTATCGGGTGCTGAACACGAATGGTGGCAGCTACACCATGGTACCAGGACCGGCCAACGTGCTGGCCGTAGGCGATACAGTGCATGTGCCGACCACACAGATCACCGAGGTGTACAACACGCAGCTATCCGGCGGACTGGAGCTGGAGATACGTGCTGAAGGCACACCGACCGTAGGTGAAGAGGTGCATCCCTGCGAGTACAACGACCTTTGGATCAGCAACCTGCTGCTGTGCAACGAAACGTTGAGCTCGCTCATCTCCACGAACTGCAACACGGCGGTGGGTTCTGTGGGCATCGACGAGGCAAGCGCATCCACGCTGCGCTTCATCGCTCCTCTGGCTGCCAACGGGTACCAGTTGCAGGTGATCGATACGGAAGTGGCCACCTCCCGTGTGCTCGACCTTCAGGGCCGCGTGGTCTCCAGCGCCAACGGCGCCAGCCCCCGCATGGACATGGGCACCCAGCCCGATGGCGTATACGTGATCCAGGCCGAGCGCACCAACGGCCAGGTGCTCACACAGCGTTTCGTGCTCGCCCGCTAAGCCTGCGCACCAAGTCGAACGGCCCGGTGATCCATGGTGATCATCGGGCCGTTCTGCTTGAGAGGTGCTGAGTAGCGAGTCATGAGTGACGAGTGGCGAGTGAATTCCCCTCGGGGCATTTCACTCGCCACTCGCTACTCACCACTCCAGCGGTGATCCCAGCACGTTCACCTACCCTTCAACTCCCACAACGTCGCCGTGGAATCCGCTCGGTAATCGCGGAAGGCCAGCACGGTGAGCAAGGCCTTCCGTTCAGCGACGGTGGCCTGGATGGAATAGTATAGGCTATCGCCACTGCGCCGCGTCATCTTGAAGAGCACCTCGGCATTGTCGATGGAGGCGCGGATCGCGTTGAGGTCCGTGGGCCACTGGGCCATCTGGGCCTCGGCGGTGGGATGGGCCTTGAGCAAGGTGGTCTTCAGGCGGAGCTTGATCCGGTCCTCCGGCATCCAGGCGGTGTTGGAGAGTCGCTTTCCGAAGAAGGCCCAGGCCATGAGGCCGCCGAGCACCAAGCCGATCAGGTAAAGTTGAAGTCTACGCTTAAGATCCATGTGCGCATGGGCGCATGGGCGCATGTGCCCACGGTCGTATGCACGGCAAAGGTGCGGGTTCCCTCCTCATCAGCCCTTCTTGGAACGTCGCTCGCTGGCGAGGCGCTCTTTCGAAGTCCGAAGAATGCTGTTGAACAGCGGGAAGAGCGCCTTGATACGGCGCATCAGTTCAGGGTCGTGCGGATAGTGGCCCTTCACATGGCATAGCTCCATGCGGTAGTCAGTTTCCTCTAGCTCCTTGAAACCGATCTTGATCTCATGCACGAAATCAGCGAGGCTATCAGCGCCTTGAGCCTCCCGCGTGTGTGAGCCGACCGCGGTACCACTTCGCAGGATCTGGGATGCAAAGACGTGGTTCACTCGCACCAGTCGTTCGCTATAGTCCATGACCCTGCTCGCCATCTCGAAGGCCTCCTCCACCAAGGGGTTCCGTCGGCGTCCTCCTTCTCCATATCGTGGTTGGACATCGCCCACTCCTTCCTCCCAGAACGAAACCATCCATGCGTTCGCATCGAACTCCTCTGCCGAATTCATCGTCAATGTGTTTTCCTCAATGTAGAACCTTGCGGAAAAAAAGCACCACCCAACGCTGGGGGCATTTCCTGGACAGATAGGATGTCGGTGCCTCGACGATGATACGACCGAGGCCATGCGCCTATATGCACATGCGCCCATGCGCACATGCCTCAACTCTCCCTTCCTTAGAACGCCGCCAACAACATGTCCAGGTCTTTATACGGCAACCGGAACGCCTCTGAGAGGATCTCGCTGGTGAGCGCACCGTTGTACAGGTACACGCCATGGCGGATGCCGAGGTCCTTCTTGATCAGCTCCTCGAAGCCACCGCGGTCGCCCATGGTGAGCAGCAGCGGACCGAAGATGTTGCTGAGGGCATAGCTCGCCGTGCGCGGCACCCGGCTGGCGATGTTGGGCACGCAATAGTGGATCACGCCATACTCCTTGAACACGGGATCGGTGTGCGTGGTCACGTGGCTTGTTTCGAAACAGCCACCGCGGTCGATGCTCACGTCCACGATCACGGAACCGGCCTTCATCTCGCTCACCATGTCCTCGCTCACCACCATCGGCGTGCGACCGTGCTCGGGGCGCAGCGCACCGATGGCCACATCGGCCTGCATCAGGGCAAGCTTCAGTTCATCGGGCTGGATGACGCTGGTGTAGATGCGCTGGCCGAGGTCGCTCTGCAGGCGGCGCAGGCGGTAGATGCTCTTGTCGAAGACCTTCACGCTGGCACCCAGGCCCATGGCGGCGCGCGTGGCGAACTCGCCCACGGTACCGGCACCGATGATCACCACTTCCGCGGGTGCCACGCCGCTGATGCCACCAAGCATGAGGCCCTGGCCGCCCTTGTCGCTACTGAGGTATTCCGCGGCGATCTGGATGCTGGTGTTGCCCGCGATCTCGCCCATGGCGCGGATGATGGTGTAGATGCCCTCGCGGTCCTTGATGAAGTCCCAGGCCACGGCGCTCACCTTCTTCTCCATCATCTTGCGCAGCGCATCCTTGGGCTGAACGGTAAGCTGCAGGGCGCTGATGAGGATCTGTTTGGGGCGCAGCAGCTCGATCTCCTTGAGGCTGGGCGGCGCCACCTTGATGATGAGGTCGGCCTTGAACACCTCCTCGGCGCTCTCCACCACCTGGGCACCGGCCTCGGTGTAGTCGCTGTCCTGGAACTGCACGGCCTGGCCGATGCCGCGCTCCACGAGGATGTCGTGCCCGCGGCTCACCAGGGTGGCCACTGCTGCGGGGGTCAGGGGCACGCGGTGTTCCTGGAAGGAGGTTTCCTTCGGAAGGCCGATGAAGAGGTTGCGGCCCTTGCGGCCCACCTCCTGCGCCTGTTCCTGGGGCAGCATGGCCACCTCGCGGGCCAATTGCTTGAGGAGTTCCTGGCTGGTGCTCATGCGTAGGACACCGAAGCCCTCGGCGCGGGGGATAGGTCCAGTTGCACGGTGCGCTCACCGCCGGCATGCTCCTGCAGGCGCACCCATACGGTGTCGGCGGGCAGCAGGTCGCGGGCCAGCTCCGGCCACTCGACGAAACAGTAGTGGCCGCTGTCGATGTATTCGGCGAACCCGATCCCCTCCAGCTCCGCCGCCGCCTTCAACCGGAACAGGTCGAAGTGGTAGACGGGACCGGTGGTGCCGGCGTACTCGTTCACGATGGCGAAGGAGGGGCTGCTGGTGCCGGCCTCCACGCCTAGCTCAGCGCTCAGTGCCTTGATCAAGGTCGTCTTCCCCGCGCCCATCTCCCCGCGGAAGGCGAACACGCGGCGGTCGCCGCAGGAATGCAACAGGGCCGCCGCCAGTTCAGGGGCATCCTCGGCACGCGAAAGGCGAAGCACAGCGCTCATGCGGATCAGCGGGGTTTGAGGTAGACCACCGGCACGATCATCTCCTCCAACGAGATGCCCCCGTGCTGGAAGGTGTTCCGGTAGAAGTTGACGAAGTGGTTGTAGTTGTTCGGGTACACGAAGTAGAAGTCCTTCTTGGTGAAGACGTACACCGTGCTCACGTTGGCCTTGGGAAGGAAGGCCTGCGCGGGGTCCTTGATGGCGAGCACATCGCGCGCCTCGTAGGTGAGGTTGCGGCCGAACTTGTACCGCAGGTTGCTGTTGGTGTTGCGGTCGCCGATCACCTTGCTCGGCTCGGTGACGCGGATGGTGCCGTGGTCCGTGGTGATCAGCACGCGGCCGCCTTTCTCGGCGATGCCCTTGAGGATGTCGAACAAGGGCGAATGTTCGAACCAGCTCTTGGTGATGCTGCGGTAGGCCGCGTCGTCCTCGGCCAGCTCGCGGATCACCTCCATCTCCGTGCGCGCATGGCTCAGCATGTCCACGAAGTTGTAAACGATGCAGTTGAACGGGTTGCTCATCAGGTTGCCGAGGTTCTCGGCGAGCTTGCGCCCCTGGGCCTGGCTGGTGATCTTGTGGTAGCTGTGCTTCACGTTCTTGCCCAGCCGCTTCAGTTGGTCAGCGAGGAACTCATCCTCGTGGGCGTTCTTGCTGCCCTCCTCGTCCTCGTTGATCCACTTGCCGGGGAAACGCTTCTCGATCTCGCTGGGCATGAGGCCGGAGAAGATGGCGTTGCGGGCGTACTGCGTGGCCGTGGGCAGGATGCTGTAGAAGGCGCTCTGCTCCTCCACCTTGTAGAACTCACCGATGATCGGCTCCAGCACGCGCCACTGGTCCAGCCGCAGGTTGTCGATGAGCACCATGAAGAGCGGTGAGCCTTCATCGTGGATGTGGGGGGCCACCTTCACCTTGAAGAGGTTGTGGCTCTGCAGCGGCACGTCCACGCCCTTGCCGTTCACCCAATCGATGTAGTGCTCGGCCACGAAGCGGCTGAACAGGTCGTTGGCTTCGGCCTTCTGGGACCGCAGGATCTCGTGCATGCCGGGGTCGGCGCTGCCGCTCAGGTCCAACTCCCACCGCACGATCTCGTCGTACAGCGCCGCCCAGCCCTTGGTGTCGTGCTTGTCGCCCAGGCGCATGCTCAGGCGGCCGAACTGCTGCTGGTAGTTGGTGCTGGTGCGTTCGCTCACCAGCCGGCGGCCCTCCAGGTGCTTCTTCAGACTGTGCAGGATCTGGTTGGGGTTCACCGGCTTGATCAGGTAGTCGCTGATCTTGCTGCCGATGGCCTCCTCCATGATGTGCTCCTCCTCGCTCTTGGTGATCATGATCACCGGTGTGTGCTGCGCGATGGCCTTGATGCGGCTCAGCGTTTCCAGCCCGCTGAGGCCGGGCATGTTCTCATCGAGGAAGATGATGTCGTACTCCTTCTTCCCCACGAGCTCCACCGCATCGAGCCCGTTGTTCACGGTCTCCACCACGTAGCCCTTGTCCTGCAGGAACAGCACATGCGGCCGCAACAGGTCGATCTCATCGTCCGCCCAAAGGATGTTCGCGCTCATCGATCTCGCTCCCATAGCGGTTTTTGCCTGACATTCAGCGCCAAAGGCGCCCGGCTTCCGCTAATTTCGGCCCGTGAAAATACGGCCTTTCACCCTCACCCCGACCCCTCTCCCGGGGAGAGGGGCGCCTCCCCCACTGTGAAGAAGAAGATCCTCAACGACCCCATCTACGGCTTCATCACCGTGCCGCACCCCACGGTGCTGGAGCTGATCGACCATCCGTGGTTCCAGCGGCTGCGCTACATCAAGCAGCTGGGCCTGGGCCACCTGGTGTACCCCGGGGCATTGCACACCCGCTTCCACCACGCCCTGGGCGCCATGCACCTCATGGGCCTGGCCATCGGTACGTTGCGCGACAAGGGCCACGCCATCAGTGAGGACGAGGCTTTGGGCGCGGCGATCGCCATCCTGCTGCACGATGTGGGGCACGGACCCTTCAGTCACGCGCTGGAGCACAGCCTGGTGGAAGGCATCGGGCACGAGGACGTGAGCGCCCTGGTGATGGACGCCCTGAACGACCAGATGGGCGGCAGGCTGGAGCTTGGGCTGAAGATCTTCCGCGACCAGCACCCGCGCCACGCCCTGCACCAACTGGTGAGCAGCCAGCTGGACGTGGACCGCATGGATTACCTGAACCGCGACAGCTTCTACACGGGCGTCAGCGAAGGTGTGATCGGTGGCGACCGCATCATCAAGATGCTCGAGATCGTGGACGACCGGCTGGTGGTGGAGGAGAAAGCCATCTACAGCATCGAGAAGTTCATTGTGGCGCGGCGCCTCATGTACTGGCAGGTCTACCTGCACAAGACCGTGGTGGCCTGCGAGCTCATGCTGGTGGAAACGCTGCGCCGCGCCAAGCAACTGGCCATGGGAGGCACCGGGGTCTTCGCCAGCCCGGCGCTGCAACGTTTCCTCGGTGCCCAGCTGAACCGTGCCAGCTTCCAGGATCCCGCTGTCCTCGCCGACTTCCTGCGACTGGACGACCACGACATCATGGGTGCCGTGAAGGTGTGGATGCGCCACCCGGACCCGGTCCTCAGCCGCCTCAGCACCGACCTGGTGGAACGCCACAACCTGCGCATCCGCCTGCGCGATACGCCCTGGGAGGCCGACCGCATCGACGCCCTGAAGCAGGCCGTGGCCAAGCACCTGAAGATCGACATCGCCGACACCGACCGCTTCGTGCTCACCGGCAGCATCGTCAACAACGCCTACGATGCCGGCTACGACCGCATCGAGCTCCTGTACAAGGACGGCAGCGTGCGCGACATCGCCGAAGCCAGCGACAACCTCGGCATCCAGGCCATGGCGCGACCCGTGGAGAAGTTCTACTTGGCGTGGCCACGGTGGTTGGGGGAATAGCAGTGGGCGGGCGCGGGGGGCAGCTCACTGCTCCGATGCCAGGATCGACCGCAGATCTTCCGGTACATGCATGGGCCGCATCGGGGGTACGTTCGCCCCGCCCGTGTTGCCGATGGGCACGGTGCCAACGAAGCTCTTCACGCCGCCAAAGACCAATCGGGGCAACTGGCCGATCATTTCTCTCACGTCCTTTACACGGAATCCGAACGAGAGCATGCGCCAATGCACGGCATTGTGTTCCATGGGCCAGCGCTGGCCGAGGATGTGCGCTCGCTCCAGATGGTGCCATTCGGTGCGCAGGTCGCCCAGTGCGCGGGCCGCTTGGCTTGCGGCAAGTTCAGCCTGATAGTGCGGGCGCACGTGCGCGGGCATGGACCAATTGATCCTCATGGTCGTTCAGTGATCGCTTTGTTCTTGATGTTGGAGATCGGAATAACGGGTGCTGGGTCCGCGCCAGTAGGGACGCTCCTGAAGCTTGCCGCGAAAAGGCCGAAGAGCGAGAGTGGGTCCATGGTTCAACGCTTGATTGACTCCATTGCACTGGCGCAGGGCCTCCCCACCTGTGATCCACCCCGGATCGGGGACCCTGCGTCCTAGTGGTCCAGCGGGCCTCAGGGTCCTCCTTCTTCTTCTTCCCCAATCCACAAGTCCGAGTATAAAGAAAGCGAACTACGAACGTTTCAGCCGCCACGTAGGGCGGCCAAAGACCATGCCTCCCTTGCGCTTTGAATCGAGCGCCCGAAGGGGGCCAGCGAAGCTAACGCTACAGGAATTGCACATCGGGTCGGCCATGCTCACGAATGCGGACTTGCCACACGTGTGGCAGCGCTTTTCCACGAACTCGGGGTTCTTGTGTCGTACCCACACTTTGAAATCCTCCAGGCAAAGAGGTGCGTCCGGATCACAATCCATCGCATCGCCACAGCGGATGCAGAATCCTTGCTCAGGCAACGCTCTGGCTGTCGGCTTCGGTGCCGGCGCCCCCTTGCTCGCACTGGGCGTGCGCTTCTCAGCCGGTGTGGTTGTGGCTCGCTCCTGTTCGGCAGACTTCGCGCTGCTCTTCGACCGATTCACGGGTGTGGCCGCAGAAAGGATCGACTCCACTTCGCGCTTGCATTCCTCGTATGCCTTTGCATCCTGCTCACGATTCAAAAGCACCCCCATCTCCCGATTTATGGCTTCGGAGCTGTTCAACAGGTTCAATGAGGTGATCACAGCGTTGCGCTCGTTCAAGTAGCATTTAGCGTGGAGCTCTTCAAGGAAGTAGATCTCCAGGTTGGGCACCTGCTCAAATTGCGCACGCACCCGATCGTCCATCTTCTTCTTGCCGAACATCAGGCGGATGCGCACACCTCTAGCTGCGGCATCCTTCAACCGGTCGATGTAGATGATCTTCGGGTAGACGTAAGCACTGATCAGCGTGAGCTCCTTTTCAGCTTCGCGTATCACGCGTTCAATGACCGCGCTGGTCTCAGTGGTGGTAAGGAAACGGGCCATGGATCAGAACAGATCGGGTGGAATATGGAACTGCTCCAGATTGTCATCCTGTAGTACAAGGGGATAACCACCAGCGATGCCGAGGAGGATGAGGAGGTTGGCGAGCATCTGGTTGCTTTTCCTTTAACCATGTCAATGCACCCGTGCAATGAACTCACGCACATTTACTAGAAGCTGCTCGACTTGAGATTGGTTGTACTCGCCGTAATGTCCGTGTGCGGCCTTGTTGCGAAGGTCAAGCCATGCGGTCACGTTCTTCTTGTCCAAGAGGTTGTAGACGTCTTTCTTGTAAAGATCATCATTCAACAGTTCTGTCTTCTTTGGTCTTCCCTTGTCATCCGCGGTATCAATGTCATGCACACGGCATAGCTCGCGCATGTGTTCTTCCAAAGTGCTGCCCACAATGACTGCAGCCGGGTCCTTGTATCCCTCGACAATCAAGTGCTCGGCCATTTCCAAGTAGTCAGAGAAAACAGAAGCAGCCACAACTCTCCGGAACTCTGACAAGTAACCATTCTCTATGGCGTGCTTCAATTCCTCAAGAACTGCTATAGCACCTTCGGCCTTGCGCACAAACCGCGAGCTAAGCAGGCCTTCGACTACATCGTAGTACTCAAGTGCAGGGTTCGCAATGTTCTTGAGAACGGAGAGTGCCGCTGCTTTGAATGGAGAATACTTAGCATATACAATTTCAGGTTCAAATGCCGTACCTCGCCGCTCATGATACTTGGCTTGCATACATTCCTTGCCCAAGCTAATTGCCCTTTCCAATGCTGCCTTCTGCGGTGCTTGTTTCATGGTTTTTATTGTTCCTTAACGATGCGAAACAGAATATTCTTGAGAGTGCTACACCCCCATCCACCCATCCCCACTCAACCGCGCCCTCCCCAACGCCGCCAAGGTCTCCAGCAACCGCGTCACCTCCTCAAGGCGCTTCTTGGTGCGCTTGCCCTCGAAGCTACTGGCGATGGTATTCACATCAGCGGGTGTGGTGGGCCATGCCAGAGCGGGCGGCATGTAGTGCGGGTAGGATTGTTGGCTCATGAACGGTCAAGCGCCTTTTGGAAGCATGTTGATCAGTGTAGCTATTCCGCCAGGCGGTACCCAAGGGTCCATATATATAACACTCGAGTTATGGAAGTACTCACGCTCCACAACGTTCATGACCTCGCCGGCTCTTATCAGGCACGCCTCTATCTGGTCTAGTGTTGCGTTGACCTCTGTTGCCGTTCCGTTCAGGATGAACTCCGCATCGAAGTGTGCGAGGCGCTTGTTGCGATAAGCCTCCACCGGCGCAGCTGCATCTTTGAAAACCACAAGTGCCTGCTTGTATTCGCAGCTTACCACTCCATGTCGACCCAGCATTGCCATCAGTCCTTCAAGGCTCACGTTGTTGAAACCCTTGGCCTTGGAAGGGTCAGCTATGGCACTGATCCCATGCATGAGGTCACGCCCATAGGCCCCCCAGACCATCCTGAAAAACCGCTTACGCAACGGCGCGGCAACATTGAGCTCGCCCGTGCGGATCTCCGAGAGCACGCGCAACTCACGCAGTGTGTCATGCATCAGAACCAGTTGACGCCAGAGATGATGATAGTAACGGCCTGCTTCAAGGCCGAGCACCCTTTCACGGTCAGCTAGTATCGCTGCTTCTTCAGTTTCCATGTGCGTTCATGCCTTCTTCCCTTTTCTCGTTTTCTCCCCCGCCAGCAACCCCGCAGTATACTTCTCATACAGCTCGAACAGGTACTCCACCCGCTTGGCATCAGTGGTGAAGGGCTGGGGGCGGCCTGCCTGCCGGACAGGCAGGTAGCACTTGTCCACGGCCTTGTCCAGGGTGTGGTGGGCTTTCACCAGATCGGGTGGCATGGTCAGTGGGTCGTACAGATCGGCGAGGCTGGCGCCTTTGTGGCTTGCTCTAGCATCCAGCACCCCTTGCGCGGCTTCCTCCACGGCCTGCTTCTGCGCGGCGCTCGGTTGCTCAGGCCAGGGGAAGGTGTTGTAGGTGTATTTCGCAGAGTATCGTATGTCACTCTTCATACGTCCAGAGGTGACGTGAATCCATACGTTGTGCAAAGCACTTGAAAGCACGCCGAACTGATAGAGCGTGGAGTTGGGCACCATCTGAAGGTCATTCGCGGCAATGACTTCAGCGCTGAGAACACCCATGGGGATGTAGCGGCGATTCTCCGAAGAGGTGCGTGGTATCGCGAGATAGGTTCCTGTCTTGGGCTGCCGGTTCTCGGTGAAAAGTGTTGGCGTGTTTGCCTTTTCACGAGTTGGTGCTTTAGCACTTGCAAGACGCATCTCTCGGACTCGTTGCACGCGCTCAAGAACATGTGGCATCGCCTTAAGCTCGCTTGGAGAGCATTCAACTAGCCATAAGCACTTTCGGTACTCGTTGCTGATGAATCCTTCGGCACCGACATATGGTCGCAACCACTTGGCGGCAGCTGGTTCCTTTTGAAGTAGCTCCCTAGACTCAACTTCATCAAGGATCAAGTTTCCTCCGTCGGCAGGTATGCTTCCATTGACAACCGACGGCGCGCCCGAAATTGAGGTCATACGCCCTTCGGCGATGATGCTCGGCCCTGCGAACAGGTATGGATTGATGTTTCCAACGACTTCTTCCAATGGCGTACTTCGCTCATCAGCGTACGTGAACAACCGTTTCTTCGGCACGTCGAAGTCCGCGAAGCCCACGATGATGCAATGCACAGCAGCCACACCGCGCGCCTCGTTGTTCCACCGGAAGGTCTGGTGCGCGAAGTGGATCTTGATGCCCTTGGCTAAGAGCGGACCCCACAAGGCGCCCACTTGTTCGCCCTGTGTAATGCTGTTCGTGCTCACGAAGGCACTGCGCGTGTGCTTGCCGCCGTGTGCGATCATGTACCGCGCGGCCAGGCCGTACCAGCCGCACACGAAGTCCAGCGTACCGGCGCCCTTCACATCGGGGAACACGTTCAGGATGTCCGTGCGCATCTCCTCCGTCATCAGCTTACTGCCAATGAAGGGCGGGTTGCCCAGGATGTAGTCGTAGCGCTTGCCTTCGGGCAGTAGGCCCTGCCAATCGCGCCGTAGCGCGTTGTCACACGCAATGGTGGCGCTGGCCGCCAGCGGTATGCGCACCATGTACTCCCCAAAAGCCGCGCTGATGCGTTGGTTCATTTGGTGGTCCACCAGCCACAAAGCCACCTGCGCGATCTGCGCAGGGAACTCCTCGATCTCAATGCCATAGAAGCCATCCACGTTCAGCAGCACCAACTTGTCCACGTCCACCACCTGCTGGCCTTTCAGCTGGGCCTTGATCACCTCGATCTCCAGCTCGCGCAGTTCGCGGTAGGTGATCACCAGAAAGTTGCCGCAGCCGCAGGCGGGGTCGAGAAAGCGCAGTTCGCTAAGCTTCTTGTGGAACTTCTCAATGGGTGAAAGCACCCGGTCCTTTCTCTTGCGTTGTTCCGGAGATGGAGCGGTATGCTTCACCTTCTCGAACTCCTCCCACAGCTCATCGAGGAACAGGGGCTTGATCAGCTTCAGGATGTTCTGCTCGCTGGTGTAGTGGGCCCCCAGGTTGCGCCGCTGCTTGGGGTCCATGGCGCTCTGGAACAAGGCGCCAAAGATGGCGGGGCTGATCGCGCTCCAGTTCAGGCTGGCGCATTCCATCAGCGTTACACGCATGGCCCCATCCCACGAGGCCAGCGGCAGGTGCCCCTCGAAGAGCTTGCCGTTGATGTACTTGAAGTCGGCAAGGCGCTCGTCCAGGTTCTTCGGCCGCTTGGCGTCCGGCGTGTTCAGCAACTGGAAGAGCAAGGCCAGCTGCGCGCCCACGTCGGTGCCGTCCTCGCGCGTCTGGCCCTCAATGAAGTTGTAGAAGGCGTCGCGCTCGAAGATGCCGGTATCGTCCGCGAAGAGGATGAAGAGCAGGCGCACGAGGTATACCTCCAACTCGCGCCCTTCGTAGCCGGTGGCCTTCAGCTCATCGTGCAACCGCCCCATCAGCTCTGCGGCCCTGATGTTCACGGGGTCCTCCGCGCGCACCGCCCGCACCGTGTAGCCGGAAATGAAGTCGAAGACTTCGATGCGCTGGGGCAGTTCGTCCAACGTGAGCTCGGTAAGCGCGCCGGTCTCCAGGTCCTTCAGCCGGAAGCGGTGGAAATCGCTCACCAACAGGTAGCGCGGCTTCTCATGCTCCTTCAGCCCGTGGAAGTAGTCGTTGGCCTGGATGAAGGCCTTCTCCAGGTCCTTGCCCTTGCTCTTGTGCTCCACCAGCAGCATGCCGGGCCAGAAGTAGTCGATGTAACCATCGGCCTTGCTCAGCTTCTTCACGTGGACCTCGTAGCTGCCCACGGTGCGGCTGCGGATGCCGAACACGTCGAAGAACTCCTGCCAGAAGGGCTTGGCGTCCGCGTCCTCGTTGTGGGCGTTGGCCCACTCCTTTACGAAGCGGGTGGCACGGGTGCGGATCTCGCGGCGGCTGAGGGGCATGGGGGTGAAAATACCAAGGTGCTGTAAATGTGGCGGAGCCCGTGCGCGCCTTATTGAGTGAGCTTGTGGAAAAAGCTGCTGCCGCGTTGATAACTTAACTCCTGCACTGGCGCAGAGCCTCCCCACCTGTGATCCCACCCCGGATCGGGGACCCTGCGTCCTGGTGGTCCGGCGGGCCTCAGGATTCTCCTTCTTCTTCTTCCCCAGCCAATGCATCCAGGTGGAAAGACCAAGCACACAACGTTCCCTGCGTTCCTTTGCCCCATGCCCAAGACCATCCTCATCACCGGCGCCACCAGCGGCTTCGGGGAAGCGCCGGAGCATGCTTACCTTCGGCGCAAGGCCCTGACCCATGGGAAAGCTCAGCAATAAACGCCCAAGCCGCACCAAAGCCGTGCGTCGATCGGAACCGAAACGACCCAAGCGGCAATTGCCCGATGTAAAGCGCGTGGCAGGCAGTATTCCGGGTATGGCCGAATGGGCGTTGGATGAGGTAAGGCGATGACAATGCCGTGGCACAGGCGGGACGCCTGTGCGACTTTATGCGAACGGGCTCATTGTCCCAACTTCGCCCCCTAGCCTACCCGAAAGCACCCATGCCCAAGACCATCCTCATCACCGGCGCCACCAGCGGCTTCGGGGAAGCCACGGCCCGTCGCTTTGCGGCGGAAGGCCACCGCGTGATCATCACCGGCCGCCGCAAGGAACGGCTCGATACGTTGCGCCAGGAGCAAGTTGAAATTCGGGTTACCTTAGAACTTACACACCCGCAAGCCATGCGAACACCAACGCTGTTTCTGTTGATCGGAGTCCTTGGGCTAATGACCTCTTGCAGGCACGAAGCCCCAGTTGGTCCCAGCATGAAGGCCATGGACGAGAACATCACGTTCCTTAAAAAGCATGGGCTTTGCTAATTCGGTGATCACCCGAATGGATTCCGGCTACGTTATTGACGGAGACATGTGCCTATCTGATCGTGACGTTAAACGCCTCATGCAGAAACAGGCGAGGGTGGGCACATCCTTTTTCCTTTCACCGGCGAACCAGATCAACATCAAGGTCTGGGCTGACAATCTTGAAACTGGGTGGAATACAGCGCTGGGTCAAGCAATGGCTGAGTGGAACGCCAGCCCTAACTCAACGATCAACTTCACGGTCGGTAGCTCGGGCAACTACAACATTCGGGCATACATGGTTCCGGTGTTGTCTCCTTCGACCGTGATCGCTCAGACATATCTGCCTTCCGGTGGTAATGCGGGTAATCCTCTTCAGATAAGTGCCTACCACAACTCCAAGCCGCTCTCGAGCAAGAAGCTCACGTTGATGCATGAATTGGGCCACACGATCGGATTCGTGCATACGGATCTATGGGCATCACAAACGCCGGGATACAATCCAACATTCGCGAATGGAACGGCAAGTGCCTCAGACTTTGGCTCACTGATGAACAGCGTCTTTGTTGCGGGTACGACTACGATCACTCTTTATGATCGGTACCTGCTGACCCTCATGTACCCGGAATTTCCTCCTTTGGCCGGAACGCAAGCCTTGTACCGCTACCACAACCACAATAACAATGATCACTTCTACACCCAGAACTGGTCCGAACTGACTGGTGATATCAATCCGAGTTCAACGGGCTATACCTACGAATCCATTGCTTGTTATGTCGGGGCTATCCAGTACCCCGGTATGGTTCCATTCTATCGCTATGAGCACAGTATCAATCACCGGCATTTCTATACGATCAATCAGTCCGAATTAGCTAACAGCGGACAGCCGTACAACTCGCAAGGCATTGTTGGCTATGCATACGCTACGCAACAACCGGGTACGTTCCCGCTCTACCGTTACCGAAACTCAGTTAGCGGGGATCATCTTTACACGATCAATTGGGGCGAACTGGGTTCCGGAGCTTATAGCTACGTCTACCAAGGAATCGCTTGCTATGTGTACCCTCCTCCTTTCTAATGAAGTGAGTCAATGGGATCAGTTGACGTGGCCATCCAGGTGTATGGCAAACCTTACCAAACGGCCGTTACCTTGCTTTCACTGCTGGAGCATGCCGGAGACGGTATCGGAAAGGTCTGGTTCATCGAGGAACGCCGCCAACCGTTCGGTGCGGAGTTCAGTGCATTGCGCCGTTACCTGGGTAACCGGATGGTCCATTACCTCCCGCCATTGTGGCTTGGATCGCGCCAGTTCCCATGGCGGGGCATGCATCGCTGGGGGCCGTTCCGCCGCTCATTGCGCTATCAATACGCGTGGGAGCGGAGCAGTGCACGCTATCTCTACATCACCCACAATGATGTGCTCTACACGGAGAACATCCTGCGACCCATGATTGACCGGATCGAAGGCCATATCGCAGTGGGGCCCGTCGGTCAATGCTGGAACTGTCCGGCGTGGTCGGCCAAGGTCTGCTCACCGGATACGTTCATGGAATACAGACCGACCTACGAGGAATGGACCCGGCTCTCCACACGCTATCCAGGTGCCCGTGCGCAACGCTATTCGGCCGTGGTGGATCCACAGCAACCATGGCCGCTCCCGGAGTGCAGGGTTAACGAATGGACCATGCTCGTGGACCTCGATACGGCGAGGCCGGCCACGATGCCCATTGGTGATGCCGTGCCCCTGGGTGCTTCCTATGGAATGGATACCGGCACACAATGGTTCCACGATGTGACGAACGCTGGGCATCGCGTTGCGAACGTTGATACTTCTCCCTTCGCAAGGCACGCATGGGCAAGCTCTACGGGTGGAGGATTCCCAGCATTGTTCGATAAGGCGGAATACGAGCGCGGTGAAACCCTCGCATTCGAGCATTTGCGCACGCACTATCAGGGCTTCTTTGAAGCTATGATCAAGTGAGCTTGTGTGAGCCCTTTTGACGCGCGCGCAAGCCGCGCACCACCGATGCACGCCAGGTTGCATTTGCAAGCACACAACGTTCCCTGCGTTCCTTTGCCCCATGCCCAAGACCATCCTCATCACCGGCGCCACCAGCGGCTTCGGGGAAGCCACGGCCCGTCGCTTTGCGGCGGAAGGCCACCGCGTGATCATCACCGGCCGCCGCAAGGAACGGCTCGAGGCCCTGCGACAGGAGCTCGAAGGCCTGTACGGTACCATCGACACGCGCGACCGTGTGCACTGCCTGCACTTCGATGTCACCGACCACGATGCCGTGGTGCATGCCATCGCGGCCCTTCCGGAAGCATGGAGCACCATCGACGTGCTGGTGAACAACGCCGGTCTGGCCGCGGGGCTGGACCCGATCCAGGACGGGAACCTGCACGACTGGGAGCGGATGCTGGACACCAACGTGAAGGGCCTGCTGTACGTGACGCGGGCGGTGATCCCCGGCATGATCGCGCGGAAGGCCGGCCACATCATCAACATCGGCAGCACGGCGGGCAAAGAGGTGTACCCCAAGGGCAACGTGTACTGCGCCAGCAAGCACGCGGTGGACGCGCTCACCAAGGGTTTCCGGCAGGACCTCCTCCCCTACGGCATCAAGGTGACACAAGTAGCGCCCGGCATGGCGGAGACGGAGTTCAGCGTGGTGCGCTTCCACGGCGACGAGGCCCGGGCCAAGCAGGTGTACCAAGGCCTGCAACCCTTGCGCCCCGAGGACATCGCCGAGCTGGTGTTCTATGTGACCACGTTGCCACCGCACGTCTGCGTGAACGACCTGGTGGTGACACCCACGGCGCAGGCGAACAGCACGACGGTGTTCAGGGGCTGAACTCGAGGAACTCATGGGCACATGCGCACATGGGCACATGCGCACATTCCCTCCGGTTACCTTCGACCCACCAACACACCCCTCTCCTCTCCATGAAATTCCTCAAGTGGTTCCTCATCATCCTCGGCAGCCTGCTGCTCATGGGCTTCATCGCTTTCAAGTTCCTTCAGTACAGCACCAAGTTGGCCAGTCCCGAGTCCGCGGTGGAGTACACGGCGAACGGTCTTGACCTGGACGTGTTCTACAACCGCCCGGGCAAGAAGGGGCGCGTGATCTTCGGCGGCCTGGTGCCTTACGACAAGGTGTGGCGCACCGGGGCGAACGAGGCCACCACCTTCAGCACCAACAAAGCCCTGCAGATCGGCGAAGGCACCCTGCCGGCCGGCACCTACACGCTCTGGACCATCCCCGGCGCCACGGAATGGACCGTGATCTTCAACAAGAAGATGTATCCCTGGGGCGTGGACTGGAATCGCCAGGCCAGCCGCGAGGCCGCGCACGACGCCTTGCGCATCGTGGTGCCCGTGGAGGCCATCACCACCCCCGAGGAGCTCTTCACCATCGACTTCCAGCCCAACCCCCTGGCCATGACATTGGCTTGGGACCAGGTGCGCGTGTCCGTGCCGCTGGCGCAATAGAACCGCTCCCGCTCACCTTCCAGGAAGGCCCGTGGCTCGCGGCTTGTCGCTCGTGGCCTTGGGGGTGGATGAACGCTCTGCTGCTGCGGATAGGCTTGCCGCTCGCCGCTTACCAACCAGCCGCTCCCAACAGTGACGAAGGCTCCGCTGCCGACAAGCCCCGTCTGGCTATCTTCGCGCTCCCGCCTTTGGCGGACAGGCCCACATGCAGTTCTCCGCCGGACAGATCGCTGAATTCCTCCAAGGTGAGGTGGACGGCAACGCGCAGGTGCTTGTGTTCGACGTGTGCAAGATCGAGGAGGGCAGGTTGGGGATGCTCGGTTTCCTCTCGAACCCCAAGTACACCGAATACCTCTACACCACCGCCGCCAGCGTGGTGATCGTGGAGATGGGCTTCACCCCCACCCGCCCCATCCCCAAGCACGTCACCCTGATCCGGGTGGCCGACCCGCGCGCCGCCTTCAGCAAGCTGCTGGAGATGCACGATGCCCACCAGTACGAGAAGAAGGGCTACGAGCAACCCAGCTACATCAGTCCCAAGGCCACCATCGGCAAGGACGTGTACATCGGCACCTTCACCCATGTGGGCGATGGCGTGGTGATCGGCGACAAGGTGAAGATCCTGCCCAACTGCACCATCGGCGACGGCGTGCGCATCGGCAACGGCACGCGCATCCACGCCAACGTGGCCATCTACAGCAAGAGCGTGATCGGCGCCAACTGCATCATCCACAGCGGCACGGTGATCGGGGCGGACGGCTTCGGCTTCACCATCAACGCCCAGGGCGAGCAGGAGAAGATCCCCCAGATCGGCAACGTGGTGCTCGAGGACGACGTGGAGGTCGGCGCCAACTGCACCATCGACCGCGCGACGCTCGGCAGCACCATCATCCGCAAGGGCGCCAAGCTGGACAACCTGATCCAGGTGGGCCACAACGCGGAGGTCGGCGAGCACACCGTGGTGGTATCGCAGACCGGCATCGCGGGCAGCAGCCGCATCGGCAAGTATTGCATGATCGGTGGCCAGGTGGGCATCGCCGGCCACCTCACCATCGGCGACCGCGTGAAAGTTGCGGCACAGAGCGGCATCGGCTCCAACATCCCCGACGACGCCATCGTGCAGGGCAGTCCCGCCTTCGCCATCGGCGACTACAAGCGCAGCTACGTGCTCTTCCGCAACCTGCCCGACCTCAAGAAACAGATCGATGGGCTTCAAGCTGCCCAGCGTGCTCCTCGAAAAACCACTGATGAACACGGATGAACACAGATCATATCCATGAACGCCATGCGGTAAGGGCGAAGCCCTTTCTCCATCTGTGTCCATCGGTGTGCATCTGTGGTTAGTATTCCTTCGGCAATGAACCCAGACAAGCAGCACACCCTCAAGGGCAGCGCGACACTGAAAGGCGTCGGCCTCCACACCGGAGAGCCCGTCACCCTCACCTTCCGCCCGGCGCCCGCAGGCCACGGCCTGAAGTTCCAGCGCACCGACCTGGAAGGCGAGCCGACCATCAACGCGGACTGCGACCTGGTGGTGAGCACCGAGCGCGGCACTACGCTGGAACAGAACGGGGCCAAGGTCTTCACCACCGAACACGTGCTGGCCGCCCTCTATGCCCTGCAGGTGGACAACGCCTTGATCCAGGTGAGCGGACCCGAGATGCCCATCATGGACGGCAGCGCGTTGCCCTTCGTGGAGGCCATCGAGAGCGCAGGCCTCGAAGAGCAGAACGCGGCCCGCAACTGGTACGTGCTGCACGAGCCCATCTGGTTCGAGACCAAGGAACGCGGCACCGAGATGCTCGGCGTACCCGCGCCCGGCGGCGAGTTCCGCCTCACCGTGATGGTGGACTACAACAGCCCCGTGCTCGGCACCCAACACGCCAGCATGTACCGCGCCGATGAGTTCAAGACGGAGATCGCACCGTGTCGCACCTTCGTCTTCCTGCGGGAACTGGAGCAGCTCGCCAAGGCCGGCCTCATCAAAGGCGGCGACCTCAACAACGCCATCGTACTGGAGGACCGCGAAGGCACCACCAAGGAACAGCTGAAGGACCTGGCCAAGGCATTGGGCCGCGAATACCAGGACGTGGAGATCCGCCGCAACGGCGTGCTCAACACCACGGACCTCAAGTTCTTCAACGAACCCGCACGCCACAAGCTGCTGGACATCGTGGGCGACCTCGCGTTGGTGGGCCGCCCCATCAAAGGCCACATCCTCGCCGCGCGTCCCGGCCACTTCGGCAACACCAGCTTCGCCAAGCGCATCAAGGAAAAGATGCGTGAAGAGGAGAAGAGCACCGCGGTGACCTTCGACCTCAGCAAGACGGTGTACGACATCAACGACATCGAGAAGATCCTGCCGCACCGCTACCCCTTCCTGTTGGTGGACCGCATCGTGGCGATGGACAACCAGACCATCACGGGCTATAAGAACATCACCATGAACGAGCCGCAGTTCACGGGCCACTTCCCGGGGAACCCGGTGATGCCCGGCGTGCTGCAGGTGGAGGCCATGGCGCAGGTGGGCGGCATCTTCGCGCTGAGCCAGGTGCCCGACCCGGAGAACTACACCACCTACTTCCTGAAGACCGATGGCGTGCGCTACCGCCGCAAGGTGATCCCCGGTGACACCATCGTATTCCACCTGAGCCTGCTCACGCCCATCCGCCGCGGCATCGTGCACATGAAAGGCCACGGCTACGTGAACGGGCAGGTCGCCGTGGAAGCAGAGATGATGGCGCAGATCGCCCGCGACAAGGTGCCTGCGGACTTCCCCAAGCCCGCTGCCAAAGCCACCGCCTGACCGATGAGCCTCTCCCCCCTTGCCTACGTTCATCCCGATGCCCGCATCCACAAGGACGCCATCATCGAGCCTTTCGCCAGCGTGTACGGCGACGTGGAGATCGGTGAAGGCTCCTGGATCGGCCCGAACAGCGTGCTGATGGACGGCGCGCGCATCGGCAGGAACTGCCGCATCTTTCCCGGGGCCGTGATCAGCGCCATTCCGCAGGACCTGAAGTTCGCCGGCGAGCGGACCACCGCCGAAGTGGGCGACGGCACCACCATCCGCGAGTGCGTCACCATCAACCGCGGCACGGCCGACCGCGAGAAGACCGCCGTGGGCGCTAACTGCCTGTTGATGGCCTACGTGCACCTGGCGCACGACTGCATCCTGGGCAACAACATCGTCATTGCCAACAGCGTGAACCTGGCCGGCCACGTCACCATCGACGACTGGGCCATCCTGGAAGGCAACGTGGCCGTGCAGCAGTTCATCCACATCGGCGCGCACAGCTTCATCGCGGGTGCATCGCTGGTGCGCAAGAACGTACCGCCCTTCGTGAAGGCCGCCCGCGAGCCGCTGAGCTACGTCGGCGTGAACGTGGTGGGCCTGCGCCGCCGCGGCTTCGACGATGCCGCCGTGGCCCGCATCGAGGACATCTACCGCGAGATCTTCGTGCGCAACACCAACGTGGATCGCGCCGTGCAGAGCGTGGAGCAAACGCTGCCCCGCAGCCACGAGCGCGGCCAGATCCTCGACTTCATCCGCAACAGTCCCAAGGGGATCATGCGGGGGCTCGCCGAGTAGCAGACTGTCATGCCGGGCATGACCCGGCATCGCGAAAAGCCTGATGCAGATCTCTCTTCACAACGCCACGAAGTCCTTCGGCCGCGAGCTCGTGTTCCGGGACGTGGAGCACGTCTTCGCCAGCGGAAGCCGTACGGCCTTGCTGGGCCCGAACGGTAGTGGGAAAAGCACCCTGCTGATGCTCGTGGGCGGAGCGCTGATGCCGAGCAAAGGCACCGTGACCCACGCAGTGCAAGGCACAGCCGTCGACCCGGACGAGGTGTACCGCCACATCGCCATCGCCGCGCCCTACCTGGGGCTTTACGAAGAGCTGAGCCTCGCGGAGACCGTGCTGAACCACGCGCGCTTCAAGCCGTTGAAGGATGGGCTGAAGGCTTCCGATGTGGCGCGCATCGCCTACCTGGAGAACGCGCTGGAAAAGCCCGTGCGCAACTTCAGCAGCGGCATGAAACAGCGCCTCAAGCTCGCCCTCGCCATCCTCAGCGACACGCCCCTGCTGCTGCTCGATGAGCCCACCAGCAACCTCGACGCCCAGGCCATCGCCTGGTACGGCGACCTGCTTCGCGAGCACGTGAAGGACCGCACCCTGCTGGTGGCCAGCAACCGCCAGGAAGCTGAATATGCCCTCTGTACGGCGCGGGTGGAGGTGGAGCGGTGGAAGTGAGGGGGGGAGTTACTGGCTGTCGAGGAATTCGCACCGCTGCGCTTGCTTTCCAATAGATCCCGCGTAGCTTCACCCTACCAAACGACCACGCCATGCGCACACATCCACGTTGTACGCTGCGTTCGTCGGACCAAGCGGGGGGGGGGTGTTGCAGTTGGCGGTTCGTTGATCGTAGCGCTTCTTTTCGCAAGCCCTGAGCGTGTCTTCGCGCAGGCCCCAACGCTCCAGTTGCAAGCAAGCAACTACAACGGTTACAACATCTCCTGCTTCGGTGTGCGTGATGGAAGTATCGATCTCACTGTGTCGGGCGGTGTGCCACCTTACACCTACGATTGGTCCAACGGAGCCACCACACAGGATGTGAGCGGCCTGGCAGCCGGCTTCTACAGCGTGCGCGTTAC